>JAFVVN010000038.1 GCA_017502125.1 Bacteroidales bacterium | reverse complement strand
TGCCGGTGCTCCCGGAACTGCTGACGTCAGCGGCATCCTGAATGTATATGATGACCAGCAGTGGCTTGTGAGGGAGCTCCTGGAATCGTATCATCTGACTGGAAACAAAGAATACCTCAACGAGGCGGAATATCTCGCTCAATATGTCCTTGACGGATGGGACTGTACACTGGATGCTGCCGGAAAGGAACATGGTGGCATAACATGGGGACCAGGATATGTTTCAAAACATTCATGCAGCAACGGACCGTTCGTGAGTCCTCTTGTGTGGTTGCACGAGATATATAAGGATAGTGAGGAGACCATTACGTATGGCTATGTAAAGCCGGACAAGTCACGTGCATCCAAAACTGTCAAGAAATCAGACTATTATCTCGATTTTGCCAAGAAGGTATATGACTTTCAGAGGAACAACCTGATGAGGTCTGATGGAGTCTACGATGACATGTTGGGAGGAGATGATACTCATGGCCAGGTCGTGTACGAGGAGGTCGGCGGAACGATGTACCGCAGACATACAAATCTCAGCAGTCGTGTCGGTCCGGCATACAGCTACAACAGCGGTACAATGCTTTCCGGTGCCGCTGATCTTTATCGGGTGGTCCGCGACAGCAGATATCTCAGCGACCTCCAGAACCTGGTATCTGCAAGTTTCAAGTATTTCGCAAAGCTTGATAAGGAAAAGCCGGGACTTTATTCATACGATGTCACCGGATTCAACAACTGGTTCAATGGTGTGCTCATGCGCGGCTATCTCGATGCATATCCATATGATATGAATGCAGAGACCCCTCTCCAGAGTTTCCAGGATAATCTTGATTATTCGTGGGAGAAGCATATGTATGAGAGCATGCTTCCGACCAACCTTCTTTTAGGTTGGGGTTCAGACCGGACAAAGCAGAATGTCGAAGGAATGTTCATGTTTGCATTTGCTGCAGAATATGCCGCTCTTGCCAGATTTAAAACAGAATATTAATATATGAAAGATATAAAGTCATGTCTTAGGATAGCCTGTGCTGCCATCTCCTTTCTGATGGCATCGCTGACGGCATACTCGCAGGACAGAGTCACAGTCCGTGGTATGGTGCTCGACTCTGATTCTCTGCCTGTGATAGGTGCCAGTGTGATGGTCAAAGGTACGTCCCAGGGAGTCCCAACTGATCTGGATGGCAATTATGTCATCGAGGTTTCCCCTGATGCCGTTTTGGAATTCTCCTATATCGGATATGCGACAGTCCAGGAGAAGGTAAGCGGCAGGACTCAGATAAATGTTGTCCTGACAGAAGATAGCAATTATCTTGAAAGTGTCGTGGTTGTAGGCTATGGCACCCAGAAGAAGGGCTCCGTGATCGGAGCAGTTTCAGGTGTCGGTTCTGAAGATATTCTTTCAACCAAGTCGGAGAATCCGCAGAATATGCTTACCGGAAAGATCCCGGGTCTTCGCGTATGGCAGAAGAGTGCAGAGCCGGGAACCTACAGTGCAAGCTTCGATATCCGAGGCATGGGTTCTCCGCTTGTAATCATCGATGGTGTCCCGAGGTCGGTGCAGGAGTTCCAGAGGTTGAATGCTTCGGATATTGATAATGTGTCGGTACTGAAGGATGCTTCAGCGGCAATCTATGGTGTCAGGGCAGGTAACGGAGTCGTTCTGGTTACGACCAAGAAAGGTTCAGAAGGTAAGGCAAAGGTAAACTATAGCGGATCATTCACTTTCCAGACCCCTTCAAAGATGCCGGAACTCACTGATGTCTACGATGCAATGACATTGTGGAATGAGAAGAATCTGAATGCTGTCATTGGCGGCTCGGTGATATTTACCGAACAGGATTATGAAGATTACAGGTCCGGCAAGAAGATGTCTTCTGACTGGAACAGCCTTATCATGGCCAGGATGTCTCCTCAGACACAGCATGATCTGAGCATATCGGGAGGAACGGAAAAGATACAGTATTACCTGAGCTTCGGATATCTCTATCAGGAGGGATTCTTCAAGTCGCGTGACCTTTGGTATGACAAATACAATCTGCGTTCAAACATAACAGCCGAGGTGATAGATGGAATGAAGCTGAACCTCAATATAAGCGGACTGATCGACCAGCGTCACACACCGTACTCAAGTTCGGTGGATATTATCAGAAATTACTGGTCTCAGGGTGTTGTCAATCCTGCGTTCGCAGATAAGGAGCAGACAATGCTGAATTATGCCGGTCTCGACCTCCAGAAGAACACCGTTGCCATGATGACCTCGGACATTTCCGGTTATCATCTGTATAATCAGAAATATTTCCAGTCATCCGCATCATTGGAATACGATTTCGGTACCCTGACCGATGTGTTGAAAGGTCTGAGCGCGAAGGCGTTGTTCGGTTATGATTTCAAATATAATCAGGACGAGTCGTTCAGAAAGGAATATTATCTGTATGCATGGAATGAAAAGTCCCAGTCGTATGATTCACAGGTGTACAATGAAAGTACACCGAATAATCTGACCAGAGCATCATACAACCAGCAGCAGACTCTTGCTCAATTCATCATCAACTATGACAGGACCTTCGCTGAAAAGCACAAGGTCGGCGCACTTATCGGTTACGAGATGCAGAAGCACGATGCAGACAATTATTATGCATCAGGAGACCTTGCGTTCGGTACTCCATATTTTACATCTTTGTCTGGAGAAAACCAGCAGGTGGGAATAGACAAGGGAGCCTTTTATGAGGTGATGTACCAGGCCCTCATAGGTCGTCTCAACTATTCTTATGCGGACAGATATCTTCTTGAGGCTCAGTTCCGTTATGACGGATCCTCAAAATTCGCTCCTGGACATCAATGGGGATTCTTCCCGTCAGTTTCAGCAGGCTGGCGTATTTCAGAGGAGCCATTCTTCAAGGAGTCAGCCCTTTCATTCATCAATCAGCTGAAGATACGTGCAAGCTATGGCGTGCTTGGAGATGACAACAGCATGAATTACGAGTGGATTTCAGGCTATACATTCCGAGGAGGAGAAACTCCAGAAGATGGAAAGGGATGGTATCAGGGATATGCGCCGGGATACATGTTCAACGGTAATTTCGTTTATTCTGTCGATCCGTCATCCCTTCCTAATAAGAATATAACATGGCTTCGTTCAACAACTTTCAACATAGGTGCCGACTTTGAGGCATGGAGAGGCAAACTTGGAGCCTCATTCGACTATTTCCATCGAATCAGAAGGGGCATATTCAGCCGCAACTCTGTCGGTCTGCCTACAATAGTGGGCGCCTCGGC
>JAFVVN010000081.1 GCA_017502125.1 Bacteroidales bacterium | reverse complement strand
TGGCAGAAGTCCTGTATCAGAAAGGATATTTGGGATTCAAGGAGGTAGCGATTGATTATTCGGAACAATTGTTCAGAGATATTCAGACAAATCTACCTCTGAAGGTCAAGAAGGATGCTCCGTCTTATTTCAAGCGATATGGCAACGATCTGTTTTATTCATCGTTTGCCAAGAACAAGCATACTACATGGTATGTGTTCTACAGCATTCACGAACAAGATGGTCAGACTATCTTTCTTGTCAGATATTTAGGGAATAATCATATAATTGCTCATCATCTGGTTGAGGAACTGGACTGATCAGCGATTAGAGTCTTTTCGTTCCGCTCGTGGTTTCGGCCGACGGGCGGAATTTCGTTTCCAGTAGGTCATAGGAGGGATCCCCGGTCAAGCCGGTCAAGCCGGGTATGACGGATGGCCGATCTGGGTGAGATCCCCGGTCAAGCCGGGTATGACGGGGAAGGGTGAGATCCCCGGTCAAGCCGGGTATGACAGCGAAGGAGCCGGGGATGACGGTGGAGATTGCCGATCAGGTCGGCCATGAGGTAATGATGCCATTTTTAGTGGGTATTTATCATAGAGAAGAGTGTGAAGTGACGAGTCACTTCACACTCTTCTTCTGTTCCTCATTTCTGAAGTACAGATACCATTTGACAAAGTCCCTGTGGTGCTCAAACGAGAGTCCACGATGCAGCCTCATGTGGTCTTTCAGATGACCGAAAAAAGACTCAAGAGCATTTGTTGTCTTTGGTATATCCGGATGATCTATAAACTTGAACATGTCCGGTATAGCTCTATAGGCATGCAGATAGGCCTTTCTGATATTATCATGTGTATATGCTTTTTCTCCGTTTGGCGATATCGTCCTTTCCTTGATGAACTCCTCATATTCATCATACCATTTGTTTAGTTCCTTGACCCACCATCTTGCATCATTATGTGTCTTGATATGACTTATCTGGCATATGAGCCGCCTCAGCATTATTCCTGCAGAACTCTTCGGATGCTGAGTGATCCAGGCAAGACATTCTCGTTCTATATGGGCAAGACATCGCTGTCTGATTGCATGCGGACAGGCATATTTGACGGCTCTGATGATGTTTACCTCTCCGTCCGAGGTCACACTTGCCACTCTTATTCCCATTGATTTCAAAGTCTCAAGATCCTGAATGATTTCCCATTCGCGCTCCTTGTCTGTCAGACGATAGAACAGTGTTGCTTTGATGTTGTTGTCTCTATACACAACCAGACAAAGCTTATTTGGGAACCACGTACCATCAATCAGAAGGTTGACACTTTCACGCCGTTTTATGGACCATGTCGGAGCATTCTCAAGATATTTGTAGAACCAACGTTTAAGCTGTCTGACGCTATGTCCGCTCATGGAAGATATCTGATCAATCGTCTGTTTGCCTAGTATCCACCACTCGAACCACACGAACCTGTTCTTCTCGCTGACATCCTTTCTGCGAAAGGTGAAGACACGATTGCAGCTCTTACATTTATATCTTTGATGACCGCTTTGCTCACCCCAGCTGATTACATTTATACTGTCACAATGAGGACATCTGGAACGTCTGATTTTACCCATAAAAAAGTAGTTTGATGAAACGCGTTTCATCAAACTACTCATAAAATTTTATATTTCAATTACTTATATATACTTTCACCAACTATTTTTGGCATCATTACCAAGTCGCTTGAGCGGCAGCGAAAGAATCCCACTCGACTGGCTACCGCCAAGACGTTGAGCGGGGAAATGGCCTTCTGGGGCACTGTAGCCGCTCAACGGGGGATGGGAAGCTACCGTTGAGCGGAAAACCATGCTCTGGCAGAGGTTTTTCCGCTCAACGTCTTGGCATAGACACTGACATCGGTTCCCATTCCGTCCAACGGCTTGGTAGTTAGCGTTGTCTGTAGCATATAAATTCAAGGGGGGGAGGATGGCAGGGATTTCGGAGGCGTGTCCACCCGCGGACACGGGCAGCGGGTGGGGCCCGATGGAGACAAGTGGTCGAAGACCACGAAGGAAACGTCGTGAGGGTCCGGAGGGAGCGAAGCGAACGGAGTCCTCCGCAATCCCTGCCATCCTCCCTATGTAACCAGATATAAAGGAAAGAGGCAGACCGATCAGTCATATTGACTTTTTCAGTCAGCCTCTTTCCTATAATTATACATTCATCCGGTAATTCGGCCTGATTCCCGGACATGTCAGACAAATTATGGGTTTCATCCGGAAACAGGACCATTTTCCCGGACATTTACCAACATACCTTTCCCGTCAAGCGCTATTTCTTGATGCCGTAGGCGAGATCGCCGGCATCGCCGAGACCAGGAACGATGTATGAGTGGCTCGTCAGTTCCTCGTCTATAGTAGCTACCCAGAGCGTCACCTTGTCGGCAGGAAGACTCTTCTGCAGGTATTCCACGGCATACGCACTCGCTATCGGGCAGACAAGATGGGTATGCATAGGCTCGCCCTCGTCCCACAGCTTGTTCAGAGCGACCTCAAGAGAAGCTCCTGTAGCAAGCATGGTATCGGCCAGGATCAGCACCTTGTCCGTAAGATCAGGAGTGCTGGCATACTCAATCTCTATATGGAAGCCTTCTCCCTTGTCATATTTCCTGTACGCTGCCACAAATGCATTCTGGGCATCGTCAAAGAAGTTCAGGATACCATGGTGGAGAGGCAGACCCGCGCGAAGGATGGTTGCGACCACCAGCTTGTCATCATAGACAGGGACGCTTGCTATGCCTAAAGGAGTAACCACATCCTTTGCAGATGCATTCAGGGTCTGGCTTATCTCATAAGCGAAGATCTCTCCCACTCTCTCAAGATTTCTGCGGAAACGCATGCTGTCTTTCTGGATTTCCCTGTCGCGCATCTGCGACACGAATTTGTTAAGAACAGAATTTTTCTGACCAAGGTTGATGACTTTCATTGTTTCAAGGTTTTTATATCCCCGCAAATATATCATATTTTTCAAACCTTTTCAACACTTTCCGTCACAAGTTGCTCGTCAGCAAAGCTGTACCAGCTGTCTTCGGCGATGACCACATGGTCTATCAGCTGAATCTCACAGGTCTGTAGCGCCTTCTTGAGTATGCCCGTCTGTCTTATGTCCGCCTGACCGGGCATGGCGCTGCCGGAAGGATGGTTATGGACGAGTATCACTCCGCTCGCCTTTCTCTCAATGGCCCGACGGAGAATCATCTTCACATCCACGACAGTAGACTCCAGTCCGCCCACACTAACCCTCTCCTTTCCAAGCACATAGTTCGCCCTGTTGAGGAACAGTACCCAACATTCCTCGTGGTCCAGTCCCCTGAGTTCGGGAAGCATGATCCTGAACACAGTCCTCGGAGAGGACACCGTAACCTTGTCCATTATTATCTTCTCAACCGCACACCTGCGTCCGAGCTCGAAGGCGGCAGCCAGAGTCACGGCCTTTCCGGGTCCTATCCCGCTCACGGAGCAAAGCTTGTCAAGGGACATGTCGGCGATGGCATTCAGCCTGTTCTCTCCCTTCATGAGCAAGGTCCTGGCAACCTCGACCACATTCATCTTACCTGTCCCGGTACGTATCATTATCGCCAGCAGCTCGGCGTTACTGAGGGCTGAAGGACCTTTCTCCATCATCTTCTCCCTCGGCCTGTCATCCAGGCATAGTTCCTTAAGTCTCATACCGCAAAACTATGCACAAAAGAAAAATCTGCCGTTGTCTTAATATAAAACAACGGCAGATTTTTCTTTTTTTTATAATTCCTTCCTCAACCGGGCCTTAGGGATGCCCAGCTGATCGCGATATTTGGCTATGGTTCGCCTTGCCACCTTGTAACCTTTCTCTGTCATCTTCTCCACAAGTTCGTCATCGGTCAGAGGCTTGCGCTTGTTCTCATTGTCCACACACTCCTGAAGAGCCTTCTTGAGTTCTCGTGTAGAGACCTCCTCACCCTCCTGGTTCTCCAGACCTTCCGAAAAGAAGTATTTGAGCGAGTAGATTCCGAAATGTGTCTCGATATATTTGCTGTTCACAACTCGTGAGATGGTCGAGATGTCGAAGCCTGTCTTCTCGGCAATATCCTTGAGCACCATAGGCTTCAGGTTGGTCTCATCTCCGTCGATGAAATATTCCCTCTGATAATCTACTATTGCCTGCATCGTGCTTGAGAGCGTATTATGTCTCTGCTTTATCGCCTCGACGAACCATTTTGCAGAATCCAGCTTCTTCTTCACGAAGGCAGCTGCTTCCTTCTTTTCCCTCTCGGAAGAGTTGGCTGCCTCGATGAGGATGTCAGCATACTTCCTGTTCACCCTGAGTTCAGGAACAGAGAATCTCGGCATCGACAGGAGAAGTTCGCCGTCCCTGTACTCGAGCAGGAAGTCCGGCACTATCTGCTGGGCCTGGTCAGTATATGAATCATCGATCTGTCCTCCAGGGGAAGGATTCAGTTTGAGGATCTTTGCCATCGCCGCCTTGAGAGCCTCCTCGCTGAGGTTCATGCGGACCATTATCTTCTGGAAATGCTTGTTTGTAAACTCGTTGAAATGGTTCTTGAGTATCTTTTCCGCATTCTCCACCTCAGGCGTCCTCCTGCAATGCTTTATCTGGAGAAGGAGGCACTCGCGAAGGTCACGCGCACCAACTCCGGCAGGATCGAACTCCTGCACTATCTTGAGCATCTGCATCACTTCTTCCTCATCGGTCTCGATATTGGCACGGAACGACAGGTCGTCCACTATGCTGTCAATGCTCCTGCGCAGGTATCCGTCATCATCCAGACTGCCTATGATGAACGAAGCCACCGCGTACTGATGCTCCGTAAGGTTACGGTAACCCAGCTGCTCCTGAAGGCTCTGGGTAAAGCTTTCCTTTACTGAGAAAGTGCTGTACTGAGGACGTTCCTCCTTGGAATTATAGTTATC
>JAFVVN010000080.1 GCA_017502125.1 Bacteroidales bacterium | reverse complement strand
GTATAAACCAGCAGATTTACAGTCTGCCCCATTTGGCCACTCTGGTATTCTCCCTTTTCTCGTTTCTTTTTGGTGATTTCTTCGTTGGACTTCGCATCGTCAATCGGTCATTACCAAGAGGTAACTCCCTCCATCCTCACTCGTCCGCCTCGAAATCCCTCAAAAACAAACTTCGACTTTGTCCGTGGTAAATTCCACTTTTCAAAGCAAAAGCCCGATCGTTTCGGTTCGCGCGGGCTTTTTTGTGGGAGAAGATGGATTCGAACCACCGAAGGTATAAACCAGCAGATTTACAGTCTGCCCCATTTGGCCACTCTGGTATTCTCCCTTTTTCTCGTTTCTTTTTGGTGATTTCTTCGTTGGACTTCGCATCGTCAGTCGGTCATTACCAAGAGGTAACTCCCTCCATCCTCACTCGTCCGCCTCGAAATCCCTCAAAAATAAACTTCGAAAATTCTTTAAGAACTTTTGAGCCGATGGAGGGAATCGAACCCACGACCCCGAGATTACAAATCACGTGCTCTGGCCAACTGAGCTACATCGGCAATGCTGTCTTCCCGTCCGTCAGCGTCGGTCGCTTTCGTAAGGGATTGCAAAGGTAGACATATTTTTTAATTCTGCAAAACTTTTCAGTTTTTTTTGAACTTTTTTTCGCTTAGTCCCTTCAGGACTTTATATATTTCATCACTCGTGAGTCCACATTCCTGTCTGAGTTCCTCCTGAGTACCCTGTCCGATATACCTGTCCGGAATACCTATGCCGGTAACCTTCAACGGGGCCGACAATCCGCTGAGATATTCCGCCACAGCCCCACGTAAGCCGCCAAGCACCGTACCGTCCTCCATGGTGATGACTTCGTCATAAGTCCCGGCGATATGTGCCATAAGGGAAGCATCAAGAGGCTTTATATACCTTATATTATATATGGAAGGGTTCCATCCTGTTTCTTCCTTGATTACAGTTGCTGCTTCCAGAGCCCTGTTCGCCACAGGACCGGCACTGATTACAGCCACCCGGGTGCCCTCAAGCAAGGTCTCGCCTTTTCCGGTTTCGATTTCGCAGAACTCATGTCTCTGCCAGTCGGTCCCTTCACCATATCCACGCGGATACCTTATTATATATGGTCCCTTCTCAGCCTTCATCGCAGAATACATCATATCCTTGAGTTCAATCTCATTTCTTGGAACGGCGATCACTGTCCCGGGGATGCTGCGATATATGGACATATCATAACATCCATGATGTGTCGCTCCATCTTCACCCACAAGACCTCCACGATCAAGACAAAGCACCACCGGAAGATCCTGCAGCGCCACATCGTGGAAAATCTGATCATATGCCCGCTGGGAGAAGGATGAATATATGTTGCAGAACGGTTTCATTCCTCCGGCAGCAAGTCCCGCAGCAAATGTGACCGCATGTTCCTCCTCGATTCCGACATCATAGAAACGGTTCGGCATCTCCTTGCAGAGAAGGCTCATTCCGCAGCCTGAAGCCATTGCTGGAGTTATTCCGACCACCTTGGGATTCATGCGGGCAAGTTCGAGCAGGACCTCACCAAAGACATCCTGATAGCGGCTCACGCCATTCTTGCTTTTGATACGTTCTCCGGTCTCCGGATCGAAGATGCCCGGTGCATGCCATGTGGTCTGGTCCGACTCGGCAGGAGCATAGCCTTTCCCTTTCTTGGTCAGGGCATGGAGAATCCGGGGACCGCCAAGCGCCTTCATCTTCTGGAGCGTAGTCACAACCTGAGCTATGTCGTTGCCGTCGATGGGACCGAAATACCTCAATCCCATAGCCTGGAACAGGGATCCTCCGCTGTCTCTCACAAGATGGGACTTCGTGGTGGCTACGAACTTCTGTATCGCACGCCTGAACCAGTTGTCCCCCAGACTGTCCCACACATGCCTCTTGGCCTTGTTGTAGCGCGGGTCTGTGGTGATCCTGAGGAGGTAGTCGTGCAGGCCTCCTATATTCTTGTCAATGGATATGTTATTGTCGTTGAGTATGACCAGAAGGTCAGTCTTGCTTGCACCGGCATTGTTGAGTCCTTCAAGAGCCAGACCACCTGTAAGGGAACCGTCACCTATCAGAGCCACGACCTTCTGGGAGAGGCCCTGCTGCCTGGCTGCCTCGGCGAAACCAAGGGCGGCAGAAATCGAAGTGGACGAATGACCGGCTCCGAATGCATCGTATTCACTCTCCGACCGCTTGGGGAAGCCGCTTATTCCGCCCTTCATCCTGTTCTTGCGGAAGGCTTCACGACGGCCGGTGATGATCTTGTGGGCATAGGCCTGATGTCCGACATCAAAGACGAGCTTGTCATCCGGAGCATCGTAGACATAGTGGAGCCCCACTATAAGTTCGACAGATCCGAGACTTGAGCCAAGATGTCCAGGATTGACCGAACAGCACTCAATCATATATGAGCGTATCTCGGCACACAACTGCCTGAGCTGGTCAATATTGAAATTCTTGATGTCCTTTGGAGAATCAATGCTCTCCAGAAGGCTATATGTCGTATGGTTCTGCTCCATTGTCATACTCGGTTTGACTTGCGAAGGTACAAAAAAACGCTATCTTTGCAAAGATTTCTCTACAGGCCCGAGTGACAGGAAGTCATGCCCCCGAACGGCAGGAAAGCGCGGCTTGGAATGACAGGATTATAAAATCATAAAATACAGACAATATGGCAGAAACAATCAAAAAGTATCTGAATGACAGTTTTGCCGCAAGGTGGGCTGCACTTATCCTCATCGCTCTGGCGATGTTCTTTGCATATATGTTCGTGGACGTGATGTCCCCTCTTCAGTCTCTCGTGGAGTCGGCGAGAGGATGGGACAGTTCGGTCTTCGGATCCTATGCAGCATCCGAGTACATGCTCAACGTGTTCGGATTCCTTATTCTTGCAGGTATCATCCTTGACAAGATGGGAGTGCGTTTCACCGGAATACTTTCCACCTCTCTCATGGTGGCAGGTGCGGTCATCAAGTATATAGGAATCACAGACTGGTTCCAGGCGACAGCCTTCTGTGCATGGCTTGATTCATGGTGGGTGGCAATGCCAGGAAGTGCCAAACTTGCTTCACTCGGATTCATGATCTTCGGATGCGGATGTGAAATGGCTGGAATCACTGTTTCCAAGGCCATCGCCAAATGGTTCGAGGGCAAGGAAATGGCTCTTGCAATGGGTCTTGAGATGGCTATCGCACGACTTGGTGTATTTGCAGTCCTTTCAGTATCCCCTCGTCTGGCTGACAGGTTCGGAAACATCGAAGCGCCGATCCTCTTCTGCGTGATTCTCCTTCTTATCGGCCTCATCAATTTCATCGTGTTCTCAGTGATGGATGCAAAGCTCGACAGTCAGAAGGGAATAGTAGACGGCGGCGAATCAAGCGATGAGTTCAAGGTCAGCGACCTTGGAAAGATATTCCGCAGCAAGATGTTCTGGCTTGTAGCCCTTCTCTGCGTGCTCTACTACTCCGCAATCTTCCCATTCCAGAGATATGCGACCAACTTCCTTGAGGTGACCCTCCAGATCCCTGCATCCGAGGCCGCCGACCTCTTCAGGTGGTTCCCTATACTTGCAATGGTGCTGACTCCGTTCCTCGGAGGCTTCCTCGACACAAAAGGCAAGGGTGCGACAATGCTCATGCTCGGCGCAATCATCATGATCGTGTGCCACCTCAGCTTTGCCTTCCTTCTTCCTCTGTTCCCGCAGAAGTGGTTCGCACTGCTCCTCATTGTGGTTCTCGGAGTTTCATTTTCCCTCGTGCCGGCAGCTCTCTGGCCATCTGTACCTAAGATCATAGACCCTGTAATCCTCGGAAGCGCATACTCGCTCATATTCTGGATCCAGAACATCGGTCTCTGCCTCGTGCCTCTCCTGATAGGCGTTGTCCTCAAGTCTACGGGAGGATATGTGGTACCTATGTGCATATTCGCATCATTCGGAGTGCTTGCCTTCATCATGTCTTTCTTCCTCAAGGTGGAGGACAGGAAGAAGGGATACGGACTCGAACTTCCTAACATCAAGAAATAATGTCAACCCTGAAAAATACTCTCAGGGACAACAGATGGGCATGCTGGCTGGCGCTGGCGTGCCTTGTTGTTCCAATGTTCGCTTCATATTTCTTCGACGACATGTTCTCGTCGCTGTCAGAACTTTTCAAGAATCCGGAACAGCTGCAACTCGGATGGGATATGGCTGACTACGGCTTCTATTCAAGCGGATATTCCTTCCTCTGCATCTGGGGAGGTCTGATCATCTGCGGAGCCCTGCTCGACAGATTCGGAGTCAGACTGGTCGGCTCCATATTCGTGGGAATGATGGTCCTCGGTGCGGCTCTGGTGACCTTTGCCATATCTGCAGGTTTTGACCCGAAGACCTCACTGACCGTTGCCTATGTGGGCTGCATGCTCTTCGGACTGGGAAGCGAGATTGCAGGAGTGTCGGTGACCCGCTCCATTGCCAAATGGTTCAAGGGCAGGAATATGGCCCTGGCTATGGGCCTTCAGCTGGCCATTGCCCGTTTCGGGACCGCAACCGCGATACTCATCGCTCCTATGATCGTGACGACAAAGGCTGCCGGAGAAATATACACCCTGTCCGACACAAACAGGCCGGCCCTGATAGGACTGGCAGTTCTGGCTGTCGGAGCAATACTCTGGGCAGTGTTCGTGGCAATGGACGCAAAGTTCGACAAGGAGACTGGAGACAGTGACAAGGTGGAGACTGCAGAAGAGGACAAGTTCAGATTCTCGGACATCTGGAAGGTTCTCAGCAACCCGCGCTTCCTTATGATCGCCGTGCTCTGCGTGACCTTCTACTGCTGCGTCATCCGTTTCAAGAAGTTCGGCGTGTCGATCCTGCTTCCGCTCTTCGGAGTGAATCTGGACATAGCGACCGTGCTGCTTGCCATGATTCCTTTCTTCACAATCCTGTTCACTCCTCTGTTCGGAGCCCTCGTGGACAAGGTGGGCAAGGCAACTCTTTGGTTGATAGTGGGTTCCGCACTGGTACTGGCTTCACATCTGATCATCACATTCGCCCCACAGGGAGTTCCGGCCTATGCCTATGTCTCCATTGCCCTTCTGGGCATCGGATATTCGCTCGTGCCCTCCGCAATGTGGCCTTCTGTGCCGAAGATAATCCCTGAAAAGAACCTGGGAACTGCATATTCCCTCATATATTGGGTCCAGAATCTCGGAATGTGGGCTGTTCCCATCTATGTAGGGCGCATCTTCACACGTGAGATAACCCAGGCCGGCAACCATGCACAGGAGGTCTCTGCCGCCCTGCATGCGGAATATGTGTTCATATTGCTGGGAATTGTGGCGATTTCTGTGGCCCTGATGCTCTTCTTCTCGTCAAGAAGACATCCTGAACTCAATCTGGACAAGCCTACAGCCTGACAGATGACTTTTAGTTGAAGGAGCCGCCCACCAGGTCAAGGATTTCCGCCGTGATGGCCTGCTGGCGGCTCTTGTTATATTCCAGAGTGAGCTCCGAGATAAGGTCCTTTGCATTGTCTGAAGCTATCTGCATGGCAAGGGTACGCGCTGCATGCTCGGCTGCCGAAGCATCCAGAAGCACTGCATACATCTTGAGTTTCAAGACTTTAGGAAGAAGATCCCTGACCAGCTGAAGAGGATCAGGTTCAAGGATATAGTCCACAGGCTCATCCGTATAACCGTAGTCATGAAGGGCGAGAGGGAGATAATTCTCCCTGACCACCGGCTGGGAGGAAGTGGACTCGAAATGGCTGTAGAGAAGAATCACCTGGGAGACCTCTCCACATGAAAAACTTTCCACAAGGGCATCCGCCAGTTCCACTGCAGCATCATAGTCGGGTTTTCCTGCAATTTCAGAAAGGTCTGCCTCCACATGATAACCCTTTCTCCCGGCATGGTCCGCAATCTTCTTCCCGACCACATACAGATCCACATCCTCTTTTGAATATCCGCTCTTAAGGAGCTGATCCATGGTCTGGTCAAACTGCCTGATGAGGGTCGCATTAAAGCTTCCGCACATGGAGCTGCTGGAAGACACGGCTACAATGGCAACGCGGCTGACCTTGTCCCTTGAAGGAAGTTCATCAAAGGAAATGTCCTGAAGCATGACAGGAGAATGGCCATGAGGATTCCCAAAGCCGAGTTCGTCATGAAGAGACTTCTGGAGATCGTCATCCTGAAGGATACCGGCAAGGATGTGATGAAGCTTCTGCTCATAAGGCAGCTTGCCGGCAATGGCGGTCTGGGCCTTGTGCAGCTTCGCCGAAGCCACCATCTTCATGGCGGAGGTGATCTTCAGTGTATTCTTCACCGAAGCTATCCTTGACTTTATTTCCTTTAATGATGACATAATTACTCTACATGAAGCTTGCAGCCGTAGTATGGAAGCGACATGCCACCCCCGGATAGGGGTTGCCGGAGCGAAGCGCAGGCGGGGGTCGCTGGAATACTATGGCTGTAAGCCATTTACAATGGATTTTGCTTCGTTTTCAATAATCTCACAGATGGCCGGATCGATCTGCCCCTTGGAGAGCGGAGTCAGAACGTCATCCTGATGGAAGGCCCTCATCTTGCTCAGGAATATGGTCTGGAACTCGTTCACCTGCTCCAGATCCAGATCCTTCAGAAGCCCCTTCGTGCCGCAATACAGAACAGCCACCTGCTCGCCCACAGGCATAGGAGAATACTGCGGCTGGATCAGAAGCCTGTTGTTTTTCCTGCCCCTGTCCAGAGCCATCAGGGTGACCGGATCCACGTCGCTGCTGAACTTCGAGAAGGCCTCCAGCTCACGATACTGAGCCTGGTCGATCTTCAAGGTTCCCGCAACCTTCTTCATGCTCCTGACCTGAGCGCTTCCACCCACACGGGACACCGAGATTCCCACATTGACTGCCGGGCGGAATCCCTGATTGAAGAGGTCTGTCTCAAGAAATATCTGGCCGTCGGTTATGGATATCACATTGGTCGGAATGTATGCGGACACGTCACCGGCCTGCGTCTCGATTATGGGAAGAGCTGTCAGCGAGCCTCCCGCCTTCACCTTGCCTCTCAACGAATCCGGAAGATCGTTCATCTTCTCTGCCACCTCCTGCTGGCTGATTATCCTGGCAGCCCTCTCCAGGAGACGTGAATGGAGGTAGAAAATATCTCCGGGATAGGCTTCACGGCCTGACGGGCGACGGAGGATAAGTGATACTTCCCTATATGCCACAGCCTGCTTGGAAAGGTCGTCATACACCACAAGGGCATGGCGGCCGGTATCTCTGAAATATTCTCCTATGGCGGCACCTGCAAAAGGGGCATAGTATCTGAGCGCCGCCGGGTCTGCTGCCGTGGAAGCCACGACAACCGTATATTCCATGGCTCCCATCTGCTTCAGGGTACTGACAATGTTGGCCACGGTCGAACCTTTCTGACCGATCGCCACATATATGCAGAAGACCGGTTCTCCAGCCAGGTAGGCAGACCGCTGATTGATTATGGTGTCCAACGCTATCGCTGTCTTTCCCGTCTGACGGTCCCCGATGATGAGTTCCCTCTGACCGCGACCGATAGGGATCATCGAGTCGATGGCCTTGAGACCTGTCTGCAGAGGTTCCGTGACAGGTTGCCTGAAGATAACTCCAGGAGCCTTCCTTTCAAGCGGCATCTCCACGAGGTCTCCTTCCACGGGTCCCTTACCATCAAGAGGTTCTCCAAGAGGATTCACCACACGGCCCACCATGGCTTCCGACACATTGATGGAAGCTATTCTTCCTGTCCTGCGGACCGGCATGCCCTCCTTGATCCTGTCCGTGAATCCGAGAAGCACGGCACCCACATTGTCCTCCTCCAGATTCATGACAACAGCCTTCACTCCGTTGTCGAATTCGAGAAGTTCTCCGGCCTCGGCATTCCTGAGACCATAGATCCTCACCACTCCGTCGCTCACCTGCAGCACCTTGCCGACCTCCTCAAAATGAAGGTCATCACTTATCCCCTTGAGCTGCGAGAGCAGCACTTCGGAAATTTCGCTCGGGCGTATGTTTTCTAATATTGACATATATCGATTCTTTCTTCCTTGATGTACTTTCAGACAATACGATTTCCTTCATCGACTATCCGCTTGCGTATCCTGTTCAGTGCCGAGCGTACGCTGGCATCCAGACGATATCCGTCCAGTTCCAGGACAAAACCGCCGATCAGTTCCTGGTCCACCCTGCATCGGAAATCGAGCTTGCAGCCTGTAGTCTTTCCCAGAATCTCTTTCAGTCTGGTGCAGAGTGCGTCGTCCGGAACCGCCGTAACCAGGCTTCCGACCTTCAGTCCGTTATCCTCCTGATATCTTCTTATGAACGACCAGAACATGGCCAGAAGCAGTTCCACCCTCCTGTGGCCCGTCACCAGCCTGATGAAGTCCGCCAGTTCATCGGCGAGAGGCTCTTCCAGGGCAGCCGACAGGAGCCCTGTCCTTTCCTCCAAAGTGATGTCGTCCGGCATAAGGACATATTCCCTCAACTGCGGCACCTGATGCATCTTCTGCACGATGTCGCAGACCTGGGAATACACCTTATCCCCGGTCCCGGCCTCTGTCACATATGACAGCAGAGCCTTGGAATATCTTGACGCTATCACTTCTGCATTCATCTGCCTCGATGATTATCAGGAGACTTCCATATCCTTATGTTCTGTCATGTCCTCCACAAGACGGTCAAGCAGTTCACGCTGCCCTTCCGCAGAGGAGAGTTCCTTACGGACCAGTTTCTCGGCGATTGTCATGGAGACAAGGGCAACCTCCCTGCGGATATCCTTCAAGGCCGCCTCCTTTTCTTCCAAGATCTTCTCACGTGCCTCCTGAAGGATCCTGTCAGCTTCCTGCCTGGCCTGAGCCTGGGCAAGTCCGATGATTCTTTCACGTTCCCCGACAGCCTCCTTAGTGAGACGTTCCTGCTCCATACGGGTCTCCGCAACGATCTGCTCCTTTGTGGCATTAAGATTCTCTATGGCCTCTTCCGCCACACGGGCCGCCTCAAGAGAATCATTGATCCTCCTGCTGCGTCTTTCGACCATGCCCGTGATAACAGGGAAACCGAACTTCGCAAGAACGAAGAACACTATGGCGAATATCACGGTCATCCAGAAGAGAAGACCGCTTTCCGGCAAAAGCAGATTCATTTTACGACTTTTTTACATCACGATGGACATCAGACATGCGATGATCGCAAAGAGGCAGGCACCCTCCACAAGGGCACCGATGATGAGCATGGCCGTGCGTATGTTTCCGGCAGACTCCGGCTGACGTGCAATGGCCTCCATCGCAGAAGATCCGATTTTTCCGATTCCCCATGCGGCTGCGAGCGCTGCAACTGCAGCACCGATGGCTCCTGCGACCTTACCCCATACAGCTGCACCTGCAGCCTGCAATAAAACTGTTGAAAGTAACATAATATTAAAGTTTTAGTTTATATTTCATGTTCCTGACGGGACATTCCGATGAATACCGCCGACAGCATGGTGAAAACATAGGCCTGGATGAACGCCACAAGCAGCTCCAGACAATCCATGAAGACACCGAAAAGCATGGTTATGACTGTCATCGAACCGTTTATGACAGGTCCGAGCTTCACCGTCACGAATATCACAGAAACGAGTCCCAATATCATGGCATGCCCTGCCATTATATTAGCAAACAGCCTGACCATCAATGAGAAAGGCTTTGCTATCAAGCCAAACAGCTCTATAGTCTGCATTATCGGAATCGGGAACTTCAGGAAGACCGGAACATCCGGCCATAGAATCTCCTTCCAATAATGCCTGTTGCCGAACAGGTTCACGGCCACAAAGGTACACATGGCCAGAACCAGGGTCACGGCTATATTTCCCGTCACATTTGCTCCTCCGGGGAAGAACGGCACAATACCCAGAAGATTGCTGATGAATATGAAGAAGAATGCAGTGAGAAGGTACGGAGCATATTTCCTGTATTCCTTCTCTCCCACCGAAGGTCTGATCAGGTCGTCATTGACCATCATCACCATCATCTCCACCAGACCGGTAAAGCCTCCCGGAGCCTCTTCCGAGGCATCGTGCCTTCTGTACCAGCCTGCCGCGGAGAGCACCAGGGATATCAACAGAAGGCCAGTGAATATCAGAGAGCACACGTTCTTGGTGATCGAGATGTCAAATGGCCTTATCTGCTCTCCATCGCTGCCCGTCTCCACTATCTTATCCTTATATCTGCCTTCTTCTGCTATGCTGAAGCCCTTATATTCATGTCCATGTTCCACTCTTGTGGACATGAAGCAATGCCAGCCCGTCTGTCTGCTATATACTATGCAGGGCAGTGGAATCGTCACATGCTTCCCGCCCCAATCCGTTATATGCCAGCCATATGAGTCGCCGATATGGCCAAAGAGCATCTCGCCGACATCGATCTCAGAGTCCTGCGGCGAATCATGATGCGCTTCCGAAGCCTGCAACGGGAGGATGACAGACATCAGAACAACAATCAGCATATGCTTCAATCCCTTCATATCCGGGCACATACGGTTACTACATTTTCATTTACCTCTGCAAAGCCGATCAGGACATGCAGCCTCTCTTCCCCACCTGCAGTTTCATAGACCACATCGCCCTCTTCGAGCGATGTGATGACAGGAGCATGGTCACGCAGCACCACAAAGCGCCCCTTCGATGCCGGCAGCTCCACCTTGCTCACCTGCACCTCGACCACCGTCTTTTCCGGCGTAAGCACACTCAGAAATATGTTCTCCTGTTTCTTCATCTTTTTATCCTGCATGACCTGTCAGATTCCTGGAAATCAACCCATTACCTCGCCGCAGCAATGGCTGCAAGAATTTCTTCTCCCTTATGGATGGCTTCCTCTATAGTTCCTACGTTCAGGAAAGCCTGCTCAGGAAGGTCGTCGACTTCGCCGTCCAGAATCAGGCGGAATCCCCTGACAGTGTCCTCTATCGGAACCATGACTCCCGGGACACCGGTGAACTGCTCCGCCACGGCAAAGGGCTGCGAGAGGAAACGCTGCACCTTTCTGGCCCTGTTCACAGTCAGTCTGTCCTCTTCCGAAAGTTCGTCCATGCCGAGTATGGAGATTATATCCTGAAGTTCCTTCTGTCTCTGAAGGATCTGTTTCACCCTCTGGGCCGTTTCATAATGCTCCTTGCCGATAACATTCGGGTCAAGGATGCGGGAGGTGGACTCAAGAGGATCCACAGCCGGATAGATTCCGAGTTCGGCTATCTTGCGGCTGAGCACCGTGGTGGCGTCCAGATGGCTGAAGGTGGTGGCCGGCGCCGGGTCCGTGAGGTCATCTGCAGGCACATATACAGCCTGGACGGAAGTGATGGAACCCTTCTTCGTGGATGTGATGCGTTCCTGCATCTGTCCCATTTCAGTGGCCAAGGTAGGCTGATATCCCACTGCAGAAGGCATACGTCCGAGAAGGGCGGACACCTCGGAACCCGCCTGGGTGAAACGGAAGATGTTGTCTATGAAGAAGAGTATATCCTTCGGACTGTCAGGGTCATCACTGTCGCGGAAGGATTCTGCAAGGGTAAGTCCGGACAGGGCCACGGAAGAACGGGCTCCGGGAGGTTCGTTCATCTGTCCGAAGACCATGGCCACCTGTGAAGTGGCTACCTTGTCATAGTCCACCTTGGAAAGGTCCCAGTGGCCTTCCTCCATGCTCTTGAGGAAGTCTTCACCGTAGTTGATCACCCCGGACTCGATCATTTCGCGCAGGAGGTCATTTCCCTCACGCGTTCTCTCGCCCACACCTGCAAACACGGAAAATCCGTTATGTTTCTTTGCTATGTTGTTTATCAGTTCCTTGATCAGGACAGTCTTTCCCACTCCGGCTCCACCGAAGAGGCCTATCTTTCCACCCTTGAGATACGGTTCAAGAAGGTCGATCACCTTGATGCCCGTGAAAAGCACTTCCTGCGATGTCGCGAGATCCTCGAATTTCGGCGGTTCACGATGAATCGGCAGGGCTCCATCCTTCTTCAGTCCTGACATTCCGTCTATGGCATCACCGGTCACATTCATCACCCTTCCACGGATCTGCGCTCCCACCGGCATAGTGATGGGACTGCCTGTGCACACGACCTCCTTTCCACGCCTGAGTCCATCCGTGGAATCCATCGCAACCGTACGGACAGTATCCTCTCCTATATGCTGCTGCACCTCCACAACCAGGTCTTTGCCGTTGTCCCTCCTGATGGTCAACGCCTCATGAATGGCAGGGAGCTGTACCTCCTGCCTGTCCGAAATCTCAAAATGCACATCCACCACGGGCCCGATCACCTGGGAGACATGTCCGGTCAATTCAGCCATACTATACAAGTTTTGTCTGCGGTCACCATGACCACAGATTTTGTAAAGGTATGAAATTTCGCGAGATTACAAAACAGTCAGACTTTCCTTTGTTCTTTTTTTATGCGTCGATCAAGCATATAGTCCAAAGAGAAACGCCCCGGACCGACCATGAAAAGGATGAAGAACACCACCATATATATGAGTGCAAGCTCTCCCTCCGGCAGAATCGCGTCATGCACGTCGAAATATGCAACAGCCATGGAGACGATCATGGGAATAAGGATGATCCTCTCAAGCAGTCCCGCTATCAGGAAAAGCGAACAGCAGAACTCGCAGAAAACCGCAAGCATCAGTGTCATGTAGCTTCCCAGGCCAAAAATGCTGGGGTAATTGAGAGACAATTGGTTGAAATTCATCATCTTGTCCACACCGTGCAGAAAGAAAAGCACTCCAAAGAACACTCTGACAGCCAAAATCAGAAAGGAAACTCCCTTCCCTCTGAAATACTGGGGAAATAGAAAATTGTAAAACATAGCAGTCTGTTTTAAAGTTCGTTTCTGTCCTCGATTCAAAAAATCATGCCAGAAAAATGCCTATCTTTATGGCTGGAATTTTGAAAGTGACCATCCAATGTTACACCTAAAGGTCTGCATAAATTGACCATCAGGCGCTGAATCGGCTGAAACTCTGCCTGTCGGTGCCGGAAAAAAGGTAAAATGATGCATTTTCGGTACCATCAGGCGCAGAATACCTCAAAACTCTGCCTGTCGGTGCCGCGCGAGACATATAGGTGGAACCGGGAAACAAAAAAACATATAGCTATGCTGAAAGTCGGAGACAAGATGCCGGATTTCCAGGTCCAGGACCAGGACGGCAATATGGTGAGCAGCAAGGACCTGCTCGGAAAGAAGACAATAATTTATTTCTACCCGAAGGACAACACCAGCGGATGTACTGCCGAGGCATGCAGCCTCAGGGATAACCACGAGGCCCTGATTGCCAGAGGATACAACGTGATAGGAGTAAGCAAGGACAGCGCGAACTCCCACAAGAAATTCATTGAGAAGTACGCGCTGCCTTTCACTTTATTGGCTGACACTTCCACCCGGATGCTTCAAGCCTTCGGAGCATGGGGCGAAAAGAAGATGTATGGAAAGACGGTGATGGGGACCCTGCGCAGGACCTTCATCTTCGACGAGAACGGAATCCTGACGGAGATCATCGAAAACGTCGACACAAAGAATCACGCTCAGCAGATTCTTAAATGACCATCTTCTTACGCCTCCAGTTAAGGATCGGAAGAAGGAAGGCTACGACTGCGGCACCTATCCAGAACACTGACACATAGGTGAAGTCGTAGACCTTCTCACCGGTCACGGAGTCGATGACTGCATTGCCGTCGATCAGCCATCCGCTTATTATGTTCATCAGACCTGCCGCGATATAGGAGGCAAGACCCACTATACCTAGGGCGGCACCGGTCGCCTTGCGTGGCACAAGGTCCACAGCCATCAGGCCACCGACAAAGCAGATGAGCACACCGATCGCTATACCGAACAATGCCATTGCAAGGACATTGATGAACCATCCGTCACCTCCGTAGAGGAAGAGTACAAGGGCGGTGGCTTCAAGTATTCCGGCAACAAGGGCAGGCCATTTCCTGTCTCCCTTGAAGACCGTATCTGAAATCCATCCGGCACACACCGTACCGGCAATTCCTGCAATGGTATTTACGGCAATTATCATGGCAGCCTCCTCAAGACCGAAGCCCTTCACCTTCTGAAGGAAGAACATTCCCCATTCGTTGATGGCATATCGGCTCATATACATGAAGGCACTGGAAAGGGCAAGAATCCATACGCCTGGATTGCGGAGCACCGCACGCTGGATGCGGCTTGCATCAGCCTTCGACACTTCCTCTTCAGCCATGCCGTCATCAGTCTTCTCGTCCGCCAGCACCTCGATGGAAGGGAGTCCCTTGCTCTCCGGAGTGTCATGCAGCCACAGAGTGATCAGCACCACGCCCACAACACCGGCGATAGCAGCTCCGAAGAAACCCCACTGCCAGCCTGCAGCAGAAACCAGAAGGCTCACGAAGATGAATGACAGACCCTCACCGAAGTTGTGTGAAGCGCTGAAGAATCCATAGAAAGTACCCCTGATCCGCAGAGGAAACCATCTCGACAGGGAAATGATGGCCGGAGCCGCTCCCATGGACTGGGACCAGCCGTTGATGGCCCAGATGACGGCGAACGCAACAAACATGACTGAACTTGCGATTCCGGCAGCACCTGAACTCATGCCGAGGATACCCATTATGAAGTTGGCAACGGCTGAAACGATAAGACCCGTGGCCATGAACTTCTTTATGTTGCTATGGTCGGCAAGGAAGCCGTTCACGAACTTTCCGGCGGCATATGCCCAATAGAGGCATGCTCCGATGAGTCCGAGCTGGGTGGCATTCAGGAAGCCGCTGTCGATGATAGGCTGCTTCATCACATTGAGTGAAGTGCGGCAGACATAGTAGAGGCTGTAGCCGAGGGTTCCGGCAACGAATGCCTGGATCCGCAGCTTCTTGTAGTATCCGTCAACCTTCTCTGCTGGGACTTTCACTGCAGAGGGCTGACTGGTCTTATAGAATGATAGTATTCTCTTGAACATTTCCGGGAAGATATTAATATACCACTATGAGGTTCGGAACAGAACGTTCACCGTCATGGTCGAACTTCTTGTTGTCGTACGGATGATTGATGACTCCGGTCTTCTCCGTCCAGAGCGTGGTGGAGCCGCCTCCGTCGAGGTTGATGGCCTCCGTCATGCCGAGCATATGGCATATGTAGGCGGTCTCGTAAATGGAAGCTCCGTCTGCCTTACCCTTGAATCGGCCGTCTATCACCACCAGATAGGCATTCCCCTGATCATCCGTTCCGAATGCAGCACGAGGATGGCGTTTATCATAGAACTGGGCTGAGGAATAGTGGGTCCTGATCTTCGATCCCTGCTTCTGCTCCTGAGTCATGGCCGCCACATTAGCACCGTCCGCCTTGTCCCCGGTCAGAAGAGGCACGATGATCTCGCCGTCCATAATAAGCATCGGTCCGGAAGCCATCGCCTCCTTCCAGCCCTTGTCCACGGCAGCATATTGCGTAGTATCGGACACTTGCGCAATCCTTGCCTTCCTACCCTTTCGGTCCTTGAATCCCATGAGTCCGTCCACACGATAAAGTTCGGTGGGATGAGTATATCCCAGCTGGTCTTTTCCCTCGCGGAAATACACCGAAGGAATCCTCTGCTTCACATGGAAATAGCCTCCGTTCAAGGCAAAGACAGCCCCTGTCTCCTCAGCGATTTCACTTGGCTTGCCGGCAGTGGTTCCCGGCCTGTGAAGAATATCAGTCCTGAACTTCTTCAGAGGATATTTCACCACACAGATGCTCTGGGTGGAGTAGAACATCGGAATCTGAGCATACATCGCCTGAGCCCCCTTGCCAAGGTCTGTGATCTTCCAGTCGGCATTCATGAAGGCCAGGGAGTCTTTTTTGGAATTGTCAGGCTGAGGCATGTTTCCCAGCAGGATCTGTCTTGCTGTATCAAGCTGGACCGGCTCTCCGTAGCACTCGAACATCATGATGCCGTCATAGCCGTTTTCCTTTATGCCTGCCCATAGAGCCTTATTGTCTATCAGTCCCTTGCCCGGAATGAGATGTCTCTCATCTGCAAAATCATAATCAGAGAGATGAACAGTCTTGATCTTGCCTTTGGCGACAGCCTTGAGATAGTCTTCATGACTCTGATAGAGGAGGTGATTGGTGTCAAAGCACAGTCCCACCTCATCATAGCCTTCAATCAGTTTCATCATTTCCTCTCCGTTCTGACCAAGACAGGTGCGGGGAAGATTTTCCACACACAGGACAGCTCCGATCTCCTTTGCGACAGGAGCAAGTTCTCCGATGGACGCATGACTGTTGGCAAGGCGCTGCTCCCTTTCGTCAGGAGTTATAGGTTCCGAACTCGGATGAAGGACGATGAACTTCGGTCTGAAAACACCTGCGACACGCATCATATCCTTCATATACTGAATATTCTCTGCCCTCTTTGCATCGTCAATCACGGAAATATCCAGCGTCCGTGAATAGGGCATATGCACCGACCACACTGACAGACCTGCCTCCTGAATGTCATTCATCAGAAGCCTTGCCCTCTCGGGGGCACCTTCCGGGTCCTTATTGATCACATTGTTCATGGTGACTTCAATGTAATCCAGGCCACCGGCCTTGTTCTCCTTCATGGACTCCAGACCGAAACCGGTCCAGCGTCCCATGGATTTGCCGATAGGAGGGACTTGTGCTGACATCTGAAATGAAGACAGCACAAGAAGGAAAATCACATATATATGTTTCATGATCCAATTATAGAAATTAAGTTATAATATCTCATATAATACTTTGATAAGTACAAAAATAGAAGTATATTTACACAGTATCAACGTTTGAAATTATGAAACTGACCACATCAGTCCTGCTATGCATCGGCGCCCTCTTTTTAAGCCTGCCATCAGCAGCACAGAAACCATCCATCCAGCATGGTCCATGGATAACCAATGTAACTGAAACCGGGTTCACTGTAATGTGGACGACAGCCGAAAAGACCTTCACATGGCTTGAACTCGCTCCCGACGACGGCAGTGCCCTCAGTGCATGCAGGCGTCCCAGATTCTATAATACGATATCCGGACGTCGCCAGGCCGGAACCATTCATAGCATAGATGTGACCGGGCTGGAGCCAGGCAAGGGTTACAGGTACCGCATATACGGAAAAATCGTCACCGACGACAGTAGTGCATACGGAACCGCCTATGGACCGGAATCCAGAATGAGCACCTCTACAGTCAGAACCTTCAATCACAAATCAGATAAGTGCTCCTTCGTAATGGTGAACGACATACATGGAAAAGACGAGACTTTCAAGGCACTCACACGAGAAATCAGCGCTGATAGTGTAGACTTCTTTCTGATGAATGGTGACATGGTATCATACATAAATGACAGGGAGTACTTTCTCCAGCATGTATATGATCCGGCTGCAGAGTTATTAGCTTCCACCCCTTTGGTCTATGCCAGAGGCAATCATGAGACGAGAGGCAGTGAAGCTCATTGCTTCGGGCAATACAATCCGACCTCCACTGAGGAACCGTATTTCCTGTTCAGACAGGGTCCTGTCGCTTTCCTTGTCATTGATGCCGGAGAAGACAAGCCTGACTCCAGTCCTGAATATTCAGGCTACGCCGATTTTGAAACATACAGATCAGAGCAGCTCGAATGGATAAAAACCGCAACAAGATGTCCTGAATTCAGCGAAGCACCTTTGAAGGTAGCTATCATGCATATCCCTGCATTGAAAGAAAGATCCAGCTATTTTGCCCAGCTTTGGGTCAACGAGCATTTTCTACCTGTCCTTAATGACGCCGGGATTGACTTGATGCTCAGCGGTCATCACCACACCCACAAGTATATACAGCCTGGCCAATGCGGAAATAAATTCCCTATTCTTGCCAATGACGACACCGACAGGCTCGAATTTGAGGCATCTGCTGACGGATACATGATCCGCACTGTAGACACGGAAGGAAAAATCACAGCAACTTATAATCAGGACGGAAAGGTAACCCGATAGGTATCAAAAGAAAAGCATTCAATCCAAGCATCAGATTGAATGCTTTTCTTTTACTTCTGAATAATCGCGATACCATTCACGACCTTTCTCTCATCACCGTCTGACGGCTTATTAAATACGGAATAATGGTCCACTTCCGTGCCAGACATATTTTCCTTTACAAGAGCAAACGTTGATGAGCCGCCTCCGTCCAGATTTGTGGCATCATAGGCACCTACTGTCTTGAATATCTCACCCATCATCTCATAATTGGCTCCATTTGACCAAGACGTTCTTCTGCCATCATATACAAGAAGATATACAGTCTTTCCGTCTTGCGAAACAGCTACAGCAGTTCTTGGTTCAAGTGCCTTGTCCGCAACAGTCAATATGTTTCCTTTATCCATAATGCGTTGACGTGCTCCGACAGCCTCCCAGATATCATTCTTTCTTTCAGCATAATCTGCCTGAGACATCACCCTGGCGGTTCCATCTTTCATTCTGGCGAACACAGTGCAGGTCGCTCCACCTGTGAACTCATCCTTAAGGCAGACTCCTCTGCGCCACATAACTCCATGAAGGAGGTTTCCTCGCCCTTTTGATTCCTGCCCATAGAAGAAATCGCCATTAACTCCGCCCAAGACCTTGATTTCAGGACGATTCCTCTGAAGATCAGCATACTGTTGGCGCATTATATCCTTATCAGTGATTTCAGTATCGACCAATTTTATACTTGCGTCATCATCTTTGGCACAGGTCACGACCAGATCAAGATTACCTGTCAGGTCAAGAGCATATAGGAAAAACGCACACGGCTTATCTGTACCCATGACAGGGCCATTATAACTGAGGTAAACGTATGAGAGGTGGTCATTAACCACCACATATCTATCCTCATGAACCTCTGTAACGATTTTTCCAAGGTCATATACAAATCTGCGGGTGTATTCTGTCGATGCGTTCTTGAAATAAGCATCATCGCGTTCCTGAGTGACAGGAATCGTCAATTCAGTGTCGCCATCCGTCAGAATAACCGATGCTGTTCGGGCATTATCAGTAAAGTTCACATCTGCAGAGAGCGTAACAGTAGCGGCATTCTTCTTCTTGGCAGATAACCAGCTTTCAGAAACACTCTTGATTTCCCAATAGTCAGCAGTCACATTGACACTCACTTCCTCACCACTGACAGAAAGAATGGCCTCGGAAGGATCTGCAGTAAACTCACCACGCTTTGCAGCTTGACGAATTATCAGATCTTTTGTGTAATCACTGCCTTCAACTGAAAAACGGATCCTGCCATCACGCGAAGCAGTCTGAGGATTTGCATCTACAACAAAGTTCAGGATGCCCTCATCACCCTCCTTCACATCCCTGATCCAATCGACCTGAGGAGTTGCAGTCCATGTTGTGTTGGCTGTAACCTCAGCAGTGTATGTTCCGGCCAACGCCTGAACCATCATAGGATTGGTTTTGAAGGATATTTCCGGATTTGCAGTTTCTGAACCGTCATCCGGTTTCGTGCATGAGGCAAGCATGCACGAAACCACGACGGTCAGTATTGAACATAGGATTTTACTGAGTTTAGAAATCATGAGTAATTACTTTACGCAAGCACCGATTATCTTATCAGCGTCTGTTCTTGCATTACCAAGCTGATCAACAGTCAGCACTGATGCCGGAAGGATTTCTGTTGCAAGGGCTGACAATGCAGAAACAGTCATACCGTTACCGAAAGCAGGGTTCGATGAAGCATTACCCACAAGCTTGCAGGTACCGTCAGCTCCAAGAGCACCTATCATTGTAGTAACATCCCACGCAGGAGTAACAGCCTGAACTGCATTCTCCGCATAGAAATCTGAACCTATAATAGAATTGTAATGTGCGATTGTTCCGCTCTTAACACCGGCATCTCCATTTGTATTACCTGAAACAATTGAATTGTAGATGTTGCTATGAGCTCCCGCTGTCTCTGAATATATGGCACTTGTGCCTGTACTATTATTATTTACCACAGTACATCCGATTACATTCATAGTAACCGGCTTGGCAGCAGCACCATAAACATTGATGGCAGTTCCCTGCTTGCCTTCATTACCTTCGAATGTTGTATTCACAGCATAAGCATTGAAAGCACCTGCTGCATTGTTTCTGACATAATAGCTACCACGGCCTGTTGTCTTCTGACCTTTGAACAATGAATTTGTCACATAGATATTATAGTCACCAGCCTGATTATAAGAATAGATTCCAGGTCCAAGGTTTGCGACATTGCCTCTGAATTCACAATTATCAAACAGCACATTTGTCACAACTTCGTTGTTCAGATCCGTGTAATGATAGAAACCACCGTTCTTGACAGCAGTATTATTCTCAATCAAGCTATTCTTGATTGTGCCACTGACACTGATGAGTACCACATAACCCATGCCTTCTGATTTATTCTCCTTGAAAGTACATCCATCAATACCGAACTTGAGGCTGCCTTTTCCGGTCTCATCTGCGATGTATAATGAGCCACCATTGCCAAGGGAACTGTTCTTTGAGAACACCGTGTTCTTGATTTCAAT
>JAFVVN010000037.1 GCA_017502125.1 Bacteroidales bacterium | reverse complement strand
TCTATACGCATATATTCGATGGAATTATCGACGTGAAGACTTATACCTATGACGGAGATGTATGCGTGGAAGCCGAGAGAGTATATACCTTCCCGACCCAGATGAGTGCCCTTCGTCATTACAGGAGAGCCATCGAACAGGCAGAACTATATGACAACATCCAGTTGTTCAACAATGAGGTGAAATATGACTTGAAGGAGGAGCAGCACAAGCTGGAGACCAAGGGCCTCACCAAAGAACAGCTAAAGGCAAAGTTCGACAAGCAGATTTCAGACGCCCAAGCCGATATGAAGGCTCACGACGCCAAGTTCAAGGCCGATATTAAGAAAGACGGCAAATGCATCGAGAACGATATGAAATGTTGCGACAGGAAAGACTGCAAGAACAAGCATCATAAGAAATAATATCTAATAAACAAAAGAGGCTGGTGATGTAGAAGACATGCCACCCCCGGCTAGGGGTCGTGAGCGCCAAAGCAAATGGTCCTGTGGACCTTTGCAGCGAACAGCCCGAAGGGAGGTGGGGGTCTTCGGAATCACCAGCCTCTTTTGTATAATACTGTCAGATATTACATATCATCCTTATCCATATTCTGCAGGAGCGCGTCATTAGTGCCGTACTTCTGCATTCTGTTCTGCAGCAGCTCCATAGCCTCAATGCAGTTCATGTCAGCAAGGAACTTACGCATGATCCAGATGCGGTTTGCAAGAGCAGGGGAGTAGAGCAGATCGTCACGACGGGTGCTTGAAAGGGTGACATCCACAGCAGGGAATATACGCTTGTTGCTAAGACGGCGGTCGAGCTGAAGCTCCATGTTACCGGTTCCCTTGAACTCCTCGAAGATCACCTCATCCATCTTTGAACCTGTCTCGGTGAGCGCTGTTGCGAGGATCGTGAGCGAACCTCCGTTCTCGATGTTACGTGCAGCTCCGAAGAATCTCTTAGGCTTGTGGAGGGCATTGGCATCCACACCACCAGAAAGCACCTTTCCGGAAGCAGGCTGAACAGTGTTGTATGCTCGCGCAAGACGTGTGATCGAATCAAGAAGGATGACGACATCGTGTCCGCACTCGACCATTCTCTTCGCTTTCTCAAGAACCATGTTGGCCACCTTTACGTGACGCTCAGCTGGTTCGTCGAACGTCGAAGCCACGACTTCAGCCTTCACGCTGCGTGCCATATCCGTAACTTCCTCAGGGCGCTCGTCGATAAGGAGCACGATCATATAGACTTCCGGATGATTGTCTGCAATGGCGTTTGCAATGGACTTCAGGAGCATTGTCTTACCGGTCTTAGGCTGAGCCACGATAAGTCCGCGCTGACCCTTTCCGATAGGGGTGAACATATCCACGATACGGCATGACATATCGTTGTGTCCGTTACCGAGAAGATTGAACTTCTCTTCAGGGAAGAGAGGCGTGAGGAAATCGAACGGAATCCTGTCCCTGATGAATTCAGGCGTGCGTCCGTTGATGTACTTGATGCGTACAAGAGGGAAGTACTTGTCACCGGCCTTAGGCGGCTTGATCTCTCCTGTCACAGTGTCACCTGTCTTGAGTGCATGCTGCTTGATCTGGTACTGTGACACATAGATGTCGTCTGGAGAGTTCAGATAGTTGTAGTCAGATGAACGGAGGAAACCGTAGCCGTCAGGCATGATTTCGAGAACACCTGTTGCTTCCACGACACCGTCAAACTCAATGACCGGCTCCTGTGGCTTGGACTGTTTCTGATGCTGATCAGCGTTCTGCTGCTTCTTGTTTACAGGATTCTGCTGATTTACAGCATCCTGCTTCTGCTGTGTATTCTCATGAGCGACTTCTTCTGCAGTTTCGTTATCCACATTATCCACTGGAGCTTTTTCCTGTTGCGCTGCAGGCTCTCTCTGAATCCGTGCTCTTTTCTGACGAGGCTGTCTCAGCTCCTTTGTTTCTTTTGGTTCCTTGGCATTATTGCTCTCTTTTGGAGCTTCAGAGACTGGAACAACCTCCTTTTCGACTGTCTCAGCCGGTTTTTCCTGTGGAATAGTTTCCACCGGCTTTTCATTCTTCGGCTTTCTGCCACGCTTCTTCGGCTGCTGAGCTGTCACCTCTTTGCTCTCTCCCTCAGGCTTAGTCTCTTTCTTGACTTCTTCCTTCTTTTCTTCATCAGCCGGCTTAGCTACAGGCTTCTCACTCTTCTTAGGTCTGCCACGTTTCGGTCTTTCCGGTTTATCCGGTGCATTGAGGGCGTCCTTCTTTGCTTCTTCATCAAGAATGGCATACACGAGAGTGTCCTTGTCCATTTTCTTGAATCCCTTGATTCCCAATGTTGTAGCAAGAGCATGTAACTGCTCGATACCCATTTCTCTCAAATCGATTTTCTTGTGCATATACAATATTGATTGTTATTTGATTCGTTTAGAAGTAATTCCCGAATGGGAAACGTCTTAAATGAATGAATGTGCGAATCCCATTAATTTCTGGGATTCACAAAGGTAACAATAATTGTGCAAAAAGCAACTATTTTAGTAATTATTGTCCCAGTAGCTACTGCTCTTCTTGAATTTCAACAAGTCAGCAAGGGCTGCAGCATTGGCCTGGATACGGAAACTCCATGACTCCCACTGTCCCGTAGGAATCCATGAAACATTTATATTGAAGCAGTGGAGATCATATGTCGCCGACAACTGGGTCGTACTCATTTTCATCGCCATAAGGTCGAAGTTGGTGCTCAGATTCATGGACAGGCGAGGAGTGATCTTGACGTTTCCGCTGATTCCGAGTGTCTGGGTGTGGGTGTGCTTCGTAATCACCTGGTCGTTGGAGAACTGATATGCCTTCCTATAACTGTAGGAATAGTTGAAGTTCACTGACCATGGCACATTAGGATTTGTATAATACAACCATCCTCCCGGAATATACTCTCCAGTTACAGGATGATAGTATATGCGGGTGTAATGGTCTGCAGGATTACCTCCGGCCTGCTTGGTGCCGTCATTTCCATCGATCTTTCCTTCTCCGGAAAGAGAGTAGGAGAGTGACATGCTGGCTGTATTCATACGCAGAAGACCCTGTCCCTGGGTGATTGCAAACTTGTTTATCCTTCTTCCGGACGGATTGTTCTTGTCCACAAGCATTGCATATGGGTCAAAGTTTGCGTTGGCACTGATTCCGAGTTTTCCGAATATCGAGGTGGAAAGAGTGACGCCGACATTGCTCATGTTAAGAGAGTCGGCAAGGAAGTTATATCCTGTATTGAAATTCAGCTGGTCAATCAGTTTGATCTTCTTGGAGCCCGTACCGGTGGTGTCCTTGAGGTCACGTACCTTGGCCTCGAAGTTGTTTCCAAGAGAGAAGTTCAGACTGGCCGTCTTTCCCTTGCCAGGTGCTGAATTTATCTGTCCCGCGTATATGTTGTAGTCCTGGGTCTTGACCTGACCGTTCTGGTCCGTATACGTAAGAGTCCTCCATCCGTTGAAATGGGTGCCCTTTTCAGGACTGAATGAGGCGGAGATAGATGGCGACACAACATGTCGTATAGCCTGTACCTTGCGATGCTTTCCGAAATTGAACATACCGTAGAGTCGTGTACTCATGGATATGTTGCCGGAGTAATTATGTGTGGCACCGAAGGTACCGAATGCCTTTCCCTTTATGTCTTCCACTTTTCCTGTATCCGGATTATACTCTTTTTCGGTCTTACGGAAGAACCAGTTCATTCCATAGCTTACGCCAGGGGTGATGTTGATATATTTGAGAAGTGTAAAGTTAGGCAGACCGATCTGGAATGTGTGCGCCATACCGTTCTGGAACTTGTCAAAGAACCCCGGCTTGTTGAACTCTGAAGCCTTGAAGTTTATCCTGTTCTGGAGTGTGGTGTTATATCCGAGTGAGAACTTCTCGTACCATTTTTCCTTTCCGACCCTGTTCTTCTGTTTGAAAGGATAGAATCGGCTCACGGAGAATGTGACATTAGGAAGTGTGAACGAGTATGAGCTGTCTCGTGAGTTCTGGCTATGAAGAGCGTTTATCGAGAGATTCAGCTTTCCGTTCCAGTTCTTTGAGTAGGAAATGGATGATGATATCTGATTCTGGAGAGCCTCCTGTACTGATGTCGAGTTATACTTGCTGTTTGAAGGGCTGGAGAAGTTCACTGATGCGGTGAAACTGGTTCCAGGTCTTGCCTTGGCATCCTGGGAATGACTCCAGCGCAGACCGAAGTTCCTTGTCTGGAAGAAGTCGGCACTTCCTTTCTCTCCGGTCTGGTCATTTGAGAAGGTGAGTGAGAAGTTACCGTTACACTTGTAGTTTACCTTATATCTTGAGTTGAAGTCCAGTGCCCATGAACCGAGAGTATAGATGTCTCCAGTCACGGCAATGTCAAAATAGTCACCGATAACAAAATAGAGTCCGAGATCTCTCAGATAGAAGCCTCGGGCCTGTTCCTCACCGAAGGTAGGGAAGAGTATGCCGCTTGCACGGTCAGGACGTTTCGGAATAAAGCCGAAAGGAAGTCCGATAGGCAGCGGAACGTCTGCAATGACAGGATAAGCCGGACCGAAGACAGTCTTCTGATTCGGTTTGGTCATGACCTTGGCAGCGGTAAGGTGCAGATAGTAGTGAGGCTCCTCACAATCGCACACGGTATATTTTCCATGAGTGATGTTGATGGACTTGTCCGGCATCATCTTGATATTCTTTCCGTGAAGGATGCCGTCCTGCTCCTGAGTCACCATATTATTGATTCTGGCCTTGCGTGTGTTGAAGTTATATCGCACCTCCTCCATGGTGTAGGTACTCGGTCCCTGCTCCATGACAGGTTTTCCCTTGATTACTCCGGTACTGTCAGCCGTACCACGGGCATAGAGAGTGGAGGTAGCAAGGTCATATTCCATGTAGTCGGCGGTCAGTTTCATGTTTCCGTATGTGACGCTGACATCACCATAATAATATATGACTCTTTTTCCGTTACTGAAGTCTTCTATGACGGAATCTTTTGCCTGAGTGAAGGCAGGAACTTCAAGGGAAGACTTTCGGAGCATGTCGATGGAGTCTCGGGCTGCAATTGAATCTGCCCTATGGGTGGAATCCATGACATGCCTCAGGGAGTCTGAGATTTCAGGAACAGTATCGGTGACAGCTTCGGTCTGAGCAGCATCTCTTCGTGCTCTCCTTCCTCTTCTGTCGTCCTGTGAGGAAACAGTGAAAGTGCTGAAAACCAGTAGTAAAAGTACTACCAGCCCCCATTTTTCAAACCATTCCTTCAGTTTACCGTTACTATATGCAGACATTAAATATGTTCTTTATCTTTTCCTGATTTTGCAAATTCTTGCTATTTTTGCAAATCGCAAATTTAAAACTAATTTCAATTATTACCAAATTGAGGTGATTATATGAGAATCGAAATCAAGATTTTAATCATATTGATGTTGACTTTACCGGTCTTCAGTGCAGCTCAGCCAAAGCAGGAATTGGGACTCAAGACAGTGGTGATCGACCCTGGTCATGGAGGTAAGGATCCGGGAGCGCTGGGCAAGTCATCCTCTACACATGAAAAGCATCTGGTTCTTAAGATAGCAAAGCTTCTTGGACAGAAGATCAAGAAGGAATATCCGGATGTCAAGGTCGTATATACCCGCAGCACTGACGTATTCGTCGAGCTCAAGGAGAGGGTAAACGTTGCCAAGCGCAGTAATGCGGACCTTTTCATATCACTGCATTGCAACTCCAATAATTCCAGCCAGCCATATGGCGCATCAGTCCATATCCTGGGACCTAAGTCAAAGGATTCCGGCAATAAGAAGGACTATTTTGCAGCCAGCATGAGCGTTGCCCAGAGGGAGAACTCCGTGATGCTTCTTGAGGACGATTATAAGACTACATATCAGGACTTTGATCCGAATTCTCCTGAATCCATCATCAGTCACAGCCTTATGTGGAATGCGAACTATTCCAATAGTCTCCTGTTCGCTGCAGAGGTTGACAACGTGATGAAGAAAAGTCCCTTCAGAGTCAGCAGCTATACCGGTATCCATCAGGATATATTCTACCTGTTATGGGCCACCAACATGCCTTCTGCCCTGCTTGAACTCGGTTTCATATCAAACCCGACAGACTTCAAGTTCCTTAGCACTGCTGATGGACAGGAAAAGATCGCCCAGAGGCTCTTCGAGGCATTCAAGACCTATAAGTCTCAGTACGATGCAAGTGTAAAGACGGCAACATCCGCTGCTCCCAAGACAGCCTCGGACGAGCAGGCTGCAGTGACGCAGACGGTACCTGTACAGAAGAACGATACAAGGTGGTATGGGATTCAGATAATGAGTCTCGGAAGGAAGATCAGTGCTGGCGACCCTGCACTCAAGGGGCTTGAAGTCGAGATTCTGAAAGCGGAAGGAAGCAGCATATTCCGGTATGTGACAGCAAAGTCAACATCAAGGGAAAAGGCTGCATCGCAGCTGGGAAATGTGCGAAGGAAATTTCCTGAAGCATTCATCGTTGAAGTCGATGGTAATGATGTAAAAAGAAGCAGATAGTCATATATATAATATATAAGGTAAAATCTTAGGCAATATGAAGTACGCTAAGGAAATCAAGATCGGTGTCTTTGTGGTGGTCGTGTTGACTGCATCTTTTTTTCTGATCAACTATCTCCGTGGCGAGGATATTATGAACAGAGAGATAGAGGTTGTTTCGGAATACGATAATGTGGAAGGACTTGTCGCGTCCGCTCCTGTATATGTCAAGGGATTCAAGGCTGGCAAGGTGTCTGAGGTCGTATACCGTCCCGAGACTGATGACTTTAAGGTGACTTGTTCCATAAAGAAGGAATTCAGGATACCTGAGGACTCGAAGATGACCATTTATTCGGTCGACATCATGGGAGGCAAAGGAATCAGACTGGACCCAGGCACATCTGAAACTATGGTAGACGATGGGGGATTTCTTCAGCCGGACTTTGAAGCGGGTCTTATGGATGCCCTGTCAAAGGAAATAGGTCCGATGCTGAATAAGGTGAGCTCTACCATCGACAGCCTTGGGATGACCGTTTCCGGTGTCAACAAAGTACTGTCGGAGGAAAATACCCGAAGCATTGCACGCACTGTAACTCATATCGAAAGAACCATGGAGGATGTCCGCCGGCTTGCAGCAACAGTCGGGGGTAAATCCGACGACTTTGAAACCTTAGCTGACAATCTGTCGTCACTTTCGGATAAATTCAATGCGATTGCCGCCAAGATAGACACAACAATGACGGATGTGAATGACATTGTATCCTCATTGAATGAAGAAGACATCAACGAGCTTATATCTTCTTTCCATGAATTGCTGAACAATATAAACGATCCTGAAGGAACGGTCGGCAAACTTCTCAACAATGATTCGATATATGATTCGGTTGATTCTCTTTTAAATGATGTTGATATACTTGTAAGAAAAATACAGGAAAATCCGAAAAAGTATATAAAAATTTCGGTATTCTAGGCTACTCTGAGCATATAAAATATGCAATATAGTAGTTTTGAAAAATTATAAATAGGTAATCGCACCAAGATGAGATACTTAGCGATTTTCCAAAGTTGTATCTGTTTGAATGTCAATTAGATACAACTTTATCAGTTTTAGAAAAACGGAAACTGATAAAGTAAAATAAAATTAAAAAACAATAGCAATTTTTGTTTTTTATAAGATTTTTTTCCTCATCTTTGTATTCGAATTTGAACGAGGGGTCTAAAACTTAACTCAATCCATTTAAATGACACAAGAAAGGCACATATCTGTTTGGGGCAACTGCTTGAATTTTATTCAGCAGAACATAGACCCAAAACAGTTCAACCTGTGGTTCAGGCCGATCAAGCCTGTTTCACTTGTTGAGTCTACTCTTACTGTAGAGGTGCCATCTGAGTTTTTCCGTGAGTATCTGGAAGGGGCGTATCTCGATCTCCTTAGAGCTTCACTCAAGAAGGAATTGGGAACAGCTGCCAGGCTCGTTTATGTTGTGACGCCAGTTCAGAGACAGCAACCGCTCAAATACCCCGCTTCGCATGGAAATGAGCCGGTCAACAGACCTGTTTCGATAGAGACTTATGCACGTGGAGGACAGCCGGGCCCGTTTGTTTTCCCTGGTATCCAGAGAGTCCAGATAAATCCGCAGCTCAATCCTGTATATTGTTTTGAGAACCTCATAGTAGGTGAGTGCAATAAAATGGGCTTTACAGCCGGAGAAAGTATTTCTGCCGCTCCTGGCAAGACAGCATTCAACCCGCTTTTCCTTTTCGGTGGTCCTGGTCTGGGCAAGACTCATCTCGCTCAGGCAATCGGAATAGCCATAAAGAAGAGATATCCTGAGCTGGTTGTACTTTATGTACCTGCGAACCGATTCAAGATCCAGTATATGGATGCGACAAATGTCCGTAACAAGCTTACCGACTTCCTCGCTTTCTATATGAAGATAGACGTTCTCATTGTAGACGATATCCAGGATCTTCAGAGTCCAGGTTGTCAGAATGCATTCTTCAATATATTCAATCATCTCCATCAGTCAGGCAAGCAGCTGATATTCACGTCAGACAGGCCTTCAGTCGAGCTTGAAAACTTTGAGGAAAGACTCGTTTCACGTCTCAAATGGGGACTTTCGGTGGAACTTCAGAAGCCGGATTTCCAGACAAGACTCCAGATGCTCCGTGCAAGGGCTTTCAGAGAGGGAGTGCAGTTGAATGATGATGTACTTCACTTCCTTGCGACGAGGATAAAGTCAAATTTCCGTGAGCTTGAAGGTGCCCTGATTTCACTGATTGCAAATGCTACGCTCGCGCATAGGGAAATAACGGTTGAACTTGCGGAGAGCATCACAGAGAAGATAGTCGGTGAAGAGCATAATGATGTTACTATAGACAAGGTCCAGAAGGTTGTATGTGACTATTTCAACATCACCCGTGACGACCTTCTTTCCAAGACCCGTAAGCGTCAGATAGTGCAGGCTCGTCAGATTGCGATGTATATGTCCAGAAACCTCATCAACTGTTCGCTTTCAACCATTGGAGCTGAGATAGGAGGCAAGGATCACGCAACCGTACTTCATGCATGTACGACAGTGGGAGACCTGATGTCGACTGACAAGACTTTCAGACAGTATGTGGCGGATATCGAAAAGATGCTTGTGCCTGTTCGCCGATAAATTGTTGATAACTATTTTTCAGTATAAGTGATTAATCCCTGTAAAGTGATATCTTTGCAGGGATTATTCGTTTACATTAACTAACCTGATATAGACAAATATGAATTCAGAAAAAGTACTGTCCTTCTTTAAGGAAATCACCAAGATTCCTCGTGAATCCGGTCATGAGGAGCATATAATAGCGTATCTTCAGAAATTCGCAGCATCACATGCCCTCGAATGCAAGACTGATGATGCCGGTAATGTCCTGATTGTCAAGGAGGCGGCGCCGGGTTATGAATCTGTTCCGGTAATTGTACTTCAGAGTCATTCTGATATGGTCTGTGAGAAAAACGAAGGAGTGCAGCATGACTTCAGAAAAGATCCTATCAGATATGTAATAGAGAATGGCTGGATGATAGCTCCAGACACCACTCTTGGTGCAGACTGTGGAATCGGTATGGCTGCTCAGCTTGCTCTTCTTGACAGTGATATGCCTTGCGGAAAGATAGAATGCCTTTTTACGACAGCAGAAGAGACCGGACTTGATGGAGCCATGGCACTGCAGCCTGGTTTCTTCTCGGGTAAGGTACTCCTGAACCTTGACTCTGAAGATGAAGGTGAGATCTTTGTCGGATGCGCCGGTGGTCTGGACACGACTGCCGAGTTCCATTACAAGGATGAACCGGTTCAGGAAGATTTTGTGATGGAAACCGTGTATGTCAAGGATGCGATGGGCGGTCATAGCGGTGATGACATCAATAAGGGAAGGGCAAATGCAGTTCAGCTGCTTGGACGCTTTCTTTACAGCATCATCGATCTTGACTGGCAGCTGATCAGCATCGATGGAGGTAACAAGAGAAATGCAATTGCTCGAGAGGCCAAGGCTGTGATTGCTGCAGAACCTGATACCCTTGATATCATTAATGAGAGGCTCGAAGAATACAAGGAAGGTGTGATCGAGGAATATGGAGCGATTGAAAAGGATATAAAGGTGGGTTATGCTGAAGGTCACTCAGAGAGAGAGACGGCAATCGATGAAATGACGGCATGGAATCTTGTAACCGCTCTCTGCGCTTCTCCTCATGGAGTACTTGCGATGAGTCAGGATATTGAGAACTTTGTGGAGACATCGACCAATCTTGCTTCTGTAAAGATGACCGAACCTGGTGTCATCCGCATAGGATCAAGCCAGAGAAGTTGTGTTACGGCTGCACGTCGGGCGGCTGCGGCAAAGATGGAGGCATGCTTTGTGCTCGCAGGTGCGATAGTCAGGCATGAAGGGGAGTATCCGGGCTGGGCTCCAGCTGCTGAATCACCTGTCAGAGATGCATGCGTGGCATCCTACAGGAAGCTTTTTGGCATAGAACCGAAGGTCAAGGCAATTCACGCCGGTCTTGAATGTGGACTGTTCACCGAAAAGTTCCCGGGACTTGATATGATTTCATTCGGTCCTACACTCCGCGGAGTCCATGCTCCTGGTGAGCGTCTCGACCTGGCTTCACTGGACAAGTTCGTAGCCCTTCTTGTTGACCTTATAGTAAATTACAGATAAGATGATACAGATAGCTCCCTCAATGCTTTCTGCCGATTTTCTTAACCTCGGTAGAGATGTGGAAATGGTGAACGAACATGCTGACCTTTTCCACCTTGACGTCATGGATGGTGTCTTCGTACCCAACATTTCATACGGTTTTCCGGTGGTAGAGGCTATCGCTTCAGCAGCACGCAAACCGATGGATGTTCACCTTATGATTGTGCATCCTGAGAAATATGTGGAAAGATTTGCAAGACTTGGTGTGCATATGCTCAGTTTCCATCTCAATGCTACAGACAAGCCGGCTCAGACACTTCTCGCAATACGGGAGGCAGGCATGAAGGCAGGACTGGTCATCAATCCGGACATTCCGGTAGAGAGTCTTTACCCATACCTGCATCTTTGTGACTATATCATTCTTATGTCTGTTTATGCCGGTTTCGGCGGGCAGAGATTCATAGAAGATACTTATGAACGCATCCGCACATTGAAGGCGGAGATAAAGAAGAACAATCTCGATGTCAAGATAGAAGTGGACGGAGGAGTTTCACCCGCAAACTCCCGAATGCTGATAGATGCCGGTGCTGAAATCCTCGTTGCAGGCAGTGCTGTCTTCAAGGCTGACAATCCATCTGAAATAATTTCTGCAATGCGAGGCTGAATATCTCCATAAACTCTTCGAGGCATGAATCCAGATCCAGTTCACCATGAGCTGGATCTTTTGTTTCATCCTTCAATATGGCGATGGATGTGGCATCAGGCAATGAAATTCCAAAGTCCTTCTGATTGACATTCAGTCCGATACCTATAATGGTGTCGGTAAGATACATTCCCTTTACAGTATGCTCTATAAGGATGCCGCATATCTTTTTACCTCCGACCAGAATGTCATTGGGATACTTTATGCTGCCTTTGATTCCATGACGACGGAGAAATTCTATTACGGAAGAAGCCGTAATGTCGCTGATTGCTGCCTGGTCCTTTGCCATGAAAGGAGGGAGGGCAGAGGAATCTTCTGAGGACCCAGGCATATTGTACTTCAGAACAATGGAGAATGTCAGATTCCTGCCTGGCTCGCTCATCCACACATGATCATGCTGGCCTCGCCCTGAAATCTGGCACCGTGCTGACAGAACTGACAAATTGTCAAGTTCCGGAATACGCCTTGCAGCCTCACTGTTCGTGGAATCTGTCTCGTCGATCCATATAATGTCATGCTTCTTTGTCATGGTGCGGATTTTGCTTATCTTTGCACGTATTTTTGCAAAATTAACTATAATTTTTGATAATGAACAACTCAGAACTAAAGGTCATTGCAGATGCAATGCTTGAAAAGAAGGGACAGGATGTAGTGTCTCTTGACCTCAGATCCATCGGAACAGCGATTTCAGACCATTTCATAGTATGTAATGCAGATTCAGCTCCACAGGTTGTGGCGATTGCTGACAATGTGGAAGAGCGGATGATCGAAAAATGCAGAAGAAAGGTGACAAGAACCCAGGGTAAGGAAAATGCATTCTGGGTCATTCTGGACTATGGTGACATAGTCGTGCATGTGTTCCAGACACCATACAGGTCGTTCTATCGTCTGGAGGATTTGTGGGCAGATGCTGACAGAACCATATATGAGGACTAATTTCGAAGTGAACCATGGCAGTAGAGAATAAGAACCCCCGCAAGGGTAAGACCATAAGATTCAAATTCAACATATCCTGGATATATATCCTCCTGCTGATAGGAATCGGCTGGATGTTCTTCAATCAGAACGGAGCCAATCCTCAGAAAGAGGAGTGGGATGAAGTCAAGAAGCAGTGGCTTGCAGGTGATATCAAGGAGGTGGTTTTTGTCCGGAATGAGTTTGAAGGACATATCACGATGAAGCCTGACCGGATAGAGAAGTATTCGGACAGGTTCGGTGGCAACATCCCGAGCAAGTCACCTCATTTCGTGTTCCTTGTTTCCGGAAGTTTCAATGCTGAGGAGATGTTCGGTGAACTTAACTCCCAGCTTCCTGAGTCAGAGAAGGTAAAAGTTGTCATCGAGAACAAGGAGAACTTCTGGGGTATATTGGACTGGATACTTTTCCCGCTTCTTCTCATCTTCATGTGGGTGTTCATGTTCCGGGGAATAAATAAGAACATGGGCGGTCCTGGTGGTCCAGGAGGCATTTTCAATGTGGGCAAATCTACAGGAAAGCTTGCTGAGAAAAATGAAATCAAAGTGACTTTCAAAGATGTTGCCGGACTCTATGGAGCGAAGGACGAAGTCATGGAGATCGTCGATTTCCTCAAGAATCCGAAAAAATATACAGCACTGGGTGGAAAGATTCCTAAGGGTGCATTGCTTGTCGGCCCTCCAGGAACTGGTAAGACCTTGCTGGCCAAGGCAGTAGCAGGAGAAGCCAATGTACCGTTCTTCTCGATCTCCGGTTCAGACTTTGTGGAGATGTTCGTCGGAGTCGGTGCTTCACGTGTACGCGACCTGTTCCGTCAGGCAAAGGAAAAGGCCCCATGCATCGTCTTCATCGATGAGATAGATGCTGTGGGTCGCGCAAGGAGCAAGAATGGCGGATTCTCCTCAAATGACGAACGGGAGAATACTCTGAATCAGCTCCTCACTGAAATGGACGGTTTCGGGACAAATTCGGGAGTAATCATACTCGCTGCAACCAACAGAGCTGACATCCTGGACAAGGCATTGATGCGCGCCGGACGATTCGACCGTCAGATTCATGTCGATCTTCCTGACCTTAAGGAAAGGGAGGAAATATTCAAGGTTCACCTCCGTGACCTGAAGTTAGCTGATGATTTTGACCTGGAATTTCTCGCCAAGCATACTCCGGGATTCTCTGGAGCCGATATAGCAAACGTCTGCAATGAGGCGGCACTCACTGCGGCAAGACATGACAAGAAGGCTATTGACAAGCAGGACTTCCTTGATGCCGTGGACAGGATAATCGGTGGACTTGAGAGGAAATCAAAGATAATCACTCCTGAAGAGAAGAAGTCGATTGCACACCACGAGGCCGGCCATGCAACTGTAAGCTGGCTCCTGCCGCACGCAAATCCTCTCTTCAAGGTGACTATAGTTCCACGCGGGCAGGCCCTGGGGGCAGCCTGGTACCTTCCTGAGGAACGCCAGCTTGTGACCAAGGAACAGATGATCGATGAAATGTGCTCGCTCATTGGTGGACGTGTTGCTGAGGAAATCGTTAATGGTCAGCCTTCTACAGGCGCCTTGAATGACCTTGAGCGACTTACGAAGATGGCGTATGGAATGGTGACTTATTACGGTATGAGCGACAAGGTGGGAAATCTCTCGTTCTATGATTCTACAGGATCGCGAGGATATGACCTCACGAAGCCATACAGTGAGAAGACAGCTGAACTCATAGATAAGGAGGTTAAGGAACTCATTAAGACGATTCACGAGAGGACAAGGATGATTCTTACAGAAAACCGTGACGGTTTTATGCAGCTTGCTGCACTTTTATTGGAGAAAGAAGTTATCTTTGCAGATGATCTCGAAAGGATTTTTGGTCCAAGGGCAGGAGAGCCTAAGGAAGAAAATGTCCAGGCGGATCCAGAGAACTAACCATAAAACGCTATCAATGAATAACTTTGTCAAAAGGACACTCTCAGGGATAGGATTCGCGGCAATCATGATTGCTGCGCTTCTTACCAATCAATATGTGTTCGGAGTCGTGATGCTGCTTTCTCTCATATTGATGATGAGGGAGTTCCTTCGAATGACCTGCGGCAAGGAATACCGCTACTCCCAGGTACTTTCAATACTTGCAGGCATCACCTTGTTCGCACTTACATACATGCATCTTGCATTCGGAATGTCCGGCCGTATCGTGGTTCTTGCTGTGGTTCCGGTCTTCATCCTTATGGTAAACTCGCTGTATGTCAAGGATAAGAGCAGATTTGACAAGTTTGCCAACCTTTATACTGCAATAGTCTATGTGGCTGTTCCTTGGTCATTCCTTAACTTTGCGGTCTTCTGCAACGGTCATGCATTCAACGGAGTACTTCTGCTATGCTTCTTTGCAATAGTATGGGCATCCGATGTCGGTGCATATATCTTCGGAATCACCTTAGGACAGAAATATGGAAAGAAACTTTTTCCATCCATCTCTCCTAAAAAGTCGTGGATAGGTTTCTGGGGCGGTCTTTTCACTTCAGTCGGAGTTGCGGCAGCCCTCTACTACGCAGGAGTATTTGATCTTCCTCTGGTACATTGCCTTGTTCTTTCAGTCCTGATTGATGTGGCCGGTGTGTACGGTGACCTGATTGAATCTCAATGGAAAAGACACTATGCCATCAAGGATTCCGGTGACCTTATACCCGGACATGGAGGTCTTCTGGACAGATTTGACAGTGCTTTGACAGCAATCCCGGTGGGTGTCATTTATCTGATGGTAGTCAATGTCTTATAATTTGGCTAATTGCCATTTATTTAGTAATTTTGCAGCCGTATGTGTATTCGTTTCAACAATAACGACACATGCGGCTTAATTTTTTACTGAATAATGATTATACACAAAGACTGCTACGGCACAATATTATTTGTCTGGCTTATTGGAGCGGCGATTCTGTTCCTGATACTTCGTTTCATACCTTGGGCATTCATTGCTTATCCGCTCTGCACGCTTCCACTGTTTTTCATGGGATTCGTACTGTTTTTTTTCCGCGTTCCCAAGAGGCTGAACATTGATGGCGAGAATGTGGTTACATCTGTTGCCGACGGGCAGGTATGTGTGATAGAGAAGGTATATGAGCCGGAATATATAAAGGGAGAATGCATGCAGGTCTCTGTATATATGGACTTTTTCAATGTACATGTAAACTATTGGCCTGTTTCCGGCGAAGTGACCTATCACAGATATCATCCCGGAAAGTACATGCTGGCTTTCCTGCCAAAAGCCTCTGAACTCAACGAACACACCTCTGTCGCAATCAGGAACTCTTATGGAGATGTCTTCTTCAAACAGATAGCCGGCACATTCGCGCGCAGGATAGTGTGTTATGCAAAACCTGGTTCTAATGAGACCAAAGGAAGCCAGTGCGGCATAATAAAGTTCGGTTCACGTATCGACATGTATCTGCCTCTTGATGCTGATATAAAGGTCGAGATAGGGGATTGCGTGAGAGGAAGTGAAACCGTCATAGCAGAACTCAAGAAATAAGAATATGGAAGAACAACTTATATATATCATAATGCTCATTTCCATCTTGATGTCAGCATTATGTTCCACACTGGAAGCCACACTCCTTTCGACTCCTCTCTCCTATATCACAGGACTGGAGGAACAAGGGGTTCGGGGGGCAGCAAGATTGAAAAAGCTTAAACAGAATACAGACAGACCGATTTCCGCAATTCTTTGTCTGAATACCATTGCAAACACAGTAGGAGCGTCGATTGTGGGTTCGTTGGTTTATGAGGTCTATGGAGATGCAATTGTCGGTTTGTTTTCCACAATCTTCACTCTCTGTATTCTCATTTTCTCAGAAATCATACCGAAGACTATAGGCACAAGTTACTGGAGGTCACTTGCAATCCCTGCCTCAGTGATAATCAATGCAATGATCTTTATATCATTTCCTCTTGTATGGATACTTGAGCATATGCAGAGATTGATTTCGTCACATTCCACTCAGGTAAGTGTCAGCCGCGAGGACATTTCTGCAATGGTGAGTGTAGCCACTGAAGAAGATGTGATTGAGAAGGACGAGAAGACCATGATCCAGAACCTCCTCAAGCTTGATGAAGTGACAGCACACGAGGTCATGACTCCAAGTACGGTGGTTGAGATGGCAGAAGGTCAGATGACCATCAGGGAATTCTATGATTCTGCTGACCTCACACACTCAAGAATCCTTGTCTATGATGATGATAACGATGATTATGTAGTCGGATATGCACTCCGTCAGGATGTACTGGAGAAAATGGCCGAGGACAAGTTCAGCACGACGGTGCGTGAGATCACACGTCCTATTCTCTCTTTCCCTGAGGACGAGCCTCTCGGAAATATCTGGGAGAAGCTTCTGGCAAAGAAGGAGCACATTTCTGTCATCATTGACGAATACGGCACATTCCGAGGCATAGTCACCCTCGAAGACGTGATCGAGACCATGCTCGGTCAGGAGATCGTCGACGAAACTGACGAAGTGGTCGATATGCAGGAATACGCCAAGGAACAATGGGAAAAGGCCCAGAAAGACATATTGAAAGCCGAGTAGAGACTCGGCTTTCTTTTATTTCTGATCGGCTTCAATGAGCTCAAGGAGACGGTCGATAGCTTCGGTGTCAGGTACGTGGCGCAGGACCGGGGTCTTGCCTTTGTAGATAGAAACCTTGTGATTTCCTTCTCCCACATATCCCCAGTCGGCATCTGCCATTTCGCCAGGACCATTGACAATACAGCCCATTACGGCGATCACCATTCCCTTTAAATGAGATGTACGGCGTTTGACTTCCTCGAAGGTGCCTTCAAGGTTATACATTGTACGTCCGCAACCAGGGCATGCTATGTATTCGGGTCGGTAAAAACGGCGACGTGCAGCCTGCATGAGTTCGTCGACGAGATACTCGGCATATTCTGAGCCGTCAAGCACGACCTCTGAACCGTTCTCATCCAGATAGCTTCCTTTCAGCTGAACTTCATCAAGTTCCTTGTCCAGAAGTCTCTTTCCGAAATCACATGAGAAGTCGAGAAGGAGACGCTCACGGGAAGGAGCTATATAAGTGGCCACAGCCTTGCGTCCTTCAAGTACCAAAGAAGCCATAGAAGAATGCAGACGATGATCATATCTGTCTGCAAGGTACTGAGCCACAGGTATCTCGCAAGCCGGGTCCTCTGTCAGGGAGACTCTGATGGTATTTCCGATGCCTTCCGATAGCAGGGTAGAAATTCCCACAGCAGACTTGATACGCCCTCCGTCACCGTTTCCAGCTTCAGTCACGCCGAGATGGAGAGGAAAGATGACGCCTGAATCCTGCATTTCTTTGGCAAGAAGCCTGTACGCCTCCACCATGACATAGGTGTTGCTCGCCTTTAGGGATACGACCACATTATGGAATTCATTTTCTGCACACATCCTCAGCCATTCCATCACTGCCTCCTTCATGGCTAACGGAGTATTGCCATACAGATTTGTGATCCTTTCTCCGAGTGAACCGTGATTAAGTCCTATTCGAATAGCCGTGCCGTTCTCCTTGCATACTTCCACAAGTCTGGAAAACTGTTCACGGGCTTTTTCATGGTCCTTATGGAAATTACCCGGATTGATCCGCACCTTCTCCACCACAGAGGCTGCCGCGATTGCTATTTCAGAGGAGAAATGGACATCGGCCACAAGGGGAGTGGTGACTCCGGCATCACGAAGTCTTGATTTGATCTCTCTCAAAGAGTCCACCTGGGCCAGAGATGGCACTGTCAGGCGGATGAGCTGGGCCCCGGCATCATGAAGTCTCAGACATTGAGCCACTGAGGCGTCGATGTCTGAAGTATGCGTATTGCACATAGTCTGCACTACGATGGGAGACTCTCCACCGATCGTGATATTACCTACCTTTACTTCCAGTGTTTCCATATACCATTTCTTTAGCCATTTTTTTCAGTTCTGCCTTTGTCTGACCTGTTCTCTTGGTCAGCTGAAAATGAATTCCAGCAGATATGATTATATTTGACGGATAGGCAAATCTATAATAGTATTCGCTATAGTGATCCGGTTCATATAAAGAAGACAATGAGTGTTTGTACATGGCCTGGAAGTGGATTTCAATAGGATCAAATACAAATCCGAATCCCAGGCCGCCCTTGATGCCATAGTCCATTCGCCTGTCCGTATCCTTGAATGAATGTATCAGCTCATCCTTCACATGACCTGTCTTTCCTGCAAAACGTTCAATGGCAAGCCTGTATCCTGCATAACATCCGATATTGGCGGTTACCTTCATGTTCCAGAAGTCAATATGCATATGTGCCATGACCGGCACTTCGATCACATCAATGACCGCCTTCTCAGCACCCTCGATCTTGTAGGTATAATCCTTTTCTTCATTATATTCGAACTGATAGCCTTCCTGGGTATACAGGATACCGGCCTGGAAACCGAAATAGGGCATGTATCCGAACATCTTTCCATACTTGGTGTAGGTCACTCCTATGTTGTACGGCATGAAGACCATGTCCTGTTTCTGCGATGGATTCCACATCACCTGACTCAAGCCCACTCCATAATGCACACCGATCATCGAATAGTCATTGATGTCCAGCTTACGTTTCAGATTGAGTGTGTCAAGGTATTCATTGGTCAGTGTGTCTTCCATCACCATCTTAGCCGTCACCTTATCCTCCGCTCCCTTCATCTTCCTGACCTTGACAGGCTTGGGGGCATCGATCTTTGACGGCACATCGGACGCGAGTTTCTTCTCCTGAGCTGAAAGCCCAAGATTCATCAGCAATGTCAATATTATAATAATAGTCTTCTTCATATCTTATCTGAACATTTCAGCCACATCGATATTCTGTTCCAATTCCATCATCTCAGGAATATCAATGAGCATATTCCCATCTTCCAGCTTGTAGAAGCGCACCTTCTCGGGCTGCTTGTGTTCAAGGAGGTTACCTGTGTCCACAATGCCGTTTCTGTTAAGATCTTCTGTGATTCTGATGGAATACTTTCCTGCCTTGAGGTATGGGAACGGAAGGGTGCAGTCCTTGTCTACGACGTATGAACGCAATACCTTGTCCTTCTTCTCATTAAGAAGGTCAATAATATATTTGTTGTTGACATTTGCAAGGACCAGAGACATACTGCTCAACTTGTCATCATTTGGCAGACTGACCTTAACCTCCGTGCTGTCATTATAGAATCCGTTGATGTCCCTGAACTTGCGGTGCGGAACTTTAAGGAAATATTCATATCCCGGAAGCATTTCCACATTTGGTCTCACTATGTACTTCCTCAGATTTAGCGAATCCTGTGTGACAGTATATTTTTCCTTGAATTCCTGCTGCTTGGGGTTGAGATATCTGAAGGTAAGGGAATCAAATGCATCCTCCACGAGAGGGTACTTGAACTCGAAAACGAAACCGTACTGCTCCACTGTCTCCGGTTTTGCCTCAAGAGTGAATACTGCTGTAGTATCCTCTTTCTTTATATCCTTCTTTGATGTCTTTGCCGCGAGACCTTTCTTCGACTTGATAAGCTTGATCTCTTCTGTGAAACTGTTCAGCAGACCAAGTGTGTCTGTCTTCATATACTTCACATTGAGGAAGAAGGTATCAGGCTGTTCTTTCGGATCGTTCACCCAGATTTCAAGACTGTCCCTGACTATATTGAACTGGGTTATGAGATTCTCGGAAGGAACACCTTTGATCCATATCGAGTCCACCTGTGCATATGGTGCCATGAATGTGATATAGGCTGTTCGCTCACCTATACGTTCCTTGTTCACGATCATCTGCTTGCTCGGCTTCTCCCGGAAGATGTTCAGCTCATACTCACTCTTTCTAGCCAGGCAGCTGGCTGTATCCTTCATATCGTACTTCTGAAGTTCAGGAAGACTGTCCACCACCTTGTTGACAGGTGTCACGAGAGTGTCTATGAAGGCCACCTTCTCATTTTCGGCCTCATACATGTTATTGTTGTTCTCATCTATGATGGCGTACATCCTGTAGACCGTGTCCTGAATGTTCCTGAGGCAGAAATATCCCCAGTCATCAGTCTTGACGGCAGCGTCAGGTCTTCTAAGGAAGATAGCGGAATCGGCATGATCCTTATATAGCATGACAGTGGCACCTTTGATGGGTAGAAGAGTGTTGCAGTCCTGGACAGTTCCAGTCACCATCATGGAATCAATACGGTCGCCAGTCGAGAACACAAGAGTATATCCGGGGAACATATTTCCCTCGTTGTTGTCTCCGATAGCGTTGGTCACGTCAAGCGAATATGTCTTGCATGAATCCAGATCGTTTTCAAATGTGATGAGCACACCCTTTCCCTTGAGTCTGAACTTCGGTGCCTTCTCGAGAGGAGGGGAGATGAAGAGACTTTTCGGGTCCTTGACAGTCACATATTCATTGAATTCAAGATATAGTTTGGTCTTGTGTCGCGGGACATTGATGGCACCCGGAAGGGGACTCATATTCGTTATGACCGGAGGAATGGTATCCTTGGGACCTCCTGTGGGTGGAGTTGTCGTGTTGGCGCAGGAATGAGAAAATATCATGGAGCCCAACACTATTGCAACCGGAATGGCCGGGAAAATATTTGAAAGTATCTTCTTCATTATCATTCAATTGTTTATAAGTCTGTCTTTATGACACTTTCTATGCCCTTTATCTTCTGGAGCTTGGCGATCAGCTTCTCCAGGTCATTAATATCGTGAACATAAAGATCAATGAATCCCTCAAAGATTCCGTCCTCGGTGCCAATGTTGAAACGCCTGATATTGACACTCAGGTCCATTGAGGTAAGACGGGTAATGTCATTGATCATTCCGATTCTGTCAGTTCCCTTGAGGATGATGCGTGCAAGGTATAAGCTATCGGAATTGGCATCCTCTGCCCATTTTACGGTCACAATCTTGTCTCCGAATTTAGCTGCAAGGTTGTTGGCATTGATGCAGGTACGTCTATGAACGGTGATGGTGCCGTCTGATGCCTTGAATCCCACAACGCTTTCGCCGAGAATGGGCGTGCAGCAGGAGGCGATGACGAACTTATGTCTCTCGTCTGAATCAGATATGATGAAATATGATTCCTTATTGATTCCGTTATACTTCTTCAGCTTTTCAGACAGTCCGTCAAGACTGATCAGTCCGCTACCGATCTTGAAATACATGTCTTCAGGCTTGCTGTCAAATATCTCAAACTCATCCATAAGAGATTGCAGTATCTTATGAGTGAGCTTCTTTCCGATGGCGTGTAGCTGTTCTTCGAGCATCTTCTTACCGAGATTGACGGTAGTTTGACGCTGGCTCTTCATGTAATCGAGAATGAATTTCCTTGCCTTGGAAGTCTTGACGAAATTAAGCCATTCACGTTTAGGGCTCTCATTCTCTGCAGTAATGATCTCCACCTGATCACCAGTCCTGAGCACATAGGACAGAGGCATGAGCTTGAAGTTCACCTTGGCTGCTATCGCCTTGTTTCCTATCTGGGAGTGAATGGAATATGCAAAATCCAAAGCCGTGGCGCCCTTTTCTATACTTCTCTGCTCACCTTTAGGAGTGAAGATGAAGATGTCCGTCTTGATAAGGTCATTATGAATCAGGTCAAGAAGTTCAAGTGCGTTGACATCAGGATTGACCAGAATTTCCTTTACCTTGGTTATCCACTTGTCCAATTCGCTCGCATTGTCGTCGGCAAAACCATCTTTTTTGTATGCCCAATGAGCTGCAATACCCTTTTCAGCAATCTCGTTCATTCTCCTCGACCGGATCTGTACTTCCATCCATATTCCCGAATGGCTCATCAGAGTGCAGTGCAGGGCCTCATATCCGTTATTCTTCGGATAATTTACCCAGTCCCGGATCCTGTCCGCCTTATATCTGTAAATGCTTGTGATGATGGAGAATATATGATAGCACTGATCTCGTTCAGTTTCACTTCCCACAGGATCGAAGATTATCCTCACGGCATACAGATCGTATATTTCGTCAAAGCTTATGCCTTTGGTATTCATCTTCTTCCAGATGGAATACGGGGTCTTCACCCTCTTTCTGATATCATATCTGAAACCGGCATCCTTGAGCGCCTTATCGATAGGTGCAATAAACTCGTTGATCTGCTTTTCCTTGTCATGGATGGTGCGGTTGATACGAGCAGATATGTTGTTGAAGGCTTCAGGTTCCTTGTATCTGAGCCATATGTCCTCCATTTCAGATTTGACGCTGTAGAGACCGAGGCGATGGGCAAGCGGGATGAATATGAACATGGTCTCACTGAGGATCTTGTCACGCTTGTGCTCCGGCATGAATTCTATCGTGCGGCAGTTATGGAGACGGTCAGCAAGTTTGATCAGGACCACACGGACATCATTGTTGAGAGTCAGCAGGATACGTTTGAAGTTTTCCGCCTGCATGCTCTTCTGCTGTGCCTTATCTTCGTTGTCAAGAACGGTCTTTATCTTGGTCAGTCCGTCCACAAGAGTAGCCACCTTGTCACCGAACAGGTTACGGAGATCGTCCACAGTGTAATCTGTATCCTCGACTACATCATGAAGGAGAGCAGCCACTATGGACTTGTAACCTAAACCGATGTTGCTCACAACGATCTTTGCAACCGCTATCGGATGAAGTATATAAGGTTCACCGGATCTTCTTCTGACGCCCTTGTGCGCTTCATTGGCAAACTCAAACGCCTTCTGAACAACATCCAGTTCCTCCTGATTGTTGCAACGCTTGCGAGCTGCCTGATGAAGGTCGGCATAGTCTCTGGCTATCACCTCATAATCCTGTGCATTAAATTCCGAAATCTTGCCCATAATATAATTGTCGTTTTCTAATCTTCAATATTGTAGCTGTCCACATGCTGGAACGCATAAGAAAGTTCAGCACCTATAAGTATTATAAACCATCCGATATTGATCCACACCATAAAGAGAGGGACTGCAGCGAATGCTCCGTATATCGCGTTGAGCCGTGTCACGAACACCTGAGTTTCAAGATACATGTACTGCATTACGGTAAATGCGATGGCGGCTGGTATTGCAGCTCTCAAAGCTTCTGCATATCTCACCTCGGCGTTTGGAATGAACTTGTACATCACCGATAAAGTGAGGACAACGACCATACAGAAGAGCAGCCACGCCAGAATTGTCTTGAACGCACTGAAAGCCTCGAGGTCAAAACCGATATAATTCAATGCATGGGAATAGGCGAAGGAACCGGCGAAGAAGACCATGACCACAAATGGTGACACCAGCAGCATGGCGATGATAATGGAAAGTCTCTTGAATATGTTTCTTGACTTCTGCACCCTCCACACGTTGTTGAACACACGTTCGACACTCATCATCATCCATACCACGATGTATACGAATATGAGGGCACTGACCAGTCCCATTGCGCTGCTTTGAGCTGTGTCGATTATGTTCTGGGCAAATCCCAGGACAGTGTCTATCACCTGCTGGCTGTTGTTGAAATAGCCGTAAAGGAGCTCCTTAAGCTTGTCTGCAAGTCCAAGACCGCCTGTGATGGCAAAGATGATGGCGATGAAAGGCACGACAGACATGGTGCTGAAGAAACTGAGTGCAACAGCCTGAAATCCGATCTTCTCGGCGGAGAAGGTCTTGATGGTTATCAGAAGCACCTTCATGTATTTAATGAATCTGGCCCTGGCCTTGGAGAGTTCCTCCAATTCCATCTTCCAGATATCTTCATTGAAGAAGTTCTTGATCCTGTATGTCTTTCTGACTATCCTTTTCATCTGCCTTGGAATATCTATTTGAGCTTGGCCATGAAACGTTCAGGGTCGATAATGAAGCGCTCATGAAAACCTTCTCCAATGATTTCCTGAGCATCTTTTACGGTTACCTTATATGAAAGTCTCCGGCCTTCCATTTCCTGAAGCACCGCTTCAGCAATGACTTCTGTACCAGGGACACAGGCCTTCAAATGGCTGATGTTGACCTTCGTACCTACAGTCTGATGTCCATGACTTTCCGCCAGCCTGTATGCAGCAAGTTCCATCAGACGTATCATCGACGGGGTAGAGTAGACCGGAAGTCCACCGGAGCCAAGCACCTCTGCTGTTTCATTTTCAGACACCATATGTGTCATTGTGTATATATCACCTGTCTTCATATCTCAAAACAAACTTAACTGTACTCCTTTTGATGTGTGAATCCCGTTCTCTGAATCAGCTGACTCTGCCTCTCCTGAACCACCGATAATATCCATGAACTCTTCCTCAGACAATACCCTGATACCAAGAGAATCGGCCTTCTTGAGCTTTTCAGGTCCGGCTTTTTCACCGGCAAGAAGGAAAGCGGTCTTTCCGCTTATAGAACCGCTGTTCTTTCCTCCATGAGCTGCAATCAGTGCTTTCATCTCATCTCTGGAAATGCTGAAATTACCAGAGATCACGATTGTCTTTCCTTCAAGTCCGTCAGAAAGTTTCTGTGGTGTCTCTCCCATGTCAAACTTAAGTCCGGCTGCCTTGAGTCTGGAGACTATTTCCCTATTGGATTCTTCAGTAAAGAAATCATGGACACTTTCAGCTATGACCTGGCCGACATCATCCACGGTAAGGAGATCCTCCACAGATGCATCCATGACAGCATCTATATTTCCGAAATGTCTTGCTATGGAACGCGCTGTCGCCTCACCGACATAACGGATTCCAAGTGCATAAAGCACTCTGTCAAATTCCACTTTCCGTGATTCCTGAAGGCTCTTTATGAATCTCCCGGCAGAACGGTCCTTCCATCCGTCCAACATCAGAAGATGCTCTGTCTTAAGGTCGTAGAAGTCAGCAACATTCCATACAAGGGCCTTGTTGAAGAGTTGTTCTACGGTTGCATCCCCTGCAATCACATTCATTGCTTTCCTGCTGAGGAAATGGACAAGCCGTCCCTTTATCTGCGTCGGACAGCCCGTCTGATTGGGACAGAAAGACTTCGCTTCCTCTTCGTCCTTTATGAGTGCAGTGCCGCAATCCGGGCAGAATTCAGGGAAACGGGGGAGAGTCGCATCTGCAGTTCTCTGGCTCAATTCCACTCCTGTTATCTTCGGGATGATTTCACCACCCTTCTCAACGTACACATAATCTCCGATGCGGATGTCCAGCTGCTCCATCTGGTCTGCATTATGGAGAGAAGCGCGTTTGACGACTGTGCCGCTCAGCTGTACAGGTTCCAGATTGGCGACAGGAGTCACAGCTCCGGTCCTACCCACCTGATAATCAATTGATATCAGCTTAGTCAGCGCCTGTTCAGCCTTAAACTTATAGGCCACTGCCCAACGGGGGAATTTTGATGTGTATCCGAGTTCTTCCTGATATGGCAGCTCATTGACCTTTATCACTATTCCGTCAGTCGCATAGGGAAGATTCTTCCTTTCTATGTCCCAGTGGTTTATGAAGTCCTCGATCTCTTCTATATCACGACATATACGCCTCTTGTCAGAAACCGGAAGTCCCCAGTCTTCGGCAGCCTTGAGCGCCTGATCATGGGTGCTGAAAGGCAGATTCTCCCCGAGCATATGATACAGGGTGCATTCTAGTCCACGATTTGCAACCATCCTGCTGTCAATGAGCTTCAGGGATCCGGAAGCGGCATTTCTTGGATTTGCAAAAGGCTGTTCCTCCTCTTCGATCCGTTCATCGTTCAGGCGGTCGAACGCAGCCCAAGGCATATAGATTTCGCCTCTGATTTCAAACTCCTGCGGCCATGGAGCCGGGATGTCCGATGTGGGAATAAACCCAGCGGGGAGAGTCAGTGACTGAGGTATATTGGATATCTGCCTTACATTTCTGGTGACATCATCTCCTACAGATCCGTCACCCCGTGTCAAAGCTCTGAACAGCTTTCCATTTCGATAGGTAAGACAGATGGCTGTACCGTCAAACTTCAGTTCACAGCTATATGTGAATGAATTTCCTATTCCTTTGGAAGCGCGGTCCGCGAAAAGCTGAACTTCACTGATGTCGTATGTATTGCCCAAAGACAGCATAGGATATCGATGAGGATACTGTTCAAATTCCTTCTTCAGATCGCTGCCGACCCTCCGGGTAGGGGAATCTGCTGATATATATTCAGGATATTCCTTCTCAAGACCGTCAAGTTCCTTGAGAAGCATGTCAAATTCATAATCGCTCAGAGTCGGAGAGTTCTCGACGTAGTACAGCCTGTTAGCTTCGTTCAGAATCTCTCTGAGCTCATGAATTCTGATATATGCCTGCGCTTTTTCCATAGCCAAAAATAAACTACAAATTTACAAAACACTTTTCACATCTGCAATACAGATTCCCAGTGCCATATTTTCTTGGGAATTATTTCAAAAAATGATAAATTTGCGCCGCTTTAGCAGAATATATGTTTAACATCTAATACAATAGAAAATTATGAAAGATGCAGTAATTATCCTCTGCGGCGGCGGTCCCGCTCCAGGAATGAACTCAGTTTCAATGAGTGTAGCAAAGACTTTCCTTTCAAAGGGTTATAGGGTTATCGGCCTTCACGGCGGATATTCAGGCCTTTTCAGCAAGAACGCACGCACCGAGGATCTGACATTCTTTATCGCTGACCGCTACTTCAACAGAGGTGGTTCATATCTTGAGATGAGCCGTTTCAAGCCGACAGACAAGGACTTCGAGGAGAACTTCAACCTCGACCTCTTCAAGGACAACAACATCAAGCTCCTCGTGACAATCGGTGGTGACGACACAGCTTCAACAGCAAACCGTATCTCAAAGTTCCTCGCAGCCAAGGGTTATCCTATCGCAAACATCCATTGTCCTAAGACAATCGACAATGACCTTCCTCTTCCTGCAAACGCTCCGACATTCGGATACAACTCAGCGAAGAACGAGGGTGCACACCTTGCACGCACAGTGTATGAGGATGCACGCACATCAGGCAACTGGCTCGTGATCTCTGCAATGGGCCGTACCTGCGGTTCACTCGCACTCGGAATCGGCGAGGCTACTCACTGCCCGATGACAATCATCCCAGAGATGTTCAACAAGACAGAGATCTGCCTTGACAAGGTCGTTAAGCTCTCTATCTCAGCAATCCTCAAGAGAAAGGTTCTCGGCATCAACTACGGTACCATCGTAGCAGCAGAGGGTCTCTTCCACGAGTTCAAGGCAGAGGAGATGGAAGCAGCAGGAGTACACTTCTCATACGACGACCACGGTCACCCAGAGCTTGGAAAGGTTTCAAAGGCTGTCCTCTTCAACGACCTCCTCGAGGCTGAGTTCAAGAAGATCGGTCTCAAGGTGAAGAGCCGTCCGGTAGAGATCGGATACGACGTACGCTGCCAGGATCCTGTTGCTTACGACGTTACATACTGCACTGAGCTCGCAATGGGAGTTTACCAGCTCTTCAGCGAGGGTAAGACAGGCTGCATGGTTTATGTTGACTCATACGGCAACGTATCTCCACTCTATCTCGCAGACCTCCAGGACCCTACCACCGGCAAGATCCCGCCACGCGTAGTGGACATCAACTCAGGTACAGCCCAGAACTACTACAACTACATCGCACACTACGTAACCCCAGAGGATTACGAAGCAGTACGTGCTCTCGGCATCGAGAACCCAGAGGCCTACGACTTCAGGAAGATTCTGGAGTGGAGTACAAGCTCATCCATAGAGGCATGCGTAGCGGAATGCTTGATACAGGCAAGATAGCCGAGGCTTATCAGGGTGTCCCTACGGTCTATATGAGGGAAGGTCAGGTCAAATCCGACAGGATAGCGGTCTGCATCCTCATAGACGAATCCGGATCGATGTACGGAGACGGAGAGCGGGCAGCAAGAGATACGGCGGTCCTGCTTAACGAGGCCATCGGAACTCTTCAGAATGTTGACCTGTACATCTACGGACATAGCACCGATGGAGGTACGGCATTGTATGTATATCGTGAGAAGCCCTTCTGTCCTAAGTACGCCCTTGGAAGCACTGATTCCAGATGGGGTAACAATGACGGAACGGCAATCCGCGAGGCTGCATCAAGAGTACGGAAGCATACCAAGGAGAACTGCCTGTTCTTCATGATATCGGACGGTGCTCCGAATGAATCCGTGCAGGAGGTCAGACAGGCTGTGCTTGATGTCGAAAAGCAGGGCTTTGCCATCGTGGCTGTCAGCATAGAGCCGCAGTATGACCCGTCTCTGATGTATCACAGGAATGTGAACCTGACTGATATGTCAAGGCTGGCGGTTGATCTTGGCAAGATGGTCAAGAAGGCCATAGCAGATAATACAAAACGTAAAATCGAATAACCATGAATGCACCTAACACTATAGCAGCGGTAATCGCAGGAGACAACGAACTGCTGAAGATTAATCACTATCTGGATTCCAAATTCGGCCAGGATTCAATACAGGCATTGACAGTGATGTCGGACCTTGCCGAACTGAAGAATATGCTTGCAGAAGAGGTTGTTCATTTTGTCTTTGAGAAGACTGATGGTACAACCCGTGATGCATACGGGACCAGAGCGGTAGATGTCATCAGACGATATGATACTGGTACGAGTACCCAGAAGCCTCAGAGGGCGTTCAACGGAACATTCCCGTATTTCGACATAGAGAAAGGGGAATGGAGATGCTTCAGGGTTGACAAGTTTCTGAAAATTGACAAGGATTATGTTTTATAAAACCGATAAGATTATGACAAGAAGTGATGAGATGATGCTGTCCGCCATCAGGCTTAAGGTGGCGATGCAGATGAACGGAAGGGACGTGAGCGTCGAGGGTGACCATGTGAAGGTTGCCCTTCACGGAGTCCCGGCGATGGTAGTGAGGTTCGACAGCGGTGACGTGAGGGTCAACGGAATGCTCAAGGTCTCCCGCAAGAGCGCCAAGGTGCTCAATGCTGTTCTGAGGACTTATACGGATTGTACGGTGGCCTCGGTCGAGGGCTGCTGGGTGCTTGAAGGGAAGGATGGTCAGAGGATACCGATGACAGGTCTTATGGCGACTGTCCCGATGACTCGCAAGGCGAAGTCCGGACAGATGGATAGATACGTAAAATATTAAACAACATTAAGTAATGCCAAACTGGGCGAGTTGCTCATATGCAGTGACTGGAGAGATGAACGAGGTTCGGTCTCTCTATGACAGAATGAAGAGATTGCAGGAGATGGAGGAACCATTAAAGCCTAACGGGTTCGGAACAACATGGCTGGGCAATCTTGTAGAAGACTTTGGGATTGAATATGGAAAGATATCCTGCCGCGGTTCATGGGATAATCTGATGCTTGATGATGATGTCCTGACCTTCACTACGGAGTCTGCCTGGGACCGATGTCATGAGGTTGATGACCTGATAATGGAGAAGTATCCGTCCTTGAGCATAGCCTTCAGGGTGGAGGAATCCGGAATGGCCATATACCAGAAGAATGACTGTCATTTCTTTCCGGAGGAATACCTGATAGACATAGAGGATGATGATGTGTACTACTGCACCGAGGAGCAGGCTCTGCAGAAGTTGTCGGATTTCTTCGGTATCGACTTCAAGGATGTTGAAGAAGCGATGATTCTGGTGAATGAGCATAACGAGAAGGATGAGGAACATGTGTGGGTTAACGAATTTGAGTTGGTGGAGTGATTCTGTAAGATTATTTTATGCGGGTGAAAGATTCTAATTCAGAAATCACCCTTGCATACGCTTCAGTGAGTGGGAAGTGAAAGATTGGATTTCCCTTTTGCAAGATTCTGCTTATCTTTGCCCTTGTAAAACTGATGCGAGATGAAGATAATTAACGACACATATAAGGGTTCTGTGAGATACATAGTAGCACAGACAGAGGGAGTCTGCTCGCAGGCGATTGAATTGCTGGTAGAAGGCGATGTCATTCTTGATGCTGCTTTCCATGGCGGATGCAACGGAAACCTGAAGGGAATCGTCGCCCTTGTCAAGGGTCAGAAGATCTCCGATGTCAGGGAGCGTCTTAGCGGAATCACTTGTGGTGGCAAGAGTACATCCTGTCCTGATCAGTTTGCACAGATGCTTGCTGCCCTTCAGTAGAATAATTGAAGTAATTGAAAAAAAAGTCAGCCAAAATCACGCAAAAGTGTTTATTTTGGCTGACTTTTTTTGATATGTGATATTCCTATATACCTCGTTCACGGCAGATAGCCTCGTAAGCCTGATTCACGGCCTTGAACTTTTCCTCAGCCGCCTTCTGGACGTCCTCTCCAAGAGTGGCTACCTTGTCGGGGTGATACTTGATGGCCATCTTGCGATAAGCCTTCTTCACCTCCTCGTCGGTAGCACTTGGGTCGATTTCCAGGATGCGGTAGTTGCTGTCGTTGCTTGGACGGAACTGAGCAAAGATTGAATCAACCTCTGCCTTTGACAGGCCGATGTAGGTTGCGATGGTCTCAAGGATGTCTACTTCTCTCTGATGCAGACCGTCACACGCGCCGAGAGCCACGAGGTAGTGGTACAGCTGCAGACGCTGCGAGTAGTCCATACATGAGCGGATCTGTCCACACACCTCATAGAGGTTATATTCCTTGGCCAGAATCTCTCTTACGATTTCTTCCGCCTCATTGCCTGCCTGCGTTCCGAAGTTTCTTGTGAAGAAAGTGCGCAGGGTTGACAGTTCCTGTGATGTAGTCTTGCCGTCTGCCTTGATGACAGATGCGGACAGGACCAGGAGGCTCATGAGGAAGCTGTTCCTCTGACCCTGGTTCCAGGTCTGGTCTTCGCCGTACACAACGGTCGCTTCAGCAAGCTTCTCTACCCTTGACGCGAAGTAGTATCCGAGGATTCCTCCGATAGGACCGAACATGGCCCATCCGAGTGCCCCTACTATCCATTTCCCGAATCCCATCCTTACTTAACCTGGCTCTTGAACTCTGCGCAAGGCTTGAATGTCGGAACCTTGTGCTCAGGGATGATAACAGTAGTGTTCCTTGTTATATTACGAGCTGTCTTCTGAGCTCTTGTCTTCACCTCGAATGTGCCGAAACCTCTGAGGTAAACGTTATTGTCCTTAGCGAGTGAACTCTTCACTGCTGCCATGAATCCTTCTACTACAGCCATCACTGTTGTGGCCTCAATACCAGTGCTCTTTGACACCTCTTTAACGATATCTGCTTTTGTCATGATAGTTATGTTTTATATATTCTTTAATTTTGTAACAATCCGATCATACTTGTATAGACATAGCTCTGATCAGGAGAATAGCTCTTCGAGTGTTATAACCTGCTGGAATGCTCCACTGTATTCGTTATAAGTAAGTCCGTAAGTTGTAATAAGTGTGCTGTGAACAGCATACTTTTTCGGCAGGTCTTCATGGAGTTTGTTCGCTCTGGAAGCAATCTTTTTGTTGTATTCTCCATTCACGGTGAAATCCTCATGGTAGAATTTCATCTCGCACATATTAACAATATTGTCATTTCGGTTGATAAGCAAATCAATCTGCATTCCAGCTTCATTTTCACTACCTGGCACAATCCAGTTTGACTGTGATGTTATGACTCCTGAAATACCCAACGCTTTCTTTATTTGGGACATATGTCGGATACACAGATCTTCGAAGGCGATACCGCGCCAACTGACAACACTCTGCGACATCTGATTATTAGTCCAGAAATTACTGTCAACGACATTCTTGCTAGATACATATCTTATATAAAACAGGCAGAACGGGTCAATCAACCTGTAGTGGTCCTCTCTTGAAGATTTTCCGAAAGGAGTATATCTTACAATGAAATCACTGGCTATTAACGCTTCAAGGAAATCACTGACATCTCCGCTATCCACAAGATCAAGTTTAGATATTATCTCTTTTCTCGTAAATCCGCTATGGCGGGTTGCAAGCAACCTGATTATCTTCTTCATCACTTCGGGATTTTTGAATACTGAAGCGAATAGGCGGTCAAACTCATTGTGCAGTTTTGGCTTTTGGGAAAAGAACAGCTGATCTATATTCTGCGCGAGACTGTTGTTCTTCGTCAGGTACCCCAGATAGTAAGGAATGCCGCCCAGAATCATATTGCACTGCGCAATATCGTATCGCGACATCCTTATATCCTTGCTCTGAAAGAACTCTTCAGTCTCTTTAAGGGTAAAAGGTGATAGCTTGATCTCGTATGTGGTCCTTCCATAGAGTCCGCCTGTATCATTGATAAGGTTGTCCAAAATCCAGGAATTGGCACTTCCGCACACAACGACCATAAGGTTGTCCCGGTGACATCCCCATGTGTTCCAGAAAGCCTCAAATGCAGTCAGAAAACCAGAACGCGGTGTATCCAGCCAAGGAAGTTCATCAAGGAATACAACCTGCCTACTTCCATCATCAATGCTGCTCAAATGCTGCTCAAGCATGAAAAATGCGTCCAGCCATGATGTCGGTTGTTTGCTCTTCTTCATACCATGCAGCAGAAGGGAATGATAGAAATGCTTCAACTGGTCTTTGAGCAGGTTCTTCTTGCCTGAATCCTCATTGTTTGGAGATAGTCCTGCATGTCTAAAGGTTATTCGACCTTTCAATGTCTCGTCAACCAAGAATGTTTTTCCTACTCGTCGTCTTCCGTAAACAGCTACCATTTGTGCCTTGTCGCTGTTGTATAGGTCATTCAACTCTCGAATTTCTTGTTTTCTGCCGATTATATTTCCCATAAAAACATTGTTTAATTCCCTGCAAATATACAAAATATGTAGATTGCAGAGAAATAAAATGACTATTTTATAGTCAAAACTAGTTGAATTGGTCGAAGTGACCTTGTGTGATATCTGACTGTGGTAAATGTGATCTGAGTTGTGTATAGTAAGATATTTCAAAAATGTTCATAAATCTACGGCGAATATAAACATTTACTGTAGGTTTATGCATAATGGATGAAATATAAATATTGTGCCATCTTATCCGGGAAGTCCGTGATGTGCCGCGAAGGTATGTAACGCGTCCGATCTCCCAATGCACCATGCTCACCGGTTCGCATATGTCTTCAGTAAAATAGACACTCCGTCCGGAGCATCGATTTTCCCTCGACTGCCTTGTCCGTCAGCCCCGTTCACCTTCTCTCTGCTCAACATCACCGCCAGTCCCGAAGAAGGACGGCTGGAGTGATGAACTGAAGTTCAATCAATAATTCCAGAGTGATATGGAGAACAACAAGCAGGTCCAGCAGGACAACACGAACCTTTCCGTTTACGAGAAGGTAAGAAGCGTGCCGGCAGAGGCAAAGAAGGCCATTGAGGCAGGAAGACTCAAGGGCAAGAGCGACATCAATCCGATGTGGAGAATCAAGAAACTTACCGAAGTTTTCGGACCGGTCGGGTTCGGATGGTACACCGAGGTGGTCAAGACCTGGACAGAGGTGGATGAGGACGCAGACGTTGCCGTATTCGTTGATATCAGCCTATATGTGCAGATGGATGGCGTATGGAGCAAGCCGATCTACGGAACAGGCGGAAACAAGCTCATATCTCATGAGAGGAAGTACGAAGGCGGAAAGCAGGTGCTGGTTCCTTATCTTGACGACGATGCATACAAGAAGGCATATACGGATGCCATCAGCGTTGCCGCAAAGGCTCTCGGAGTAGGTGCGGATGTCTATTTCGAGAAGGATGTGACAAAGTACGACGCTCAGCCTCAGGCGGCTGCATCCCAGCAGGTCAGCGTCCCGACGCTTCCGTCACTGACGTCGAAGAGCCCGTCATGGAAGTCGGCGGTTGCATTCACGGCATCGCTCAAGGATGATGCGGAGACCATCACCAAGAAGATACGTCTCAAGTACACCATCTCGGATGAGGATCTCGATCTTCTCCTCAAGCAGTCAGGTAAGAAATCTTAACAACATACAGGTATGGCATACAGAGTAATACGCCCGGCCAATCATGAGGAGTGGCTGGATGAGCGCAAGAAGGGCATCGGCTCTTCGGAGGCAGGAACGATAATGGGTGTGAACAAGTTCGACACTCCTTACAGCCTGTGGCGCAGGAAGACAGGAGTGGATGGACCGATAGCATCCAATGAGGCTATGGAGCTTGGACATCACATGGAGCCTTCGGTGGTGACTATGTTCGCCGCCAGGACAGGAGCACAGGTAAGGAAGGACTCGGAAGGGGACTGGATCGCTGTCGACACCAAGCATGACTACCTCAGGGTATCTCCCGACAGGCTCTACTATGAAGACGGCGCGAAGCATGCCAAGAAGAACCTCAGGATCCTCGAATGCAAGACAACCTCAATTGCCGTTGACCCTGAGGAGTTCCCGGTCTACTGGTACTGCCAGCTTCAGTATCAGATGGGTGTGATGGGTGTGAAGAAGGGTGCGGTGGCATGGATATCCTCATATCCGAGACTCAATTTCGGATACAAGGAGTTCGACTTTAATCCGGAGTTCTACAAGGCACTCATCGAGGCGATCGAGCATTTCTGGCTAGTGAACGTGTGCGGTGGAATCGCACCTGACGACATCAACTCGGACGACACGCTCCTGAAGCATCCGTCAGCAAACTCCGGCGAGAGCGTCGAGGCTGACGCTGAACTCATCGATGTCTATAACAACCTCAAGACGATATGCTCGGAGATCTCGGCACTTGAGAACTCTAAGACATATCTCGAGGACAGGATCAAGATGTTCATGGGTGATGCGGAGACGCTCGTCTCCCCGACAGGAACGGTCATGGCTCTCTGGAAGAACACCAAGGCCACGCAGAAGTTCAACGCGAAGGCATTCATGGAGGCGGATCCGGCCGGATATGCGAAGTATCTGGAATCGACAAAGCCTTCACGCAGATTCACAGTAAAGTAGTAACAACCTTAACAGTAATATCATGAATACGAACACTAATTCATTCATCGGTCAGATCGACCTCATGGCACTCATCGCAGCACAGTTCACAGTCGTGGACGGACAGGAGTGCATCGTTATCCCGGTAAAGTCAAATCCTGCGGTCTTCATGACTCAGACCCGCACCGGACAGCCTAAGGCTCTTCTTGACATCTTCATACGTGAGACCTCGAACAGCCAGTACGGAAATACCCATTTCGTCAAGGCGAACGTGGGAAAGGCCAACAGGGAACGCTACGGCATCTCCAAGGAGGAACTTGGCAGGTACAGCCCGATAATCGGCAACATCAAGCCTTTCGAGGGAGGTTCGACACAGAAGCGTGCGGAGGCTTCCTCACAGGTGGATGACGACCTTCCGCCAGACAGCTTCAAGGGCTTCTAGAGAGAAGGGGCTCCGGCCCCTTTCTCATTTACACTTTCAAGAGGAAATATATATGTAAAAAAGACTGGCAATCATGTACGCACAGGACAATAATGAAGTATTTGCATGGCTCAGGGGAGGTGATTCCACTCCTGACCCGGAGATGGAGAACAGGTTTCTGGACATCATCGCGGAAAGGGTGATGGTGAAGATGGGCGTCAAGCTCAGCGATGAGGAGGCGGCCAGACGTGCCGAAGCGGAACGCCGCCGGCAGAGACGGTCCAGGATGCCTGAAAGCCCTATCAGCATCAAGACCATCATGAGGCAGATCCGTGAGGAGGAGGCTCAGGCGCAGCCCGCTCTTCCGTCCGAGGAGTCATTGCCTTGGGAGAACGAAGCGAAACCTGCGGCTGTACCGGATAGTCTTGACAGCGTACTTGTGGCAAAGGCACTCCAGTGGATGGCCAGTACGCATAAAGTCAGTCTGAACATTTCCCAGATACAGACTATCCTGTACAATGCCTATGGGGTGTATCTGGCTACGAAAGGGGAGAGGCTCCTCTCGGAGCATCCTCAGGTGTGGCAGTACGGACCGGTATTCCCGAGAGCGTACAAGCATCTGAAGAAGAATGCCGGAAACGGGCAGGTGGAGCATGACATGCTCAGAAATGACTCTCCGGATAGGTACGAGTTCATAAGGAGATGCTTCATGAGGTTCGCATGGACATCTGCCGGATCTCTTAATGCCCCTCATATAGCACAGGACTCTCCCTGGAAGAAGACCAAGGACAGCAATTCAGACAAGCTGGGAGTCCGTATAGAAGACGAACTGATAAGGCAGTGGTTCCTGCCGAGAGTATAACCATTAAATCTTAATGAATCATGGAAGTGAAGATTGGAGACAGAATCAGGATCTACCACCTCAAGGGTGAAGACGGTGCCTACGAAGGAGCCGAAGGCATCGTTGAACATATCGACAGCATCGGACAGCTCCACGGCACCTGGGGAGGTCTGGCGGTCATACCTGAAGAGGATGACTTTCAGATCATCTGAGTCCGGCAGGAAAGCCGGTGACGTGGCCCGGAATCTTCGGGTCACGTCTTCTTCACACTTCTTGCCCTTATTGACACCCGTGCAGTGCCACAACGGATACGCTTTCCGTCTGCCTTCCTGTCAGCCCCTTCATCTGTCTGCCTTTTGCCGACTCCTTACGATGCCTTTCTGTAAGTGTGTTCTGACGGCTCATGTTCCGCATCTCAAGGAGCAGCTGTCTTGATTCCGTTGTCCTGTCGTCCGATTGCCGGAGGAGATGCGGTAAGGATTCTGATTGACAGGTCGGTTTCCCTTATTTCCGGACGCAAAGGTACTTTCCTTCCGACTTCATGTTAAAGGACTCGTCGGCTCGGATGCGAGCCTAGAGCCGAAGGTCCCGAATGAAAATCTCCACTCCCGTCGGGGTAGTATTTTCCTTGCGGTCTCCTTGAGCCTTTGTCCTCAGGTACTATTGCGGCATCCGAAATTAAGTTGAACCAACCTAAAGATCAATCAAGATGAATCCTAACAACCACATCCAGATTTCCGGCAGACTTACAGCCGACGTGACACCAAACGAGAACAAGACATTCGCACGCTTCTCTATCGCGAAGAACTTCCTGAGTTCCGACAAGAAGACCCTCTTCCTCAGCTGCGTCATCTTCAAGAAGGAGTTTGACGACAACAAGCAGACAGTCCCTTGGGACCTTCTGAAGAAGGGACAGGAAGTACTCATCACAGGAAAGCTTGCACCTAACAACTGGACAGACAAGGAAGGTGTCGAACATAAAGGCTTCGACATCATCGTGAACAAGATACGCGACCTGGCTGAAGAATAGCCGGGTCGCAGACCGTACCGGCGGTTCTGCCGGACCTTGCTAGCCGATCGGCTGGAGGAGCGTCGGGATGACGTGAACCTCTATCTCCCAAGGCAGCTCGGAGAACCACTCCGGGCTGCCTTTCTTGATGTTATTTTTCAGGCAATATTCTTTCCACCCTTATCCCATATCCGGAAATCTGAACTGATTGGAAATCCTGTCAATCGTATATTCTCCTCCGTAACCATAATGCGAATCTTATGAAATTTCAAGAACGGCATTCCTTTATAAATACTCTGACAGATTTTTCCTTATATGTCTTTTGACATATTCAGTAAGTTCCGGAGAATCCACGATTGATATCTGATCGGATAGTCCCAGGTAAAACCGTCCTACTCCGGCCAGATCCTTGACTTCCGTCTTAAGGTACCAATAACCTCCTTCCTGGATGACGTCCTTCAGCGATAAAGGGTATTCCTCAATAAGAAGGTTCTTGGCCTTCAGTGTCATTCTCAGTGTGACATTGGAAGACTGCTTCCCGTTCATCCTGAAGCAGTCAGGCTCGATGACCTCATGCTTGTCTTCATATTGCCAATCTCTCATCAGAATCTCCACAGAGCCTATCCGAGCAATCTTGAATGTCTTGATTTGGCCTGATGAAGTTTCATAGGCATAGACATCCGTATAGTTGCTGGAAAAACGGATTGGTTCTATAATCCTGTCAGATACGGATTCTGTGTTTCCGGATTCGTAATTCCGCAGCTTGACCTGCATCTTTTCGTCCATGGCTTCCTTCAGTCTCATGATGTGTTCGGCTGCTCTCCTGTTACCGATTATCTCCGTGACGCTGGTGGCGTCAAAGAGTGCTGAGATCTTCTGCTCAAGATTGATCAGCACCTGACTGTCGCCGGAAAGGGCGGCGAGAAGAGCATGGAGTATATGTGCTTCTTCTTCGGAGATATGGACAAGTTCAGACAAATCGATCCTCCGGACAGGCATCCTGAGTAGCTTGTGGGTGTTCGGAGACTTCTTGATTACTGCAAAGTGTGCCTTTCTGAAGGAGTCGAGATACCTGAATATGCTCCTCTTCGAGATGTCCAGTCTTTCAGATAGTTCGGGAATAGTGTAGTCTACATTACTGCTCAGAAGGCGCATGAGGTTCAGAAGGCGATCTATTCGTCCGTGGTCCATTCTATAGAAATTACTTTAGTGGATAAAAAAGGAGCGACCATGGATACCTCCATGATAGCCCCGTATCGATACCGTGTTCGTTTCTAAAAAATGGCGTGGATTTCACCCATTAACTCTCAGGTGTGCGGCCTTTGGATATAATGAGCTACGTCCACGCCAAAGCGCAGACGTAATTGCCCATTGTCCTCTATCCATTAAATATTGCACGTTTGAGAGTGAGTCCAACGACAGTTACGTATGTATGTTGTTATTCTTGATTTCTACAAGCTGGACAAAGATAGATATTTTTTGTAAATCGGCCACTCTGTCACTTCAAAATCGGTATTATCTTGGTTATTGTGGGTAAATCTTGCAATTATTGACGATGTTTTTCACCCAGTGACGCTATTTGTCACTCCGACAATCCACCTTTGCGCAAATTGTCTAATAATCAATGAAATACAAATTCATAGAAACAAGGCTCATGAGTATCGTAGAGGCTCCGGTTCATCCCCGGATTAGCAGTAACCTATGCAGGCATTTCTCAGGTTCCTTATTTCATCATCTCTTGTGGTGGGTGATGATGAAATCCGCTTCGCTGAAGGTGCCTGAGAATACGGTTCCCGCTACGCCACGGGGTCCCAGTCCCTTGAGCCCAGTGATACTCATGAGCAGGATAATCATTAACAAATTACACAATCTTATGAACCACTCAAGCAAACCGAACCGTGACAAGCTGTCACATCTTACCGAATGTCAGAACGAGACTCTTCATCAGGCACGAATCGACGCACTGGATAATACGGCAGCGGCCCTCAAGAGTATTACCAGACAGAGGTATCTAACTGAGGAAATGGGAGAGGGCGGACTTGGAGAAATCTGTGCCGCTCTCAGCAGTGCTGAAGACGCTATGTTTTACCTTGCATCTTCCACATCATCAGATGACATCCGCCGCACCAAGGAGATTCTTGAAGAGTGCGGTCACGGAAACATACTTCCTATGGAAGACTACCGATCTGAATGACCTTCAGCCTCCGCAAAATTCCATCCTACAAGTGAACTGCAAGCGGCCTTGATGTATAGAGATCTCGCCTTGCCGTAAACAAACGCGCAGGATTCTCTGCGTTTTCTTTCGCATACCCTTGCATCATCACTTCTTTCTGATGGAACATAAGCTTCAACTGAAAGTCATTAAAATCGGTATTAACGATAGTAATGCACTTACATAATACTATTGTTGATGTTAATACAAAATAAATGTATTGTTAAATATAACTGAATTTGTATATTTGCGTCAAATATCAATGGATGATGTGACTCGATGCCCCTCTTGCACATCCCAATAAGTTGAAAATGTTAATACTGTGTATTATGAGAACAATGTTCAATATCATCTGGGGAGTGACCAGGTTCACCTTCAAGATCATTTTCTGGTTCATCGGAATTCTTCTGATGCTCGTTGTCGGCAGCTATCCTGATTGATAAGTATTGTCAAAATTATGTCATTGGCTTTTGTTATCTGCTGGATATTTTATATATTTGCCATATAATATTATGGAATATATCTTGTGTATAGCAAGAATAGCATATCATATTATGGAATATACATTAGATATTTACTTGAAACAGCCAGAGCAGCTTATGCAGCGGATGGCCCAGAACTGCAAGGCGAGGAGGCTGGAGAGAGGATACAGCAGAAGGACGCTTTCGGAAAGGACCGGTGTTCCGGCTCCGACCATTGAGAGATTCGAGACCACCGGAAAGATATCCTTCGAGTCGTTCTGCGCGCTGGTCGTGGAGTTCGACTATTTTCAGGAGATGTCTCAGATCCTCTCAATG
>JAFVVN010000036.1 GCA_017502125.1 Bacteroidales bacterium | reverse complement strand
TTTATACAATAGTGCGTTATTAATTCAGAGAAACCAATTGGCAGATACTATTCACATAGAGGATAATGAACTGGCAAGACTGTGCGCCCGAGGGGACGAAAAGGCCAGGAAGGAGCTGTATACAAGGTATGCGGCATACCTCTATGCGCTCTGTATCAGATATGTGGGCGACAGGGAACTGGCCCGGGACCTGATGCACGATGCGATAATCAAGATCTTTGACACGGTGGGAAAATATAAGCCGACTGGTTCCTTGAAGTCCTGGTGCGCGAGGGTGACAGTCAATCTGGTGATAGACCACCTGCGAAAATCCAAGCGAATTGATCTGGTTCCTCTGGAACACACGCAGGAGAAGATCCCCGAACCGCAGAACGAGGAGGTTGCAAAGATTCCGAAAGCGGAGCTGATGCGGATGGTGGGGGAGTTGCCGGAAACGAAAAGAGTCATATTCAATCTCTTCTGCGTGGAAGGATATTCGCATAAGGACATTGCACAGATGCTTGATATAAAGGAGAAGACATCATCCTCGCTGTTGTTCAAGGCACGTGAACAGTTAGCCAAAAATGTCAGGGATTATATAAGGAAAAACGGATTATGATGGAAGACTGGACAGATATCATTGGTGAGGAACTCGAGAGTATCGAGGAGCCCCTTCCTGCTGATGACTGGAGCGTCCTTCAGCGGAAATATGCAGCCTCGAGGAAAAAGAAGAGGGCTGCCTTGTTTGCGTGGGCCGGAGGCATCACGTCGGTTGCTGCTGCCATCGCTCTCGTACTTCTGCTTATCCGTCCGTCTGACGTGCCTTCCAATGATGATATTGTCGCAGAACAGCATCCTCCTATAGAGGAAGTTGTACCTACTGATACTGTTTCCATAGATACTCCATCAGACACTTCTGATACTGTCATCCCAAAGAAGAAAATACAGATTCCAGCTTCTGTAAATGTCGTGAAGCCTTCAGACGACATCCTGATTGCTCAGGACAATGCTGAAGAACAGGTTCCTGAAGAAGAGGAAATCTTTGAAGTAGTAAAGGATACCGTCTCGATTACGGAGAGACTGCTTGCTGATGCCGGAAATACAAATGATAAAAAGGAAGTGACCAAGGATAATCAGACGGATTATTGGGGATTAGACGACTTTCCTGATGATGAGCCGAAACGCAAGAGAATCAAGGTTTCTGTCGGCCTGTCCGGATCTGCTTCGGCCAGTCCTATAATCAAGATGTATGATGTGAATCTTGAACCACCACAAGGAGATATGACAGGCCCTGGTCAGAAGGATTCTACTGAGGTCGAGACTCCTGAACCTGCACGCGCGTTGATGAGAAGTAAATCCTCATATACAGAAAAATACCGTCATGAAATCCCTAAGTCGTTCGGAGTAAGCGCAAGATTGCACCTCACTGACAGACTGTCGATAAATACGGGGCTCAACTACACAAGGTACGCATCAGACAGAACCAGAATCTTCTCTGACTATACCTATCAGAATGACAGACAGTATGTCCACTATCTCGGCATACCTGTCAGACTTGACTGGATGATCGTGAACAGGAAGCATTTCAACTTCTATCTCGGAGCCGGCATACAGGCTGACAAGTGCATCTATGCCACTATAGGAGGAGAAAGACTTCATGAAAAGGAAGTACTGTTCGGTCTTAATGGAGCGATGGGTCTCCAGTTCAATATAGTTCCGATGGTAGGTCTATATTTCGAGCCGGACATCTCATACAGCCTCAATGAAGGCTCGATACAGACTTACCGCTCACGGGAACCGTTCGTGGTGACAATAAGAGGTGGCCTCAGATTCAATTTCTAGCTGGTACATGATTTGCAGGTCAAATCTTAATGTTTAGCCCTAAAATGAACTGACATGAAGAAGATTCTTTTATCTGCGGCATTCATGCTGCTGGTTATTCCTGCTGTATTCAATTCAAATGACATATCTGCACAGACCGTCACAGTTAAGGTTGGCACCGAGAAGGAAGAGAAGAAGAAAGAAGATCTGAAGGAAAAGTCTGAAGTCATGCCTGTCCAGTCATCCAGTCCGACACTTGAGCAAGAACTGAAGAAGGTCTTCGGAATGAAGTCAGAGACTACTATCGGAGGATCCCGCATCGAGAACTTAGGAAAGTACTTCCTTGATAAGTATACCGGTCAGGTGACTCTGGTAACATACCAGAGAGGTGAACCAGTGAGATGGAATATCCTTAGGGACAGAACTCCTGACGACATCATCTACGATGAGCAGGCATACAACTACCAGCTTGTACGCTATGGCGACGGAAACGACAATATCCTTCTGATCAACATAAACACCGGAGCGATGTGGGCTATAGATACAAAGGGACTTACATTCTCCTACAAGAACACAAGACTGAAGTATATCCCTGCAGTGGACACCTCATGGTAAGCAATGAATAATAACCTATATAACTAAAGATATGATACTCACAACAACCCCAACCGTAGAAGGCAGAACCATCATCGAATACAAGGGGATCGTCTTCGGAGAAGTGATTACCGGTGTGAATTTCATCAAGGACTTCGGCGCCAGTCTTAGGAATTTCTTTGGTGGCCGTTCCGGATCATATGAGAGAGAGCTGCTTGATGCCAGAACATCTGCACTCAGAGAGCTTGAAAG
>JAFVVN010000007.1 GCA_017502125.1 Bacteroidales bacterium | reverse complement strand
AAGGCGAAGGGAATGTCCGAGGATGAGATGTACCGTGTCCTCAGTTATTTCGATGTGAAGAACTTTACCGACAAGATCGAGTGTCCGGTGCTGATGGCGATAGGTCTTCAGGATCCTGTCTGCCCGCCGCATACGAATTTTGCCGGTTATAACCATATAAAGACAGAAAAATCATGGATATGTTATCCTTTGGCGGGGCACAATGTCTGGCAGCAGCCGGGCTGGCCGAAGGCAAAGGATGAATTCTTGAAATGAATACATATACTATGTACTATTATTAATAACCAACACCAAATTTAATCCTATCACTATGAAAAGGAAAAGGCTAACTCATCTGTTCGGATTGATGGCGCTGATGCTCCTCATTTCCGGACACGCTTTCGCCCAGAACCTGCATGTACAGGGTCGGGTGCAAGATGAACTTGGGGAGGGTTTGATTGGAGTCGGTGTGATCATTCAGGGAACACTCGACGGTACAGTCACTGATGTGGATGGAAATTATGATCTTCCATCCGTTCCTCAGGGTGCTACGCTCGAATTTTCTTGCGTAGGTTACAAGACGCAGCAGGTAAAGGTTATCTCACAGCGCCTTGATGTTACAATGGAGCCTGACTCTAAGTTGATCGACGAGTCAGTGGTAATTGCCTATGGTCAGCAGAACAAGGTGACCATTACCGGCTCTGTCGCTGCTGTTGGTGGCGAAACCCTTTTGAAATCGCCTGTGGCGAACGTTGCGAACTCACTTCAGGGTAACCTCCCTGGTGTTTCTGCAGTTCAGCCTTCAGGTATGCCTGGTGCCGATGAACCGGTCATCAGAATCCGTGGAATAGGATCGTTGAACAGTGCCGAGCCTCTCGTTCTGGTCGATGGTGTGGAGCGTCCGTTCTCACAGCTCGACCCTAACGAAATCGAGAGTATCTCAGTCCTCAAGGACGCATCTGCAACTGCCGTATTCGGTGTGCGCGGTGCGAACGGTGTAATCCTCGTTACCACAAAGCGTGGTGAGGTAGGTAGAGCATCTGTGACCGCTTCTGCAAGTGCAGCAGTGCAGACAATCTCGAAGTTCATCGACTTCACTGATTCATACACATATGGTCAGATGTACAACTACACTCAGATCACTGACGCCCTCCCAATGGACCAGTGGCCTGGCACAGTGGCAATCGCTGACTATACTCCTTATAATGATATCGTGAAGTTCGACCATGATGTCATGGAGCATTTCCGCACAGGTGACATGCCTACAACCTTCCCTAATACAGACTGGATTGACTATATCATGAAGGATGCAGCATGGCAGGAGCAGGCAAACGTAAACGTATCAGGCGGTACAGAAAGAGTACGCTACTTCGTTTCAGCAGGTTTCCTCAACCAGAACTCGCTCTTCAAGACATTCTCTAAGAACAGGAACGAAACATTCGACTATCAGCGTCTGAACTATCGTGCAAACCTCGACATCAACATTTCGAAGTACAGCCAGCTCAACCTCACTCTCGGTGGTCGTATGCAGGACCGCAACACAATGGGTGGTGGTGAAGGCTTCCTCTTCCGTTATCTCCAGGGTGCAACACCTTATGCGGGAATCGGTGTGGATGAGCAGGGACGTCATATCGTTGCAGATAAGAATATCGTAGGAGAATACGACCGTGATGCGCTTTCTAACTATTACGACCTCGGTTATGAGAATCAGAGTACGAATGCGCTCAACTTCGATATTCAGTACAAGCTCGACATGAGCTTCCTTACCAAGGGTCTTACTTTCAAGGCAAAGGCTTCTTACAACTCTGAGTACACTGCTCAGAAGTACCGCCAGAACGGCTTCGGTACAGGTGTGACATACGTTGCAACCATTGTTGACGGCGAAGAAGTTCTCCGTAAGGAAAACGTTACATGGCCTATCCCTTACAGCGAAGGCAAATGGGGAAGCCGCAACTGGTATGCTGAGGCAAGCTTCGACTATGCACGCAGATTCGGCAAGCACAATGTCGGTGCCCTCCTCCTCTACAACCAGAGCAAGACTTATTATCCATGGGACTCAAGCAACAGCTTGTATCAGTCTATTCCTAAGGGTTACGTAGGTCTCGTAGGTCGTGTTACATATGACTATGACACCAAGTATCTCCTCGACTTCAACATCGGTTACAACGGATCTGAGAACTTCGCTCCTGGCAAGCGTTATGGTCTCTTCCCTTCAGTCTCAGTAGGTTGGATTCCGTCACAGGAGAAATGGTGGCAGCCTATCAAGCCGGTTGTCAGCTACTTGAAGCTTCGTGCATCCTATGGTATCGTAGGTAACGACAGTACAAACGGTGCTCGTTTCCTCTATCTGCCAGGTACATGGCAGTTCTATACTGGTTCAATGACTGTGAATCCGCAGGACCGTGGAACCAACTTCGGTACAAACGGTAACTGGCTTCAGGCAGTCAGAGAGCTTACAGCAGGTAACCCTAACGTGACTTGGGAGACTGCAACAAAGATCAACGTAGGTCTCGATGCAGGCTTCTTCAAGGATCAGCTTCATGCATATGTTGACTTCTTCTGGGAAGACCGTAAGGATATCCTCGTGTCAAATGCATCAACTCTGCCAGCCATCACATCTCTTCCTGCGAACTACGTGAATGAGGGCCGCGTGAAGAACCATGGTTTCGAGGTTACTTTGAATTGGGAGCAGAAGTTTGGTGATTTCCGTTACTCTATCTCGCCAAACTTTGCATTTGCAAGAAACCAGGTCATCGAGATGCTCGAGGTTCCGCCTATGTATGAATATCTCAGCCGTACAGGACTTCCTGTAGGTCAGCCATTCGGTTATGACCTCTTCGAGTTCTACGAGCAGGGAGCTACAGAGGAACGTTACTTCGAGAAGTATGGTGTGGAAATGCCAGATCAGAATGTCGCTCTCAAGAATGGTGATGCAGTTTATGTTGACCTGAATGGAGACGGCATTGTTGACCAGAACGACCAGAAGCCGCTCGGTTACACTGATAACCCTGAGATTACATACTCAGTGAACTTCAACTTCCAGTGGAAGGGTCTCGACTTCACAATGCTTTGGATCGGTGCTGACCATGTGAGCCGTCAGCTGAACGGATACTTCCGTGACCAGTTTGGTTCTACCAATACATCAGCTCTCACCCAGTGGGTGGCAGACAACTCTTGGACAGAGGATAATACCGATGCTATTCTTCCTCGTATCTCATTCACCAATCGTGTTCACAACAACCGTAATTCACGTGCGTGGATGGTCGACTCACGATATGTACGTCTGAAGAACGTCGAGATAGGTTACACATTCACTCCTAAGAAGAGAGATGCATTCTTTAATTATATAAGAGTGTACGCTTCAGGAAACAACCTCCTCACTTTCGCAGACTTCAAGGGTAACGACCCGGAGGCTCCTGGTTCAGGACTTGACTACGGTATGCGTTATCCTATGACCCGACTCTTCAACATCGGAGCACAGTTTAACTTCTAATATGATATGTAATGAAAAAGATATTGAAAAGTACACTTGTTCTGGGAATCTGTGCAGCATTCTTCAGCACATCTTGTGTAGAGAAGTTTGCTGTCGGTGACGCCTTTCTGGAGAAGGCTCCGGGCGTAGATGTCAATATAGACACAGTATTCTCGAATGCGGAATATACCCGTAACTTCCTATGGAGTGCCTACGGACAGATTTATTGTACGTATACTTCCGGAAATATGATGAACGGTGCGCCGATCGACGCCCTTTCAGACTCTTATCACTGCTATTGTACCTGGGGTGGCCCTATACAGAGCTACTATCCAGGATCTCTTACAGAAGACGCTCAGGACACTGAGGATGGTAACTATCAGGGTAAATTCTCTTATTCTACCAAGACCGGTGGTCTGAATTCAGATTCAGGCGGACGTGTTTCAATCTATGAGACAGTACGCAAGTGCTGGCAGATCATCGAGAACATCGACAGGGTTCCTGACATGTCAGAGGACGAGAAGAGCCGTCTTCGCGGTGAGGCTTATACCATCATGGCAAGCCGTTACTTCGACGCATTCCGTAACTTCGGAGGACTTTGCCTTGCAAAGAAGGCATATGCCGTAGGTGAAGACTTCACAGATGGTCGTGCTACTGCTATGGAGACAGTAGAATTCATAGACTCTCTTATCGTGTGTGCAATCGAGGAGCCAGGCTTCATCTGGAATCTTGACAATGCAGATCAGGGACAGTGGTCGGGTCGTCTGACACGTGCTTCTGCCCGCGCTCTCCGTGCAAAGCTGTGGATGCATGCAGCATCTCCTCTCTTCAATAATGATAAGCCTTATATGGAATACAATCCTCTTAAGGTGACCAAGTATACTGACATCCACCACGTATGGTTCGGAAAGAAGGATCCTACTCTCTGGAACCGTTGTCTTGATGCTTGCGAGGACTTCTTCGAAGATAATGCTGCTAACGGAAACTACTACCAGCTGATTCAGCCTAAGACACAGGACGAGGCCGGTTATCGTATGGCTTACCGTAGGGCATACCGATATCGCAATGATACTGAGAATCATGAGAAGCTCTTTGACGCTCACCCTACACAGTGGATGTCTAGTTCCGGATCTGACGGTGTGATCTCTAGCAACGGTTGGGGCTGGGGCTGGAAAGGCTTTGCTATCGACTGCGTACGTCAGGGAGGATCAGTTCCTACCAATGAACTTATGGAGTGTTTCGGTATGGCCGACGGAACTAACTTCCCATACGAAGATCTCTATGGTGCAGGAAACAACCCTGACGGAATAGATATGTTTGTCGACCGTGACCCTCGTCTGTACGAAACAATGGTTGTTCCAAGAAAGGAGTTTCCATATAGTGTTGTCGGAGACTACAGTGGTTTCCAGTACATCGACTCATGGGTAAAAGGTTCATTGGAACTTGGTAAACACGAAGGATTCAATGCTGACGATATAAAGACCGGTTATAGAAGATTCAAATGGTTCCTTGATCATACAGGAGGAAAAATGGATGATGAGTTTATCGGAGTGTCATATATCCGTCTTGCTGAGATGTATCTCATCTATGCAGAGGCTCTCGCTGAAACAGGTAACCTTTCGGGCGCTCTCGATCAGCTCCATGTGGTACGTAGCCGTGTAGGTCTTGGACGTCTTGAGCAGATGAATCCTGAACTGAACCTTACAACAGATAAGGACGCTCTCATCAATGAGATCCTTCGCGAGAGAAACTGTGAGATCGGAGCAGAGTGCGGTGACCGTGTTTATGACATGATCCGTCGTATGCGTGAAGACCTCTTCACAAAGACTCTCCACGAGATCAAAATATATCGTCTTGATGAGAACGGAAACCGTATGGAAGGTGATGACCTTTGCTGGGATGCGTCAACTCCTTGGCCTAAGTTCGAATATGAGAAGACTGCCATTCAAATCGGCGCACGCTGTTGGTGGGATGAGGGTTACTGGACTAACAAGTGGTATCTTGACCCAGTTTCACGTATCGAGATCCAGAAGGACTATGGTCTTACTCAGAATCCTGGTTGGTAACAATTAGAACTTATTATTATGAAATTACGTAATATATTTATATTTAGCCTGTTGGGATTCTGTCTTGCTCCTATGACAGCCAATGCTCAGCTGCAGCTCAGCGACAAGCAGTCGCAGAGTGTGGATTTGGGTTATGGTGTCGAGAGCTCGGAATTCCTCACTACAGCGGCGGCATATACCATTACCGCTGAAGAACTTGGCCGTACATCTGCAATCAGCCTTTCTGATGCTCTCTATGGCAAACTGCTCGGTCTTACCGCAGTTCAGAATACAGGTTTCAAGGGTGAAGAGGGTACAGGTGCTTCCTTCAACATCCGTGGAGCCCAGACTACAGGCGAGAGAGACATTCTTATCCTCGTTGATGGAGTAGAGCGTCCTATCGATAGACTTTCAGTGGAAGAAGTTGAGAGCGTTACAGTTCTCAAGGATGCTGCTGCTGTTGCTCTTTATGGCCATGAGGCCATCAATGGTGTACTCCTCGTGAAGACTAAGCGTGGTCAGGCTGGTTCTGGCTTCAATTTCAAGGTGGGTGCTTCGCATAAGCTTCAGTTCGATCCTGAAACCGCTCCGATGGTAAGTGCATATGATTATGCAAATGCCCTCAATATTGCGAGGGTGAACGACGGAAACTCAGTCGCATATTCTCAGGCTGAGCTTGATAAGTTCCTTGACGGCAGCGATCCTTTCGTATACCCTAATGTTGACTGGAAGAATGAAGTCTTCAAGAACACAGCTCATGAGACAAATGCATTCATCTCTATGTATGGAGGTTCTGATAGAGTTCAGTACTACTCGCAGCTCGATTATACTGATGCTCGCGGTCTCTATGCTCATCCTGACCAGGGAGACTGGAACTCACAGCTGAAGTATTCAAAGGCTAACATCCGTACCAATGTTGACTTCCAGGTTACCAACACTACAAGAGTGAAGACCAACATCCTTGCTCTCTTCATGGAGACAAACGGTGTTCCTAATATCAGCTCTAACGATGCTTGGTGGCATCTCTACAAGGTTCCGGCATTGGCGTTCCCTATCAAGACCCAGGGCGGTGTATGGGGAGGTAGCCAGGCTTACGGAGACTTTAACCTTCTTGCAAAGGCTTCAGGTACCGGTTTCACCAAGACTCACCAGCGCCAGATCTGGGCTGACATCACTTTGGAGCAGGATCTTGATATAATCCTAAAAGGACTTAAGTTATATGTAGGAGGATCGTATGATAATGCATCCAATACAATAGAGAACCGTACAATGGGTTACCAGTATGGTTGGAACTATTATGATGCTTCCGGTCAGATGGCTGAAGCTGTGATGGGTACCATCGAGGATAAACTCATTTTCAATCATTGGGTTGACAGCCAGTGGCGCATCGGAACAGCAAATGCTGGTCTCAAGTATGCAACGCAGTTCAGAAACGGTGACAACTTCGCAGCTAATCTTAATTATAATATGAAGAGCGAGGTCCGTGATGAGCGGAGCAATACATGGTATCGCCAGAACGTAGCTCTTGCCGCTCACTATGACCATGCAAACAAGCTCATGGTTGACCTCGTCCTTGCAGCAAACGGCTCTAACCGTTCATATCCTGCAAAGTGGGCGTTCTCTCCTACATTGGCACTTGGATGGATCTATGCAAACAATCCAGACGGAGTTCTCACTTATGGTAAACTCCGTGGATCGGCTGGTATCCAGCACACCGACTTCGTCCCTAGAGCCGGTCTTTGGCTTGCTCAGTGGAACGGTTCACACGGTGAGTTCGTTTACGGTAGCAACTTCGCTTCAACATGGGGCGCATTCCTTACTCAGTTCCCTACAACAAACTTCAAACAGGAAGCTGCATACAAGGCTAATATCGGTACAGATCTCAGGATTGCAAACTGCCTCGATATCGTTGCCGATGTATTCTATCAGCAGAGACGCAATATCCTTGTACAGGCTGATGCTTTGAACTCTGCAGTTGTGGGTATCCAGTCTTCATATGACGACAGGGGCGTTGTGGCAAGCTACGGTGGTGAACTCGGACTTCGCTTTGCAAAGACATTCAGTAACGGTCTCAACGTGAATGCAAGTGCATTTGCAACTTATTCAAGAAGCGAGATACTTGATTGGATCGAGAACCCTGTATATCCAAACATGTCAGTGATCGGAACTCCTGCAGATGCCGCTCGCGGTCTTGTTGCCCTTGGTTTCTTCGAGAGCCAGGAAGACATCGACAACAGCCCTCTCCAGCAGTTCGGACAGGTAAAGGTCGGTGACATCAAGTATCAGGATATCAACGAAGACGGAGTTATCAACGAGAATGATGCTGTTGCTCTTGATTATGGCTCTGCATTCCCTCACCTGAACTATTCATTCAGCCTCGGCCTCGAGTGGAAGGGTATCGGAATCAACGCTACATTCCAGGGCGCAGGAAATCAGATCAAGAACCTCCGTTATGTAGACGGCGTCTGGGGAGCTCTCTCAGATAACAGAAACATGTCGCAGGAGTATTATGACAATTGCTTCGATGTAGCCGGCGCAAACGCATTGTATCCACGTCTGTCAACAACAAATGTTGCGAACAATGCTCAGGAGTCTACTATCTGGTATCGCAATGTATCTTGGTTCAAGATGCGTGACTGTGAACTTTACTACAGGTTCCCTTCTAAAATCCTCAAGCATGCCAAGATTTCAGACGCCAAGATATTCGTACAGGGACAGAACCTTCTGTCATTTGACAACATCCCTGCTATGGATGCTGAGAACCTCAATACAGGATATCCTGTGATGAAGGCTGTTACATTCGGACTTTCTGTAGTATTCTAAAAAGATTGAATTATGAAACTTGATAAAATCTGTTTATTTATTCTCGCCGGTCTTCTTTCGGTGTCGTGTGCTGACCTCAACTATACTGAGGAGACCGCACGTGATGAGGACTGGACCTACGAATACTATGGGGAAGGTATAAAGAACATGGTATTCGATGTTTACGCACAGGTATATACACAGGAGTTCGAATCCAACAGCGCATACTTCCTCGCCGGAGCTACCGATGAGGCTATGTATGCACTGGAGACAGGTGCTGTAAATAACTACACCAATGGTGGATGGAGTCCAGCTAATCCTAATCCTACCATCTGGAACAAATCTTACACTGCGATTGCAGAAGCAAATATGTACCTTGAGAAGATACATAAGGCTGATATTTCTGAGTGGGAGCACAACTCTCAGTATCAGAACTGGATCCAGCAGCTGGAACTCTTCCCTTATGAACTTCGTTTCCTCAGGGCTTACTTCTATTTCGAACTGTTCAAGACTTACGGAGACGTTCCTCTTGTAACAAATACTCTTACAAATGCTCAGGCTAACAATGTTACACGCACTCCGGCAGCCGAGATAGTGAAGTTCATTGTTGATGAAATCGACGAGATTGCTCCACATCTTCCAATATCTTATGCGACAGAAGTAGGTGCAGAGTTCGGACGTGCAAATAGAGTAGCTGCTTATGCACTCAAGGCTCGTACGCTTCTTTATGCAGCATCTCCTCTCCATAACCCTACAAACGATAAGACTAAATGGGAGGCTGCAGCGCAGGCTTGTGATTATATCATCGATAATGCATCTTCATGGGGCCTTAAGCTCAGCAAGTATGCTAACCTCTGGGGTGAAAATGCTTTCTTCAACGAAGAACTTATCTGGGGTATCGGACGTAATGCAAGCAATACTTTCGAAATGGCTCACTATCCTGTCGGAGTAGAGAATGGTTCTTCAGGAAACTGTCCTACTCAGAGCTTTGTTGACCAGTATGAGTATGTAGCTGACGGTGTTACCTTCGGTGAGCGTAACTCCGGCAGCATTGACCTTACTGCAGGAGATCCTTACGAAGGTCTTGATCCACGTTTCGCACTCACAGTGGTGAAGAATGGTGATGAGTGGCCAAGCAACGGTTCGCAGAAGAAGGTTATCGAGACATTCTTAGACGGATTCAACGCTGCTCCTAAGTATGGTGCTACTCCTACAGGATATTATCTTAAGAAATATGTAGACGGTTCTTGCGTCACGACTGCTGACAATCAGGTAACCCGTCGTCACACATGGATCGTATTCCGTCTCGGTGAGTTCTATCTTGACTATGCAGAGGCTGTTTACAACGCAACAGGCAGTGCAAACGACAAGACTTATGGTCTTTCTGCCAACGAGGCTATCAATGTATTGCGCAACCGTGCTGACATTGCTATGCCTGAGTTCACTGAGGATGGCGCAGCTTGGGTAGAGCGTTATGAGCGTGAGCGTCTCGTAGAGCTTGCATTCGAGAACCATCGTTTCTGGGATGTCCGTCGCTGGAAGAAGGGTAACGAGTACTTCAAGAACGTAGTAGTTGCAGATATCAGCGCTGACAAGCAGCTTACCAGATCTACAGTGACACGTCAGTGGGATGATAAGTTCAACTTGTTCCCAATCCCAGAAACTGAAATCAAGAAGAACCCTGCTCTTGGACAGAATCCAGGATGGTAGTAATTTATAAGGAGTTCAATTATGAAGAATATATTTAAATTTTTCAGAGCAATTCTGATAGTTGCCTTTGGAGCAGCCTTGACTGGTTGTCTCGCAGAGGAGCAACTTGAGACTGCTGATGAAGGACTGAATATCAAGGTGTTCTTCCCGACTAAGGTGGTCGCTGGACAGCCTATGACCATCAACGGTGGCGGTTTCTCTGATGTTACAGAGGTTGTTTTCCCAGGAACTGAGGAAGGCATCGTAGTAACAGACTTCCAGATTGTCAGCAATGGCATGATCAGGGTCAATGCACCTGCAGGCATTTCTGCTGAAGGTGGAAAGATCCTCGTACGCACAGAGGCTGGAGAGCAGGTGGAGTCACCTCTTCCTCTCACCCTCGGTAATACAGACATCACTGGTTATTCTGCTGACGGAAGTGTTCCCGTTGACGGCGGCAGCCAGATTACAATCTATGGTACTGACCTCGAGTTCATCACCGGTGTCGAGCTGCTTGATGCAGACGGAAATCCGGCACTCATAGAGGACAAGCTCTTCAACCGCAAGGGTACCAGCAGTGTCATCTTCACAGTACCGAAGAAGGTGTTCGAAGGCAAGTTCCAGGGTAAGGTCTATACAATCGACGGTAAGACATTCCTCATGCCGGAGCTTGAGTACAAGCCAGCTTCAGACGGCGGATACTTCGAGACAGTAGAGACTGTACTTTGGGAGAATCCTGATCCAGCAGGCAACGGTGAGATCAGCTGGAGCGGAACATATCGTTTCGGTCTTGAGGGAACTGACGGCAATAACGAGTGTATTGCAACATTCCCTGCCGAGGTTTGGGACATCATCAAGAACGGTACATTCCGTCTGCAGTTTGCTGCTACTGCCGCTCAGATCCGTATCACTGACGGATGGTGGTCAACAACATGGACTGGAGCAGATATCATGGCAGGAGACGAGCGCATCATTGACAATGGTGACGGTACATACTATATCGAAATCAATCTTGATGGTGATCCACTCAAGGATACCATTGATGAGAAGCACCTCCTCTTCACAGGTGGTGGCTATACTCCTCTCAAGATATATGTTTCAGAGGAAGTATGGGTACCAGGCGGTTCTATGGAGATCGTAAGGACGTCTATCTGGAAGAACGACGGTTCAGTAGGTGCAGCTAGTTGGGATGGTACTTATCGTTATGCAAAGGAGGGTATGGATGCCAATAGTGAGTGTGTCGCTGAGATTCCTGCGGAAACATGGGAGAAGATGAAGACCACTCCATTCAATGTCCAGATTACTCCAACAGGTGACTGGTGGCAGGTTCGCATCCTTGATGGTCACTGGTCAATCGGAAATGCAGATTCGAATGACATTACTCCTAATACGCCAGATAAGTTCGTTGACAATGGCGATGGCACATTTACTTTCGTCGTTGATCTTCAGTCATATCCTGAAGAAGGAGATAAGCTGGTGACAACAGTAGATGAAAAGCATCTCCTCTTTAGTGGTTCTGGCTTCATCATCAACGAGATGTACTGGGAAGAGGAAGTTATCGTAGATGGAAGTAAGCCGAAGGAGATTGTTGTCTGGGAAGGCTCAGAAGATCTTGGAGTATGGTCTCTGAATCTTGAAATCAAGCCAAATGATATGTTTGTGACTAATCCGATTTCAGCTGGTCAGACTCTAAGATTTTATGTGACTCCTACTGCTGATTGGTGGCAGTTCCAGCTTTTCAATGGACATTGGGGTGGAATGGTTCTTCCTGAGAGTTCAGCAGGTAATAACAATGTAAACGCAGGTGATACAACCATTTCTGAGGAAGGCTACATTGCAATTACTGTTACTGATCTTATGGTTGAGGAATTGACTACAATGATTGACTGGGGTTATGCTATGGTAGTTCAGGGTGAGAATATTATCCTTACCAAGATATCATTTATTTAATCCTATACTTTTCCCAAGGAGGCTTGACCGCCTCCTTGGGAGCAAAAAAATCAAACAGGCGACCTGCGGTCGCGTCGGTCAGGACCGACTTATTAATGTAAATTAATATAGATGAAGAAGCTTTGGTTGGAATTTCTGGTTTTGGGACTGATGCTGGCTGGCTGTCAGGAAACTGATGTGCAGGATATGGTGTCAGGACCGGAGCTGGTGTCGTGTGATCCTTCTGACGGGGCACGAGACCTTGTAGGCAGCACCTTGACTGTCACAATGATGTTCGACCGCAGCATCAGATGTCCTGCTGACCGAGAGGCCGGGATTTCTGTTGATGGCGGTGCCTCGATCGGAGAAGTCGCAGCTTCTGCAAACAAAATCGATATAGAAGTTCTGGAACTTAAGCCCGGCAAGACATACACTGTCACAGTGCCCGAAGGAGCCGTTCTGGGCTATGGTTCCAACCAGAAGGCCGCGGAAGAGATCCGTGTGACATTCTCGATGAATGAGGTCGATGCATATTCGCCTGCGGATCCCGATTCTATGAAGTCTCTGGTCAATCCGAATGCTTCACGGGAAGCATTATACGTTTATAATTTCCTTTTTGAACAGATCGGAAAGAAGACCCTGTCGGGAGTCCAGTCGAGTCATTCGCATAAGAATGATTTCGTAGACTTCATTTATGACCATACCGGTAAACATCCTGCTCTGGCCGGCTACGACTTCCTTTTCCTGCAGTTCTCACCGACTCCGTCCGATTGGGGCTGGGTTCAGAATTACAATGATATATCTGCACCGAGGGAGCAGTGGGGAGCCAATGGACTTGTGACCTATATGTGGCACTGGAACGTTCCGGACAGCAAGGAGGCTTGGGATAACGGCGTGAACAATTACAATTTCGACGGATATGCCTTCTATTCTGACCAGACATCCTTTGACATAAGGGAGGCGTTGAAGGAAGGAACATGGCAGCATGACTTTATCATGAAGGATATAAAGGAAGTGGCAGGCTATCTGCAACTTCTTGAAGATGAGAATATTCCGGTGATATGGCGTCCTCTCCATGAGGCTGCGGGCAACTATGACCTTTATGGCTCGGACGGAGCATGGTTCTGGTGGGGCAGACATGGAGCGGAACCTTGCAAGCAGTTATGGCGGCTCCTTTATGACCGGTTGGTAAATGTGTACGGCCTTGACAATCTCATATGGGTGTGGACTGTGGATGTGACGAAGTGGGCGGAAGACCAGTACCTTGACTGGTACCCGGGAGACGAATATGTCGATATTCTGGGAGTGGATATATATGCACAGGATACAGAGGCGAAGACCCGTCAGTATCAGGCTCTTGTGGATCTGACCGGTGGTGAGAAACTTGTTGCAATAAGCGAATGCGGCAATATCCCTGACCCGGAAAAATGCATGGAAGCAGGCAATAGATGGTCATGGTTCATGGTATGGTGCGCTACTGATTCGGTCGGGAACATCACCCTCAATTCACCTGACTGGTCTTATAATACTCTTGAGTATTGGAACAATGTAATAGGAAGTCCATATGTACTTAACCGCGAAGACATGCCTTCGTTTAAATAAAAGACTATGATAAAAATATTATACATACTTTCGGCTATGCTTATAGCCATGTCCTGCGGACCGGAAAGCCCGGAGCAGCATGAGAGTGTAATCTTGTCCGTAGACAAGACCACGTTGGATTTCGGCACAGCCGGAGGAGAAGATACATTCACGGTCACAGCTTCCGGACAGTTCTCGGTGGTTCCCGGCGAGAAGTGGCTTACTGCGAATAAGGGAGCCATGAGCGGAGACAAGACTGTCGTCACTGTGACAGCAACTCAGAATTATGCTCTAGAGGCTCGTCAGACCAGGATCACAATCACCTCCGGAGATCAGAACCGATATGTCGAGGTTTCGCAGAAGAGTGCAACGGCAGCGCCAAGCGGCGACATAACAAAGGATTATGCCGAACGCTTAGGCATAGGCTGGAACCTTGGAAACCATTTCGATGCGTATAACAACGGCGTGTCCGGAGAGACTGCATGGGGCAACCCGAAGGCGACTCAGGCGACTATGAACAAGGTGAAGGCTGCCGGATTCAGCACTGTCCGCATTCCTGTGACCTGGCTGGGCCATATAGGCTCTGCGCCTGATTACAAGATTGATGAGAAATGGCTGAACAGAGTGGCCGAAGTAGTCGATTACGCAGAAACGGCAGGACTGAATGCCATCGTGAACATGCACCACGACGGAGCGGACAGCAAGAACTGGCTTGACATCAAGACTGCGGCTAAAGATCCGGCTGTTCACCAGAAGATCCTCGATCAGGTGAGCGCGATGTGGAGGCAGATAGCCGACAAGTTCAAGGACAAGGGCGATTTCCTCATCTTCGAGGCCTTCAACGAGATTCATGATGGAGGCTGGGGCTGGGGAGACAACCGCAATGACGGAGGCAGGCAGTACCAATGCCTGAGCGAGTGGAACCAGGCGTTTGTGGACGCTGTGCGTGCATCAGGCGGAGAAAATACAGACCGTATCCTCGGTATTCCGGCATATTGTACAAATGTCGACATCGCCATCCAGTCATTCGTGATGCCGGAAGATATTGTTGAAGGTCGCCTTATCATGGCTGTTCACTGCTATGATCCATATGATTACACTCTGCCTGCGACAAAGTCTGAGTGGGGTCACACGGCTGACGAATCAAAGAAGGTTTCCGGCGATAACGAGGCGGACCTGAAGAGAGTCTTTGAGAAGATATACAACAACTTCATAAAGAAGGGCATACCTGTATATATGGGCGAGTTTGGTTGCGTCAACCGCGCTACTGCACGTGAGCAGGCTTTCCAGCAGTACTATCTGAAATATTATGCTAAGCTGGCAAAGACATATTTCGTTCCATCTATAATATGGGACAACGGAGCAAAGGGAGCAGGAAATGAAAGGCACGCCTTCATAGACCATGGAAAAGGTGAATATTGCTCACCGGAGGCGAAAGCAGCGATAGAGGCTCTTGTCGATTCGTACAGGAATTCCCTCTCCCTCGAAGACGTATATAACAGCGCACCTACCTGGTAGCCCCCTGCCATTGCAAGCTTTCCCCTGTCATTGCGAGGAGCGAAGCGACGTGGCAAACTATAAAAACAATTTATTATGAAATACATCCTAAAACATCTTACCTTGATTGCAACTGCAATCGTCATCATTTCGTGCTGCCCGAAAGAACCGGCTCAGACTCCTGCTGATGCCCTGATAGACCGTCTGACGGACCTCGTGGAGCAGGGGAAGATCATGTACGGCCATCAGGACGACCTGATGTATGGTCATTCATGGAAACTTGCAGACGATGCCACGGAGTATGTGCAGTCTGATGTGCATGCCACCTGCGGCAAGTATCCGGCTGTCTATGGACTGGACCTGGGCGGCATCGAGATGGATTGGCCGGCAAATCTGGACAAGAACAGTTTCGACCATATGCGCGCCTCTATTGTCGCCCATCATGAGCGCGGCGGCGTTGTGACCATTTCCTGGCATCCTCGTAATCCTCTCACCGGTGGTGATGCCTGGGATGTATCTTCAGACCAGGTGGTCGCTTCGATTCTCCCGGGTGGAGATAAGCATGAGTATTTCATGACATGGCTCTGCAAGGCGGCGGACTTCATGGAGTCTGTAAAGACAGCTGACGGCACTCCGGTTCCTCTGATCTGGCGCCCTTGGCACGAGCACACAGGAAGCTGGTTCTGGTGGGGTCAGAAGCTCTGCACGACCGAGCAGTACAAGGCCCTCTGGAAGATGACGTATGACTATATGATGAACGAGCGCGGGCTGACCAATCTTGTGTGGTCTTATTCTCCGGGTGCCGGCGAACTTTCCTCTCCTGAGGTCTATGCGGAAAGATATCCCGGTGATGAAATCATTGATATGGTGGGCTTTGACTGCTATTTCTACAGCACCAGGGAAGACTACTTCAAGAAGATGAAGAACGCGATTGACATCACTGTGGCGTTTGCGAAGGAGCACGGCAAGATTCCGGCTGTTACAGAGACTGGCTATGAGGGGGTCAAGGATCCTAAATGGTGGACAGAGGTTCTTTATGAGGTGCTGAAGGATTACCCTATATCCTATGTCCTGACATGGAGGAATGCATGCGACGAGAATATGCAGCACCACTACTATGCTCCGTTCCCTGGACAGGAATCTGCAGATGACTTCTGCACCTTCGCTGCCCTTGACCATATGATGTTCCTTTAACCGTCATCCCCGATCACCAACCTGTCATCCCCGACCTGATCGGGGATCTAAACAAAATAAATCATGAAATTCGAAGAGAGACTTGAGTGGCTGAAGTCCCAGCATGAGGCCCTCATCACAAGAAAGAATGAGCCCATAGAAGGGAATGGTGTCTATGAACGCTATATCAATCCTGTTCTGACCGGTGCACACGCCCCTCTTTTCTGGCGTTACGACCTGAACAAGGAGACAAACCCATATCTGATGGAGCGCTTTGAGGTGCACGCTGCCTTCAATTCGGGAGCGATAAAGTGGAACGGAAAATATATCCTCGTCGTGCGTGTCGAGGGAGCTGACCGCAAATCCTTCTTCGCTGTGGCCGAGAGCCCTAACGGAGTGGACAATTTCCGTTTCTGGGACCGTCCGATCACGATGCCGGAATATGGCGAGCCGGCAACCAACGTATATGACATGCGTCTGACCGCCCATGAGGATGGCTGGATATACGGAATATTCTGCGTCGAGCGCAAGGATCCTTCGGCAGCGCCGGGAGACCTTTCTTCTGCAGTGGCCGCAGCCGGAGTAGCCCGCACCAAGGACCTTGTGAACTGGGAGCGTCTTCCTGACATGGAGTCCTCTTCGCAGCAGCGTAACGTGGTGCTGCATCCTGAGTTCGTGGACGGGAAATATGCCCTCTACACACGCCCTCAGGACGGGTTCATCGATGCTGGAAACGGCGGCGGAATAGGCTGGGCCCTGGTGGACAGCATGGAGCATGTGGTCATCACAGAGGAGAAGATCATCAACCATCGCTTCTACCACACCATCAAGGAGTGCAAGAACGGCGAAGGTCCTCATCCTATAAAGACCGACAGGGGCTGGCTGCATCTGGCTCACGGCGTGCGCGTATGTGCATCAGGTCTGAGATATGTATTATATATGTATATGACGTCCCTCGAAGATCCTTCGAAGGTGATTGCTGAGCCGGCTGGTTTCTTCATGGCTCCTGAGGGCTGGGAATATGTAGGTGACGTGATGAACGTCCTTTTCACTAACGGCTGGATAGCTGACGAGGACGGCAAGGTGTTCATCTACTATGCTTCAAGCGACACCCGCATGCATGTGGCTACATCGACTGTGGACCGCCTGGTGGACTACTGCCTGAACACCGAACCCGACGCATTCACAACCGGTGAAACCGTCAGACGCCTCAACCGCCTGATCGACAAAAACCTTGGCGGCAAATAACCCCCTCATCCCCGGCATGAATCTCCGTCATCCCCGGCTTGACTCTCCCTCATCCCTGGATTGTACCTCCGTCATCCCCGGCTTGACCGGGGATCTATAAACCCTAAAAACACTGATCAATGACCCTGAAAGAAAAAATCGGTTACGGCTTCGGCGACATGTCATCGTCGATGTTCTGGAAACTCTTCTCATACTTCCTTCCGTTCTTCTATTCCAACGTATTCGGCCTGAGTCTGGCCGATGCAGGAGTGCTCATGCTTGTTACACGTATCTGGGATGCGGTGTCCGATCCTATGATGGGTATAATTGCAGACCGCACCAAGACCCGTTGGGGCAAGTACCGCCCGTATCTCCTGTTCTTTGCCCTGCCTTTCGCAGTCTGCGGAATCCTTCTCTTCACGACTCCTGAGAACGGCAAGACAGTCTGGGCATATGTGACATATATCCTGATGATGACCGTATATACCGGAATCAATGTCCCTTACGGTTCGCTCCTGAATGTGATGACTGCTGACTCTGACGAGAAGTCGGTCCTCTCTTCATACAGGATGTTCTTCGCATATGGAGGAAGCTTCATCGCACTTTTTGCGTGGGAACCTCTCTGCAATATGTTCGACAAGACCCGCGTTGCTGTGGAAGGTGCCGGCGGACTTGCTTCAGTGTCCACTAACCCTGTGGCATGGAACCATGCAATGATGGTGATTGCCTCGTGCTGTCTGGTGCTCTTCCTTCTGTGCTTCCTTCTTACCAGGGAGCATGTGAAGAGTGAGTCTACAGTCTCTATAGGTCAGGACCTCAAGCTTCTTCTGAAGAACAAGCCATGGTGGCTCCTCATCGGTGCGGCTCTGGCATCCAACCTCTTCAACACCGTGCGTGGAACCACCACGGCATATTTCTTTGCAGACTATATAGTCAAGACCGTGGAGATGGCACCACAGTGGGCCTTCCTCGTGTCAGCCGGCATATTCCTTTCCATCGGTGAAATCGCAAACATGGTCGGAGTCGTCCTGGCTGTCCCTATGTCCAAGCATCTTGGCAAGAAGAGCACATATATGCTTTCTATGGCTGCCCTCGTGGTACTCAGCATCCTGTTCTTCTTCCTCCCTGCTACCACTGGCGGCTACTGGGCTATGCTCGCCTTCCAGCTTGTGATCTCCGTATTCACCGGAGTCATCTCGCCGCTTGTATGGAGCATGTATGCCGATGTGGCCGACTGGTCAGAGCTCAAGGACGGAACCGCTTCCACCGGTCTGATCTTCTCGTCCGCATCCATGGCTCAGAAGTTCGGAGGCGCATTCGGTGGGTCCGCCGTGATGTGGATGCTTGCCGCCTTCGGCTACAGCACAGTTGCCGGAGCTGTCCAGACAGAGACCGCCATCCTCGGCCTGCGTATCCTGATGAGCTGGGTTCCTGCAGCAGTTGCCGCCCTCTCGATCCTCGTGGTCTGGTTCTACCCGCTCACCAAGCAGAAGATGGCTGGAGTTCAGACTGAACTCGCCACCCGTCGCGCCACGGAAATCGCTGACTAACAAAGTTTTACGTTAAAACGCCTGCGGCAAATGGCGCAGGCTATTTTCTGTAAATAATTGATATTATGAAGATTAGACATTTTGCTGGATTTCTGGCAACAGTGATGTTGTCGGTCATGTGTACAACGCACACCCCAAAAGTGGAACGCCTCCATGTGGAAGGCACGGCCCTGATGAACGAATTGGGCGACACTGTTGAATTTAAAGGAATGAGTTTCGGTTGGAACTGCCTCTGGCCTCGATTCTATAATGCCGGTGCAGTCCGCCATGTGGTTCAGGACTGGGATGCAGAGATTGTCCGTGCTGCCATCGGAGTGGAACTTCGTGCCGGCGAGAATCAGGCGAAGTGCTATCTTGACGACCCTGATTTCGGAAAGCAGTGCGCCTGCACCATCGTGGATGCGGCGATTGCCAACGGTGTATATGTCCTTGTGGACTGGCATGCCCACGGTCTGCACACGGATGCGGCAGTGGAGTTCTTCACCTATATGGCTTCGAAGTACAAGGGTGTTCCGAATGTGATATATGAAATATGGAACGAGCCTTCATACAAGGACCATGTCAATCAGATAGACTACACCTGGGCAGAGATCAAGGAGTATTCGGAAACTGTCATCGCGGCAATCCGCGCCATCGAGAAGGACGCTGTGATCATTGTCGGTACGCCGAGATGGTCACAGAACGTGGACGATGCCGCAAATGATCCGATCATAGGTTATGACAACCTCATGTACACCCTCCATTTCTATGCCGGCACCCATAAGGAGTGGCTTCGTGAGAAGGGTGACTATGCGATGAGCAAGGGACTGGCCCTTTTCGTGACCGAGTGCGGAGGAATGAATGCCGACGGTCAGGGACCTATAGATGTGGAGTCGACCGAGGCATGGATCGAGTGGATGGACGAGAACGACATCAGCTACCTCTTCTGGTCTATCTCCGACAAGGAGGAAACCTGTTCGATGCTCCTGCCATCTGCTCTGTCAGAGGGACCTTGGGCAGAGTCTGACCTTCGTCCGTGGGGGCGTTTCGTGAAGGAACAGCTATAGCGCTCAGACCGACAGTCTGACCGTCAGGCAGAAAATCGGTCAAAACTCTGCCTGTCGGTCCCCAAAACCATACAAAATGAACCATTTTTCCCACCGTCAGGCAGAAAATCGGTCAAAACTCTGCCTGATGGTATATATAAATGATCAGTAAATGAAAAAAACACTATTATCGCTGGTGTCGTTGATGGTCGCAGCTCTGACCATGGCACAGGTACGCGTGGCGACACCGAACACAGAACTGATTCTTAAGGCAGAGCCGGGTCAGGAACTCCAGATCGTATATTTCGGAAACAGACTCTGCGATGCGGATGTCGCTAACCTTCAGGCAGCCGGTGCTCCGAACCATAATGCCTATCCGCCATATGGTCTCTGGTGTGCTTCTGAGGCAGCCCTTGGAGTGACCCATGCGGATGGGAATATGTCCACTGTTCTGAATGTGGAGGGAATCCGGACAATTGAGGAACCGACCGCCAAGGTGACAAGAATCCGTCTGAAGGACACCGTGTATCCGTTCTATGTAACAGTGTGCTATCGTGCATATCAGGATGTGGACATGATCGAGACATGGACCGAGATCGAGAACCTGGAGAAGAAGCCGGTGAAGCTGGCACGTTTCGATTCGGGCTATCTTCCTATCCGTGTCGGTGATGTCTGGATCAGTCATCTCCACGGCACATGGGCAAACGAAAGCCGCCTCACCCAGCAGCCTCTCGAGCGCGGAATGTTCACGGTCAAGAACAAGGACGGAGTACGAAATGCCCACACAGACCATTCCGAGGTCATGTTCTCCCTTGACGGCAAGCCGCAGGAAAACACCGGCCGCGTGATCGGAGCAGCCCTCTGCTACAGCGGAAACTATGAACTCCGCATCGACACCCGCGACACCGACTGGCATCAGTTCTATGCCGGAATCAACCCGGACAATTCTGAATATACCCTCGCTTCCAAGGAAGTTTTCAAGACCCCTGAACTTGCCCTGACATATTCGGACGAAGGTCTGAGCGGGGCCAGCCGCAATTTCCACAGGTGGGGCCGCAACTACAAGCTGGCACACGGCAAGCAGCTCCGCAAGATTCTCCTCAACAGCTGGGAAGGTGTATATTTCGACATCAACGAGCCGGGCATGGACAAGATGATGGAGGATATAGCCTATATGGGCGGCGAACTCTTCGTTATGGACGACGGCTGGTTCGGCGAGAAATATCCTCGTCTGACCGACAACTGCGCCCTCGGTGACTGGAATGTGGACAAGAACAAGCTTCCTAACGGCATAGGCTGGCTGGTGGAGCGTGCAGACGCCCACGGAATCAGTTTCGGAATATGGATCGAGCCGGAGATGACCAACACGGTCAGCGAGCTCTATGAAAAGCATCCCGACTGGGTGATCAAGGCTCCGGAGCGTGAACCGGTTGTCGGCCGAGGCAACACCCAGCTTGTGCTCGACCTCTCGAATCCGGAGGTTCAGGACTTCGTGTTCAAGATCGTCGACGACCTGATGACAGAGAACCCCCGCATCGACTACATAAAGTGGGACGCCAACATGTCCATCGTCAACCACGGCTCACAGTACCTCCCTAAGGACAGGCAGAGTCATCTCTACATCGAATATCACCGCGGATTCGCGAAGGTCTGCGACAGGATCCGTGCTAAATATCCTGATGTCACCATCCAGGCATGTGCTTCCGGAGGCGGACGTGCCAACTGGGGCGTGCTCCCTTGGTTCGACGAGTTCTGGGTGAGCGACAACACCGATGCCCTCCAGCGTATCCACATGCAATGGGGTGTGTCATATTTCTTCCCGGCAGTGGCGATGGCTTCCCATATAAGTGCCACTCCTAACCACACCGTCTTCCGCACCACTTCGTTGAAATACCGCATCGACGTGGCCATGAGCGGCCGTCTGGGCATGGAGATCCAGCCTCGCAACATGACTCAGGAGGAGAGGGACCTCTGCAGAAAGGCCATAGCGGAATATAAGGAAATCCGCCCTGTAGTGCAGCAGGGTGACATATATCGTCTCGTCTCTCCATACGACGGCCACAACATGGCATCCCTGATGTATGTCGCTCCGGAAAAGGACGAGGCGGTGTTCTACTGGTGGAAGACAGAGACCTTCTATGACGACCACCTCCCGCGCGTGAAGATGGCAGGTCTGGATCCGGACAGATTATATGAGGTCCGCGAGCTCAATCGCATAGACAACGAGCCTCTCCCATATGAAGGACTGTCGTTCAGCGGCAGGTTCCTGATGGAGACCGGTCTGGAAATCCCGCTCAAGCATAAGGTGGACTATCACAAGCAGGACGATTGGTCCAGCCGCGTCCTCCGCCTTGTGGCAGCCCCAGTAGATTAATCCCTGATAATCAGGCAATTAAGCAAAAACGCCTGCGGCATATGGCACAGGCGTTTTATTTCAAATGATTGAAATACAATACTTTAAGTGACGCACGAATTATGACGACATTCGGATATTTTGACGACAGGCACCGCGAATATGTGATCACCGATCCCAAGACCCCGTGGCCATGGATCAACTATCTCGGCAATGAGGACTTCTTCTCGCTGATTTCCAACACGGCGGGCGGATATACTTTCTGCAAGGATGCCAAGTTCCGTCGTATTACGCGATACCGCTACAACAATGTCCCTATGGACAACGGCGGCAGATATTTCTATATCAACGACGGCGGCACTGTCTGGTCACCGGGATGGAAACCGTGCAAGACTCCGCTTGACTTCTATGAATGCCGTCATGGAATGAGCTACACCCGCATCACCGGTGCCAAGGACGGCATCGAGGCAAGTGTGCTCTTCTTCGTTCCGCTCCATAGCTGGGCAGAGGTCCAGAAGGTGACCCTGCGTAACACCTCTGCTGCCCCGAAAAGCTTCAGGCTCTTCTCTTTCGCCGAGTGGTGCCTGTGGAACGCAGCCACCGACATGGAGAACTTTCAGCGCAATTTCTCGACTGGCGAAGTCGAGGTGGACGGTTCGGTCATATATCATAAGACCGAATATAAGGAACGCCGCAATCACTATGCATTCTACAGCGTGAACGCACCTGTGGACGGATTCGACACAGACAGGGAGACCTTCATAGGCCTGTATAACGACTTCGGAGACCCTCAGAAGGTTATGGCAGGCACTTCCGGAAACAGCATAGCCCACGGCTGGAGCCCGATAGCCTCGCATTGCATAGAGGTGGAACTCGCGCCTGGCGAAAGCAAGGATTATATATTCCTGCTCGGATATGTGGAAAACCCTCAGGAAGAGAAGTTTGTGACAGATGACAGCGGCAATCTCGTCTTTGATATGCCGGGCCTGAAGCATAGCGGAAGTTCACCTGTCATAAACAAGACAAAGGCACGCGAACTCATATCGGCCCTCGACACCACGGCCAAGGTGGATGCGGCATTTGCCGAGCTCAAGGCATATTGGGATGCCCTGCTGGATATATATACGGTGAAGAGTCCGGAGGAAAAGATGGACAGGATGGTCAACATCTGGAACCAGTACCAGTGCATGGTCACCTTCAACATGTCCCGTTCGGCCTCGTTCTTCGAGAGCGGAATCGGCCGCGGAATGGGCTTCAGGGACTCCAACCAGGACCTTGTGGGCTTCGTGCATCAGATTCCTGAGCGCGCCCGCGAGCGTATCATAGACATAGCCTCCACCCAGTTCCCGGACGGCGGATGCTACCACCAGTACCAGCCTCTGACCAAGCGCGGCAACAACGACATCGGCGGCGGTTTCAATGACGATCCTATGTGGCTCATTTTCGGAACCGTGGCATATATAAAGGAGACAGGAGATTTCGGAATATTGGACGAGCCGGTGCCTTTCGACAACCAGCCAGGTTCCGAGGTTTCTCTGATGGAGCATCTGCGTATATCCTTCGACCATGTGGTCAACAATCTCGGTCCGCATATGCTGCCTCTCATCGGCCGCGCAGACTGGAATGACTGTCTGAACCTGAACTGCTTCTCATGGGATCCGAACGAATCGTTCCAGACCACGGAGAATAAGACGGAAGGCTCTAAGGCTGAATCACTTATGATTGCAGGTCTGTTCGTTGTCTGTGGCCGTGACTATGTGGAACTCTGCCGTCATCTGGGACTCTCCGATGAGGCTGCCCGTGCAGAGGGCCTCGTTAACGATATGGTAGAGGCGGTCAAGAAGCACGGCTGGGACGGAGACTGGTACCTTCGTGCATATGACTATTTCGGCCGCAAGGTCGGTTCGCACGAGAACGATGAAGGTCAGATATTCATCGAGTCACAGGGATGGTGCTCTATGGCCGGAATCGGTCTGGAAGAGGGAATGGTGACCAGGGCGCTTGATTCGGTGAAGGAGCGTCTGGACTGTGAGCACGGAATCGTCCTGAACAACCCGGCCTTCACAAGGTATTTCGTGGAATATGGTGAAATATCTTCATATCCGGCAGGTTACAAGGAGAACGCCGGCATATTCTGCCACAACAATCCTTGGGTTATTATAGGCGAGACCGTCATCGGTCGCGGCGACCGCGCATGGGAATATTACAGGAAGATATGTCCGTCGTATATAGAAGACTGTGCCCTGCACAAGGTGGAGCCGTATGTATATTCCCAGATGATAGCCGGCAAGGACGCTGCACGACCAGGTGAGGCGAAGAACAGCTGGCTCACGGGAACCGCCGCATGGAACTGGTATGCCGTCACCCAGTATATCCTCGGAGTGAAACCGGCATACGACGGCCTATGCATAGACCCGTGCATATGTCCTGACTGGAAGGAATATACGGTCCGCCGCCGATTCCGCGGCTCCCTCTACGAGATCACTGTCCGGAATCCTTCCGGTGTCTGCCGCGGAGTGAAATCCCTGGTGGTTGACGGAGTGAACCTTGAGGGCAATCTGGTTCCACACACACCTGGAGAACACAAGGTGGTGGTGACTCTGGGATAAGACAGGCCACTGTGACACAGTGGTTTTGTCAAATGAACTCATTATTAAGCAATCTGAGCAGACTATGAAAAGATATATATTTCTGGCAGTGTGCATGGCAGGCTTGATGCTGTCATGCTCTCCTGTGGATGAGTCTTCCGAGAATGAAGGGCCGCTGCCGGAGATTCCTGCCGGTCCGGAACCTGAAAAGCAGCCCGATGACGGTTCGGAGCAGAAACCGGATCCCGAGCCGACCCCTGACCTTCCCGCTTTCGAGTCCTCCTACGAAGCCATCCGCAGCATGGGAGTGGGCTGGAATTTGGGAAACACCTTGGATGCAGTCTGGTGGACCGGCGGCACTGACGGTCGTGACTGGAGAGCATGGGAGACGGGATGGGGACAGCCTGTGACCAGTCCCGAACTCATGACCATGATGAAGAACGCCGGTTTCGGAGCCATCCGCGTCCCTGTGACCTGGGGAGTCCATATGGATGCCAACGGAGTGGTCTTTGCCGAGTGGATGAACCGCGTGAACGAGATTGTGGACTATGTTCTCAACGCCGGAATGTACTGCATAATCAACATCCATCATGACACCGGTGCCGATCCTGACGCCTGGCTTGTGGCAGATCCGGAAATATACCAGACTGTCAAGGCCCGCTACGAAGGTCTGTGGAAGCAGATAGCCGAAAGGTTCAAGTCATATGACCAGCGTCTCCTTTTCGAATCATATAACGAAATGCTGGACGAGAGCCGTTCATGGTGCTATGCCTCCATGAATATAGGTTATGATGCCACAGCGGCCTCTCAGGCTTATGACGCAATAAATTCCTATGCCCAGAGCTTTGTGGACGTGGTGCGTGCGACCGGTGGCAACAATGCCGTCAGGAACCTGGTGGTGAACACATATGGGGCATGCAACGGCTCCGGCACCTGGAACCGGCATCTCCCGGACCCGCTCATATATATGGAAAAGCCTGTGGACACCGTTGAGGACCATATTCTTTTTCAGGTACATGCCTATCCTGAGATTGACAACCTTCCTTCCATGGAAGCGGAGGTCTCAGAGATGTTCCGACTCCTGGACCAGCATCTGGTCTCCAAAGGTGGTCCGGTGATAATAGGCGAGTGGGGCACATTCAGCGAGAACCCTTCCCTGGAGAATTTCTGCTACTATGCCGACTATTTTGTCCGCACGGCCAAGGAATATGGAATGGGTACCTTCCACTGGATGAATCTTTCCGACGGGTTTTACCGCTCCATTCCGGCATTCAGCCATCCGGAAATCACAGAGGCCATAGTGAAGGCATATCACGGTGAAGGCTTCACCCCTCAGATTCCTGTTCTGGAAGACTATGACCTGGACTATAAGGTAACCTATCGCCAGCTCTGGTCCGAGGCCAACCTCCATCCGTCGGCCCTCTACCTGTCCGAGTACAAGGGTCTGACCTTCGAACTGGCAGAGGCCCCCGAAAGCGGAACCCTCCATGTGAAGGTCTATGGCGAAAGCGACGGCAAGGAGCAGTATGTCAAATTCGAGGACGCCTCGACAACAGTCTATTTCAAGGAATCATCCCTCGGTTCCAAAGCCTCCCGCACCACCCTCCAGTGCACAACAGACAAAGAACTGGAAGTCCTTATCAAAGACATCTCCCTGATAAGATCCGACGGCACCTTGGAACCGGCCATGCCATCTGTCTTCTGGGGCTGCGACATCGAACTTCTCGTAAACTGATTTTAAAACTGAGGTTTTTATCATCCGGGGATTCCGCCATTTCTCCGGATAGCAAACCTGTTTTTAAGATGGTTTCGATCTTGCTTATGGATATTTAACAACCGATTTCCCCGGAATCGAAGTTTTGATTAACTTTGCGGGAAATTAATTTGATATGAACAAGGTTTCGGAAAACCCTTTAAAAAACCGGGAGAGCGGCGACATGCTGCTTGTCATCGTTTCTGCATTGTTTGTCACGGCATATCTTGTGTCAAACATAATGGCCGTAAAGGTCATCGGCATCTTCGATATTTTGTACTTCGATTCCGGCACGATCACATTCCCGTTCGCGTACATGCTTGGTGACGTCCTCACCGAGATATGGGGCTATAAGACCGCCCGCAAGGTCATAATCCTGACATTCGTGTGCAACCTGCTCATGGTCGTCTGCACCCAGATAGGGGTGTGGCTGCCTTCGCCGGATTATCTTGATGCCACGGCCAATGCCTATAATTCCATATTCAATTATGTGCCGAGGATAGTCATAGCCTCGCTTGTGGGCTTCCTCTGCGGAGAGCTGTCCAACGCCTGGCTCATGGAGTGGATCCGCAAGAGATTCGGTGAGAGGAGACTCTGGGTCAGGACCATCGGAAGCTCCGTCATCGGATATTTGCTGGACACCATTCCGTTCGTGCTGATTGCCTTTGCCGGCACTCTTCCGACCCGTGACATCCTGCTGATGATCGCCCTTCAGTATTTCATGAAGCTCGGTATCGAGGCCTTCTTCGGCACCCCGATGGCATACAGCATGATCGCGATGATAAAGAGGAGGAGCAGACTATGAAGGTGCTGATACGTAAACTTTAATTTCGTCTGGCCTCAGGTCTGATATTTTCAGTATCTTTGCCGTCTATAACTTCAGGCCATATGGTAGCAACACTTATAATACTCCTTATATCTGCAGCGCTCTTTGTCAGCGGCAGGGTCAGGTCTGACCTTGTGGCCATATGCGCGCTGCTTGCCCTGCTTCTGTGTCAGGTGCTGACTCCTGCCGAGGGACTGGCGGGATTTTCGAATTCGACGGTGATCATGATGGTAGGTCTGTTCATCGTCGGCGGAGGAATCTTCCAGACCGGACTTGCCAAGATGATAGGCGGACAGGTCATAAAGCTTGCCGGAACCAGCGAGACCAGGCTATTCCTGCTGGTGATGCTGGTGACAGCCTTCATCGGAGCCTTCGTGAGCAACACAGGCACTGTGGCCCTCATGCTTCCTATCGTGGTGAGTATGGCGGCCCATGCAGGAACATCTTCGCGCCGTCTGCTCATGCCACTTGCATTTGCCAGCAGCATGGGAGGTATGATGACCCTCATCGGTACCCCTCCGAACCTCATCATCCAGGAGACCCTTTCGACGGCCAAGGCAAACGGCATCGTGGACTCTTCTGTTCAGGATATATCATTCTTCACCTTCCTTCCTGTGGGTCTGATAACCCTGGCAGTGGGCATCCTCGTGCTCATGCCTCTGACGAAGTGGTTCCTGACTCCTAAGGAGAAGGGAAAGGACAAGAAGAAAGGCGGCAAGTCGCTAAAGGAACTTGTCAGGGAATATGGCCTCACAGACAATCTGTTCAGGGTTCATGTCAAGGATTCCGGTTCCTCGGCTGTGGGCAAGACGATTGTGGAGCTGGATATATACAAGAAATATGGAATAAATGTCATGGAGCTGCGCCGCAGTGCCGGCAACAACCGTTTCGTCCGTACCGTCAGCCAGCAGCTGGCATCGCCTTCTCTGGTGCTCCAGACGGGGGATGTGCTTTATCTTTCCGGAGACATCGAGCAGGTGCAGCAGTTTGCCTCAGACTATTCGCTCAGACTGCTCGACAACCACACTGACGAGATAGAGGGCAGCTCTTCAAACCCGTCCCTGGACTTCTTCGACATCGGAATAGCGGAGATTCTTATCATGCCGTCTTCATCGATGATCAACAGGACCGTTTTTGAGGCTGGTTTCCGCAGCAAGTTCAGCGTCAATGTGCTGGGTATCAGGAGGAAGAGCGACTATATCCTACAGGAACTCGGATCGGAGAAGATGCACAGCGGAGACGTGCTTCTGGTTCAGGGAACATGGAAGGACATAGCCCGCCTGCGTAACGAGTCGGACAACTGGGTGGTCCTCGGAGAACCTCTTCAGGAGGCGGCCAAGGTGACCCTGGACTATAAGGCTCCTGTTGCGGCAGCCATAATGATAGCCATGATCGTGATGATGGTGGTGGATTCCATTCCGGTGGCTCCGGTGACTTCGGTCCTTCTTGCCGCCGTGCTCATGGTGGTGACAGGCTGCGTACGCAATGTGGAGGCGGCCTACAAGACCATCAACTGGCAGACCATCGTGCTCTTTGCCGCGATGCTTCCTATGTCCACAGCCCTTGAGAAGACTGGGGCTTCTGGAATGATTGCAGATTTCATAATCAATACCTTCGGGTCGAGCGGACCATATCTGGCACTTGCTGCCGTATATTTCGCTACATCCACGATGACCATATTCATAAGCAACACGGTGACGGCTGTCCTCATGGCTCCTATCGCTCTTCAGTGTGCCATCGGAATCGGAGTCAACCCTCTGTCATTCCTCTTTGCAGTCACTGTCGGGGCTTCCATGTGCTTCGCTTCACCGTTCTCCACACCGCCTAACGCCCTCGTGATGCCGGCCGGACAGTACACCTTCATGGACTATGTGAAGGTCGGACTCCCGCTCCAGATCCTCATGGGTGTCATCATGGTCTTCGTGCTTCCGCTCATCTTCCCGTTCTGATATTCCCTGCCAAAGTAAAATGCTCACCCAGCTGATTGTCAGCGCTTTACATAAAATCGCCTGCGACATTTGCCGCAGGCGATTTTGCTTAAACCTCTGGTATTCAGGAGGTTATATGGAACGCTGCAGAATGACCTGTGCCAGGCCGTTGAAGGTGACCACCTTGATGCTTCGTGCATCCTGATCCGGTGCAGGGGTCCCCGTCAGATAGGTCCCGTCAGACGCTGCTGTGCCATCTGCTGCTGAAGCTCCATATGTCACAGGACGTTCAACATACTGGAAGGCAGGGTCTCCGTTGCCCCAGCCGAGGATGGTCCAGCCTTCAGGTGCCGTATAGGTCACTTCCTGATTGGCAGTCGGCACGAAACGTCCCTTGGAATCGGTCAGGCTGACGTTTGCCACCATGATGTCACCGACAGTCTCGGTCGTCCACACTTCCTTCACCGCCTCTCCAGTGGTGGCTATACAGGTTTCCATGACTTTCTTTCCAGCCTTGTAACCCACTGCCTTCAGCGAGCCCGGCTTATATACGGCTGTCCATTCCAGATGTCCGTTCACCGGCATCTTCTTTCTCTCCAGCTTCTTTCCGTTGACGGTCAGCTGCACCTCGTCGCAGTTGCTGTACACCCAGATTGAGACTGTCTCGCCTTCATGTCCGGCAAGATTCCAGTGCGGAAGGATATGCAGTACGGGTTCCGAGGTCCACCATGACTTGAGGTAATATGCCTCGTCCTTAGGGAATCCGCAGTAGTCCAGGATTCCGAATTCGGAGCTGGTGGCCGGGAAGACCATAGGATTAGGCTCTCCTCGGTAGTCGAAGCCGGTCCAGTAGAAGAGTCCGGCAAGCCAAGGACGTTCGGCATAGAACTTCCATCCTCTCTCGATGCAGTTGTACAGACTGTCAGGTCCGTGCTTGCTGCGGTTGAAGGCCACCATTCGGCCGTTGCCGGCGTCCACTGCTGACGGCGGACAACCTTCTGCCTTCTTCTGCCCGCCTTCTGCAGCAGATTCAAGATCCGGCTCCTTACGTTCAGGGAAATATACACCCCTGGTGCCGCAGCCGGTAGTCTCCTCCGATCCGAGTGCACAGCGCTCAGGATAATCCTCCCGGTGCTTGTCCACAGGGTTCTGGAGTATATAGTTGTATCCTGCAACATCGGCCGGCACCAGAATGGTCGGGCCGCTGCTGGAAGCCACCGTCATCTTTCTGGTAGGGTCGAGCCTGTGGCAATATTCCCTCATTGATTCCGCTATTCGATTGCCGAAGTCGTTCCACTCGATTCCCCATTCCTCATTGCCCACGCTCCAGAGTATTATGCACGGGTGGTTCCTGTCCCTTTCGATCATCCTCTGCAACAGGCGCGTATGCTCCTCGTTGATTCCCGTGAGACGGTTCTCCTCGATGACCAGGATTCCCAGCCTGTCGCACGCGTCGAGCATTTCCGGAGTCATCGGGTTGTGGCTTGAGCGGTATGCGTTGCAGCCGAATTTCTTCAGTTGGAGAAGCCTCCATTCCTGAAGCCCGTCAGGAATGCCTGAGCCGACTCCCGCATGGTCCTGGTGCATGTTCACTCCCTTGAGCTTGACCGGCTCGCCGTTCAGGAAGAATCCCTTGTCTTTGTCGAAATCTATGTGTCTGATGCCTGTTATAGTCGTATATCCATCTGTGAGCCTTCCATTTATGAAGACTTCGGTCACCACAGTATATAGATATGGATCATCGCAGCTCCACAGATGCGGGTCCTCCACTGTCATGCGTGTCTTGCATAGATGCTCCTCCTTGCCGTGAAGTACGGTTCCCTTGGCCTCACAGCTTGACACCTCCTTGCCCTGTGCATCCTTCAATGTGTGACGGAGTGTATATTTATATTCTGTAGCGGCATTGGCCATGTTACGCACAGTAGTGTTTATATACAGAGTCGCCTTTGAAAAATCGACCTCGAATCCTCCGTCCGGGAGCATGTCTCCCGCAAATCTCGAATGCACGAACGTGCCGAAAGGCGCCACATGCACCGGCGCAGCCTTGTTCAGCCACACATGACGGTATATGCCGGCTCCCTCGTAGAACCATCCCTCTTCGAGAGTGCCGTCTGCCCGGACGCATACGAGGTTCTCTCCTCCGTAGTTGAGGTATTCCGATATATCATAAGTCCTTGTGGCATATCCGCTCGGCTCTCCACCGAGGTAGAATCCGTTCACCCATATGCGCGAGTCGCGGAATATTCCGTCGAACTGCAGCCAGATATGCTTTCCGTAGTCCTCCTGCGGAACTGTGAATGTCTTCCTGTACCAGCCGACGCTTGTCTGCGGGTATTTGTGTCCGACAGTCTTGTATCCGTGACTGTGACTTGCCTCTTCTGCATACGGAAGATCCACCACCCAGTCATGAGGGAGGTCCACCACAGCCCATCCGCTGGCATCGAACTTAGGGGAATATGGACCCTCGTTATGGATGGAGGCGGCTTTTGTAAGGTAGTTGAAGTATTCGGTCCCGCATCCGAAATCCTTTGCAGGGGAGGATGCATCGCCGAATGCGAACTGCCAGTTGTCGTCAAAGTTGATCTTTTCACGTGGTGTCTGTGCCCCGGCAGCTATGGCAGCCAGCAGGACAGCAATGGTCATCAGTCTTTTCATCATATGTCTTTCAATCTTTGTCCACGAAAAACCTCGTTTCTGTGGAAAAACCGTTTTTCCCCTTTTGAGCTTCCACGAATACCCCTGTTTGGGTGGATAAACTGTGTTTTTCCCCTGGCGTTTCCAGGAAACACCCTGTTTTGGTGGAAACTGTTCAAGTTGTCAGGTCTCCGTCAGCGAATCAGGATACCAGCCACGAATATAACAAAAAAAGCGACACCTTTTCGGGTGCCGCCTGATTAAGCGCATGTATAGATACTAATAGTTCTCCTTCATCGGCTCGAAATAAGCCTGTGGGAAGAGGCATGCAGGACATGTCTTAGGAGCGTCCTGTGCTTCAACGATATATCCGCAGTTGCGGCACTGCCACCAGATCTTTCCGTCGCGATGGAAGAAGTCACCGTCTGTGAGGCGGCTGAGGAGCTTGAGATAACGGCGCTCGTGCTCAGCCTCCACCTTTGCTATGTTCTTGAATGTCGCTGCGATTGCCGGGAAGCCCTCCTCGGAAGCCACTTCCGCGAACTCCTTGTAGAGTATGTCCCACTCTTCCTTCTCTCCCATTGCTGCTGCAAGGAGGTTCTCCTGAGTTGTTCCCACCACGCCTGCAGGGTAGCATGCTGTGATTTCAAGCGGACCGCCCTCAAGGAAGTTGAAGAAGCGCTTTGCGTGCTCCCTCTCCTGTTCTGCCGTCTCCATGAATACAGCTGCGATCTGCTCATATCCTTCCTTCTTCGCAACCTCTGCAAAGAAAGTATAGCGTGAACGTGCCTGGCTCTCGCCGGCGAATGATTTCAAGAGATTCTGCTCTGTTCTTGTACCTTTGATCGATTTCATGACTTTATCATTATTTAGTTGTTTCACATTTATATTATTCTGCCGGAGTCCATTTGCATCTTACGGGTGATACTATAGCTCCCTCCTTCTTCAGTTCGGCGAAGACCTTGTCCACCACCTTTCTGTCAAGTCCTGAGAGTGTAGCCACCTCGCCTGCAGCCACTGGCTTGCCGGCCTCCTTCATAGTTTTCAATATGAGTTCCTTTTCCATTTTCTTTGTTTTAACTGGTTGTTTTCCTATGCCTGTCAAGGCTCTGTCTCTGTTTCCGATGCAAAGGTAGCAAAATATTTTTAATTTGGAATAATTCTAAATTAAATTTTATGTTTTTTTCATAAAAACCCTCCTGTGCGCTCAGAATACGGAGCCCGATTCCGGTCCAAGTCCACCTCCTGATGATGTAAACCTTCCAACTCTTTTTTGTCACATCAGGAACCGGGACCGTCAGGCAGCTTTTATGCTGATTCTCTGCCGGACGGTGCCTGAATCGCGGGTCCAAAGTTCAAAAACGGGACCATCAGGCAGGTTTTGGACAAATTTTCTGCCTGACGGTTCCATTTTCGGTACATTCTGACCTTGACAGGGGGCAGAAAACATCCTCAAAGAAGTTCCTTCAAGATAAGTTCCCTTTTGAGTCTGCGTCCGAGCGAATATTCGCCGAAGTCAGTCGCCGGGTCGCGAAGCACCTTGTCCAGACAGAGGTCGTCCCCCTTGAATATGGTGTCTTCCGCCTTCTTGCGTATCTCCCGAATCCTGTCGATGGACTCCTTGGGAACCACCAGATGGCATGGGATGACCACAGCCAGCGGATTCAGTCCCACCGCATGGGCCACAGCACGGACCCCGGCGCGATTCTCGCACAGTTCTGCAAAGTCGCTGTAACTAAGGAGTTCTGGTTTGGCCGCATCAGGACCGTTTTCAGATCCGGTCCTGCAGTCTGTCCCTTCGCCGGAATGCGTGAGGTCATACAGGGTCCTCCACACCTTCTTCTGGAACTCGGTGCCGAACAGAATGAAGTCATCCCACCTGGCCTTGCAGCGCAACTCCCACACGGAGTCGAATGACACCGTTTCCGCCACCACCTTCAAGTGTTCAGGCCTGCTCTCCTTTGCCAGCCTTGCAGCCACGTCTGCGAGAGCCTTATAATCTGTAGAGATTGCAGCTATCTTTCCGTCGATCCGGACGATAACCCATTTCCGGTCGCTTGCCATATTCAGAAACTGTTTAAAATTTTCTCAGAAAATATTATGGTTTCCTGTCAGTGTCCAGTCAGAACTTGTCCACATATGCCACCTTTCCCATGTCGCGTGGCTTTGCCTCAGGACTTTCGTCCGCATATCCCAGACCCACGCAGAGGCAGAGTTCATATCCCTCAGAGAATCCTAGTCCCTCCACATATGGCTTGCACATGTCGTTGTCGGTGAGGAAGCGCACCGGACTGCCGAGGCATATCGATCCCACTCCAAGAGACCATGCCGAGAGCATGATGTTCTCTGCAAGAAGTCCGCAGTCATATGCGGAGAAATCATATGAAAGGTCACGTGCGATGAATACCATGACAGGTGCCCCCCTGAAGCATCCCTTTGCAAATTCGTTTCCTCCGTGCGATGCCCCCATCGCCTCAGACATTTCTGCAAGAAGCTCCGGCTTGTCCACGATTCTCACCTCCCATGACTGTTTGTTCTGTCCGTTAGGCGCATTGATTCCGCATTCCATGATGGTGTTCAGGGTGTCCCTGCCCACCGGAATGGCCTTGTACTGGCGGATGCTGCGGCGCGCCATGATGTTCTCGATAACCTCATTCATTTCATTTTCCTCCTTGTCTGGCTGTGTGCACGAAACTGCCGTCATCAGGCAAAGTCCTGCAAGAAACATACTGATTCTTCTCATGATTCCTATTGTTGATAGTTAGTTCTCCGGATTGCTCCATATCGTCCTCTGAACAGGACTATCCCTCAGAGTTTCAAACACTTCAAATATACATAATTTTCATCATATTACATATATGGTCATTAAAAAATCATTTCTCGTACCCATGATATATAGATGCCGGATATTTATATGTAATGTGCGGTCATGTCTTCTTTTGCAGGATTTTTGCTACATTTACGCAGATTGAAAATTTGTTTAACTTTCGCAAGTGCGAAACTTGAGTGACTGATACTATGGATAAAGGCAGAATCATCAGCGGACTGGCAGTAATGTTAGGACTGTTCGTCATGGGAGCCATGCTTCCGAGAGCGGTGGAAAAATACCGTGAATATGAACGTGTTGTGAATGTGAAGGGACTGTGTGAGAGGGAGGTCAAGGCAGACAAGGTCATATGGCCTGTGGTATACAAGGTTATGGCAGACGACATCCAGTCCATCTATGACCAGACGGACAGGAACAACGAAGTGATTCTGGCTTTCCTCCAGGCAGGTGGTGTCAACCCTTCAGAAATCACTGTGTCCGTGCCCCAGATTTCCGACAAGCTGGCCAATGAGTACGGGGACAACAACCGTCAGTACAGATATATAGCAAAGAACGTGATCACGGTCTGCACCTCTCAGGTCGACACGGTGCTCTCCCTGATGGGAAAGCAGTCGGAACTTCTGAAGAAAGGCATCGTGGCAGGAGGAACCAGCCAGTGGGAGAACCCCGTGGAGTTCAAATATGAAAGCCTGAACGATATCAAGCCCCAGATGATAGAAGAGGCCACCAGGAATGCCAGAGAGACAGCCAAGAAGTTCGCCAAGGACTCCGACAGCAAGCTCGGAAAGATAAAGACCGCCAGCCAGGGTACATTCTCCATCGAGAACCGCGACAGCAACACCCCATATATAAAGAAGGTACGCGTCGTCACCTCCGTCACCTACTACCTGAAGAACTGACCCCCCTGTCTTTTGTAGCGTCAGACAGCTTTTCGCACCGGCATCCTGCCCCTTCTGTTATGGACGGCATCCTGTCTTTCGCCCGTCCCCTCATGTTATGGCCGGTGCTCCGTCTTTCGCCTGCTCTCTCCTGTTATGGCTGGTGCTCCGTCTTTCGTCTGCTCTCTCCTGTTATGGCTGGCGCTCCGTCTTTCGGCAAATCCCCCGTTATGACCACCGACAGGCAGAGTTTTGCCCGAAACTCTGCCTGTCTCCTCTGTTTTTGCGTCTTGAACCTCCGTTTTGGGTACCGACAGGCAACTTTGACCCCGAAACTCTGCCTGTCTCTCCCGTTTTCGTTCCTTCGACCCTCATTTCGGGCACCGACAGGCGCAGAATCAGCCCAAACTCTGCCTGTCTCCGCTGTTTTTGCGTCTTGCGCCCCCGTTTTGGGCATCGTCAGGCAACTTTAGCCCCGAAACTCTGCCTGTCTCTCCCGTTTTCGTGCCTTCGACCCTCATTTTGGGCACCGACAGGCGCTGAATCAGCCCAAACTCTGCCTGTCGGTCCGGAGTTCGTGTGCTGGGGCGGAGTTATTCTGAATATTTCCTGGCATAGACCTGCTTTTGCCGGTGTTCCTATATTCAAGATGGTTCTTGTTATTTGAAAACAAAGCATTATATTTGCAAGTGTCGTTATAACGATACTTTTAACGGAAAAGCATTATGAAACTCTATCACGGTTCGATATCAGTCATTGACATGCCACAGCTCGGCAAAGGAAACCATAAGAATGACTATGGTCTGGGGCTTTATTGTACTGAGCATGTGGAACTCGCCAAGGAATGGGCCTGCTCTTCGGGTAAGGATGGCTTCATGAATGGTTATAGTCTGGATATGACAGACCTGACAGTTTGTGATCTGACGAAGCATCATATATTGAACTGGATGGCGATTCTCCTGGAGAACCGGACCTTTGACCTATCTGTCGGAGTGGCATCGGCGGCAAGAGACTATATTCTGCAGAATTTTCTGCTGGAGTATAAGACCTTCGACATAATAAGAGGATACCGAGCTGACGACTCCTATTTCTCTTTCGCCAAAGACTTTCTTAATAACAGTCTTTCCATTGAAGAACTTGCTGAAGCCATGAAGCTTGGTGAACTGGGTGAACAGGTAGTATTGAAAAGTGAGAAAGCCTTCAATATGCTTACATTCGATGAAGCTGTTCCTGTGGACAGCAGCATATATCATCCTAAGTGGGTGAGCAGGGACCAGAAGGCCAGGGAAGATTACAGGAAGATGAAGGAAAAGTCAAATCCTTTGGAGGGAACCTTCATCATAGATATCATAAGACAGCAATGGAGGAATGACGATGAACGCTTACGATAAGGCATATCTGGAGGACGCTATGTCCAATCTGGCAGTAATGCTGGATTATGGCTCCATGACCTACGGTGACCCGGAACTGTTCTTTGACAGATTTCTGGTCAGTGACATATCAAAGCAGTTCGGTAGCGGCAGTCCCCGATACATTGCCGGAATGTCTGGTATAGAGCTGGCTGAAAGGGTCATTGAGGATACAGGAGGAACGCCTGTATATGCCGAGTACAGGACTTTTGGAAGAACAGCCACATACTGGGCAGGATGGGCACTGGCTTACCTGCAGTGGTATACAGGTTATTCTTTTGAGAAGATCAAGGAATGGGGCGTCACAATACCATTCCTGTTGAACCTCTACCCTACCCATCATGAGGCGGATATATCAAAGATGATTGATACGGTCACAGCAAGAATCGCTGAGAATAAGGGGAAGTCAGTCAACCCTCTCAAGCGGCAGCGTAAGTCTGCCGGCCTTACCCAGAAGGAACTGGCAGAAATATCCGGCGTGAAGGTCAGGATGATAAAGGCATATGAGCAGGACTATCAAGACATATCGAAAGCAGAGGCTCTGAGTGTCATCAAACTGGCAAGAGCTCTTAAATGTCTTCCAGAAGATATCCTGTTCTGAAGACAGACCCATGCAGAGAATAGCTGAGTCATTAACCTGTTCGCTGAAAACATCGACTCCTCATTCAAATCTTTGAGTACCTACATAGAACCGCTTATGGTCACTCTTGTAGGTGGTATCGTAGCAATCATCCTGATTGCGATGTACCTTCCGATGTTCAGGATTGGGATGGTTATAAGTTGAATCTAACGACACAGATACTATTTCATAGATATCTTCTTGCTAAAAAATGACGGATAGCCAATATGGCCCCCGTCATTTAGTTTAGCTAGATATTAACGTTTAACATTACTTAGCTACTGCATCATAAATGACAGCTTTTGGATCTTTTTCATACAATGGAGGCATTTCTGATGCCATTTCCTGATCTATGATCTTTGCATAATCTGTATTGAAATATTCAGCCATATCATCAGCCAGCTGCTGCATAAACTCCATCTTTGGTTTTCTCTGCTTGCTGAAAAAAATCCTTATCTCAACCAAATATTCAAAGGACACTTTTGGCCTGCAAGGCTTGCCACCAAACCACCAAAAGCCGTAATCACAATTCTCTATATGACAACTACATACCCCGTCCTTCTTAAAGAATAAATGACTGCCCGGATATGCTAGAATGCCCACATATTTACTTAGTTCTGAGATATCAAAAGTATGCTTTATCGGCTCAAATGTGTTCCATTTGTTCGGCGATAAACTGCAGGATTTATACTCTATAAAGAAATTTACAATCTTTTCTGCAAATAGATTATAGTGAGGAAGTATACTTGTCTCAAATGTATTTACTTCATCGGGGGTATAGGAATAGTCTCTTTCCAATTGCCAATCAATTATTCTTTTATCTGAGCAACTCTCACGCAATTTAACTGAGATTATGAAATTTTTCCTATCGTATTGTCCCATAGTTAATACTATTTTTGTGGTCCTATATATTTTAAACGTATTATATATTCTTCTGGTATGTTTCGAGAAACATGCGTATTTGTACCTGTAATGATTTTATAATCTAATCCATTTTTCTTGGCATAGTCTATTTGAGATTGAATCTGCTTCGTATTACTTAGGGTTTGCACATCTTTAACCTCATATACGGTATCAGATGTAATAGCATCTGGTATTGTGTTTCGAGCCTCCCCTGTTTTTGTCTTGCCTTGAACAGTTGTTGTGTTTTTTGTTAATCCTAAATCATTTAAAACACGCTCTTCGTTCATCCTTCCATGTGCAGTAGCAGAGACTGCATCTGAACTGTTAGCTACATTATTGATACCGTCTGCAGTTCTTGCAGCCTTCATCGCATCTGTGGCATTGTCGATGGCATTGACAGCTTTCGCACCAGCCCTTACGACCCCCACCCCACCAGGTACGAATGGAACAGCTGCAGCAAAAACATCTATAACAATGCCGACCCCATCTTCTACTGCACTTCTGACATTGCCAGTCCTCACATTCTGAACAAAACTGCTGACTCCCATTCCAATGCTGGCAACATCCCAGATGATGCCAGGGAACCTTCCATCCGGATCCACAAAATTCACCGGATTGTTATTGCAGAAGGCATACGGCGAGATGCTGTAGTACTTCTCCGCCAGCGGGTCAGGGGTGGTCCAGCGGGAGAGGTCCGGGTCATAGAACCTGGCGCCGTAGTCGAT
>JAFVVN010000006.1 GCA_017502125.1 Bacteroidales bacterium | reverse complement strand
GGTATTTCGTTAATTATCAGCGAAATAGCATTTGCGTTGTCGAATAATCCATTAGAAATAGAATACACGCTTAGTGGCTCGTTACTGGGGTAACGGGCTTTTGTCGTATTGTCTCGTGTGAAAGTTTAACCTAAAAAATATAATGTTATGAAAGTAGAAAAGAATTTGTATGAGTCTCCTAAGTTGGAAACTACGGAGATCATTGTCGAGCAGGCAATCTTATCAGCATCTACACCGACTTTTGGAACACCGACATACGGTGGATTCGGAGAAGAAGAGGAATTGTAATCATGTCTTACTTAAAATCTACGGAAATGAAAATGAAGAATATACTTTGGACTGTTCTGGCAGTTGCCATGACAGCGGCAGGATGTGCCAAGCAGGATGCACCTGTGGAATCGAAAGACTATAAGATAGAGTTCAGCGTTGCTGAGAAGAATGGTTTTGGTCCGGCAACGAAGGCAGTCAAGACGACTTGGGCAGCCGGTGATCAGATTGCGATCTTCTGCCAGCCTGGAGGTACAGGCAACTACATTGCCGATAATGAAAAACTCGTCTATCTTAAATATGACGGAACCTCATGGACTGCGTCATCAGTATCTCAGGAGCTTGCAACAGCATTAGGGACAGATGGCAATTTTACGGCAATACATTATAGAGTCACTAATGGCGATAACGTTTCACTTAAAAATGACAATGAGACCTTTGCAAACTACAATGGAGGTGAGATACTTATATGCAAAAGCGCATATACAACATCTGCCGAGAAAATTTCATTTGGCGAAATAGCGATGACACTCGAACCTAACAAGTATCAGGTATCAGGTCAGCTGTTTCAGGTGTCTGTGAAAGATCTTCAAGCCTCTGACGGATGGACAATGGGCATTGCGAATGGCAACTATTTCCCAGGTGTAGATAATGTGACTTCAAAGGATCAATTAGCTCACGAAGGTACCTATCCAGGAATTTGGAGGCTTATTACAAACAGTGGATTTATTGGCACATGGGGTGGTAATTTTTCCACTTACAGCGAATGTGCATGTGTACAAAATGGATATGACATTTCATTTGTGTTTATGAGGAATGATGATTTAGGAAGCGAGCCAGAAAACGCAACATATCATTTCTATCTGACAAACGGAACGGATGTATATACCTATACTGTTGACAGAGGCACGTATGCTGATGGAAAGTACGAGAAGAACCTTGAAATCGGACATGCTTATGTATTACCGGCAATAAATGAGGCTGGCAAGTGGACCAAGCAGAAATGAGATGCCCTGGTGGTGGTCAGGCAGAGATCATCTACCTGAATTCCATCCAGATCCACGATTATCAATAATCCGATATACAGCAACTAAAAAAAGCACACGGCTGTGTGCTTTTTTTGTCCCATTTGTCCCGTCTGTCTCGCTGTCTCAAGGGCGAGACAGCGAGACAGTGGCTTAAATGTATTGTAAAAGACTGTATTTACCCCCCCCCATTTACTTTGATGTTATGGAATTTTTTGTATATCTTTGATGTTGAAAGTGATATACGGATGATGCTTCGTGGAAATACGGCCTCACCCCGAAATCTGAATAGGGGGGGGTATTTCGTTAATTATCAGCGAAATAGCATTATTGTCGTCGACTAATCAATTAGAAATAGAATATACGCATCGTTGCTCGTTACAGATGTAGCGGGCTTTTGTCGTATTGTTTCGTGTGAAAGTTTAACCTAAAAATTATAAAGTCATGAAAGAAGAAAAGAATTTGTATGAGTCTCCAAAGGTGGAAACGATGGAGATTATTGTGGAGCAGGCTGTGCTCCAGTCAAGTATTCCAGACATGGAAGATGGTGGTGATTTGTTCGCCTATGTTGAATAATGTTAAGGTTTAATATTATGAAGAGATATATTACTTTAATAGCTGCTGTGTGTGCAGTCCTTGCTTCTTGTCAGAAGACCGAAGAACCGAAAGTTTCTCACGAGGAAACAAATCCTATAGATATGACCCTTAATGTTTCTATCGCATCTGATGATACAAAGGTTACTTTTGAGGATGTCGATAATGTGCTCCGTACAGCTTGGGAGGTGGGAGATAAAGTTTCTGTTGTAGCCGTAGATGCAGGTAATAAACTTCTTTCAAACGATGTGTTTACTGCTACTTCGTCAGGTAAATCTGCTACATTTACAGGAACGTATACAAATGACACCTGGGCAAATGAAGTCTTTGTCATATATCCTGCTTTGTCAGTGGGATCAGGCACTGCTGAAAGTAAATGGAAGTCAGAAAGCGGAGTCCTGTATGCAGCTTATAAAGGAAATGCGTACTTTGAGGTTTCCCATCCAGATGTGTCAAATGTTCTAAATGATCCTAGTCATTTGAAGAATGTTGCAGTGATGCATGGTCAAGCTACTATGTCGGGTTCTGAATTTGATGTAACTCTTGCACATCAGACATACGTCATTAAACTTAACCTTACTTTCCCTGTTGATGGTGTGACTCCGAATTTCATATATGTAAGAGGTTTTGACAAATCAGGCACATCAAAGCATCCATCAAAATTTGGTTGGACTTATTTTGATGATTTTACATATTTAAGTTCTTCTACTAGTATGCTTTTAAAGAATTACCAAACAATATCTGGTAATACAGCAACAGTGTACATGTATGGTTTTGCTGGCGTTAGTGGACGAACATATAATGTTGATGATTATTTTCAGATTGAGGCAGGAGGTTATGTGCAGAGAAAGACCTTTACAAAGGAAACAACTATCGTTAATGGAAAAATGTACACAGTAAACGTTGAGTTTGAATAGACGTTTGGTGAATTTTAATAATCAATTTGATATAGGCACACAGTTTCGGCTGTGTGCTTTTTTATTGTCTCGGTGTCTCGTTTGTCCCGTCTGTCTCGCTGTCCCAAGGGCGAGACACCCGAGACAGCGAGACACTTTCGAGACAGTGGGACAGTTCAGATGAGCCATTCTCCTGTGACCGGAGTGAGGCCGAAGTCGTTTATCAGGCTGTGGATCTCTGGTAAGTATTCGCTGGAGGATGTCGCTGAGTGTGATGTCGAGGCTTAAATGTATTGTAAAAGGCTGTATTTACCCCCCCCATTTACTTTGATGTTATGGAATTTTTTGTATACCTTTGAAGTTCAAAGTGATATACGGATGATGCTTTGTGGAAATACGGCCTCACCCCAAAATCTGAAATGGGGGGGGTATTTCGTTGATTATCAGCGAAATAGCATTTGCATTGTCGAATAATCCATTAGAAATAGAATACACGCTTAGTGGCTCGTTACTGGGGTAACGGGCTGTTGTTGTATTGTGCCGTGTGCAAAGTTTAACCTAAAAAATATAATGTTATGAAAGTTGAAAAGAATGTTTATGAGTCTCCGCAGATGGAAACTATAGAGATTATCGTGGAGCAGGCGATCTTGTCAGCATCTGGAACAGAGTCTGATTTTGGAACTCCAGTTTATGGCGGTTTTGGTTCAGAGGAGGAATGGTAATTATGTCTAACTTTTTAAAATTTACGGAAATGAAATTAAGAACTATACTTTTTGCCACCGTGGCTATGACCATAGTGGTTGTCGGATGCTCAAAGCAGGAGGTTACTACTCCTTCAAAGGAATATAATGTAGAGTTTAATGTTGCAGGAAAGGGTGGATTTGATGCTGCTACAAAAGCGGTAAAGACTGGTTGGGAAGCCGGTGATCAGATTGCAATTTTCTGTCAGCCTGGAGCTACCGGTAATTATCTTGCTGATAATTCAAAGATAATTTATTTGAACTATGATGGAACTTCATGGTCATCTTCAAAAGTTTCAAGTGCCTTGGTAGCTGAGTTAGGGGCATCTGGAAAATTTTCAGCAATTCATTACAGAGTAGCTGCTGGTAAGAATATCTCTCTTGACGGTGAAGGTACATTGGCAACCTACATCGGAGGTGTAATTCTTAGTAGCTTTGGTGAGTATGTGGTTGCATCTGACGTATTAACTTTGGGTGAGATTTTAATGACATTTGATGCCAGTCCGTATACTACGGGAAAACAAGTGCAGGTGTCAGTAAAGGGTTTAAATGAAGATGGAGTGTGGCAGATGACTGTCGGTGATAATACCTATACACCAAGTGCAACAAGACCAAGTTCGTATGCTTTAACAAGTCATCAAGAGAATGGATTCAGATTCACAGAGAGTAGTGGACATATTGGCACTTGGGGCGGCAGAGATAAATATTCTTTAGGCCTGAAAACCGGAGGTGACTTGTCTTTTATTGTTTGTGGTTACACATCTAATACAAAAAGCGATGCAAACGACAAGTATCATTTCTATTTGACTAATGGTACAGATGTTTACACTTATACTGTGGATAGAGGTGAGCATAATGGCTCCAAGTATGCCAAAAATCTGGAGATTGGTCATGCATATCTGTTACCTGCAATCACAGAAGCAGGCAAGTGGGTTAAGCAGCAGTAGTATTTGCATCAGACCATTTATGATATTAGCACACAGTTTCGGCTGTGTGCTTTTTTTGTCCCATTTGTCCCGTCTGTCTCGCTGTCCCGAGGGCGAGACACCCGAGACAGCGGGACACTTTCGAGATAGTGGGACAGTTCAGATGAGCCATTCTTCTGTGACGGGAGTGAGGTTGAAGTCGTTTATCAGGCTGTGGATCTCTGGTAAGTATTCGCAGGAGGATATCGCTGACTGTGATGTCTATTTCTGCGGCGGAGATTTTTTCTTGGGAGAGCTGGGATTTTCCTCCGGTGGCGAGCCATAGGTATTGTGGCATGAGTCCTGAGCAGATAATTGCTGTCTTTTCTGATTCGACAAGGGCTATGGGTTTGTCAGGGTGTTGTGGGAATTCGCGTAAGGGATGACAACCCTTTCTAATGAAGTTTCTTTCGCTTCGCTCAAGCGACAAGTCGATTACTTTCGCTTCGCTCAAGCGACTTCATCGGTTTCGAGCCCTATAGTATAACAGCCACTCTTCGGAGTGGCTGTAGTGTTTATAGATCTTCTTCTTTGTCAAATTCCAGAATCCACTGTTGCAGTCTCTCTTGGAGTTCCTTCTTGTCTGGAAGGTAAAGAGCGTATTCAGTAGCGTAGATGTTTGCATCCTCAGGAAGGGTGAGTTTGATGAGTGCGTCCTTTTTCTCTTTGCAGAGGAGGATTCCGATGGTAGGTTTCTCCCATTCACGCCTTACATGTCTGTCGTAGTAGTTCACATACATCTGCATCTGGCCAAGATCCTGATGAGTGAGTTTGTCAATCTTCAGATCTATGAGGACATAGCATTGTAGAAGACGGTTATAGAATACGAGATCAACGTAGAAGTTTTCTTCTTCGAATGTGAATCGCTTCTGTCTGGTCTCAAATAGGAATCCCTTTCCAAGTTCAAGGAGGAACTGCTGCAGTTTGCTGATAATGGCATTCTCCAGTTTTGATTCTGAATATGCCGCTTCAGGCTTCAATCCCAGGAACTCAAGAGTAATCGGATTCTTGATTATGTCTGCAGGCTTCTCAACTACCTGACCTTCTGTTGCCATGCGAATTACTTTATCTTTGTCTTTGCTGAGTGCGAGACGTTCGTAGAGACTGCTGTTCACCTGACGCTGCAGCCAACGGATGCTCCAATTCTGCTTAGCGCATTCTATTTCATAGAAGCTACGCGCATTGGCATCCTTGACACGCATGAGAATAAGGTAATGAGACCATGAGAGGACAAACTTGTGTGGTTCTGGAGATGCCTCTTGAATTTGGGCAACAGTGTTGCCCAAATTCACAAAGTCTGCTCTAGTTTCCAATTGGTGCAACACTGTTGCCCCAATTGCTGGAGTAGAGTATATACTATAAAACTTACGACAGCGCTTTAATGTGTCAACTGACCATCCTTCACCGAAGCGTTCCTCAATCTTCTTTGAAAGTTGCTCAAGGACTTGCTTTCCGTAAGCAGCTCTTTCCTTTCCGCCCTGCTCATCTTCCACAATGTATCTACCGACGTTGAACTTTGCGTAAACCTCGGAAAGGTTGATAGCTGTTGATGCTCTTCTTCTCGCTTCCTCAATTACAGAAGCAATCTTCTCAAAGAGAGAATTGATGTTGATTTCGGTGATCTCAGTTGTCTTCATGTCCATCCTATACCTTATATTATATATAGTGCAAATTTAAACTTTTCTTACATTCCCCAAGCATCGTCAATCTTTTTCATTGCATCTGCTTTGGTCTTTTCTGCGATGTCAATGTATTGACATACCTGTTCGTATTAAAAGTACAAACAGATTTACAAACAGATTTTGAAATATGTAAGTATATCGGGTTAGATTGTATTATACTTATATCACTGTATATTAAGCACATACAATACTCTGGGAAACTCTAAAAAATATCGGTTCGACTCCGACTGTATCCACCAAAACAAAGCGTCCTTCCATCGGAAGGACGCTTTGTCTATTTTACAGGTCTGTATTATCTGGCATCTCTTACACAGCGTACTGACGCTCCGAAGTTGGCCATATCACCTTTGCTGGTGAACATGTCAGGCTGATTTGCAACAATGTATCTGTAGTATGCCATTCCGGATTCACCGTCCACCGGATCCGCTGTCCAGAACACTGCATATTCATAGACACCTTTGGACACCGCTTCCGGATATTCTCCGCTTTCGTTCTTCTCGCCTAAGTTGAGATATCCTGCAGGTATGGCTGCGAAGCCGTAATTGTTGGTCAGGGGGCCTACTTCAGGCCAGTAATCCCACATGTCCACACCATTGAATCTTGCATCTGCCATCAATTTTGCAGCCACTCCTTCTATGATTCCATACTTGGATGTTTCCTTGCCGTTAATTGTCGTGCCAAGGGCAAGCCAATCATTTTCTGTCGGCAGTCTCCATCCTTCCGGACATGCAGTCATGGCATCTTCATAGTTGTAGAACCTTCCGAATACATCTGACATTATGTCTGCATTGTCATAAGGAGCTCCGCCTTTTCTGACGCCGAGGTTGTTTCTCATCCATTCCAGAGAACCGATCTTCGTATAATAGTAATCCTGACCGTCAATGTCGACATGGGAGTCATTTGCCCTGATGCCTGTATTTGTCAGCGAACCATTGAGACCTGGTTTTACTGTAGTTACATACTTACTTGAAGAAGAGCCTGTATAGCCTTCAGCAAATGCATAACATGTTACTGTGTACACAGCCAGTGAATCCGGGAAAGTGTAGACGAATGTGCCGTCAGATTCCTTTCCGTCAGGTGACAGCCCGTTTTCCAGCCTTGTGGTGTCGCTCTTTTCACCGGACACCTTCCAATAGAATCCTACACCCTTTCCTTCCGGATGTTCAATGCCTTTCGGAGTCATGGAAACTGTTTCTCCGGGCTTGATGAATGCCGGTGCATGGAAGGTCAGTGCTCCCTCAAGACTTGGGGTGACAGTCGCCTCCTCCTCTTTCTTGCATGATGATGCGGCCAGTATTCCTACGGCTAAAGCGATGAGGAGTTTGTGTATGTTTATTTTCATCTTCATTTCAGGTTGATTAAATCATGCAAATATGGTCATTTTAATTTGAAAAACCGCTACCTTTGTGCAAATACTTTGCCGTAGTCCGATTATGAAAATGATACATCTGTTTAAAAGGTTGATTCCATTTGCTTTTGCAGTATTCTGTACTTTTCTTTCCTGTGCTCCGGAACCGGGTTACGTTACCATTTCAGGCTTTGCTCAGGGCGGGACATATAATGTGAAGTTCAATATGGAGGGAATATCGGAAAGTCCGGAGGAAATCCGTGATTCAGTGGATTCCATCCTTAGAAGGATAGACCATTCATTGTCAGGGTATAACAGGAATTCCATATTGAGCCGCTTCAATGCCGGGGAAATTGTTGTCCCGGACAGTCTGTTCATTGATATATATTCTCAGGCATATGTGATATTTGAAAATACTGACGGATTTGTGGATGTAGCGGCTGCTCCGCTCTTCGATATATGGGGGTTTGGTTTCAAGAATGGGGAAATACCGTCTGATGAACTTGTAGATCAGACGGTAGTGTCGTCCGGAATGAAGAGGTTGAAGACAGATATGTCCGAGGTCTTATCTGAGAGTGGAGAACTGGATCCGTCTGCCGTCCTTCTGGACCATGCGGCAGATCCCAGGCTCCCTAAGTTGAATTATAACGCCATAGCTCAGGGATATAGTTGTGATGTAGTTGCCCGCTATCTGTATTCTATAGGAGTCAAGGATATGATGGTAGATATCGGAGAGATTTTCTGTGACGGAGTCAATCCGTCTGGAAAAAGGTGGACTATCGGCATAGACCGGCCTGTGGATGGAAATAACGAGCCTGGTGCCGATATGCAGGGGATATTCCGTGTACCGGATGGCCCGCACGGGGTCGTCACTTCAGGAAATTACCGCAAGTTTTATGTGCGTGATGGTCAGAAATACGCCCACACAATAAATCCGAAGACAGGTTATCCTGTTCAGCATGGACTTCTGAGTGCAACAGTGGTGGCACCTGACGCGATGACTGCAGACGCTTATGCCACATATTGTATGGTCGTCGGTCTGGAAGCCGCAATTGATTTCATTGAGTCGCACACAGAACTGGAAGCCTGTCTGATCTACGATGAAGGAGGAGTGTTCAGAACCTGGTGCTCTTCCGGTTTTGTCCTCGAGACCATTTGACGGCTACATGGAGGCGATGACCTCAAGACTCCATGTCAGTGTCCGTGCCAGCATCTCTGTAATATTGATCAGCATTTGAGGACAGTGTCCCATGATGGACAGGCAGAGTGTCAGCAAGGCAGATGGGATGAGGATGCCTGTAAGTGGCAATGACAGCAGATTAGTGAGCAGGAAATATCTGGGAAATGTGTCAAAATACAGAAAGGCCAGAGGACCGGTGGTGATCTGACACGCTATGGACAATGCCAACGAGTTCCATATCTTTCTTGTCACTTTTCCGAACAATGCTCCCATTGATGTCCCGGCATCTTCCTCCGGCCATAATCCCTTTATCCACGGATATATGAAGGCTATCCCGGCCATGGCTGCGTATGATAGCTGGAATCCTACATTCCGTGCTGACAGGGGAGAGAAAGTAAGCTGAATCATAAGAGCTGTCATTAGGGTGTGACTCAGGGAATTATGCCTTCCGGTGAGCTTTCCTGCCTCTCCAAGCAGGATGAATATGAAGGCGCGGACTATCGATGCGCCGGCTCCCGTTGCCATGGTATACATCCCACATATGAGGATCATGATGACTGACCGCCACTTCTGTGCTCTCTTGCTGTTTCCGGCTAAGGAGAGGATGCCGGACAATATTCCATATATGATTCCCAGATGAAGGCCGGAAAGGGCCAGGATATGTGAAGCTCCGCTGTCACGGAATGCTTCTGTCAGTTCTTTGGGGAGTGAACTTCTCTCTCCTGTAAGCAGAGCTTTGATAAGCGCACCTGTGTGGGCGTATCTGAATGGAATCGCGTCTATAGAATGCTGTATCCTTTCCCCCAGGCCTGTTGCGTAGCTTTCTACAGGGGAGACCGGAAGCGCCAGTTCCGATGATAGGCCGGTGAGCCCTGAGAGTACGCCGCAAATTCCCATGACCGGAATTGTCAGTGATTCGGTGGCGATGTGATCTGGTTTCCAGTGGTCTCTATAGAGAAGCAGGGTCGTGATGAACACGATTCCTGAAAGAGTGAGGATATGTATCAGTACGGAATTCCTGCATAACGAGGTGCCTGCATAGACCGTCAGAAGAACTCCGACGGCATAAGGTATTGTAATCCCCGCAATATCTCTCGCCCCATTCATGAAAGTACCTATTTTTTGCTAAAGTAGCGATAAATTTTATAACTTTGCAAAGATTGGTCTTAAAATTTTGCTTTTTAGACTTAAACAGGGTAAACAATTATAAATTCATGATAAGATGATCATTTTAGTAGTAAATTGTGGAAGCTCGTCCCTGAAGTATCAGCTTCTTGATATGAAGAATGACGAAGTTTATGATCTTCTCGCGAAAGGTCTTGTCGAGAGAATCGGAATGGAAGTAGGCTGCCTTAAGCACCAGGCTACAGGAAAGGAGAAACTTGTAAGGGAAATGCCTATAGCAGATCATACAGTCGGTATTCAGGCGGTTATAGATGCACTTCTTGACAAGGAATATGGTGTTCTCAGCACCTTGGAGGATATAGAGGCTGTCGGTCATCGCGTGGTTCACGGTGCCGAAGATTTTGTGTGCAGTCAGCTTATTACCGACGAGGTGATAGCACAGCTTGAGAAGTGCTCGGTCTTCGCGCCTCTTCACAATCCGGCAAACATCCTGGGCATCAGGGCTGTAAGTGCCGTTCTTCCTGCCGTTCCTCAGGTGGGTGTGTTTGATACAGCCTTCCATCAGACCATGCCTGCATATGCATATATGTATGCTCTTCCGTATGAATACTACGACAAATACCGTATCCGTCGATATGGCTTCCATGGTACCAGCCATAAATATGTGTCCGCAAAGGGTGCAAAGTTTGCCGGTCTTGACCTTGGTTATTCAAAGATAATCACCTGTCATCTGGGTAACGGAAGTTCAATAGCTGCAGTCGTAAACGGTAAGTCGATTGACACCACCATGGGATTTACTCCGCTTGAAGGTCTTCTTATGGGAACGAGAAGCGGAAGCGTCGATCCTGATGTCGTGACCTATATTCAGGAGAAGGAAGGCCTCAGTGCCTCGGAAATGAGTAAGGTCCTCAATAAGAAGAGCGGTTTCCTCGGACTCTCATGTGTGTCTTCCGATGCCCGTGACCTGGATGCTGCGGCAAATGAAGGAGATCCTAAGGCCAAGCTCACTCTCAAGAAGCTCACATATGAGATTACCAAGTATATAGGTGCATATGCAGCTGCCATGAATGGTGTGGACCTCATCGTCTTCACCGGCGGAATAGGAGAGAACAACAGCCGTCTGCGTCGCAGGGTATGTGAGAACCTTACATATCTCGGCGTCAAGTTCGATTATGATGCAAATGTTGCAAGGGGAGAGGATACGATGCTGACTTTGCCTGATTCCAAGGTCAAGGTGGCCCTCATAACCACCAACGAGGAGCTCATGATTGCACGTGACACCATGCATATAGTCCAGAATGAAGAGGAATAAAGCTCATTTCGGAAGAAGATGTATACAAAATTCTCAGAAATAATTGCCGCACTCCACGGCAGCGCCTATAGAAAGAGGATGGTGGCTGCCTGGGGTGTTGACGGTCACACAGTGGCAGCAGCTGCAGAGGCTGTAAAGGAGGGCATTGCTGATGTTACCCTTGTGGGTGATAGGGATATGATATCAAAGGCTTGCTGCGAGGAGGGAGTTTCAGAATCCCTCTTCACGGTCGTTCATAATCCGGACGAGATGAAATCAATTGCCCAGGCTGTGCAGATGATACGCGAAGGTCAGGGAGATTTTCTTATGAAGGGATTGTGTTCTACTGACAAGTTCCTCCGTGCGATTCTCAACAAGGAGACCGGTCTTCTTCCTCCTAAGGGAACATTGACCCACTGCACGACTCTTGAGATTCCAAGCTATCACAAGCTTCTGTTTGTGGGAGACGTGGCTGTCATACCTGCTCCGGACATCAAGCAGAAGCAGGTCATCATGGAGTGCCTTGTCAAGACTGCAAAGGCAGTGGGCGTTGCTCGGCCGAAGGTGGCTATAATTGCTGCGACTGAGCAGGTGCTGCCGAGCCAGCCGGCCTCCATTGATGCGGCACTTCTGGCCAAGATGGTGGACCGCGGACAGATCAAAGGCTGTATAGCTGACGGTCCTTTGGCATTGGATGTGGCTATCGATATGGAATCTGTGAAGATAAAGGGGCTTGTCAGTGAGGTCGCAGGAGATCCTGACTGCCTGCTTTTCCCGAATATTGAGTCTGGTAATGTCTTCTATAAGGCAAATTCGAAGCTTGTTCCGGGAGTGAAGCAGGCTGGAATGCTCGTCGGAGCCAAAGTGCCTTGTGTGCTTTCAAGCCGTGCTGACAGCATCGAGACCAAGCTCAATTCCATTGCGATGGCTGCCATGTCTGTCCAGTGACAGAGACCATGCATGAATCATCTCTTTTGAGGGGTGGTCATGCCAATTGATAACAGAAACTAACAACCACATAGAATGAAAGGTAGAATACTGGTAATCAACACCGGTTCCACATCCACAAAGATAGGATTCTACGATGCTGGAGAGAAGCTTTTTGAGCAGAATCTGACTCACTCTGCCGAGGAAGTCGCCAGATATGACTCGGTAATGGACCAGACCCCGATGCGTCGGGACGCAATCATGGCTTTTCTTGCGGAAAGTTGTGTTGCCCTTGATTCCATAGATGTGGCAATGGCTCGTGGTGGTCTTATAACTCCTATAAAGACAGGAGTTTATGAGGTCAATCAAGATATGAAAGATGCTCTGATATCAGGACGGGATGGAGTGCATGCCTGCAATCTGAGTGCACTGATTGCCGATGACATAGCTCAGGAGGTCAATAAGGTGCGTGAGTCAAAGGGTGTCACCGACAGGTGTCGTGCATTTATTGCAGATCCGCCTATGGCTGATGAGATGCTTCCTGAAGTGAAGGTGGGAGGTATTCCGGAGTTCAGGAGAAGGACTCTCTTCCATGCGCTGAACTCACGCGCAATGGTAAGAAGGTATGCGCGTAGTATCGGAAAGACAAACAGGGAAGTCACTGTGATCGTTGCACATATGGGCGGAGGTTCCTCAGTTTCTCTTCATAGAAACGGACTTGTGATCGACACCACTGATGCTCTCGGCGGTGATGGTCCTATAAGTCCTGAGCGTGCAGGATCGGTTCCGGGATTCCCGCTTGTGGAAATGTGCTTCAGTGGAAAATACACCAAGGATGAAATAAAGAAGAAACTTGTGGGAAAAGGAGGGGCAGTCGCATACTTCGGGACTAATGATATGCGGGAGATCACAGCAAGAGCTGGGGCAGGAGATGAGGAATGCCGCATATTCCTTGAAGGTTTCTGCATCTCTGTCGCAAAATACATTGCCTCACTCGCTGTTGTAGTGGCCGGGAAGGTTGATGCAATCATCCTGACAGGTGGAATTGCTCATAGCAGGGACATTGTCAGAAATATAACGGAGAGAATCAGCTTCATTGCACCGGTTGAAGTCTACGCCGGTGAAAACGAACTTGAATCCCTGGCTGAGAACGGCTATGGGATACTGAATGGTGAGTTTGAAGTGAGGGAATACCGGAATATTGTCGAATAGACTTTATTCAAACAGATTGCGGCAGGGAAGTTTGCCGCTGAAGAGCTCGCGGCAGCTGCGGAATAATGCGTCAGTATATTTCGCCTGTCGCGGGCCTTTCCATGTACTGGTGTTGCTTATGAAAACCCAGCATTCTCCATCAGGAAACAGCTTTACGAGGGCTGTCGTGCCTGCGAGGGTACCGCTCCTGCTCCATCCCTTGTCGGGGTGAGTGTCATTCCATCCAAGCGAAAACGTATCCTTGTCATAGTACCCGGTCATCAGCTCCACACTTTCCTTGGATATTATGTCCTTGACTTCAGGGCGACCATCAATCGAGGCTACGAAACGGGCGATTTCAGCTGGAGAACCGCACCAGGCTCCAGCTCCGGAGAGCATGGGAATATTGTTGCCTCCATAGCATCTTTCCACCATCACACCGCTGTCGGTGTATTCTTCTATATATTTCCCGTCACCTTCATGCGTGTAGTAGCGTACTTCATTCTCCCTCTTGTCTTTGTAATATATCCCTCCTATGTGCATGTCATAGCATCCGGCAGGTTCCAGTACCTCCTTTTTGATGAACTCGTCATAAGGCTGTCCTGATACTTTCTCTATGATTTTTGAAAGCAGGAGATAACCGAAATTCGAATAGCTTTGCCAGCTTCCCGGCGCAAACTTCAGCCTGCGGTTAAGAACCACCTTATAGAAGTCTTCCGCTTCAGGAGCATGGTCCAGTTTCAGTTGGTGCATCACATCTCTGGAAGAGAACAAAGGATCTCTGCGGAATCCTCCCTGATGTCTCAGGAGGTGTTCGACCGTGATCTTGTAATGGTTCTTGTCCCTGATGAGCTCAGTGAATGTCGTGTCGTTGAGAATGCCGGACGGTCCGAAGACGGTGTCCTTGATATTCAATTGCCCTCTGTCCTGAAGAACCATGATTCCCGTAGCTGTGATGAGCTTTGAGACAGATGCCATACGCATTATATTTCCCGGAGCCATCTCCACCTCGTTTTCTTCGTCAGCCCATCCGTATCCTTTGGCGTATAGGAGCGAGTCCCCACGTGTGATTGCAAGTGAGGCCCCCTTCATATGCCATCTACGCATATAGGACTTCACCTTCTTGTCCAGTGCGTAAAGCTCCGGAATGTCCGACATCTCGTTAGTCAGGACCTCATTGAGACGGACAGGAGGTACCTCCTCCTCGAGGTTCTCTTTTCTATTGTTGCTCACAACCACTATTGCTGTGAGGATAACGGCGATCGAGATAAATGATATAATGCCCAGTATCAGTCGTTTGCTCATGTTTTGGTCTATAAGAGTCCGGCTTTTCCGGCAAAGTCAATTATATATTCAGCTGTTTTTTCGGGTCCTAATATGCTTGAATCAATACAGAGGTCATAATTTGAGGCCATACCCCAGTTCCCGAAAGTGTAGTAGTTGTAATATTCCTCTCTGCTCCTGTCCTTCTTTTCCACAAGGATCATGGCTTCTTCAAGAGTGATTCCCTGACGTTCTGCCACTCTGCAGGCTCTTTTTTCCAGCGGTGATGTAAGGAATACGTCCAAAGTGTCTTCCCTGTCTCTCAACACATAGTCGGAGCACCGTCCCACGATGACAGCCGGTCCCTGTTCTGCAATTCGTCTGATGGTCTCGCATTGAAGGCGAAAAAGTCCCTTGTCGCTCATGAAGTTCTCTGTTTCAGAACTGTAGGTGCCTGCGAATATGGAGGATAATGAGAAGAAACGTCTCTTTTCATCGCTTTGTTCAAAGAATTCAGCGCTGAATCCGCTCTCCTGGGCAGCCTTCATTATCAGTTCCTGGTCATATACCGGAATCCCGAGTTTCTGCCCCAGCATTTCGGCAACGCATTTACCTCCGCCGCCGAACTGTCTTCCGATGGTTATCACTATGTTCTTCTTCATGGTCGTATATCTTAAATCTGGCCTCCAAGGATGGATGGATCGTCGCCGTCTTTTAGTTTATTGAACTTTCTGAACAGTCTGCCCAGCATGTAGATGGTCAGGAGAGTGGCGAGTACGTCGGAAATCGGAAAGCTCATCCATACGCCGTCTGCGCCATACCATTTCGGGAGGGCATATAACAGAGGAAGCAGGAAGAGTATCTGCCTTGAAAGTGAGAGGATTACAGACTTCTTTACCATTCCGAGACTCTGGAAGAAGTTTGTGGATATCATCTGGAATCCTACGATAGGGAAGACCAGCATCGTTATTCTCAGGGCTCGTGATGAGAGTTCGCTCAACTGAGGGTCACGGGTGAATATTCCCACTGCAACCTGCGGAATGAAGACTCCGATGATGAAGCATGTAGTCGTGACCAGAACAGCAAGACGGGCAGTCTTCCAGAACACCTCCTTCACACGGGAGTATTGTCTCGCGCCGTAGTTGAATCCGGCAATCGGCTGCATGCCCTGGTTGAGTCCCATACATATCATTATGAACATGAAACCGAATCTGTTGGTGATGCCGTAGGCTCCGATGCCCAGGTCTCCGCTGTATTCGCGCAGCTGCTGGTTGATGAAGAGTGTCACCAGGCAGGCTGCTGAATTCATCAGGAACGGTCCCATTCCGATGGCAAGTGAATCCTTGGCCACCCTCATGTCCAGACTGACGATGCCTTTTTCAAAATGGAATGGTCGGGACCTGTCGCTGAAATGGTGAAGCACCACCATCATGGCAGCCGTCTGCGCGAGAACCGTAGCCCATGCCGCTCCGGCTATTCCCATGTCGAAGACAAAGATGAATATAGGATCCAGGATGGTGTTGAATATCACGGTGAATATGGTGAGTCCCATAGCTTTTTTAGGATTTCCGGATGAACGCATCGCTGCATTCAGACCGAAATACAGGTGGGTTACTATATTTCCATACAGGATTATCTTCATATATTCCTTTGCATATGGAAGCGTATTCTCACTTGCTCCGAAAAAATAAAGTATGGGGTCGATGAAAATCAAGGCTGCAACCATGAATATCAGACCTATGATTATGTTAAGGCTGACTACATTCCCCAGAACCTTGTTGGCTGCCTTGTAGTTCTTCTGACCGAGCAGGACGGAAAGCATAGTCGCTGCGCCCGCTCCCACAAGGGTTCCAAAGGCTGTGGAGAGATTCATGAGCGGGAAGGTTACTGCAAGTCCTGATATGGCGAGAGGACCGACTCCCTGTCCGATGAAGATGCTGTCCACCATATTATACAGAGAGGAAGCTGTCTGGGCAATGATCGCCGGGAGGGCATATTGCTTCAGCAGCTTTCCTATATTCTCAGTACCGAGTTCCGTCGGTATCGCTCTGTTCTTTTCTGACATGAATCTACTCAGGTTTCTTGACAATCTCTATTTCGAATATGAGAGGAGCATAGCCAGGAATGCTTGAGCCGCTTCCGGAGTATGAGTATCCGAGAGGGGAGTAGAATATACCTATGCCTCTTTCAAATGCACGCATCTGCCAGAGGGTGAGACCGAATCCCCCTATAATGCTTGAACCGCTCATTTCGATGTCTGTGTAGTTCTCTCCCCATGAGACGGAAACAGGGGCATAACTCTTTGAGGAAGAATATATTCCGTTATCTTTGGCTACACGCTCGACAGTGGTGTCGAATACAAGACCGTTGAGGAGTTTACCTGTGTAATTGATGTAGATGGTGGTGTCCTTAGGAAATGAAGTCGTGTCTTTAGGAATTGTGATCTGCTTGTAGTAGAATCCGTACTGCAAGGAGTCCGTGATACTCATGTTCATGGATGGATTTGCAGAAAGATAGTCTCCGATCTTCTCTATTTCCCAGGCGTAGATGTCTGATACATAATCTCTGACAGTGATGTCGTACACTGTATTGTCATATCCGGTGGCTGAGGTTTCCTCATCCTTCTTTTTCTTCGGCGGGTTGAGGTAGTCTTCCGCACTGTCGTACGATTTGTAGGTCATGAGCCAGCTTGGTATCACGACCTTCTTTCTGCCACCAGCCTTCATGCCGATGAGGGCATCAGCTACACCGGCCTGGAGGGTACCCTTTGTGGTGGTCCACACCTTGGGACCGTAATAGTATGTGGTGTCGTATTTTCCCAGCTGTTTTGCTGTCTGTTTGTCGGTATATGAAGTGATATTGCCTTCCAGGTCTGTGGTGATGAAGTCAACAATGGCGAACCCGCCTTCCTTGATCTGCACTCCGGATCCCTCCGATTCTTCAAGTGTGTATACCCCAAGTCCGGCAGGCTGCACGTCGGGATGATTCACCTGCATCCAGGCTTCAAGAAATCTCTTGTTGGCATCATTGGGACCGACCTTTGATTCTTTTGCACATCCTGCAGCTGACATGAGGACTGCCGTATATAAGATGGAAACGAAAATTCTTCTCATTGTCTTATGATAAATTTGAATCTGCGAAGATACTAAATATTTTTAATCGTTTGTGACTCCGGTCACCCATATTCTGTAAAGCAGGGCAGTCTTAGCAGGAATTATGCCAAGAGCCTTGTTCCCGAACCCGTATTTTGCGCTGAAAAGGATTTCGCATTCTTCTCCCGCCCTCACACCTTCAAGTCCTTTCCTCAGACCTTCTATGAATTCGGCATCGCTCAGACTTACTTCGTATAGGTCGTCTTCCACGTCTTCAGCCTTCCATCCCGCTTCTTCGGCAACTGATAACATGTTGGTTGCGAATAAGTTGGCTGCGCTGACGCTTCCGGAGAACGTGTATCCTGCATAGTAGAACGAAACATGCCCGTTTCCGTTCAGTTCCTCGCCTGTACCTTCCTTCAGTACAAGTCTGTTGGCTCCTCCGTTTCTGACCACTCTGAGTGTATCCTGCCCTCCCTCTTCATTCTTTACCACCATATTCTTGCTTATATACTGGTCAATCTGGGTCTCCTGCTTGTTGTATGTGGTCTCCAGCTGGGTCTTGAGGCATGAAGTGGCAAATATGCCTATGGTCATCAGCAATATGACAGATATCCTATTTCTCATTCTCCGTTGTCATGAATAAATGTGTGTATGTTTCTATATATGCCGCAGCTTCTTCTATTCCTGCGACATCCTTCGGTATGTAAAGTCTGCCCCCGGCGGCGTTCTCGTGCCCTCCGCCATTGAAATGGAGCTGTGCACAGCGGTTGGCCGACACCCCTTTCTTCGATCTTATGGACACGCGGATCCTGTCTCCGTCTTCTTTCAGGAGAAGGCTCATCTTCACCCTGCCTATGCTGAGAGGCAGGTTTACGAAGCCTTCGGTGTCGCCCTCCTCAATGTGGTATTCCTGAAGGAGCTTCTTGTCGAATATGATGTATGCCACTCCGTCCTTGGTGATCGTCATCAGGTCCTGAAGGGTGTGTCCCATCAGCCTCATCCTCTTCTCGCTGTATTGATTATACAGGTTTGACAGTATGAAGTCCCTGTCTACACCCGCTTCGATTAGTGCTGAAGCCATTCGCAGGGTGGACGGAAAGACTGAGTTGTTGAAGTTGTTCGTGTCGGTAGTCATGCCGGTCATTAGGGCAAGGGCCGTCTTTTGAGGCAGGTTTCCCGCATCTTCGTTGATGATAGGAGTACGCATCAGGATCTGGAACAGGAATTCGGATGCGGAAGATACTTCCGTCTCTGAAAATGCGAGAGTGAAACTTGTCCTGTCCGGGTTGAGATGATGGTCTATCAGAACCTTTTCCGCAGCAGATGAACGGAGGGCGTCCTCCAGGGAGTCAGTCCGATGAAAGGCATTGAAATCCAAGCATATGATGAGGTCGCTGGAACTGATCACCTCCAAAGCCAGCTTAGGCTTGTCCTCATGGATGCAGAGATCACATGCCATATCCTTGTCGATGAGGAAATTCAGGTATGACGGCACTCTGTGCGGCAGGACTATTTTTGTTCCGGTCTTGCCGGATGCTGCAAGATAATGGTACATTCCTATGCAGCATCCCACCGCATCGCCATCGGGTTTCATGTGGCTGACTACGGTTATCTTCTTCGCTTCTGCAATAAGCGAAACAAGCTTTTGCACATTATGCCGGTTGATGTCTTGCATTGTCTGTCGATAAATTTTTACAGCCGCAAAATTACAAAATTATATTGCATTTCATAAATGAAATTCCTAACTTTGTGCGGATTTTGTGAGAATGAAAATATAAACACATAAAATAATGAATTCTATTCTTAAAAAGGTTATCACCTATCTGGTTCTTCCTGCATGTATCGCAGGACTTACCTATGCGCTTGTTTCAAGCATCATGGAGCCCGTTCAGTTTGAGAAGCACAGAGAGTACCGCAAGGGTATTGCAGTGCAGAGACTCAAGGACATTCGTGACCTTCAGGTTGCATACAAGAATGTGAACGGAAAGTACACAGCAGACATTGATTCTCTTATCATGTTCTACAATGAAGGTAAGATGAAGGTGGTGATGCAGGTCGGTTCACAGGATGACTCTGTTGCTGTAGCGAATACAAAGGCTCTCAAGAAGCGTAAGCCGAAGATCAAGCCGGAGGAGATGCTCAAGCTTTACAATGAAGGCCAGTCTCTCGTGTTCAAGATTGAGAACCAGATCGCAGTCAAGGATACTCTCTTCAATGACCGTGAGAACTTCATCGCTGACTCTCTTGCGTTCATTCCTTTCTGCGGTGATTCCATCATCATGGCTTCGACGGTTAAGAAGGTATCAGGTGTGAATGTTCCTTTGTTTGAGGCTTCAATGCCTTACAAGTCACTCCTCAAGGGTCTTAACAACCAGCTTCGTATCAACCTCGATGCTCAGTGCGAGGATCAGGGCAAGTACAAGGGCCTTCAGGTGGGAAGTATTACAGCACCTAACAACAACGCAGGTAACTGGGAGTAGTCTTTTATTTTGGCGCATGACGCCACAGGACGACTATGAAACAAAATACAGACAGGATATCCATTCAAGTTGGCTTGAGTGGATATTCTTTTAAGATAGAATCGGCTGCCGCTTCGTACTCTTCCGAATGGATGAGTGCGGATAAGGTGCTTGCTACATATGAGTTCCAGAGAAGGTATGGGGAAGTGGAGATATCCGTCCTCACTCCAGAATTCACTCTGGCACCTGCCGGCTTCTGTGATAAGGAGTCTGCTGCAGGAATGCTGTCGGAGGTTGCTGAGGTTCATGATGAAGATGCGGTGGAGACTGTTGACGTTCCGGAGTATGGTGCAGTCCTTATATATTCGCCACTTTCTGCAGGTGATCTCGCTCAGGTGATTTCAGAGACTGTGCTTCTTTCGGATGGAACCAAGTCCAGGCCTCATCCTGAAATCTATTATATGTTGAGGAGTCTGCCGTCATTGGAAGAACATAACAAGATACTTGCATCGTATGCTGATGGTGTCCTTTATCTTGCTGTGGCACAAGGCAGTAATCTTATGCTTTGCAATTCTTTCAAGGCTCAGGACTTTACGACTGCTGAGTATTTCATCTTTATGGTGATGAAGCGTCTTCAGCTTAATCCTGAGGTCTCGACCATCACGTTCCGTACTCCTCTCGATGCAGAGCAGGAAATGTCGCTGTATCGTTACTTCAGCAAGGTCGACCATATATAAAGACTTGATGCCATGAGGATAATCGGAGGTAGACTTAAAGGCAAGACCATCCTTCCGCCGCAAGGGTATAAGGCACGCCCAACTACGGATTTTGCCAAGGAGGGACTCTTCAATATTCTGAACAATGAATATGAGATGGAGGGGCTTCAGGTATTGGACCTGTTTGGCGGCACGGGAGCAATATCATATGAGTTTGCTTCGCGTGGGGCTTCGATGGTATATTGTGTTGAGATGCTGCCGCTTCATGCCAACTTTATAAAGTCGCAGGCAGCAAAGTTCGGAATGAAGAATCTCACTGTAGTGCGTCACAACGTATTTGAGTTCCTGGAGATATGCCGCGAGAAATTCGATATAATCTTTGCGGACCCTCCATATGCTTTGGAAGATCTTGCTACTATTCCGGACAAGGTCTTCGCTCGTGACATACTTCATCCGGGAGCTTATCTCATTCTTGAGCATCCTGAAGAATATAATTTTGAATCCCATCCCCGTTTTGTCAAGGAAAGGAAATATGGAAACGTGCATTTCTCCTTCTTTGAGAACTCATGAAAGGGATATAGAAAAGCAGTAGTGTAAAAATTATCAGTATGAAACTTAACTTTAATGTAAATGACGTATTCCAGCCCAAGCTTTTTGGACTGTTCAGAAAAGGAGGTTATGACGGCAAGACATTCACATCCGATCTGATTGCCGGAGTAATTGTCGGAATAATCGCCCTCCCTCTCGCCATCGCCTTCGGTATTGCAAGTGGTGTCACTCCTCAGCAGGGCCTTATTACAGCGATAGTTGCAGGATTCCTTATATCGTTTTTCGGCGGTTCCAACTTCCTTATAGGTGGTCCTACAGGTGCATTCATTGTCATAGTCGCCGGAATAGTCGGTCAGTATGGAATGCAGGGACTCATCATCGCTACCATCATGGCGGGAGTCTTCCTCGTGCTTATGGGAGTGTTCAAGATGGGTGTCATCTTCAAGTACATCCCGTATCCGATAGTTGTCGGATTCACCAGCGGTATCGCACTGACCATCTTTTCGACTCAGATGAAGGATTTCTTCGGACTTCCTCTTGACCTCGAAGTGCCGGCTGGCTTTATCCCTCAGTGGATATGCTACTTCCAGAATGTGTCGCATATAGACTGGGTGGAACTTGTGATGAGTATCCTCTGCCTTGTGATCTGCTTCGGCTGGGGTAAGGTGACCAAGAAGGTTCCCGGATCGCTCATCGCTCTGATTATAGGTACTGTGGCTTCAGTTCTTCTGAACGAGTTTGCTGGCGTGGAACTGGCTACCATCGGATCCAAGTTCCCGGAACTTGCTGACGGACTCCCGATGCCTAAGCCTGTCGCTCCAGAGTTTGACTACGAGACCATCAAAGGGCTGGTTTCGCCAGCATTTACGATTGCTATCCTCTGCGCGATAGAGTCTCTTCTTGCTGCAATGGTTGCAGACGGCGCGACAGGAAAGCGTCATCATGCGAACACCGAACTCATAGGCCAGGGTATCGCCAATATCGTTACTCCGCTTTTCGGAGGTATTCCTGCGACAGGAGCCCTTGCAAGGACAATGGCCAGCATCAACAACGGCGGAAAGAGCCCGGTGACCGGAATCATCCATGCTGTGGTTCTGTTGCTGATCTACCTTTTCCTCATGCCGTATGCTGTGTATATCCCTCTTTCATGCCTTGCGGCAATCCTCGTTCAGGTTGCGTACAACATGAGTGAGTGGAGGACATTCAAATATCTCCTTCGCGGTGACAAGTCTGATGTGGCAGTGCTGCTGCTCACATTCTTCCTCACTGTGATCGTTGACCTTACCGTGGCTATCGAGGTGGGTGTCGTCCTCGCAATCGTGCTCTTCGTGCGTCGTGTGATGGAGACATCTCAGGTGAAGATGCTTCAGGAAGACTTTGTGGCTGCTACTGAGGACCCTGAAAAAGCAGCTATGGAGGATACTGACCGTCTGGATATTCCTGCGGGAGTCGAGGTGTATGAAATCGACGGACCTTTCTTCTTCGGCCTTGCAAGCCGTTTCGAGGAACTTGAACAGATGAAGAAGCCGGGAACAAAAGTGAGAATAATCCGTATGAGAAAGGTGCCGTTCATTGATTCGACAGGAATCAACAACCTCCGCAACCTTTGTGAACGTACTCACAGGAGGGGAGTGACCGTGATCCTTTCAGGTGTTACTGAAAAGGTACATAAATCCCTGATGAAGTTCGGAGTGGACCTTGAGATCGGTCCGGACCATATCTTCCCTCACATCGTTCCGGCTCTTGAGAAGGCCAGGGAACTTGTGAAAAAATAGATTACAGCAGAATATAGGTCCTGATAAGATACAGGATAAGAAGATGAAGTGGATAGAATATGTAGAATGCATATTTTGTCCACTTTCCTTTTGAGAATCCTCTTTTGCCGTTGTACATGAGGATCGGAATGAATCCGGCGCCACCGATCCATCTGCTCGGCAGCACGCAGCATGCAGTCACTGCCATTATGAACTTCTGTTCCCTCAGCATGTACAAAAGGATTATGAATCCGAAACCGAAGGAGCCATAGTCGGCGCGCAGGAGGAGGGAGGCAATGAAAAGCAGTCCCAGGGCACCTGCCATCTTTTTTCTGTCATTCCTGAAATATTCGATCATGCATAATCCCAGATAACCGAGCAGGAGGGTGAAGAATACGTTCTGCCGGGGATACAGAAGCTCACCGGACTTGGCCAGATTCCACGGGATTTCAGAAATGAAAGCAAATGCCAGAAGTCTGAGACCATATTTTCTGCGGTCATGTGTATGCACGAATCCTTCAGTTATCAGAAAGGCGAAGATGGGGAATGCGATTCTTCCTATGGAATTCATGATCAACCGCAGTGATACAGCCCTCTCTCCGATCATGAACAGCGTATCCTTCATGTTCATGAAGTCACCGGGAAGAAATGCAGCCATGTGATCCACAAGCATGGCAATGCATGCGATGAGTTTCAGAATTGATCCGGTCATATGCGCTCTGGTTACATCAGGTATCTTGATATGTCTTCTCCGACTGTTATGGCACTGCGGATCTGAGTCGAGGAAATGTTCACCATATCGGCGTCAAGAATCTGGATTCTATATGCAGGATCTTCTTTCATGAGGTCCTGTTTTATTTCTGTCAGATCATGACCTTCACGCGGGAATACTGCCACTGCGTATTCCTTCAGAATGCGTGTGTAGTTGCGCCAGCGGCGGATGTCGGCAAGATTGTCCGCTCCCATTACCAGGGTGAACCGGTTTTCAGGTTCCCGTTCTTTCAGGGCGTCGAGTGTCCTTATGGTATAGTGCGGCTCAGGCATATTCAGTTCTATGTCATCCACCTTCACCCTTGCCTCTACTGCCTTGCTGTCATTTCTACCGGAGGTCGACAGACCGGAGTGGGGGAATCTTCTTTCCACAGCCTCCACAGCTGCCATATACCTCTCCCTTCCGCTGTCGCTGCTGATACCGTCCTTAAGGGGATTCTTCGGCGAGACAATCAGATACACCATATCGAAACCGGCCACCTCGATCATATGTCTGATGATCGCAAGATGACCGATGTGCAAGGGATTGAAAGAACCGCTATATACTGCTATGTTGCGTGATTTGTAATCCACTGATTAACAGAATTTTAATGTATAGTGCTCGCTGTCTTTGGACGTCGAGGTGAGTGGGTTATGTTGCTGAGTGTCAGAGACTTGCGCTATCACTCAAAAAGTCGTTTACAACCTTCTCCACTTCAGCGTAAGCCGTCGCCAGGTCGTCGTTCACAAGAACATGATCGAACTTTCCGGCAGCGAACTCCATTTCTGACTGTGCCTTGGCAACCCTTCTCTCTATCGCCTCCTGTGTGTCGGTTCCACGGCCCACGAGTCTCTGACGAAGCACTTCCACAGACGGTGCCTGGATAAACACCGACAGGGCCTGGTCTCCGAAGATCCTCTTGAGATTTACACCTCCCTGAACGTCGATGTCGAATATGATCACATGACCCTTCGCCCATATCCGCTCGACCTCGGACTTCAGTGTGCCGTAGAATGAACCGGGATAAACCTCCTCATGCTCAACAAACTTCTCCTCGGCAATCATCTGTCTGAATTCGTCGGCTGTAAAGAAATAGTATTCCACTCCATGCTTCTCCTCGCCGCGCGGTGCGCGTGAAGTTGCAGAGATTGAAAATTCGATTTCAGGGTGAAGACTGAGAATGTGGTTGACAATTGTGCTTTTACCGGCCCCCGAGGGTGCAGAGAAGATTATAACCTTATTGTTCATTGATTATTTCTTTTAATATTCCGCAAAAATAACTAAATTTGCCAAGATTTTGTGTTAACGAAAACGATTTTTAAAAAATTATACGATTATGATTTCTTACAAGGAACTCGGCCTCGTGAACACCAAGGAGATGTTCGCTAAGGCTATCGAAGGTGGCTATGCCATCCCAGCATTCAACTTCAACAACATGGAGCAGCTCCAGGCTATCATCTCAGCAGCAGCTGAGACAAAGTCTCCAGTTATCCTTCAGGTTTCAAAGGGTGCTCGTCAGTATGCAAACCAGACTCTTCTCCGCTACATGGCAGAGGGTGCTGTAGAGTATGCTAAGGAGCTTGGTTGGGAGAACCCTCAGATCGTTCTTCACCTCGACCACGGTGACTCATTCGAGACTTGCAAGAGCTGTATCGACATGGGCTTCTCTTCAGTTATGATCGACGGTTCACACCTCCCATATGAGGAGAACGTTGCTCTCACAAAGAAGGTTGTTGAGTACGCACACCAGTTCGACGTAACAGTTGAGGGTGAGCTTGGAGTCCTCGCAGGTGTTGAGGATGAGGTAAGCTCAGACCACCACACATATACAAAGCCTGAGGAGGTTGTTGACTTCGTGTCACGCACAGGCTGCGACTCTCTCGCCATCTCTATCGGAACTTCACACGGTGCATACAAGTTCACTCCTGAGCAGTGCACAGTTGACCCTGAGACAGGTCTCCTCGTACCTCCAATGCTCGCATTCGACGTTCTCGAGGGTGTTGAGAAGGAGCTTCCTGGATTCCCTATCGTTCTTCACGGTTCTTCTTCAGTTCCACAGGAGGAGGTTGCTACAATCAATAAGTACGGTGGTGCTCTCAAGGCAGCTATCGGAATTCCTGAGCCTTGGCTCCGCAAGGCAGCTGAGTCTGCAGTATGCAAGATCAATATCGACTCTGACTCACGTCTCGCAATGACAGCAGCAATCCGTGAGGTGTTCGCCAACAAGCCTGCAGAGTTCGACCCACGCAAGTACCTTGGTCCTGCACGTGACAACATGAAGAAGCTCTACATTCACAAGATCGTTAACGTACTCGGTTCAAACGGAAAGGCAGAGTAATCTGTTTTTGTCTTCCAGGAAAGACAGAGTGAAAAAAATCGTCGCAGAAAAATCCAATGATTCTTCTGCGACGATTGTAGTATGAGGAATTTATTTGCTGGCGATGAGATCCTGATAGTCTTCCATAGAACGCTGGATCACATCTTTGGCAACGTCTGGGCCGTAGATGCTTATGAACTGCATTCGGCTGGTGTGTTCTCCAGGAATATCCTTGTAGGTGCTGAAGTAGTGGATCAGTCGGCGGATGATGTCCACCGGAACCTGTTCGATGTCCGTCATCATTCCATAAACGGCATCGCTCTTGAGGACTGCTATGATCTTGTCATCTGCCTGGTTGTGGTCCAAAAGACGGAGTCCTCCAATGGGACGGGCGTTGACGATTACATCACCATGAGTCACATCCTTTTCTGTGAGAACGCATATATCAAGCGGGTCACCGTCACCTTCCACGTCAAGACGAACAAGAGCTTTGTTGGTGAGCTCTGCCATCTTCGGTCCGCAGTATGTCTTAGGAAGGAAACCATAAAGTGACGGCACTATATTAGAGAATTTCTGAGGTCGGTCCAGACAAAGATATCCGGATTCCTTGTCCACTTCATATTTCACGGTGTCTGTCGGTACGATTTCAATGAAGGCCCTTACTTCATCCGGCACATTTTTGCCAAGGCTGATTCCATGCCATGGGTGGGCTTTGTGTGCTTTATTATAATCCATCTGTATAGTTTTGGTCGCGCAAATTTAGAAATTATTTTTCATCCTTAACATACTTGATCAGCTTTTCGCCTATAATCTTGGCTGAAATTCCCACCAACTCCTCGCATGGACGTTTCCTATAGTACTCTTCCGTCCTTTCCGAAGGCTCGGGGGATTCCACGGGTTTTCCGTCAGATGTACATTTTGACGAGAGTCCAAGCAGTTCCCTGCAGATGATGGAACCGTTCAGAACCTTGAATTCTCCGGCAACTTCCTGGACGAGACTGTAGTTCCTGGTTCTGTCCGCCTTGACTGACGGGTCACATGCCGGTGAGATGAGACCAGCCAACATTATCATGCCACTTACGCTCCCACACACTTCCCTCATGCGTCCCATTCCTCCTCCGAAACCTGAAGACAGGGATGCTGCCGTAGTGTCGTCCAGTCCAAACAAGTCGCTGTAAGCCAATACGACCGCCTGGCAGCAGTTATATCCTTCCTCCTTGAACAGTCTCTTGGCTCTTGCAACCCTTTCATCTATGCTGATCTTTGTGTCCATGTCTTATTTTTAGTTTCCGTTTATATTCTGCTTATCTTCAGAACGTTCTTCAGATTGCGTATCTGCGATGTCACCTTGTCAAGCTCGAGATTGCTTGGAACTGCAATCTTCATTGTGATTTCATATGTCCCCTGACGGTCATTTTCCGTCACATTGAACATCCTGAGCGAAGTCCTGAATAAGTTCATGATATCCATGATCTCATTGATGACAGCCGGTTCCAAGGCGGCGGTTACGCGCAGACCAGTCTGGAAGTTACCGCTGCTAGGGGTTGCGCTCCATTTGACCTTCTGGATTCTATATGGATACAGGTCCATAAGTCTGGCAGCATTCGGGCAAGACATACGATGTATCTTGATGCCCTCGGTACGGGTCACAAAACCGAATACATCATCACCGAAGACCGGATTGCAGCATTTTGCCATACGATAGTCTATTCCACGCACATTTCTGGCATCAATCACCAGTATGTCATCGCTGCCCTTCTCCTGCACTACAGTCCTGACTGCCTTTTTCTCCTGCTCAACCTGCTGTTCAACACTTCCCTGGGTAATCTCTGTTATCAGATTCTTTACGTCAGCTATATCCAGCTCCTCTTTTCCGATTGCGGCATAGAAGGCATTGACCGTCTTGAACTGAAGTTTCTTCAGCATAGTGGCCATGGTTTCGTCATCAAGTTCCATTTTCCAGTTTTTCAGACGTCTCCCGAGTAATTCCTTGCCGTCGGAGGCTTTCTGGAACTCTGCTTCGCTGAGTTTCTGGCGGATCTTGTTTCTGGCCTTGGTGGTCACAACAATGTTCATCCAGTCGGACGAAGGCTTCTGGTTCTTGCCGGACATGATCTCCACTATATCTCCGGTCTTGAGCTTCTCGTTTATTCTGACGACCTTTCCGTTGACCTTTCCGCCCGTGCATTTCAATCCGAGGTTAGTATGGATGTCAAAGGCAAAGTCCAGCACAGTCGCCCCGGCCTGCAGCTTACGCAGTTCCCCTGACGGCGTGAACACGAACACATCCTTTGTCGGAAGTTCATGGACTTCATCTTCATAATATGCGGACATAGGATCCCCCTCAGATCCGAGTGGACTCTCCAATGCTCTGCGGACTGCCGTAAGCCATTTGTCGAGGGTTGCTTCATGACGGATCCCTTTGTAGGACCAGTGGGATGCAAGTCCGCTTTCTGCCATGTCGTCCATCCTCTTTGTTCTGATCTGCACCTCAAGATAGCTTTCTTCACGATTTTTTACGGTGATATGCAGGGACTCATAGCCGTTTGGTTTCGGATTGGATATCCAGTCGCGAAGACGCTTGGTGTCAGATTCATATTCTTCCGTCACATAGGAAAAGACCTTCCAGCAAAGGGCGTGCTCCACTGAGCGGTCTTCTTCGCAGTCGATGATGAATCTGATTGCAAACACATCGAACACCCCTTCAAAAGGCACCTTCTGCTTCTGCATCTTCCTGTATATGGAAAGGGCTGTCTTTGTCCTGACCTTGAGCTTGTAGCTGATACCCTCATCCGACAATTTCTGCTTCAGCGGTTCAATGAACTGAGTCATCAGCTTCTGTCTGTCCCTCTCCGTACTTCTAAGCTTGTTGGTTATGGTTCTATATTGTTCCGGATCCGCATGCCGGAAATATATGTCCTCAAGCTCGCTCTTTATGTTGTAAAGGCCCAACTGATGTGCCAGAGGTATGTACAGCATCATGGTTTCCAGTACCTTACGCTCACGGGATGCCTTCGGAAACATATCCAGGGACCGCATTACTTCAAGCCTGTCTGCAATCTTGAGCACAGTCACACGGGGATCGCGTGAGTAAGAGACTATCAGCCTTTTGTAGTTCTCAGCCTCAAGCCTGGTGTCTCGGGGATTGATGGTTGAAATCTTGTTCAGTCCGTCAACGATGGTATATACGTCCTGTCCGAATCCGCTCAGATCTGTTTCAGGATGGAATCTCGCGCTTTCATGAAGAAAGACAGCCGCAATACACTCGGCCGAAAGACCGATCTCCTCATCTGCAATGCGGGCCACGGCAATCGGATGTTCTATAAAAGGGCGACCGTTGCTTCTGAAATCATTCTTAAGGGCATTTTCTGCGATCGCATATGCCCTACGTATAAGTTCTATGCCATTGGCATCAAATCTGGGGAAAAGTCTTTCAATCCGCTCCATATCTGTCCGTTTTATGGTTCATGACTTACAAAGTTACAAAATATCGTTTGAAATCCGATGGCTAAAATTCTTATTACGGGAATTTTGTTTGGCGCGCCCTTTGCCTTGTCGTGTTTGGAATTTTTAAAATTGACAGTATATGAAACGAATCTTACTGACCTTAACGGTCTTCGTCGCAGGGCTATCAGTGATTGCCCCCGATATCAACGCACAAACCAAGCCTCGCAGCTCAGACTTCCAGCAGAGGATGGATGCATGGCACAAGGACATGGCAGAGTTCAGAGCACGCTCCGAGCATAGCCGTGAACTTAATGAACTTGCAGATTCTCTTGCAGGAGTTCAGGCTATGGCGGCTGTGCGTAATCAGGATTTCGTCCTCGAAGCAGACCAGGTTACCTTCAAGAACGGAATGACCACATTCGTCAACTCCAATACAAATTTCATTTCAGTAAAGGGTAACAGGGCTGTGGTGCAGATATCCCCAAGCAACTTTGCATCGGGTCCAAATGGTCTTGGTGGCGTCACCGTGGACGGTATGATAACAGACAAGCAGATCATGAAGGACAAGAAGGGCAGGATAACATACAGCATCAATGTCATGGGTGTGGGAATCAACGCCCAGGTGGATGTCTTCATTGTTCCTGGTACCAACAGGGCATCGGCCACCATATATCCGAACTTCAACTCCAACACAGTATGGCTTGACGGAAATATAGTACCATATGAGAATTCAAATGTAATAGAAGGAAGCTCATTGTAGATAGTCACGAACTTAAATTGAATATAAGATGAAAAAGATTTTATTCTTCTCGACATTGGCTCTTCTGGCAGCAGCTTGCCACAAAGAACCATATCCACAGGACGCAGATGCTGAATACCTCGTCTATACAGAGCCTGCGAAAAATGTGAACTTTGCTGATTTCCAGACCTTCGATATTGCAGACAGCCTGCTCGTCATCGGTCAGAGCGACAAACCGCAGTATTCACAGTCAAACAACGCCCTGGCATTGATTCAGGCATACAGGACCAATATGGAGAAACTCGGATACATATACACTCCGTCTAACCCTGATGCAGATCTGGGAATCCAGCTCACATACATCGTCAAGACCGAGAGATTCATCCACTACTACGACAACGATCCTTATTGGTGGCTTGATTATCCCGGCTATTGGCCTTCAGGCTACTGGGGAAACTGGACCGGATGGTATTATCCATACCCTGTGACCTATACCTACACGACAAACGCATTGATAGCGGATATGGTTGACCTTACCGAGGTCGCCAGAGAGACCACTCCTCTCACCATAGTCTGGTCATGCTATATCGGAGGTCCGGCCGGTTACAGCGTGCAGAATGATGTGGAAAGGATGAAGGTAGCAGTCGATCAGGCATTTGCCCAGTCGCCTTATCTTGCAAAGACAACCGCAAACAGATAACTCATAAAAGAAAGATGATATGAAAAAGTTTATATATATATTGGCAGCTTCGATGGCACTTGTGCTCTTTGCAGGCGAGGCCAATGCCCAGATGGGTAAAAGGAATTATATCAATGGAGGATGGCAGTTCAATGGAACTCCGGGCAACACCTTTGCAAAGAGTGCACAGGGCTATGGAGCCTACATCGAAGGCGGATATTATCTGACTCCATTGTTTGCAGTCGGCGGCTTTGCCAGCTTCAATTCGAATAATGAGTATCATCCGAAGGAGACATACACCTTTGCGAACCAGGCTGCTCTCACCACCGATCTTGACAGGTCACTTTATCAAGTGCCTTTCGGTGCCACAATGAGAATGAGATTCACAAGAGGAATGTTCCAGCCTTATGTCGAGGCAAAAATCGGTACTGAATACTCGACTCAGAGCACCTATATGTCGACATTTGTCAGCAGGCAGGACAACTGGGGATTCTATATATCGCCCGAGGTGGGTATGACATTCTTTCCATTTGAGAAGACTGATTTCGGATTCCATGTCGCAGCTTATTACAGCTACGCCACCAATCAGAACAAGTCATATGATCTCAAAGGCATCAATAACCTCGGTTTCAAGCTTGGTATAGCCTTCTGAGACTTGTAGTGAAGTCTTGAACAGATCGGCCTTTACATCCGGCATGTGAGTCAACACATGATTCCCCACCTCTCAGGCAGTCAGGAGGGAAGGGAGGATGTAAAGGCTTTTTGATGTGGAGACCCCAGATTTTTTTGAGAAAAAATTTGCAGACTACGAAAAAAAATGTACCTTTGCAGTCCCAATTCGAAAGGAACTCATTTGAGACCCAAGAATGACCACGGATTGATTCGCTAGCTCAGTAGGTAGAGCACAACACTTTTAATGTTGGGGTCTTGGGTTCGAGCCCCAAGCGAATCACGGAAAATTACTGCTTCCCTAGCTCAGTTGGTAGAGCACGACACTCTTAATGTTGGGGTCCAGGGTTCGAGCCCCTGGGGGAGCACAAAGGCGAAAGCCCCACAAATATTGAAGCAATTCAAGCAACGCTTCCCTAGCTCAGTTGGTAGAGCACGACACTCTTAATGTTGGGGTCCAGGGTTCGAGCCCCT
>JAFVVN010000035.1 GCA_017502125.1 Bacteroidales bacterium | reverse complement strand
TAAAAAGAATTAACGCTTCTCGATAAATTGTTTTTCTCGGTACTTGCTTCTTGTACTTTCCTTCAATCTTTTCAATGAACTTTCTGACCGTTTTCTCTCAAACGGGCTGCAAAGGTACGCATTATTTTTAAACCTCCAAATTTTTTCAACTTTTTTTTGAAATATTTTTCTAATTTTGTCCTCGATATCATCAAAAACATGTGAAAACACAAGAAACAAGGTCATCATGGTCAGTTTATGGCAGATATTTTTAGTCTTCGGCAAGATAGGCGCCTTCACCATCGGAGGCGGCATACCTATGATTGCAGCCATCAAGAGCGAGCTTGTGGAAAGGAAGTGGCTTAATGAGGAAGACTTTGTGGATATAATAACATTGGCCCAGACGGCCCCAGGGCTATTCGCAGTCAACATATCCATTCTCACAGGTCACAAGCTCCGCGGGACTGAAGGAAGTGTCGTGGCGACTATAGCCAGCTGCCTTCCACCTTTCCTGATCATACTTCTCGTGGCGATGTTCTTCACGACATTCAAGGACAACGAATATATAATAAAGGCATTCAAAGGCATCAGACCTGTGGTGGTGGCCCTGATCGGAGTGCCGATGACCGACATGATCAGAGCCACGAAGATGAGATGGTGGTCATGGCTCATAGTTATCGGCTCCATGACCCTCGTGTGCTTCCTCAAGGTTTCACCTATATATATATTGATATGCGTCATCGCAATGGCCCTGTTCATCAGCTGGTGGAATGAACGCAAAAGAGGTAAGGAGGGGATGATATGATATATATGGAGCTTTTCCTGACTTTCTTTGTGATAGGCATGTTCACCATAGGCGGTGGCTACGCCATGCTCTCACTAATACAGAATGAAGTGGTCACAGTCCACGGGTGGATAAGTGACGGAGCCTTCACGGACATCGTCGCAATCTCCCAGATGACTCCGGGACCGATAGGAATCAACTCTGCCACATACATCGGATACGAGGTGCTGTCCAATACGGGGGCATCGGAGTTCATGTGCATACTGGGTTCATTCACAGCGACTTTTGCCGTGGTTCTGCCGTCATTCCTGATCGTGCTCATGCTCTGCAAGATGTATGAGAAATGGAAGAACCATTATCTGTTCCGAGGAGTGATGGATGGTCTGAAGCCAGCCACGCTGGGACTCATCGGAACAGCCGCTCTCGGCCTTGCCACACCGGAGAATTTCATTGACTGGAAAAGCTATGTGATATGCATTCTGGCATTCATAGCCCTATATCTAAAGAAAATTGGTCCGTTCGCCATCATAGGATTGGGCGCAATTGCAGGACTTTTGCTATATTAGCCTCATGAACTGGTTTACTGAACTATTCACTCAACAGACATTTACACAGGCGGTCATGGTACTGTCCCTGATATGCGCCACCGGACTTGCCCTCGGCAAGGTGAAGGTGTTCGGAGTCTCCCTCGGAGTAACCTTCGTATTCTTTGCCGGCATAGTGGCGGGACATTTCGGGATCAAGGTGGATCCGCAGATGCTTGCCATAGCACAGAATTTCGGACTGATACTGTATATATATACGCTCGGACTTCAGGTGGGTCCCGGATTCTTTTCGTCGTTCAAGAAGGGCGGCATAAGACTCAATCTGCTTGCTCTGGCTCTGCTTGTCGCAGGCTCGGCCATGGCTCTGGGCATATACTGGACCTGCGGCACATCTCTTTCCGACACAGTCGGCCTCCTGGCAGGAGCAGTGACCAACACACCTATGCTCGGAGCCGCACAGCAGACCTTGCTTCAGATGTATCCGGACGGGATGGAACAGGCGAACAGCATGGCCATGGCCTGCGCTGTGGCCTATCCGTTCGGACTGGTGGGCATGATACTCTCTGTCATAATCCTCAAGGCCGCCCTTGCTCCAAAGGAGACCGAGGCGGGTGAGACTCACGCAGCAGACAACACATTCATATCCGAATATCGGATATCCAACCCCGGAATATTCGGAAAAACCATCCAGGAAGTCAGACAGACAGCAGACTGTCAGTTTGTCATCTCAAGGGTGTGGAAGGACGGGAAGGTGATGATACCGACCTCCGAGACAGTGCTGGAGAAGGATGAGCACATCATGGTCATATCCAGCAGGAATGACGTGGAGAAGATAAGGGTGATGTTCGGTCAGCAGGAAAACGTGGACTGGAACAAGAAAGGAATCGACTGGAATGCGATAGACAGCCAGCTTGTCTCCCGAAAGATCCTGGTCACCAAACCGCAGCACAACGGAGTGAAACTCGGAGACCTCAAGCTGAGGAACTCATACGGAATAAACATCACAAGGGTGAACCGCGCCGGAATCGACCTCCTGCCGTCCCGCAATCTGAGGCTGCAGCTCGGTGACAAGCTGACCATCGTGGGAGAGGGCAGATCCGTGGACAATGTCAGCGCCGTGCTCGGCAACGAGGCCAAGCAGCTCAACACTCCGAATCTCCTTTCGATATTCATAGGCATCATACTCGGACTCATGCTGGGAAGCATTCCTCTTGCAATTCCGGGAATGAGCATGCCTGTCAAGTTGGGAATCGCAGGAGGCCCGATCATAGTCGGAATCCTCATGGGAGCCTTCGGCCCGAGATTCCATATTGCCACATACACCACCCAGAGCGCCAACCTCATGCTGCGACAGTTCGGACTCACCATCTTCCTTGCAGGACTGGGTCTGAGCGCAGGCGACGGATTCTTCGATGCAGTGTTCTCTGCCGAGGGACTGAAATGGGTGCTGATCAGCATCGGTCTGTCCACGATTCCGGTCCTTCTGGTGGGATTTGCCTCTGCCCGATTCTTCAAGATCAGATATTCAGACAATGTCGGCATGCTCTGCGGAAGCATGGCCAACCCGTTTGCCCTTGAATTCACGGGACCTGTCACAGAGGGTGAAGATCCGGCAGTAGCCTATGCCACCGTATATCCTGCCGGTATATTCCTGAGAGTGATTTCAGCCCAGCTCATCATGATTCTTTTCGGATAGAAAACCAATTTCCATATATGAAAAAGACACTATTACTTTCAACTCTTGCCGCAGCATTCTTTTCGTGCTGCCCGGCCCCACAGGAAACCCTCAGCGTGGTTCCTTATCCAAACGATGTGACAATCAAGTCCGGCACCTTCGATGCACAGGGAGCCGCCTTCCACTACTCGGAGGGATTTGACGAAGCCACTCAGAACCTCATCAAGGGATTTGCAGAGAGGCTGGCCCTCGTGTCCGGCAGCGAATGCGTTGTCGAGGAAGGCAAGGCCGGCGAGGGTTTCGTTTTCACCCTCGACCCAGCAATGCCGGAGGAGGCGTACAGCCTGAAGATCACCCCTAAGGCAGCAACTGTGAAGGCCTCGTCACTCAGAGGTGTGAATTATGCCATCCAGACCATCAAGCAGATGCTTCCCGCTCAGATATTCGGAACTACTCCTGCCGCAGACCAGGCATGGACGCTTCAGTGCGCGGTGATCAACGACGCTCCGAGATTCGGCTACCGAGGCATGCACATGGACGTTTCACGCCACTTCTTCGACATGGATATGGTGAAGAAATATCTCGACATCATGGAGGTTCACAAGCTCAATACACTCCACTGGCACCTCACTGACGACCAGGGATGGAGAATCGAGATCAAGAAGTACCCTAAGCTGACCGAGGTGGGCTCTGTCAGAAAGCAGACAATCGTGGGTCATATCTTTGAAAGCAATGAGTTCGACGGCACTCCATACGGAGAAGGATGCTGGTTCACTCAGGACCAGATCCGCGAGATCATAGCATATGCCGCTGCCAAGGGAATCGACATCATTCCTGAGATCGACCTTCCGGGACATATGCTGGCTGCTCTTGCCGCTTATCCTGAATATGGATGTACAGGCGGTCCATACGACGTATGGGGACTCTGGGGAATCGCCGATGACGTTCTCTGCGCCGGAAACGAGCAGACCATGGTATTCCTTGAGAACATCCTTGCCGAGGTGGCAGACCTCTTCCCTTCAGAATATTTCCACATCGGAGGTGACGAGTGTCCTAAGGTGCGTTGGGAGAAATGCCCTAAGTGCCAGGCCAAGATCAAGGAGCTGGGAATCAAGGGAGATGATGAGTTCCAGGCCGAGCACTACCTTCAGAGCTATGTCATGAAGAGGATGACCGAGTTCCTTGAGACAAAGGGAAAGAAGATCATCGGCTGGGATGAGATCCTTGAGGGGGATGTGGCCGACAATGCAGTGGTGATGTCATGGAGAGGCGTGGCCGGCGGTCTCAAGGCTGTCCGCATGGGGCACGATGCCATCATGACCCCTAACACATATTACTATCTTGACTATTATCAGTCTACGGACAAGGAGAACGAGCCTCTGGCCATCGGAGGATATCTTCCTATCGAGAAGTGCTACTCATATGAGCCGTTCACGGACGGAATGACTGATGAGGAAAAGAGTCATATCCTCGGAGTGCAGGCCAACCTCTGGACTGAGTATATCAGTACAAATGAGCATCTTGAGTATATGCTTCTGCCACGTATGGCAGCCCTCAGCGAGGTGCAGTGGTGCCAGCCGGAGAACAAGGACTGGGAGAGGTTCAGCGAGAGCGCAGACGAGTTCTGCAGCATGTACGATGCAATGGGATGCAACTACGCCACACATATATTCAACACCCGTGGAAACGTACGCATCAACAGGGAGAAAGGCTGTGTGGAAGTGGAGCTTGACGCCCAGGGCAGCACTCCGGTGAACTATACTCTTGACGGCAGCATGCCAGGTCCGGACTCCCCTGTCTACACCTCTCCTGTCGAGATCAGGGAGGACTGCACACTGAAGGCGGTGAGCTACAGAAAGGGTGAGGCAACAAGGCCATATGAAAAGACATTCAAGTCCCACAAGGCAATGGGGCGTCCTGTGGAGGCGCTCACAGAGACCCATCCGAACTATAAGTTCACCTGTCCTGACATGCTCACGGACGGTCTCAGAGGCGCAGGTCCATACAACAGCGGAGACTTCGCAGGATGGTACAACGGGCCTATGGAGGCGGTAATCGATATGGGAGACACTGAATATGAGTCAGTTACCCTTAGCACATTCGTATTCAAATATGACTATATCTTCGGACCTACCTATCTTGCCATACTCACTTCCGAGGACGGAAACGAGTTCACAGAAGTGGCACGCGAGGACTATCCTGTGGACAGCAACTATGACGATGGCAACGGCTGCCGCGAGTACACCCTGACCTTCCCGGAGACATCAGCAAGATATCTCAAAGTTGTGGCAGGCTGTCTCGAAGCTCTTCCTGAATGGCACGGCGGCAAGGGCAGACCAGGATTCGTATTCGTGGACGAGATTGTCGTGAAGTAGTTACTGCTTCCTGATCATAAACCAGGTGACAGCGGCATAACCGGCGAGAAGGAGGGTGTGGAGCCCGAGTTTCGCAGCGAGTTGTGCCGCTGTTGCCGTACCCACTGCCACACCGTCGAACAGGGCGGAATCAAGAAGGAGGGAGCCTCCATAGACGAGTCCCATAACCACGAATATTCCGGCAAGACGGCCCCATCTGTATGGGATCGGATAGTACTTTGCCCCAAGGACAGCGCTTATGACGAACATGACCAGATAGCTGGCAAGATGGCCGTAGGCAGCTGCCCAGTAGGAATACTTCGGCATGAACAGCACTATCACGAGGGCTGTCACGGCAAGGCCGGAGAGGGTGATCCATATAGCCATATCAGTCTTGCCGGAAAGCTTGTACCACATCGACACGTTGAAGAGCATGCCGAGAATCATGTAGGACAGGAGCATGATGGGAACGACACCGACGGCTTCACGGAACTGGGGACCAAGGATGAGGGCTATGATGTCTATATACAGGATGACTCCGAGAAAGACCAGACCGCAGAAGGCCGTAAAATATTCCTGGACACCTGCATAGAGTTTCTTCGAGTCCTTCTCGCGGGCACGTCTGAAAAAGAAAGGCTCTGCCGCATAGCGGAACATCTGGATGAAGAGGTTCATTATCACAGCCAGCTTGACTGCCGCCTGATAGAGTCCCAGGCTTGAACGCCAGGCCTCGGCGTTTGTGTCGAAATATCGGAACAGAATCCTGTCGAGGAAGTCGTTCACCACTCCCGGAAGGGCGGCAACCATCAGAGGAAGTGAATATGCCAGCATCTGACGAATGAGCTTTGGATCCAGTCTGAAGCTGAGTTTCAGGAAGTCAGGAACGAAGAGAAGGGTGCAGACGATGCAGCTTATGAAGATGGCCAGAATGACGAAGCTGAAGTCAGGAACCACATCATAATGCCTTGGTACCCAAAGGAAAAGAACCAGGTTCGCAGCTGTCTCGGTTATGATCTTTGCCGTCTTGATCAGGGCGAACTTCAGGGCCTTGTTCTCCTGGCGCAGCTTTGCAAAAAGAATGGCAGTGACTGCGTCCATTGCCAGGATTCCACCCATATACATTATGCAGGAGCTGTATCCCTCATAGCCAAGAGCCGAGGATATCGGGCCGGCGAAGGCAATCATCAGTGCGAGGAAGGTCACGCTGACACAGAACACGGTCACGAAGGCGCTGGAATACACCTTTCGAGGGTCCACCCCTTCCTTATTCGCAAAACGGAAGCATCCCGTCTCAAGACCCAGCACCAGAACCACCTGAAGCACGGCTATATATGCCATGAACTCGGTGACCACTCCGTAGTTTTCGGGAGAGAGAAGCCTCGTGTAGATCGGGACGAAAAGGAAGTTTATGATGCGGGCCAGAATGGTGCTGAGACCATATATCATGGTCTGTCCGGCCAGTTGTTTCAAGGGATTTGCCATGGGAATTCTTTACATTCACCGCAAAAATAGTTATTTTTGTCGGGATATAAATTTCATGACTATGAAAAGAGTAATTTTAGGAATAATCATTTTAGCAACCATGGGATCGGCAGCAGTCTCATTCACCTCATGCTCAGGCGGCAGGAACAGGAAGGCGGCCGAGCTGGACGATTCCACAAAAACAGCAATGGAAATGGAAGCACTGAAGATGCAGGAGCCTGAATTCGAGATGGTTACCAGCCACGGAACAATGAAGATCAAGCTTTATGGCAAGACACCGAAGCACAGAGACAACTTCAAGAAACTCGTAGAGGAAGGATATTATGACGGAATGCGTTTCCACAGGGTTATCGAGGGATTCATGATCCAGGGAGGAGACCCTTATTCAAGGGATACAGCCCAGATCGACCTCTGGGGTCAGGGCGGTCCGGGATATACTGTTCCTGCTGAGTTCGTGAACGAATACTGGCACAAGAAGGGTGCACTGGCTGCTGCACGCAAAGGCGACATGGCCAACCCGCGCAAAGCCTCTTCGGGTTCTCAGTTCTATATCGTACATGACGAGAACGCATGCCTGCACCTGGACGGACAGTACACCATCTTCGGCGAAGTCATTGAGGGACTGGATGTAATAGACAGGATAGCCACAGTGGCAACAGACCGCTACGACAGACCTTATGAGGATGTCATGATCATATCCGTAAAACAGATAGGACTCCCCGAGCCACCGGCTCAGGCTGATTCCAGCGCAGTTTCACAGGACACAACTTCTGCAGAATAATCCATGAATCTGAAAGGGAAATTCACGCACATATTCTTTGATGCAGACGACACACTCTGGGAAAACGAGAGATACTTCAGGGAGGCGGAGGCAAAGTTCACCGGACTCCTTGCGGACTACACCTCTCCGGAAGGAGTCCAGCAGATGCTGTGGGAGAAGCAGGAGGAGAACATTCCCCTGTTCGGCTACGGTTCAAAGACCTATATGATAGGCATGACAGATGCCGCTCTGGAGCTTTGCGGGGGTCATATGCCGGACCATATATATTATGGGGTCAAGAAGATCATCACCGACCTTGCTTTTCATAAGTTAGAGATAATTGAAGGAGTGGAGGAGACTTTGAAGGCCCTTCAGGGACAGTATCGCCTCATCGTCGCCACGAAGGGAGACCTGCCGGAGCAGATGGGCAAATACCGTCAGTCTGGGCTCACCGGATATTTCCACCACTGCGAGGTTATGGAGAACAAGGACGAGACGAACTATCTCGAGCTCTGCACAAAGAACGACATCGATCCATCCCGGCTTCTGATGATAGGCAATTCGGTGAAGTCGGACATCGCTCCGGTGGTGGGAATCGGAGGAACTGCCATCCATATACCTCACGAGGTGGTCTGGGTCCACGAAATGATGGATATGCCGGAAAGCGAAAGAATCATCGAAGTACAGGGCATAAGGGACATAGTCTCATATCTGCTATAAATATTATCTGCCATAAAGATGTCTCCAATCGCCTTGTTCGGTCGACATGATATATTCTTTATATCCTTTTGAAATATTTTTTCATTTCAAGCGAAGTCGAGAAGTCTTTGGCACGGTATTCGCAAATACTCTTAACCGAATAGTTTTTTCATAGGTTAAGTTTTAGGTTAGAATTGCGGTGGCCTTCCGATGTGAATCGGAAGGCCACTATCTTTATGCATCTTCATGGCTGGATTCGTTCCCGCTGCCGTTCCCGGTCAGATCGGAGATCTCATGGCTCACCTGCAATACACAGTGTCTGTGATTGACCTTGTAACCACGCGCATAACCAATTGCTTGACCCACAGCACATTACGACAACACGCCTGTGGCATATGCCGCAGGCGTATTATCGTAACGCATTGATTACCAATGAAATGTAGATGACCCATCTTGCCATCTCCTACCAGGTCGGGAATCTCGAATCGGAGTGACAGGCAGAGTTTTGGGCAAAAAGCTGCCTGACGGTAGTGGACTATACAACAAGAGCCGATCTCACGACCGGCTCAAGATGAACTATAACCCTATTATTAACAACTAAACTAACCGTGATCAGTAAATTGCAAACAGCGTGCCAAAAATTCTCGGAGAGACGATTTCATACGGCACGACCTGAAGAATGTTTCTGCGAGGCAAGCCACGATGCAGCATAGGAACAGGTCGCCTGGCATATGAGATCATTTTCGTGAGCATATTCATAGGCGGCACGGACAAGCTGCTCGGCCAATCCCCTCCCTCGAAGAGGTTTGGGAACAAAGGTGTGCTCGACGATCAGGGCATTTCCGCTCAGGAGATATGATACGAAGGCCGTATGACCTTCTACTGTAAGGACAAAACGGTGTTTGTCCGCGAGATGTTTTACTGTAGTTTTCATGGGATGATGTTTTGTTAAGTTCGAAGCCTGCCTAACAAAACCGATGCCAGAAGACAGAATGAGCCCGATGCCTGTCGAGCCATCACTTCCTTATGGCCTCACTTGCATATGACCCGAGTCCGAAGAGTATCTGGGTGATGGCCTGAGAGGTGTGGGAGAGGGTGGCATAGACTATTCCCAGCTCCGTCGGGACTCCATACATGGTCGCCAGAGTAAGGCTTATTATGAAATGAAAAGCACCTATGCCTCCCGGAACAGGAACAGCAAATCCCAGTCCGCCGACCAAGGAGAGGAAGAGGGCATCGATCAGGTCAAGGTCGCCAAGGAACGGCGCCGCCCACATGGTGCTCGCAGCCATGAGCCAGTACAGGAGCCATATCAGGGCCGTATATGCAAAGAACAGCCACTTCTTATCCATGTTCAGACAGCTCGCAAAGCCTTGGCCGAGACCACTGAATATGCCCCACACCTTCGTGCAGAAACGATTGGATTCTCTGTATCTATATATGGCATATATTCCTGCTGAAACTGCCGCCAAAGTAGCCGCAACGACCCACCATATGCTGAAATCAAGGCTCTGCGCCATAGGACCCCATATCTGCTCGAGGAAGAAATCTCCGAAGCGCTCGAAACCTCCGACAACGACAATCGCCAGCATCAGAAGCATCACGAGAAGCTCCCAGCTGCGCTCCAGAACCACTGTGCCGAGCACCTTGTCATATGTGGCCTTTTTGACGGAGGGATTGGACAGGTCTGCCGGGGCGGAACGACGGGTGATGACTCCGCAACGGACAAATTCACCGATGCGGGGGAATACATAGTTGGAGATATTGCCGATATTGATGCCGTTGAAGGTGGTCAGACGGGTTATGCTGTCGTCAATCGGCAGAAGAAGACGACGCCAGCGCAGACCGCGGACCCAGAATGCCATGCTGCCGGCCACCATGGAAAGGAGGACATAGCCCCAACGGCAACCCTTCAGGCCTTCGATGAAATCGTTCCACTCCACCTCACGGAAGGAAACCCACAGCAGAAGAACTGCAAGGGCAAGGGATGCTATATATTTTATTATTTTATTCAGTTTCATTCCATTTCATATTCCAGACATCGCGTCGCATGGAAGACCAGATATCTCACAGCGCTGCCTGAACAAAACCCATTCAGGCTGCAAATTTATCCAAAAAACGGCAAATACGGAATTTTTCAGTAACTTTGCTCGGTTGTATCATAAACTTGAACCTTATGGCATCAATTCTAGGCATCGGCAACGCACTGACCGACATATTGGCCGTCCTTCCGGACGACACGTTCCTGAAGCAGTACCACCTCCCGCGTGGCAGCATGCAGCATGTGGATATGGAGACCGGAGACAAGATCTGGCAGACCCTCAAACCGATGGGTGTGCAGCTCGTGGCAGGAGGATCGGCAGCTAACACAATCACAGGCACCGCAATATTCGGAATGGAGTCAGGCTTCATCGGAAAGGTCGGAGACGATGACCTCGGTCATCTGTTCAAGAGCGACCAGGCACAGTATGGAATCAAATCGGTGCTTCTCAAGGGAGTGCACTCATCAGGCAGGGCGATGGTCTTCATCACGGCTCCTAATGCGGAAAGGACCTTTGCCGTGTATCTGGGAGCAGCCCTGGAACTCGTTCCAGAGGACCTGAAGCCGGAATATTTCGAGGGGTGGGACTACTTCCATATTGAGGGATATCTGGTTCAGAACCAGGCGACTATCCGTCGCGCAGTGGAGATGGCCAAGGAGGCTGGATGCAAGATTTCGATAGACATGGCCTCATACAATGTGGTGGAGTCGAACAAGGTGTTCCTGCACGACATTGTGGAGAACTATGTGGACATAGTCTTCGCTAACGAGACCGAGGCCAAGGCATTCACAGGGCTGGAGCCGCGCGAGGCACTTGACGAACTCGCACGCCACTGCGAGATAGCCATAGTGAAAGTGGGAAAGGACGGATCGATGGTCAAGAAGGGAGACGAATACCACTTCATCGAGGCTTGGCCGGCAAATCCGGTGGATGCAACCGGAGCTGGAGACACATATGCAGCAGGTTTCCTATATGCCCACTCGCTGGGTATGCCGCTGAAGGTCTGCGGAGAAGTGGGATCGATCATTGCAGCCAAGGTGGTGGAAGTGGTCGGGACCAAGATAGACATACCACGCTGGAAGGCAGCCAAAAAGGAAATCAGGGAACTCATCGCAGCAAATACACTATAGGACTATGCTTGACATCATTAAAGACTTTTTCCGCACAAGGAAACTTCGCAAATATGCCAGCACCCTGCCGACCGGAATCATTCCATTGTCGGAAATCCGCACAGCAAATGTCGTGATAGACGTGGAGGAAGCCGGTTTCGAACTTCTGAAAAGTGATATCATGGCCTGGGGAAAGGCCAGCGGAATCAAGGTGAACATATATTTCTTCGACTTCCGAAGACTGGGAAAGGACGAACTCCTCCTCACGACAATCGACAAGACATTCATCCGCAAGGGGCTTGACTGGATAGGCACCCCGAACATAGTCAAGGTCAGCACATTGATGGAGGACAAGAGCGATCTGTTCATATCCATGATCTGCAACGGTGACTTCCCTATCGAATTCATGAGCAAATGCGTAAGGGCCAGATTCAAGGTGGGCCGCTACGAGTTTGACGGACATGCATACGACCTGGTGGTTTCAGGAAGCAGTAACGAAGACCTGAGATCCGACTCCAGGAAGATATTTGCGGAAATCACAGAATTCCTGGCTAAAATCAAATAAAGCATCATGAGGAAACTGAAAGACTACCTGTTGGTAAGTGTAAAAGGTGCCTGTATGGGAGCAGCTGATGTGATCCCAGGCGTTTCAGGAGGCACGATAGCATTCATTACGGGAATTTATGACGAATTTGTGGGCTCAATAGCCCGCGTGGACTCCGAGGCCGTGAGACTCCTGTTCAAGGGCAGGTTCCGTGACTTCTGGAAGCATATAAACGGTTCATTCCTTCTGGCGCTTGTGGCCGGAATCGGCGTGAGCGTGGTGGGTCTGGCCGGACTGATGCAGATACTCCTGAGCGACTTCCCTATCCAGACCTGGGCCTTCTTCTTCGGTCTGATCGTGGCGTCGTCCATCTTCATCCTTCGCGGAATCTCAGGCTGGAGATGGCGTGACGGACTTTTTCTGGTTCTCGGGTGCGTGCTGGGAGTCGTGGTCTGCACACTTTCACCCACCAAGACCCCTGATGCGCTGTGGTTCATATTCCTGAGCGGAGCGACCGCCATCTGTGCCATGATACTTCCCGGCATATCCGGAAGCTTCATACTTCTGATTCTGGGAAAATACCAATATATCATGGGCTGCATATCCAGTCTTGTGGCAGGAGAAGATGTGGGAGCCAACTTACTGATTATGGGCGTATTCATGGTCGGAGCCGTGGTCGGTATCATTTCATTCTCGAAATTCCTCCACTGGCTGCTCGCCCGCTGGAACAAGGAGACCCTGATAGTGCTGGCAGGCTTCATCATCGGTTCACTGGTGAAGGTGTGGCCTTGGAGCAACAAGGAAGCAATCGTCTGCTCGCAGTTCCCCGAAGCCGCCGCCCTGGCCGATGCTGTAGAGACGGCAGAGGAAATGGCCGCCGCAAGCGGTGACATCCAGACTGCCGGGACCCTGGTCGCCAATGCGGAAGCCGCACTGGAAGCAGCAGTATCTACCTATGCACCGATGGCAGAGCCACATATCTGGAGTGCCGTAATCTTCGCCCTGATAGGATTCAGCCTGGTGACCGGCATAGAGATAGCAGGAAAGATGATGGCGAAAAAGAGTCAGGCCTGACCTTCATTCCAAGCCTGTTCAAAGAAAACCACTTGCATATCAAGAAAAAATTATTACCTTTGCAGCCACTTTCGGAATCTTGACACCCTCATCGAGGCAACAGCCTCCCAAGCAGTGGGTCTCAGGTCCCCCGAAAAGCAAACACGGATCGGTTCGGTAGCTCAGTTGGATAGAGCAACAGCCTTCTAAGCTGTGGGTCTTGGGTTCGAATCCCAACCGAATCACCAGAAAATAAATGAGGCAGTTTTCGTAACTGCCTCATTTTCTTTTTATTATTCCGATTATCAAAGAGTTAGAGGCGGTTTCATGTCCTGTTTCCGTCTAACAAAAAGCAGGTAAAGTCGCCAAAAAATAGCCGGATTCTGGTATCCAAATCGTAACCAATGGTCGCTGCCTCTAAAATAGGTTACACCTAAATTTCTGCAAATTCAGCTCCGTCAGTACCGTTTGGGATTCGAACTCTTACATCTCAACCCTCATAAATACAGCCCTTTACAAAGGGAAAGGATTTGAAGGTTACACGCAGGTTACACTTTTTCGCACCTTAACTACTTGTTTATCAAAGAACTTGCACATCTTTCAGTGCAAAGATGGGATTTGTCTTTGGAACACGCAAGTTAATCCGGATAATTCGTATCTTTGCAAATCACCCTTACAAAGCAAGTTTATGAAAGAGGCAGGTTATGTCTATATTTTAACAAACCCAAGTTTCAAGGAAGACTGGGTCAAGATTGGCAAGAGTTCACGTCCCGTGGATATCAGATCAAAGGAGCTCGACAACACTGCAGTTCCACTTCCTTTTGAAATATATGCTACTCTCAAGACCGCTAAATACGATAAGGCAGAAAAATTGATCCATCATTACATCGAAAGATTTACAAATCTGCGTATCAGAAATAACCGAGAGTTCTTCAATGTTTCTCCTGAGGTGGCTTTGGAAATTTTCAAAGATGTGGCTCTTTTATTAGATGACGCAGAGATTGATGAGGTATTCAAAGACACAGTAACAGGAGTCTCCGATAATAAGAAATCTTCATCACGATGCACGCCTCATCGGGACGAAGTCAGGGTATGGATGCTTCCAGCAAATAGTAAGTTCTTCAACCTCGATGGCTGTTTGGAAAAATATGGGGCCGTATATTGGGCTCAATATTATCACTTACAGAAAGGAGACATTGTCTATATTTACAGTTCAAGCCCAGACAGCTGCGTTAAATATAAACTGATAGTGGAAGAACATGATGTTCAGTATGGATCACATTATGATCACGAGGAAGAGTTCTTCGTAGATAAGACTGACTTTGAGAAATCTAAAGAGCATAATCGCTTCGTACTTCTCAAGTTTATATCCGAAACCACCTCCAGCAGACTTAGCCTTGCACATCTGCTGGAGCATGGTATGAACACAGCCCCTCGTGGAGCTCTGAACTTATCTCACGAAAGTTTTACAGATCTTCTGAAATATATTGAAGCAAACTTCTAATAACACAGCCCCGAACTGAATGGCTTACTTTCTAATGTCTAGTAAGTCAGATAAATTCGAATCCTCGGTTCATAAATATGAATGAAGGTAATCAAAATGAAATGTCCCGCTCCGGTTCACACCGGTACGAGACTTATATAAAAACTAACTATGAAAATAATGAGTACATCTATTTGATGGAATCTATTACATCAAGTTTCCTGCCCTTCTTTTCGGTAGATGAAGTTTAGACCAATCCTACACTCCTTTGGAATATCTGACTGACATCCGGACAATGGAATTAATTGTCTAAATTTGCAGACGATATGGCAAGGCTGACAATCATACAGAAGAAACGGAAGTTCACCCCGATGCTGCCTCATAAGATTCTGATCGGAGGGCAGTTGCTGGGGCTGATGCGTACTCCGTCAGTGACCATCAACATTCCACAAGGGATTTATGAGGTCACCGTACAGAGTGTCTTTCCGTTTATAAAGACTTCTGCGATAGTCAAGGTTGATGAAGAAGTCGATAATGTGATGGAATTCGAAGATAAGGAGAAATATTGGGATATCGTCTTTTCTCTTGATATGATCTTGTGGATAGCAAGCCTGTTCATCGACCTTCAGAAGCCATATTCCACCATATATCACATAGTTTCTGAAGGTTTGTTCGCCATTTGGCTTATACACATCATTGTAATCCGGAATAAGTATTTCAGAATTTCTACTTTTCAGAAACGTTTGTCTGTGTAAGTGTCGGCAGGATTCCGATCAGTATTCCACCTTGTCTTCCTTCTCTTCCCATTTGCGGAAGGCACGCAGAGCGTCAGAGTGCATGAAGTGTTCGCACTTGATGGAACGCTCTGCATGTGCGGTCGGATCGTTGTTCGGGACCACGCGGTTTGTGCCCGTGGCGATAACCTCGCCATCGCGCACAATTACAGCTCCGAACGGACCACCACCGTTGTCCACATTCTCTATTGACAGATTGATGGCCAAGTTCATGAATCTGGCATCTTCTGAAGATTAGGATATTTACGGTCTTTTCTTCAAACTGTATCATCTGGTTTTCATTGCTATGTACCTGCTGACCGAATTGTTGTAATTGATCTGAGCATCAAGATGATCCGTTGCTGCTGTACGAAGTCCGTTCTGAGCAGAAAGGACGTCTGTCAGAGTTGCCATTCCGGCTTCATGATCCATCTCCACCTGATGCAAAATGATTCTTTTGAGTTCCAGTTCATCTTCTGCAATCTCAAGCATATCCCAAGACGATATGACGTTTTCCCAAAGCTGTCTGGATTGCAGTATAAGTTGACTCTCAAGATACTCTCTGTCATTTATCGCCTTCTGCTTCAAAGCCTCCTCCTGTTTCATCCTGTGGCTTACCTTTCCCCAGTCAGAAAGAGGAATCCTGATACTCGCAAATACGCCTCCGCTAAGTTTCGGCACTCCTACCAGTCTTCCATAGCCATATGTGGCACCTATGCCGATCTGAGGCATGGCATCTGCCCTTATTATCTTCTTCTGGAGTTCATGAGACTTTACGGACAGTTCCAGTAGCTTTGATTCTGACATGGAAGCAAGCGCATTTTCCGGATCATAATAATAGTAGGACGGTTCCAGAAGATATGGGAGATTGTCGGAGAGGACAATGTCATCGATGTTCGGCACAGTTTCTTCAGATGGCATCCTGACTACGGTGTACCTTATGCCCACCATATTGAACAGGTCCATCTTTGCAAGACGGATTCCGCTCATCAGTTTTGAACGCTGTGCCTTAAGAGAATTGTATTCCTGCCTTAATTCAAGAAGGTTCCGTTCTATGGCAAGTCCGGCCCTGTATGCCGCATCTACATCTTTTTGAAGGGTATCCAGCAACTCAAATCCGTTTTCAATTGTCTCCAGTTTGTCCTGAAGTGAGACTATGGTCCAGTATTTCTGTTCGATTTCAAGATTGTTGT
>JAFVVN010000034.1 GCA_017502125.1 Bacteroidales bacterium | reverse complement strand
GGTAAGGTGAGCGATACGGTAGGAAAATAATGCCACCTGGCTCTCTGGAGAACCTGTGTCAGTATTAGACTTTCCGTACTTCTCGAAAAGCTCCTGTTTTTTCTCTGGTGCCAAATATTCAGCCATCTTTTGAAAAAATTAAGAGGTTAATGATTATGTTTTATTGCCATTGTCCCGAAGTTCCGGGATTTTGCGGGCGCAAAGATAATCATAAAATTCGACAAAACAATCTATTGTCCGAAAATATTTCCCCTTTCACTTATTGAGGAAATATGACTATCTTCGCATTAAAATGATGAATGGAAAAGTTGCTCACATATCAGCAGATCGGGGATGTCCTCTTTCGCAAGCGTAAGGGGGCCAGACGGATTTCCATACGTGTGCATCCGGTCAAGGGAGTCAGTGTCACTGTGCCGTATATGGTGCCCTATCTGGCTGCCGAGGCGTTTTTCATGCTGAAACGGGACTGGGTGCTGGACATCATGGCCAGGCAGAGGGAGAAGTACGGGGATTACACACCGGCCGATCCCAAGGAAGTGGAGGAGTTGAGGAACCAGGCCAAAAGGGAACTGCCTGCGAGGCTGGCTGAACTGGCAGCACGATATGGTTTTGAGTATAACAAGGTGACCATCAAGCACAACGCCACAAACTGGGGCAGCTGTTCGACCAGGAACAACATAAACCTGAATCTGAATATTGTGCGCCTGCCACGGGTGCTGCAGGATTATATACTCCTTCATGAACTCTGTCACCTGCGTCACCACGATCATGGACAGCCCTTTCATCTGTTGCTGGAGCATGTCTGCACCGATAATCTCCTGAAACTAATGGAGGATAAGGATCCGCTTGCCTTGAAACTGGCTCAGAGGGCGGCTCTTTCGAAAGCCAGGTATCCGCTGGATTATGTGATGTCCAAGGAAATAAAACAGCATCGTCTTCTGTAGACGTGTCATATCCTTCTGTTCTTCCAGCGTCCGCTTCTCATATACCACCAGCTGCAGATCAGCAGCACTCCCGCATATACATGCTCGGCGGTCCAGCATATGGCGACATCTGCCTTCTGAACACTGATGATCACATAGCAGTATACCATATATACGAATAGAGCTATAAGTTCCAGACGGAAGGCTGTCTTTGTGCTTCCCGTTCCCGAAACAGCAAGAAAGAATACCTGTCCTCCCACGTTGATGAAATATGAGGTGCACATGACCACCATGGCCGGGACAGAGGCGGTTACAAGGTCAGGAATGTCTGTGTATATGCGTGCCAGCGCCTGAGGAAACATGCAGAAGAGTATTATCATGACGCTGACTATCCCATATGAAAGTTTCAGGATTCTCTTGACCAGAGACATGACCTTGTCCTGGTGCCCTTCTCCTATCATGTTGCTGACCAGTGTGCTGCATGTTGCTGCAAATGCCTGAAGCACCACCCATAGCAGGCCTGAAACTCCACGTGTGATGTTGGAGACGGCAAGGGCACGTTCTCCCAGATGCTCTATGAACAGGAAGAATATGAACCAGGTGCATACGGATATGGTGTTCTGGATCATGGTCCATGAACACACGGGCATCATGTTCTTAAGCTCGCCTGCATCAAATCCGGCAGCCTTTTCAAGTCCGTACTTCCTACGGTCGCACCTCAGCCTTGTATATGCGACGAAAAATATGAGGGAAACGAGTTCGGCAAGACTGGATCCTATCGCGGCTCCTGTGATTCCCAAAGCCGGAAGGCCGAACTTTCCGAATATCAGTATCCAGTTGAACACAATGTTGGAGAGGACCATGACTACTGAGTTGAGAGTCAGGGTCTTGGTTTGGGTCGTGCCCACATAGAAGGCACGGTACATTGCAGTCATGAAAGCGAAGACCATTCCCGGCAGGCGCCAGCGTACATAACTTAGGGCAGCAGTATATATGTCTTCGGATGAAACCATGAGCTTCATCAGCCAAGGCGAAAGCAGTTCCGAACCGGCAATGATCACCACGGAGAGGCCTAACAGGAAATATATACCGTTCCAGAACACTTTTCCGGTTTCGGAGAATCTTCCTTCTCCGTTTCTCCTGCCGATGATTATCTGTGCACCGAGACTGAAACCGAAGCCGATCATGAACAGGACCATATAATATACGATGGCTATGGCAGAGGCTCCCAGTTCTATCTCACCGACCCTTCCAAGAAAGGCTGTGTCAGTCAGACCGATCATCTGTTCCATCACCAGACTGATCAGGATGGGGTATGCAACTCTCCATATATTCCTGTATGAGTATGTTCCTGTCGGTTTCTGCATCTTTGTTGCTATTCCGTTGTGTATCAGCGTTTTACGGGAACACGCCTGCGGCAAATGACGCAGGCGATTTGGTGTAATGCGTTGAGGGATAGTTAGTTGAGTGTTGAGGGTGAGGCGAGGAGAGCGATGGCCTGGTCTACTGTCAGGGCGTTCTCCACGCGAAATTCTCCGCTGCGGCTCCTCTGAAGTGAGTCCAGATGTGCTCCGCTGCCCAACTTCTCTCCCAGATCACGTGCAAAGGCTCTGACATATGTTCCTTTGCTGCATGCCATGCGGATAACTGCTCGTGGCAGTCCTAATGCAGAGTTATCCGTGACATTGATTCTGTTCGAAGCGGACTGGGTAGAGGGGGAGAAAACAACCCCTCCCACTCCTTCGGAGCGGGTCCCTCCCCCTGCGGCCAGGGGGGTAGCAGGGTTTTCTCCCCCTCTACCCAGTCCGCTTTCCGGACTACTGAGACCAGAGGTGAATTCAATCAGCTCCAATTCAGTAATATTGATCTTTGATACCCTGATAAGTTCTCTGGCTGTCTCGTCAAGGCTTGCCTCAGAGATAGGTGAGGTGGGCTGTGACATGCCATCTACGGGGTGTCCGTCGTCAGACGGGGCGGGGGTTGTGATCACCTCTCCTCTGACGGAGGCCTTATACAGCCTGCGGGCCAGTTCGTATGCCCTGACTCCGTCCACTGATTTGGCAGAGAAGAGGGGAGCGATCTGGTCCTGCTCTCCTATGAAGCCGGGCAGAGCCTCGGCAACAGATCCGTAGGTTATATGGTCATACGGGAAGAACCTGTCAATCTCCTTTTCCAGGTCATATGACGGAGTGGTGGCACCGAAGGTAACTCCGGCGACATATTCCTTGTCGTGCGACTGAAGTGCCTCGGCCAGTTTTGTCGCCTTGCCTATGCACACCAGAAGAACTCCTGTTGCCAGCGGGTCAAGGGTGCCGGCATGACCCACCTTGAGGTTCTTCTTCCCGAAATGACGGATAGCGGCGTACTTGACCTTTCTGATCACGTCCGCCGATGTCCATCTGTATGGTTTGTCTATCGGGATTATAATCCCTTCCGGATAATCCTCTATGTTCCTTGAAAGGGTCGGAGAATCCGGAGTCAGTATCAATGCTTCCAAGTCTTATTGTTTACAAGGTATCTTGTCTATGCGTCCCTGATGACGTCCCCCCTCGAATTCTTCATTGAGCCATGCATCGCAGATTTCGATGACTGTCTCAAACGGAATGAATCGAGCCGGCATGACGAGGATATTGGCGTTGTTGTGCTGCTTGATGAGTTTGCCGATTTCGACAGACCAGCATAGTCCTGCGCGTATGCCCTCGTGCTTGTTGAGAGCCATCGCCATTCCGTTTCCTGTGCCACAGAATGCAATTCCAAGTTCCACTTCGCCATTCTCAACTGCAGTTGCCAGAGGATGAGCCACGTCAGGATAGTCCATGCTTGATGTAGTGTCAGTGCCGAAATTTACCATCTCATAGCCCTTTCCTGTGAGATATTCCACAAGTCTGTTCTTGTATTCCACGCCAGCGTGGTCGTTGCATATTCCGATCTTCATATCCGAAATGTTGATTTTGGACGCAAAGATAAGCCTGACGCAGGCTAAAAAAAAGAAATTTCAATAAAAAAAAGAAAAACTTTGTTGTCTTTCATCAAAAACAACACTTTTCCGGCAGATATATTCTTTCTTTGCACCGGAGCGCTTGATTTTGAGGTTTGTTGAATTTAATTTATTTTTGTGATGAGTAACGGGAAGAAGAACCATTCAGTCAAAAAGCGATTTGGAGATTATTCTTTAATGATATGTCTGGCTCTATTTTCATGACCTACACTATCGGAGTAGTTATAGCAGTAAGTACATTGGTTTTGGGATTGTTCTACTATAAAAATGGTATATAGATTATGCATCCGTCATCAGTCATTTCTATCATATTATCAGTGTTGTGCTGGATATTGATAGGTGTCGAGATTTATCGAAGCAGGATAAAGAAAAAGTCGGAGAAAAGATAGACCTTCTCTCCGACTTTCCAGAATAATGTATCGGTTAGCAGCCGAGCGTGTTCTTGATGAAGTCGATTCTCTTCGCGAACTCCTTCTTGCCGATAAGGGTCACGATGTCTGCGATTCCAAGACCGTTAGATCCGCCGACCATTGCGAGTCTGAGGCAGTTCATCACCTTGCCCATAGGCCATTCGTTGCTGCGGATATATTCTTCAAGCGGTCCTTCAAGGGCTGCCTTGGTAAATTCTCCTTCGAATCCGAGGATGAAGTCGGCCACCTTGAGGGCAAGGGTATAGTTCTCTTCCTTCCAGAACTTTGCGGCATCCTTCTCCACGAATGCGGCAGGAGCCACGAAGAGGTATGGAGCGATGTCCCAGAAGTCTGCAACGAATGTCGCCCTTTCCTGAATCAGAGCCACGATTCTTTCCACATACTGACGTGAGAATATCCTGTTCTCGAAGTCAGCTCCGTTTACAGTCATCTCGGAACCGGCAGTGAGGGCGCATGCCGGGCAGTCCACGATCTGGAGGCCGTGTGACTCGAGCACAGGAATGAACTGTGAAGCAAGTTCCTCCACAGGCTTCATGCGGAGATACTCCTTGTTGTACCATTTTGCCTTTTCTGCATTGAAGCGTGCTCCTGACTTGACCACTCTCTCAAGTGAAAATGCTCCGACAAGCTCTTCAAGTGAGAAGAGTTCCTGTTCTGTTCCCGGATTCCATCCGAGCATTGCCAGAAGGTTCACGAAAGCTTCAGGGAAATATCCGTCCTCACGGTATCCACGTGACACTTCGCCCTCGGCGTTCACCCATTTGAGAGGGAAGACAGGGAAACCGAGGCGGTCACCGTCGCGCTTGCTGAGCTTGCCCTTTCCGTCAGGCTTCAGAAGGAGGGACAGATGTGCGAAACGAGGCTGTGTGTCAGTCCATCCGAAGGCTTCGTAGAGGAGGTAGTGAAGCGGAAGCGACGGAAGCCACTCCTCTCCTCGGATAACCTCTGTGATCTCCATCAGGTGGTCGTCGACTATGTTTGCAAGATGATATGTAGGCAGTTCGTCAGCCCTTTTCCAGAGCACCTTGTCGTCGAGAGTCGATGTGTTCACCTCCACATGACCGCGGATCAGGTCGTCCATCTTCACGACCCTGTCCTCAGGCATCTTGAAGCGGATTGTCCAGTCGGTGCGTGTCTGAAGAAGTTCCTTCCACTCTGCTTCAGGAATGGAGAGTGAGTTGCGAAGACCCATTCTTGTGGTCTGACCATAGATGAATGTCTGTCCTGCCGCCTCCATTTCAGCGCGCTTGGCTCCCAGCTCCTCGGCGGTGTCGAACGCGTAATATGCATGACCTGCCGCAACAAGCTGCTCTGCATACTGACGGTAGAGAGGCTTTCTCTGGCTCTGTCTGTAAGGGGCATGCGGATGACGCTCTGAAGCGGTCTCCACAATATTTCCTTCTGCATCAACACCCTCGTCAGGGATGATGCCGCACCAGTTCAGGGCTTCGATTATATATTTCTCGGCTCCAGGGACAAATCTCTGTGAATCGGTGTCCTCGATTCTGATGATGAAGTCTCCTCCGCGCTGTTTCGCGAAGAGATAGTTATAGAGTGCAGTCCTGACTCCGCCCATATGAAGCGGGCCTGTTGGAGACGGTGCAAAACGAACTCTTGTCTTTCTTTCCATTGTCATTATTCTTTAATCAGTCCGGTGATTTGACGAACCGGGCGCAAATATACAAAAAATCCTATTCCTCTCGCTTTCCTGCACCTGATGTCTTTCTTCTGATGGCGGCTGTATTCTCCAGCTCGCTCTTGTCCTGTCCTTCCGTCACAAGCAGTGCCGGGCGGGTTCCGTCTTCGAATATGAGTTTCTTGCGGATGTCGGCATTGTTGTATCCAATCTTCTGACTGCGGATTTCAGGAAGTTCGATCCCGCCTTCCGAAGCAGAGGCAGCCTTGTCATATACGAAGTCGCTGTCTATCGTGATTATGTTTCCAAGGTCGTTCATCGGCAGGAGCATGCTCATCCTGAATCCTGTGGCTATAACTGTGATGTTCACCCTGTCCCCGAATTCCGGATCCTCTTCATACACGATTCCGCTCTTGAAGTTGTTGGCCTTGCCGGTGTATTCCTTGATGAGCTGGCTCACGCGACCCAGTTCGGTCATCGTCATTCCCTGCTCGTTCATTCCCACTGTGATGTTTACCAGGACATTCTTCGCCGTGGTCAGGTCAAAATCGTTCAGGAGTGGCGATTCCAGCGCATTTCGCACTGCATCTTCAATTCTGTTTTCCCCGGTTCCGGTTCCACATCCCATCAAGGCCATGCCGCTGTTCTTCATCATGGTCTTCACGTCCTTGAAGTCCACATTGATATAGCCTCGTTTCTTTATTATCTCAGTGATTCCGCGAACTGCAGTTGCAAGGACCTCGTCAGCTTTCGGGAAGGCTTCCTGAAGCAGCAGGTCTCCGTAGAAGTCGAACAGCTTCTCGTTATCGATTATCAGAAGGCTGTCCACGTTCTTTTCCAGCTCATTGATGCCGTCGATGGCCTTGGACATTGTTTCATTGCCCTGATTCCTGAATGGAATCGTCACGACACCCACAGTGAGGATGCCCTTCTTCTTGGCCATGGCAGCTATCACAGGGGCCGCACCTGTTCCGGTACCGCCACCCATTCCCGCCGTGATGAAAAGCATGTCGGTGTTGTTGTCCAGTACCTTGGCTGCGATCTCATCCTGCGAATTCAGAGCGGCGTTTCTGCCCTCCGTAGGGTTGGTACCCGCTCCCAGACCTTCTCCGAGCTGGATCTTGATGGGAACATCGCATTTTTCAAGGGCCTGAGAATCCGTGTTGCACACCACGAAGGTACATCCTTCGATTCTCTGGTTATACATGTAGTTGACTGCGTTGCATCCGCCGCCGCCCACTCCGATCACTTTTATTATTGAATCTGCCGTCACCCAGTCGGTAGGGGTGAGGTCAATGCCGTCGATATATCCTTCCATAATCTTAGTTTTCGCTGTCCATGTCGTTCATAACTGTGTCGAAGATGTTTCCTACGAAGTCACTGACCTTCCTGCCCCATGTCACAGTCGGCTTTTGAGGTTTCCTGGCCTTCTCCTTCGACTTTCCGCTCTCCCTGGTCTCGGTTTCTGCCACTTCCACTCCTTCCATAGCCTTGTCAGAGAAGAGCATGCCGTCAGGGGTGTCTGCCTCGCTTGCCCCGGTTTCGATTATCTCCTCTCCCTTAGGCAGTGCACAATTGAGTTCAGACTGTTCGTTTGCCGCGAGGATGAGTCCCACGCTTGTTGCTGCGCTTGTCTCCCCGAGTCCGTCGCATCCCTGACATGAGAAGAATCTTCGAGGATAACCTGTCCTTACCCTGAATCCGGACAGTTCGTTGATGAAACTTCCCAGATTAGGGATCTGAGCACTTCCTCCTGTCACCACGATTCCGCTTCTGAGCATGTCGGCGAATCCGCTTTCCTGGATTTCATATAAGATGGCTGTCATGATTTCCTCCACTCTGGCCGTGATGATCTCAGAAAGATATTTCACAGGAAGCTGCTTGTCAGGTTCAGTGCTGTTGCTTCTTATATGTATTATCTTTTCGCTCAGACTCTGGAGTCTGTCAGGCATACATGCTCCGAAGGCCATCTTTATGTTTTCAGCAAGCCTTTCTGATATCTGACACTCTCTCTTGATGTCGTCGGTGATATTCTTGCCCCCGAACGGGATGGAGGCATAGTGACGCATTATGTTCCCATGATATATGGATACCGATGTGCAGCCTGCGCCGAAATCGATGAGTGCCACTCCGTTCTCCATTTCTGAATATTCAAGAACGGCATTGGCTGTGGAATCGGCTGTGAAGAACTTGCGCGCAGCCGATAGACCAGCCTTGTCCATGGCACGGTCCATCTGGGTGATGTCGTTCTTCTTTCCGATGAATATCTTGAAATTGCCCTCCAGCACATCACTTGCCATTCCGATTATGTCGCTCTCGATGAGCTGGAAGTTCTCTCCGTCTGAGAATGACTGGGCCACAGCACCGTAGATTGCCTCCTTGCCCGGGTCTGCCAGAGGGTATGAATCTTGGGCAAAGCTCTTCAGGGCAGCGATGTCCTCCACGGTTATATCCGTTCCGAAGCCTCTGTCTTCGATCTTTCCCGTATTGCTCTCCTGGCGGACCGGATATCTCGACATTCCCACCACTGCCTGTGTGATCTTGATTCCAAGACTTTCTTCGGCCTCACGTACAGCCTCTGTGAGCGGTCCTGTCACATGGCTTGCATTGAAGACGCCGCTGTAGCGGATTCCTGCAGACGGGGTCTCCTTGTAATAAACTATCTGCACATCCTTACCGTTGACCTTCGCCACGGTCAGGGCTATCTTGGATGTGCCCAGGTCTATTGCCACAATGTGTTTATCTGTCATTTCCATATATCTTTACTCAAGTTTCGCAAGTGATAAGTTGTTGATTATTCGAAGATTGGTGAGACTTGCGAAACTTATTCCCACCGCACTTTCTTTTGTTTACGTTACCTATCCCCTAAATCCCCTTTCTCGGAAAGGGGACTTACTTTCGACCTAAAGGTCTCAGATATAAGGTCTTTCGCATTTGCGAATTTTATCATCTGCATACAATCTGTCCTTCAAATCTGACATCCACTGTCCTGTAGCGGTCAGCCCCTTTCTCAGGGACGATGGTCGTATAGTACTTCTCCATCTTCATGAACTTCTCCTCCAGCGAGTTCGGCTGCCCGAAAAGGAACCTCTCGTTCCCTTCCCTCGGGATAAGGACCAGTTCGCCTTTTCCGTCCACCGAGATCTGCACGATCTTCCCTTTCCACACCTTGCTGCCTTCCATATGGTTGATCACATTCATGACCTTTCTGAACCATTCCTTCTCCTCCGGGTCTGCGATATCCCCTTTGTATCCGCTGTTGGCTGCAAGCGGGATATTCCCATCCACAATCTGGACATGGGAAGCATATGTGTTCTGAAGCGGAAATATATATCCGTCCGCGTCGGCATAGAAACCCCCGTCCCTCTTCTGGAATCTTACCACCGGTCTTCTCTGTGTCACCTTTATATTGAGCAGGCTGTCCCTGGTAACGAAGGCCTGGCTCTTTCGGACTGCGCTCCTGCTGTCCACGATATGCTCGATCTTTGTCAGGTCTATGCTGTCCAGAGGCTCTCCGATCACAATGCCGTAACTCCGGTCTATGAATCTTCTGACATCTGATGCGCTTACGAAACCATTCTCGGTGCTGTCCAGTATTTCAATCCTGATGCCCTTGCAGATCAGAGGCTTGCGTGATCTGATGCCGGCGATATACGATACGACCAGACATCCCGCAAGAATGACTGCGAGTAGTGTCACGAGAATATATTTCAGTATCTTCTTCATCTGTTTTCAAGCATTCGGGCTATTTCACCCACGAACCTGTCGATGTCTCCTGCTCCTAATGTAGCCAGCACCTCCACCGGCTCATCCTTCAGATAATCCATGAGCTCGCTTCTCTTGAGAAGTACCTTTCCGGCAGTGATGTCCTTGAATATGATCTCCGACGTAACGCCAGGAATCGGAAGTTCGCGTGCTGGATATATGTCCAGAAGGATGACCTTGTCCGCAAGACTGAGCGCCTTGGCGAATTCCGGAGCAAAATCTCTTGTTCTCGTATACAGGTGCGGCTGGAATACGGCTGTAAGCCGGGATTCAGGATATGATTTCCTTATGGAACTCAGAGCCGCCGTAATCTCTTGAGGATGATGGGCATAGTCGTCTATGTATACGCATCCCGGCTTCTTCACCTGGATGTCGAATCTTCTCTTGACTCCGCTGAAGCAGGCCAGTGCCTTCCTTATCTTTTCCGGTGCGATTCCATATGTGAGCGCAATGGCTGACGCGGCAGTCGCATTCTCCACATTCACCCAGCCTGGGATTCCCACCACGCAGTCCTCGATCACACCGCCGGGATAATGGAGGTTGAAATGCCCGTCCTCAAGCGGCTCGGCATGGAAGTCCGCCTCAGGATTACCGAATGAATATGTCAATATGCGTGCGGAAGTGTCCTTTGGCGTAATGTCAAGTCCATGCCTGATGATCACGGTCCCGCTCACCTGGGAGGCGAAAGCCTTGAATGCCTCCTGTACGTGCTCTGCATCTCCGTATATGTCCAGATGGTCTGCGTCCATCGAGGTGATGACTGCGATTTCCGGGAAAAGCTGGAGGAACGACCTGTCGAACTCGTCTGCCTCGGCCACAATGACGTCATTGGGACTTATGAGCAGGTTGGTGCCGTAGTTCTTCGATATTCCTCCCAGAAAGGCTGAACATCCCTCTCCGGAGTCCATGAAAAGATGGCTTGTCATCGTGCTTGTGGTGGTCTTGCCATGGGTTCCTGCCACTGCCATGCACCTCTGACCCTCGGAGATCTCTCCCAGCATCTTGGACCTCTTGACCACCCTGTAGCCGTTTTCCTTGACATATACAAGTTCACCCATATCTGCAGGAATAGCCGGAGTGTACACCACCAGAGTTTCAGCAACATCCTTCGGAATGAAGTCGATGTTGTCTTCATAATGCACTTCGATTCCTTCTGACTCAAGTTCGTGAGTCAGAGGGGAAGGTGTCTTGTCGTATCCGCTGACCTTGTACCCCTTGGCGTTGTAGTACCTTGCTATGGCACTCATTCCGATTCCGCCGATTCCTATGAAATATATATGTGTCATATCCTTTCTGTAATTGATGTCTTAGAAATTATTCCAGTATTCTGTAAATTTCGTCCACTATGGTCATTGCGGCATCACGCAGTGCCAGTTCCGAGATGTTCTTCTCCAGTCTGGCAATCTTCTCCGTGTCTTCCAGCAGCCCGCAGGCAGTTTCCATCAGTTTCTCCCTTGCTTCTGCGTCCCTGACTATGAGGGCGGCCTCCTTGTTCACGAGGGCCATGGCATTATGGGTCTGGTGGTCTTCAGTCACATTTGGGGAAGGTACGAATATGGTCGCCTTGTGGGCGGCACACAATTCCGACACTGAACTTGCTCCCGAACGTGATATCACCACATCAGCCACAGCATATGCCAGATCCATCCTCTGTATGAAGTCCGAGTGGCGGATCCATGATACGTCCTTGCCGGCTGATTTCATCTCCTCCATGAACCTGTCCACTGAAGGCCTGTAGTATTTTCCGCACTGCCAGATGACCTCCATGTCCTTCCCGCCAGGGCATCCGTCCATAATCCAGCCCTGCATCGCCTCGTTGAGGGTCCTGCTTCCGAGGCTTCCTCCCACGATGAATATATGTCTTTTCTCCGGGTCCAGACCGTAGAAATCATATCCTTCTTTTCTCATCTGCGCGGTTGCAGGTACGATATCCTTCCTTATCGGATTTCCGCTCAGCACGATTCTCTCAGCCGGGAAGAACCTCTCCATCCCTTCGTATGCCACACATATGCTCCTGGCCTTCTTTCCCAGTATCTTGTTTGTCAGTCCTGCAAATCCGTTCTGCTCCTGAATCAGCGTCGGAATCCCCAACTGTCCCGCTGCCCAAAGAAGGGGAGCGCTCGCGTAACCTCCAACTCCGATTGCGATGTCAGGTTTGAATTCCTTCAAGGTTCTGCGCGCCATCCTGATGCTTTTCATCACCTTGAATGGCAGGGCAAGATTGCTGAGTGTCAGCTTCCTCTGCAGCCCGGCGATGGGCAGCCCGATTATCCTGTATCCGGCTGCCGGTACCTTCTCCATCTCCATCCTTCCTTCTGCACCGACGAAAAGAATTTCGGTGTCGGGATTGACTTCCTTCAGTTTATTAGCGATGGAAAGGGCAGGGAAGATATGTCCTCCCGTACCCCCTCCGCTTATTATGACCTTGAGTGTTCTATATCTCATATTATAATTCATCTATCTGTTCCAGTATGTCCAGACTTGCCTGTATGTCGTCACGTTCACCCTCATAGAGTGGCACCGCTGCCTCTTCCTCTTCCTGAATCTGCTTTCGCGCCATCCTGCTTATGGAGAGGATGACCCCGAACGCGATGCAGAAGACAATGAAGGCAAAGCTTCCGTGACTTATCAGAGGCAGGGTCTGTCCTGTCATCGGTCCTATGTCCGTATTCACCATCATATGCATGAAGGCCTGGCCCGTTATCAGGACGCTCAGTCCTCCCACGGCGATCTTTGCATATTCATTCGTGCACTTGCTTGCAATCAAGGCCCCTCTTGCCAGGAGGCTGACATACAGAAGTATTACGAGTATTCCTCCGAAAAGACCGTATTCTTCAATTATGAAACTGAACATATAGTCTCCATATATATTTGAAACCACATATTTCTGAGTGCTTCCTCCTATTCCTTTTCCTGTGATTCCTCCCTCATGCACGGCTATCTTTGCGCTGTAAGGCTGCTTGATCTTGTCCAGTTCCTCATAGAATTCTCTTGAGCCCTTCCGTAGCGTCTTGAGATTGTCCACATCATATTCCGCTTCGAATCTGGTGGTCATTGTCGCGACTCTTTCAAAGATCGGGAACACCTTTCCGTCGGTCGCGTTGTACAGTCCCACAATAGCAAGAAGGAGTCCGAGACCTATTGCTGCAGCACTTCCGATTTCCTTGAAGGGAGCTCCTCCGATGAGAAGGACAGCAATGAGTATGGCACCTATGAATAGTGCGCTCGATCCGCTTCCCATGAGTACCATCACGCAAGTTATGAGGATGGGAAGATACATATATATGGTCCTTTTCCAGAACGGCCTGCTCAGAAAGTCGAGTTTGCTTCCGGCAAAGGAATTGGCAAGCTTCATGTATTTGCTCTTCTGGCGTTTACGCAGGGCCTCCTGATCTTCCTTGAATGCATGAAGGGCCCATGCGAGATAGAGCACCATAGACACCTTCACCACTTCGAAGACATGCACCTGAAATCCTGCGATGCTGAGTGTACGCCATGCTCCGTTTATATATTCCGCCTTCAGCACTCCGGGAATCTTCACATGCAGGTCAAGCAGAAGGAGGAGAAGGAACGACAGCCCGAATCCGAGCTGCGACAGGACACGGAAAACCCCGATTTTCCTGATGTTGTAAAGGACGGATATAAGGCCGAGACCTACTCCCACGACAATTATGTGGTCCTTGATGAAGTCCATCCTGTCCTTGCTGCCTTCCTTAAGGAGGGAAGTGGATGAGAATATGGCGAGAACCGATATTATGATCAGCATGAACACAATGACCCACACGACCTTATCACCTTCGATATTGTCGATGAAGTTCCAGAATCCTCCCTTGCTGGATTCATTATGTCTTCTGCTGTCCTTGCTCATCTTCTAAAGGTTTCTTACAGCCTCCTTGAACTGTCTGCCTCTGTCTTCATAGTTCTTGAAAAGGTCAAAGCTCGCGCAACAAGGCGAAAGGAGTACCACATCACCTGAGGTAGCTATGCTGTCTGCTGTCTTGACGGCATCCTGTGCAGATGTGACGTCGAACATCTGTGGAACCACACCCTCGAATGCTGCGTGTATCTTTGCATTGTCCACACCCAGGCATATGATTGCCTTTACCTTCTCCCTGGCGAGTTCCACGAGGGTAGAGTAGTCATTGCCCTTGTCGGTACCGCCCACGATCCATATCACAGGTCTGGTCTGGCACTCAAGGGCATACCATGCAGCGTCCACATTGGTTGCCTTTGAGTCATTGATGTAGAGGACGTCCCTGATGCTCAGCACCTTCTCCAGCCTGTGTTCCACCGGCTGGAATGAAGCAAGACCATCCCTGATCACCTCGTTGTCGATGTCCATTGCCTTTGCTGCAAGAGCTGCCGCCATCGAGTTGTACAGGTTATGCCTTCCGCCTAGAGCGAGTTCCTGAAGGTACATGTCGCATTCCTGCTCCTTGTATCTGACGATCATCTTGTCTTCCTTCACGAAGGCTCCCTGCTCCACTTCGCCCTTCTGGGTGAACGGGAGCTGCTTCGCCTTTACGACGATCTGGTTCAGATGGTTCACTGTGATCTCATCGTCAGAGCAGAAAATGAAGCAGTCTTCGCTGGACATGTTCCGTGTGATGCGGAACTTGGACCTCACGTAGTTCTCCATGTTATACTGGTATCTGTCAAGATGGTCCGGTGTGATGTTGGTGATGATGGCGATGTCGGCCTTGAAGTCATATACGTTGTCGAGCTGGAAGCTGCTGAGTTCCAGAACGTAGATGTCGTGCTGCTCGGTCGCCACCTGGTAGGCGTAGCTTTTTCCGATATTTCCGCCGAGACCCACATTGAGACCGGCCTGCTGGAGGAGATGATATATGAGTGATGTCGTGGTGGTCTTACCGTTGCTTCCGGTGATGCACACCTTCTTCGCCTGGTCGTATCTTCCTGCGAACTCGATCTCGGATATCACGCCGATACCCTTGTCAAGCACCTTCTGCACCATAGGCGCAGTCTCCGGAATACCCGGGCTCTTGATCACTTCATCCGCGTTGAGGATGAGATCTTCCGAATGGCCTCCCTGCTCATACGGGATATTCCACTCTTCAAGCATCGATACATATTTTTCGGACAGTCTGCCCATGTCCGAAAGAAATACATCGAATCCTTTTACCTTTGCGAGAACGGCTGAACCGACGCCGCTTTCTCCACCACCTAAAACTACTACTCTTGACATATATCCGTTGTTATCTTACTTTCAACAATGCTATTGTAACCACTGCGAGGATGATTCCTATGATCCAGAACCTCACCACGATCTTTGCCTCAGGTATTGCCTTCACCGGTCTCTTGATAAGAGCTGGAATGCCTTCCTTCTGGTAGTGGTGATGGAGCGGTGCCATCTTGAATATCCTTCTTCCTTCACCATATTTCTTTCTGGTATATTTGAACCACAAGGTCTGCATCATCACCGAGAGGCTTTCCACGAAAAAGATTCCGCAGAGGATGGGCAGCAGGAGCTCCTTCCTGATCAGAATCGCGCAGACTCCGATGATTCCTCCCAGCATGAGGCTGCCTGTGTCTCCCATGAACACCTGAGCCGGGAATGAGTTGTACCAGAGGAAGCCTACAAGCGCGCCTACGAATGCAGCCATGAATACTGCAAGCTCTCCGCTTCCCGGGATGTACATGATGTTAAGATATTCGGCATTGAGTATGTTGCCCGAAAGCCATGCGAATATTCCCAGCACCACACCCACTATTGCTGACGTTCCTGTGGCAAGACCGTCCATTCCGTCCGTAAGGTTCACTCCGTTGGAGCATGCAGTGATGACGACGATGATCATAAGCACATAGATCGCCCACTTGCAGTACCAGCCTGCCTTTCCCTTGAAAGGGGAGAGCCACTTATAGTCGAACTCATGGTTCTTGATGAACGGTATGGTTGTCTTTGTGCTTTTGATGACATCATGTCTCTCCACCATCTGTGCCGTGCCAGTGCTGTCCGAAGTAGCTGAAACAGAAGTACTTTCCTCTATATTCACCTGTTCCCTTATGACAATCTGGTCGCTGAAGCATACTGCGAGACCTATGGCAAGTCCCAGAAGAGACTGTGCAGCCAGCTTTGCCTTGGCACTCATTCCTTCCTTGTTCTTCTTGAAGACCTTTATATAGTCGTCTGCAAAACCTATAAGGAAGAACCATACGGTGCTTATCAGAAGAAGTATGGTGTATATGTTGGTCAGGTCTGCAAACAGGAGGACAGGTATTACGATTGCCAGGAATATTATGATTCCTCCCATGGTAGGGGTGCCCTTCTTCTGCATCTGTCCCTCAAGTCCCAGGTCGCGGATCTCTTCTCCGATCTGCTTCTTCTGAATCTTCCTGATTATTCTCTTTCCTGCGAATATCGAGATCATCAGAGCTATTGTGGTTGCTGCAATGGCTCTGAATGACAGGTAGTTGAACAGTCCTCCTCCCGGAATGTCCACCCCGATTTCCTTTAAGTATTCTATCAGATGATATATCATGTCTCTATTCTATTGTCTTGAATGCTTCACTTACGATTTCCTTCTCGTCAAAATGTCTCTTTTCCGTTCCTGTGATCTGGTAGGTCTCGTGTCCCTTTCCTGCCAGAAGGATCGTGGCACCTTCTCCGGCCAGCATTATCGCCGTGCGGATGGCCTGTTCCCTGTCTTCGATGAAAAGCGACCTGGCCTTTCCGGATATGTCCATGCCCGACTTTATGTCATTCATGATGTCGGTGGTCTTTTCGGTCCTGCTGTTGTCCGAGGTGACGATGATCCTGTCTGCCATCTTCTGGGCTATGAGCCCCATCTCGGGACGTTTGCTCCTGTCTCTGTCACCACCGCAGCCGAACACGCATATAAGCTCTCTTCCCGGTGCAATCTCCCTGAGGGTCTTGAGTACGTTTTCAAGAGCGTCAGGTGTGTGGGCGTAATCTATGATCACTGAGATATCCTTCGGTCCTTTGATGTTTTCTAACCTTCCTGGAGCCGGTCTGAGTGTGCTCATAGCCACGAGTGTCTCCTCCGGGTCGGCTCCGAGTACCACGGCTGTGGTGTATATCGCAAGGAGGTTGTATGCATTGTGCTGACCTATGAGGCAGCTCCAGCTCTCCACTCCGTCAGTCCTGAGGAGCATTCCTTCGAAGCTCTGCTCCACAATTCGGCTGGTGTGGTCAGCCATGCTTCTGAGCGAATAGGTCACCACCTTGGCCTTGGTGTTCTGTATCATGACCATGCCGTTCCTGTCATCGATGTTTGTGATGGCAAAGGCATCTGCAGGCAGTGTGTCGAAGAAAAGCTTCTTGCATCTGAGGTACTCGGCAAAGGTCTTGTGATAATCCAGGTGGTCATGGGTAAGGTTAGAGAATATTCCGGCCTTGAATTTCAGTCCTGTGATCCTCTCCTGTTCCACTCCGATAGAACTCACCTCCATGAAGCAGTATTCGCATCCGGCATCGACCATCTCTGCAAGCAGAGAGTTGATGGTCAGCGGATCGGATGTGGTGTTCGTCGCCTCTGTCCCTCTTGTACCCACATAATTTGCTATTGTGGAAAGAAGTCCGCAGTTGTATCCCATTGCTGTGAACATCCTGTGCAGAAGTGTCACCGTTGTCGTCTTTCCATTTGTGCCTGTGATTCCCACAAGGGTGAGCTTATTGGACGGATTGTCATGGAAGTTTGCTGCGATTACGGCCATTGCGTGCCTCGACGATTCCGTCTTCACCGCAACCACTCCCTCCAGATCCATTGTGGCAGTCTGCGCTTCAAATGCAGCCTGATCTTCATAGACAATCACACGAGCGCCTTTCCCTATGGATGCGGCTATATAGTCATGCCCGTCGCTGGCATATCCCTTGATGGCAACGAACAGCGACCCGTGGGAAACCTTCCTCGAATCGCAGCAGACCGTACTTACCTCGGTCGCAGCATATGTGCTGTCATACAGACAGCTGCTGTCCTTCAATATCCTGTCAAGTCTCATTTGAGCACAAGTTTTATCAATTCACCTTTCGCACAGTTCTGTCCTGCTGACGGAATCTGGCTTATGACATGTCCGACCCCTTCGTACTGACACCTGTAGCCGTTGTTCTCGATCGCATATATCGCATCCTTGAGTCCCATTCCCATTACGTCTGGAACCGGGATCGAACTTCCTTTTCGTGTTCCTATATAGTCCGGACGCATTTCCGGAACCTTTGCCCTTGCCTGGAATGTCTCTCCCCAGGTGCTGTCAAGTGACCAGAGGTTGTCTACTATCTCCCTGAAGGTCAGCGCCGGAATCACTCCACCGTAGACGCTTGCCCTGGTCAGCTTGGTGTATACGGCTACTATTGCCGTGTATTTTGGCTCGTCCGCCGGGAAGAAACCCACGAATGTCGCCTGATACTTCCTTTCTCCGTTGATGGACACATACCGGTCCTTTTTAGTCGGCAGCTCGTCAGGACTGAGCACCATTCTTGCCGTTCCTGTCTTTCCTGCCACCACGCACTTGGCGTTCTTGAGCCTTGTCGCAGTTCCTTCCAGCGTCACCATCTTCAACGCCCTTGTCAAAGTGTCTGCAGTAGCCTTGGAGAAGATGGAACCGTTGAGGATCTGAGGACCGAATTCCTTGATCTTCTCTCCCTCCACTTCGAATGATTCGATAAGGTATGGCTTCATCAGCTTGCCGTTGTTGGCTACGGCGTTGTAGAACATGACCATGTTCAGCGGAGTCTCCATGACACGATATCCGATCGCTGTGGATGCGAGGTCGTATTTGCTTCCCGAATCGTGCACCTTGGAGCTGGTTCCGCCCCTTTCCTTCAGGTCAAACTCATATGAATCGCTCAGGTGGTACTCATACAGTCTGTTCGTAAAGTCTTGAGGATCATCTTGATAGTGGTCTATGACCAGTCTTCTGAACACATAGTTCGAAGATATCTTGAATCCGTCCAGAACGCTTATCCTGTCTGTGTTATGCTCCCTTTCCCAGTTCTTGATGTATTGGTCGTCCTTGATCTTGCTAAGGTCGTTCATCTTTCCGTGGTTGGTAGGAATCCTCGTCTTCAGCTTCACATGGCCGTCTTCGAGCAAAGTCGCCAGAGTCACCGCCTTGAATATGGATCCCGGCTCACCCGGTCTTCCGATAGCCATGTTGAAGTTCTCTCCAAGCTCTCCCTTGCTGTTCTTCTGCAGGTTCACCATCGCCTTCACGGCTCCGGTCTTGACCTCCATCACCACGACACAGCCTCCCTCGATGTCTTCGTCCTCCGCAATCCTGCTCCTGAGTGCCCTGTCTGCGATGTCCTGTATGTCTATATCCAGAGTGGTCCTGATATCCTGTCCGTGCACCACATCCACTATTGCGCTGTCCTGATCCACGATCAGCCCTCTGTCCGTGCGCTTCATCCACTGCGTTCCTTCCTTGCCGTGCAGGATGTAGTCATACTGTCCCTCGATTCCCACAAAACGGCTTTCTTCAGGGTTTTCCTTGTTTATCCTGACGTCTCCGATCACTCTTCCGGCAAGGCTGCCATACGGATACTGCCTGGTTTCTATCTCCGTCTTTATCATTCCGCTCTTGAACTGTCCCTCGTTGAAAAGAGGAAGTTCCTTGAGCTTGAGGTAGGTCTCATGGTCTATGCCCTTGGCAATCGGAACGTTCTTCCTGCCCTTCAGGTTGGATTCACGGTTGCTTATTATCAGGTTGTAATAGTCCTCGGCGGTCTTGCTGTCATCAACCAGCACCTTTGGCAGCTCCTGGCTCAGTTTCCATGCCTTGGCCTTCCAGTCGTTCTCAAGTGAGTCGCGTCTTCTTGCCGTCCTGGCCATTGCGAACTCTTCCTTCCTCACGGTGCAGTCCATGTTTATGTTATACATCGGTGTGGAGATCGCCAGAAGTTTTCCGTTGCAGTCCATGATAGCTCCGCGCTCGGGCTTCTCGGTCTGCAGATACCTCTTCGGTTGAAAATATCTCACAAGCTCCTGATCCGGTTCCCATGCGAACTGGAGAACGCATATCTTCACTATGAGGACGATTGACAATGCCAGAAAAAAACAGTAAAGGACCCACAGGATCACGCTGACTCTGTCGGTCTTTCTTTTCTGTATATTTCCGTTTGTCTCCATCTATTTCAATATATCGGCGGGTTTCTGCGGAGCCGCCACTTCCGATTCCATTTCCTTGAGCATTGATTCCACCGTGCTCAGCCTGTCAAGCCCCACCAGCTCGTATGTCATCTGTGCATTGTGTATCTTCAGGGTCCTCAGCCTCTCATTGTTCTTCTCCACCTTGAGCATGGTCTGCTCAGTCCTGTAGCTCATCCATATGCTGATGCATCCAAGCAGAAAGGCATATAATATATAAGGTAGAGCCTTGTCGACTCTCATCCTCAGCAGGAGGTCGCCCCTGCCGAGAGAGATGAAGAAGGCTCCGATAGCTTTTCCGATGGCTTTCCACTGTATTCTCTTCATTCCCTTCATGCCTTTTCCGCTATCCTCAGTTTTGCACTTCTTGCTCTTGTGTTCGACGCTATCTCGCTTTCCTGCGGGAGGATCGGCTTGCGGTTGACCGCTTTGAGAGGCGCCGTCATATTTCCATAAAAATCCTTTTCAGCCTTGCCTTCTATGTTTCCTGCCTTGATGAAGTTCTTTACCATCCTGTCTTCAAGGGAATGATATGTGATTATCACCATCTTTCCTCCTTCCTTGAGAGACTTTGCCGCTCCGCTCAGGAACTTCTCGAGCGATTTCATCTCCTGGTTGACCTCGATCCTGAGAGCCTGGTACACCTTGGCGAGGAATTTGTGCTCGGCGAACTTCGGGAGTGCGCTTTCTATCGCCCTGCCAAGCTGGACGGTGGTTTCGATTGCTGCATTCTCCCTGGCCTTGCAGATCAGCTGAGCTATCCTCCTGCTGTTGTCCACTTCTCCATAAAGCCTCATTATCTTTTCGAGTTCCTCCTGCTCATATCCGTTGATTATGTCGGCTGCGGTGCTCTGGGCTTCCTGGTTCATCCTCATGTCAAGAGGAGCGTCGTATCTGAATGAGAACCCGCGTTCGGCCGTGTCGAACTGATGTGAGGATACTCCGAGGTCGGCAAGCACTCCGTCAATCCCGTCCTTGTAACCCTGGTTCAGGATGTGGTTGTGTATCCACCTGAAATCGCTCCTGATGAGGGTAAGCCTCTCGTCGTCGGGTCTGTTCGCAATGGCGTCGCTGTCTTTGTCGAAGGATATGAGACGACCCTCGGGGGACAGGCGTCTGAGAATTTCAGAGCTATGTCCTCCTCCGCCGAATGTGGCGTCTGCATATATTCCCGAAGTGGAGCCGATCAAAGCTGAAACGCTTTCATCAAGCAGTACTGGCGTGTGGTACTCAGACATCTCAGACCTCCTTTTTTATATGCGTCCTGATATCTTCTTTCCCATCTGACGGAATTCCTCTGCCGAGAGGCATCCTCCGTCCATCTTTTCCTTTGCCCAGATCTCCACCTTGTAGTCCACTCCGAGGACGACGACCTCCTTGGTGATTCCGGCAGCTTCAAGAAGTTCCTTCGGAATGCTGATTCTTCCAAGTTTGGCATCAGGTGTCACTGAGGCTGTGTTGCTCATGTAGGTTCTCCAGTATCTTATGTGCTCGTCGTCGAAAGCCAGGTCGAGTTTCGATCTCACTGCCTGAGACATGTTGCTCCATTCCTGCCATGTGTACATTTCAAGGCAGTCGGAGTGCATGTCCTTTCTGATGACGAACTCCAGCTGGTCGGCAGGTACGGCATTCTTGATGGCAGAAGGAATCACGAGTCTTCCCTTGTCATCAATCTTTGCGGTATGTCTTCCGAAAAATCCAGTCATGGTGTCACATAAGTTTGAGTGATGCAAAAGTATAAACTTTTTTCCATTTTCTCCCACATTTTTCCAAAATTTTCCACAAACTTATGAACATTATTTATATTTTTGCATCCGAAGAAATTTTATAAAAATGAGAAGAGTATATAATATCCTGATTCTGTGCGCTTTGGCGGCTATTTTTGTGTCTTGTGGTAGAAAAGGGAAAGTGGATGGACTTTCCACTTCCGACCACTCCGATTCAGTATCATGTCATATAGGACCCGGAGGGTTTCCTTCTGGACTTGACACCTTGCGCTGTGTGGACGGCAAAGTCAGGAACGGACAGTTTTTCTCAACTCTTCTCACATCCCTCGGGCTCTCCGCATCCGAGGCCTACAACCTGTCTCAGGCATGCGGCCCGGTCTTCGATGTCCGCACACTCCGTGTTGGCAATGCCTATAGCGCATATTACTCAGCCATTTCAGAAGAAGCCGAGGAGCCAGTCCTTCAATATCTCATATATGACCGCGACCGTTCCTCCCAGATAATCTTCAAGTGCCAGCCGCCATATGACACCTGGGTACATGAAAAGCCTGTCACTGTGGAACGTCGCTATGCGGATGTGACCATCTCCACCTCACTCTGGGTGGATATGACGGAGGCCGGTGTCTCGCCGAACCTCATCGTGAGCCTTTCGGACATATACGCCTGGACTGTGGATTTCTTCGGTCTTCAGAAAGGTGACCGCTTCAGGGTGCTGTATGAGGAAAAGATGTGTGACGGTGAGGTCATTGCAGTGGATACTGTGCGCTATGCTGTCTTCACCCATAGGGGAGAGGACTTCCCGTCCATAATGTATGACCAGAAGGACGGAGGCAACATATATTGGAACGAAAAGGGAGAAAGCATGAGAAAGGCCTTCCTGAAGGCGCCGCTGAAGTTCACCCGCATCAGCTCGGGCTTCTCATATGCCCGCAAGCATCCGGTGACAAAGAAGGTCCGTCCTCACACAGGTGTGGACTATGCGGCTCCGAAGGGAACTCCTGTCATGACCATCGGTGACGGAGTGGTGACCAGTGTGAAATATGAAGGTGCGGGAGGTAATACGGTGAGAATCAGGCATAATTCGGTCTATTCTACAGCCTATCTCCACCTTTCGAAATATGCAAAGGGTCTCAAGCCGGGCAAGCGTGTCCGTCAGGGTGAGGTCATCGGATACGTGGGCTCTACCGGCCGTTCGACTGGTCCGCATCTTGATTTCCGCGTGTGGAAGAACGGTACCCCGATAAACCCTCTCAAGATGTCTTCTCCTCCTGCCGAACCGGTAAAGGCAGACCATAAGAAGGCCTTCGAGCAGATCTCGGAAAAATATAAGGCCCAGATCGATACGATCCAGGCCCATTCCATAGCAGAAAAACTCTTCGAACTCCTATAGTTCGCAGTCTCCTGTCATATATTTCAGAAAATCAGTGTGTAGGTGAGGGCGGCCAGAGCAGCTCCGACCATCGGTCCTGCGACCGGAACCCAGCTGTATCCCCATCCGCTGTCCCTCTTGTCCTTCATAGGGAGGATTGCGTGCGCTATTCTTGGTGCAAGGTCACGGGCAGGGTTGATGGCATAACCTGTAGCTCCTCCAAGAGACATGCCGATAGCCATTATCAGACAGGTGACAGGGAAGGCTCCGAGTTCTCCCATTCCGATGTGCAGATGCAATCCCTCCGCGTCGATTGTAGGAACGTTTGCGTCGTATCCGAACACGAGAATGACGAACACGAGAAGCCATGATGCGAGAGCCTCGCAGAAGAAGTTCCTTGCCTTGTGACCTTCTATAGCCGGCATTGTGCAGAATGTGCCGAGTTTTGTGTCAGGATCTGCAGTGGCGTCGTAGTGGTCTTTGTAGAAAATCCATACGAGAAGAGCTCCTGTGAAACCTCCGAGCATCTGGGCTATGATGTAGCCTGGCACAGCGCTCCATTCCATTGTTCCTGCGATGGCGCATCCGAGGCTGACGGCAGGATTGAGATGTGCTCCTGAGATTGCACCGGAGATGAATACTCCTACCATCACGGCGAATCCCCATCCGAGGGTTATCACCACCCATCCTGCACCCTTTGCCTTGCTCTTGTCAAGACTTGTGGCGGCGCATACGCCGTCTCCGAGAAGGATCAGCACCATCGTGCCGATGAACTCGAACAGATATTTCATGTACATTTCCATAATGTTACGGTTATTTGTCGGTTAGTGTTCTCCTGATTGCCTCAGCCCATCCTTTCTTGAGTTCTTCCACGTTTTCCTGGGCGGCAGATGGCGTGAATTCCGTGTCAACTCCCCACTGGCTCTTGATGTGGTCGATGCTTTCCCAGTATCCCACAGCGAGTCCTGCAAGATAGGCGGCTCCGAGTGCAGTGGTTTCCGTCACGACAGGCCTGATCACGGAAGTCCCCAGAATGTCTGCCTGGAACTGCATGAGAAGATTGTTCCTTGATGCGCCTCCGTCCACCTTCAGCTCCTTCAATGTGACTCCCGCATCCTTCTGCATTGCATTCACGATGTCCATTGTCTGGAATGCGATTCCCTCAAGGGCGGCCCTTGCGATGTGTGCGGCTGTGCTTCCACGGCTCAGACCATAGATGCTTCCCTTGGCATACTGGTCCCAGTGCGGAGCTCCCAGACCGGTCAGTGCAGGAACGAAATACACTCCTCCGTTGTCAGGAACACTTGCGGCCAGTTCCTCTACCTCTGAAGATGACTTTATGATTCCCAGGCCGTCGCGAAGCCACTGGACCACTGAACCGGCCACGAATATGCTTCCCTCAAGCGCATAGTTTACGGTGTCTCCGATCTTCCATGCCACAGTCGTGAGCAGGTTGTTTGACGACATTATAGGTCTTTCACCGCTGTTCATCAGCAGGAAGCATCCGGTGCCGTATGTGTTCTTCACTGAGCCAGGCTCCGTGCACATCTGTCCGAAGAGAGCCGCCTGCTGGTCACCTGCGATTCCGGCGATAGGAACCTCGTGGGCGAAAAGCGTGGTCTTGGTATATCCGTAGATCTCACTTGAGGACTTCACCTGAGGCATCATCGATTCAGGGATGTTGAAGAGCTTGAGGAGTTCCTTGTCCCAGCCCAGAGTGTGGATGTTGAAGAGCATGGTCCTGGATGCATTGCTGACGTCGGTCACATGGACCTCTCCTCTTGTCAGCATCCATATGAGCCATGTGTCCACTGTTCCGAAGCGGAGCTTCCCTTCTTCTGCCTTCTGACGCGCTCCAGGCACATTTTCAAGAATCCATCTGATCTTGGTCGCGCTGAAGTATGCATCGATGATCAGACCTGTCTTGCTCCTGATCAGGTCCGCGCGCCCGTCTCTTTTGAGACTGTCGCAGTATTCGGATGTCCTCCGGTCCTGCCAGACGATCGCATTGTATACAGGTGTGCCTGTCTCGGCATCCCATACTATGGTGGTCTCACGCTGATTTGTGATACCGATTGCGGCGATATTGAGACCGTTTATGTCGATTGAGGTTATGGCCTCTGCAATGACGGATGCCTGTGATGACCAGATTTCCATCGGATTGTGCTCCACCCAGCCCGGTTTCGGGAATATCTGGGTGAATTCCTTCTGGGACACCGCCTTTGTCTGCCCATGTCCGTCAAATACGATGGCCCTTGAACTGCTTGTTCCCTGGTCGAGGGCGAGAATGTATTTTTCCATAATCATGTGGTGTTAGTCTATCCGGCTGCAGATGAGTGTGGCCGATGTCACGGATTCCACTTTCACCTGACAATAGTCTCCTGCCTTCTCCCCGCGCGACGGGAATACGCACATCTTGTTGCTGCTCGCCCTTCCGCAGAGCTCATCTGGATTCTTCTTTGACGGACCCTCCACGAGCACCTTCATCACCTTGCCCACCTCCTTCTCATTGCTCTTCAGACTCATCCGTCCCTGAAGTGCTATGATCTCGTTGAGCCTCCTTGTCTTTTCTTCATATGGGATGTCGTCAGGATATTTTTTTGATGCAAGCGTTCCCGGACGCTCTGAGTATGCAAACATGAATGCCGAGTCGAACACGACCTCCTCCATAAGGCTGAGCGTGTCCTGATGGTCCTGCTCCGTCTCCCCGCTGAATCCGGCAATCACATCTGTCGTGAGACCGCAGTCAGGAATGACGCTGCGGATCTTTCCGACTCTTTCCAGATACCATTCCCTGTTGTATTTTCTTCTCATCTTCTCCAGCATGATGCTGCTTCCTGACTGAACAGGAAGGTGGATATGCTTGCATATGTTATCGTACTTCGCCATCGTGTAGATGACCTCGTCGCTGATGTCTTTCGGGTGGGAAGTGGAAAATCTGACGCGCAGCTCGGGACTTATCAGTGCCACGGCTTCCAGCAACTGAGGGAAATTCATATTGCCTTCAGGCGATTCCCATGCATATGAGTCCACGTTCTGTCCGAGAAGGGTCACCTCCTTGTAGCCGTTCTCGAAAAGTATTCTCGCCTCATTCACGATGGTCTGAGGGTCACGGCTCCTCTCCCTTCCTCTTGTGTAAGGTACCACGCAGTATGAACATACGTTGTTGCATCCTCTCATTATGGATATGAATGCGGAAACCCCGTTCTTGTCCAGTCTGACAGGTGCAATGTCAGCATATGTCTCCTCGTGTGATAGGAGGACATTCATCTGTGGACTCTCCGGTGTGATCGCCTTCAGAAGTTCCGGAAGGCTCCTGTAAGAGTCTGGGCCGGCAACAAGGTCCACCTTCTCAAGCAGCTTGTCCTTAAGCCTTTCCGCCATGCATCCTACGATTCCGATCACCACTCCGTTCCTGTTCCTTTTCTGGATTCTGAACTGGTCGATTCTTCCCCATATCCTCTGTTCTGCGTTGTCCCTGATCGAGCATGTGTTTGCGAGTATTACATCGGCATCCTCGATGCTTTCAGTCAGGGCATATCCTGCGTCCTGAAGTATCGAGAGGATGACTTCGCTGTCATTCACGTTCATCTGACATCCGTATGTCTCGATATATACCTTCGGTCTTGAAGGGTCTGTCAATGGTCTTATGCTGTTCATGTTCATGGTCATTTCCTGGTCAAGACACAAAGATAGGATTTTTCGACGAATATCGTTACCTTTGCATGAATGTAAACTTTATATATCGAGACAAATGAAACATAGAATATCGGTCTTCCTGCTCATGATACTGACACTTTGTCTGGCAGGCTGCAAGGATATCAAGGACATTAGGGTGACATCAGTGAAACTGGAGTCCATAAGTCCAAGAGGGTTCAAAAGCGTGGACCTCTACATTTCCTCCGAGGTCTATAACCCGGCAAGACAGGTGAGGATTTCAGAAATTGACGGCTCGGTGATTCATTCTGGCAAGATTATTGGTAAGCTGGCGATGGACCCGTTCATTCTGGCCCCAAAATCTTTGGAAACCTATAATCTCAAAGCCAATGTCAGTCTTGCTCAAGGTGCTGGTTTCAAGGATCTTATGGTGCTGACTGATCCGGAGGAACTGAATAAGTGCACAGTAGATATCTCGGCAAAGGCTGCCTATGGAAAGGGAGCTCCGATGTCGGTTAAAAGAAAAAATATACCATTGAAGGAACTATTGAACAGTATTGGAAATGAAACGAACTGAAACTTTAATCCTTTTTGTCATGGCATTCATGCTTTCCGGGCTGAATAAGGTTGCGGCTCAGGAAATTGTAGTGCCGGAAGGCTATATGCTTGTGGACTCCATAGTATATCGTCCCGCATCGGCGGTCGATACCACTCTGGTGGGAAAGAATATTCTCGGCATAATGCCAAGGAAGGCAGACGGAGGCGATGCTGAAGTCAATGTATATCAGTCCGAGGCGATGAACCAGGCCATGGAAGAACATCTGAGCCAGAACGCTGGACGGACCTTGAGCGGATACCGTGTGAGGATATTCTTTGATAACAAGCAGAGCGCCCGTGTCGAGTCCGAGGAGGCCTTGAAACGTTGCGAGAGTCTGTATCATGACGTAAGGGCATACCGTACTTATGCAAACCCATATTTCAAGGTCACTGTAGGGGACTTCAGAACCAAATCAGAGGCTATGGCTCTTCTGGAACGCATCAGGAGTGAGTTTCCAAGCGCTTTCGTGGTGAAGGAGAATATTTCATTCCCGGTGGTCGATACGGATCATGCGTTTGTGGTGGACACGGTGAAGGTGCTCAGACCGGTCCGATAGGACTTCCGCATTGTCGGACATGTTCAGCCTGACCCGTCTCGTTTTAAGTCGGATTTGTCCCTTTGACTGTCATGCCGGGACATCTGTATATTAAAAGTCAGTAGTAATAAAAAAGTCAGACTATGTTGAAACAAAGTTTGGAACTAAAGCAGCAGCAGAAGCTTTCTCCGCTTCAGATTCAGACCATAAAGCTGATTGAGCTGCCGATACAGGAACTCGAACAGAGGATCCGCAAGGAGCTGGAGGAGAATCCTGTCCTTGATGAGGATCTTCCTTCCGAGAAGGAGGAGGATGAAGCTCCTCGCGAGGTGTCGCTTTCCGAATACAAGGAAGACGATGCCATTCCAAGCTATCGTCTGAGGTCTGACAACTACAACACCAAGGATGAGCGTCCTCAGTACAGCACTTTCTCCGTAAAGGAAAGCTTTACCCAGAGCCTCCAGGAGCAGCTCGGATACAGAAATCTGACTGAACATCAGTATGCGGTGGCATCCTTCATAATAGGCAGTCTTGATGATGACGGCTATCTTCGCAGAAGCATAGACAGCATCGTGGACGACCTGTCATTCAGAGCCAATGTCGAGACTGATGAAGAAGAGGTGCTGGCCATGCTTAAGATAATCCAGGAATTCGATCCTGCAGGAGTTGGTGCCAGAGATCTGCGCGAATGTCTTCTTCTCCAGATCAGATACTTCAGGAAGACTCCTGAGGTCGTCAATGCGACCAAGATTCTGACCCATCATTTCAATGAGTTCACCAACAAGCATTTCCAGAAGATAATGACCCGTATGGGACTCTCTGAGGCTGAACTCAAGGCGGCCATGTCCAAGATTCTGAAGCTGAATCCATCGCCGGGAGGTCAGATTGATGACTCCTATGCCGACCAGGCTCAGCAGATTGTGCCGGATTTCCTTCTGGAATACAGGGATGGTGACTTCAACCTCTCGATGCCGCGTTTCTCCGTGCCCGAACTGAGGGTGAACAGGAAATACGCCGATATCCTGATCGAAGCTGCCAATTCTTCAGAGCGTGAGAAGAAGGAGGCTGCAGCATTTGTCAAGAAGAAACTGGATTCTGCAAAGTGGTTTGTGGAGGCTATCAAGCAGCGTCACAATACGCTTTTCAGCACCATGCAGGCAATCGTGGACTATCAGCGTGAATATTTCATAGATGGAGATGAGTCCAATCTAAAGCCGATGGTGCTCAAGGATATAGCAGAAAAGACAGGTTTCGATATATCCACCATATCACGAGTCGTGAACAGCAAGTATATCGAAACCCATTTCGGTATCTATTCCCTTAAATATTTCTTTTCAGAGGGCCTTGAAAATCAGGATGGCGAGGAGGTGTCGACCAGAGAACTCAAGAAGGCTCTTCAGGAATGTGTCGACAATGAGAACAAGCATAAGCCTCTCACAGACGATGAACTGGTGGATCGAATGACGGAAAAGGGCTATAAAGTGGCCCGTCGTACCATTGCCAAATATCGTGATCAGCTCGGCATTCCTAAGGCCCGCCTCCGCAAGGAACTGTAGCTCAGTCCCTTGCGGCAGTCTCATGGCTATTTCTTCTTACCGTAGGCAAGGTCGCCGGCATCACCCAGACCGGGAACTATGTATGAGTGGCTGGTGAGTTCTTCGTCGATGGCTGCAACCCACAGGGTCACGCGGTCTCCCGGCAGATGTTTCTTGATATATTCCACTGCGTAAGCGCTGCAGATAGGGCATACGAGATGAGTGTGCTTAGGTTCACCTTCTTCACGCAGCCTGTTGTATGCAATCTCAAGTGAAGCTCCGGTAGCCAGCATGGTGTCAGCAAGAATCAGGGTCTTGCCTGTCAGGTCAGGAGTGCTGCAGTATTCGATGTTGATGTGAAAGTCCTCTCCCTTGTCATACTTTCTATATGCTGCCACGAATGCGTTCTGAGCATCGTCAAAGTAGTCCAATATACCCTCATGCAGGGGAAGACCTGCCCTGAGGATGGTCGCAACCACTATCTTGTCGTCGTGAGTAGGGACGCTGGCGATGCCGAGAGGTGTGGTCACAGGCTTCTCGCTATGCTCCAGCACCTGACTGATCTCATATGCGAAGATATTGCCGAGTCTCTGAAGATTCCTGCGGAATCGCATGCTGTCCTTCTGGATCTTCTTGTCGCGCATCTGCGCAACGAATTTGTTGAGAAGAGAGTTCTTCTCTCCAAGGTTGATGACTTTCATATGTATGAGTTTAAAAGTTGTATCAGGTCCGTATCTATGTCGCAATTCAAGCAAATATATTCATTTCCCAGGCCAACTCCAAATTTTCCTGTCCCTAATATTCGACGACTTCTTCGTCTGCAAAACTGTAGTAGCTGCTTTCTGCCACCACCACATGGTCGATAAGCGATATGTCGCATGTTTCCAGCCCTTTCTTAAGCAATCGGGTCTGCGTGATGTCAGCGGTTCCTGGCAGAGGATTCCCTGAAGGGTGATTGTGCACGAGAATCAGCCCGGAGGCTTTCTTCTCCAAAGCCTTTCGGATTATGCTCTTGTTGTCTATAAGAGTGGATTCCAGCCCCCCGGAACTCATCTTCTCCTTGCCTATGAGATGGTTGGCTCTGTTCAGGAACAGCACCCAGCATTCTTCATGGTCAAGATTCTTCATGTGCGGAATCATAAGATTGTAGACGGCCCTCGGAGATGACAGCATCTTTCGTCCCCGTGTGGTCTTCTCTCCGGCGCACCTCCTTCCGAGTTCAAATGCGGCTGCCAGAGTTGCAGCCTTGGCAGGTCCCACTCCGCTGAGCCCCACCAACCTGTCCATGGACATGGCGGCTATCCCTCCTACAGACCCCTGTGAACTGTCCAGCAGGCTTCTTGCCAATTCCACTGCATTCATCCTCTGTGTTCCCGTACGCAGAAGTATGGCCAGAAGTTCCACATTACTCAAACTTTCCGCCCCGTTCACCATCAGCCTCTCTCTCGGCCTCTCATCATGATACAATTCCTTGATCTTCATTTTGCTGTCCTCCTCATCTCTCTTCTCCGTCAGTATGTCTTCCATCAGTATGTCTTCCATCAGTATGTCTTCCGTCATCTGTCTTCCGTCAGCTGTCTTCCATCATCTGTCTCCCGTCAGTATCTGCCGGTTATTTCAAGTATCTCATCCCCGTATTTCTTGAAGCTTTCCTCACCGAAACCCTTGATCCTCAACAGTTCAGACCTTGTCTTAGGGACTATTGATGCAATTGACATCAATGTGCTCTGATGCATTATGCAGTATGCCGGAATGTTGTCTTTCTTGAAGCGCGCCGTCCTCCATTGCTGAAGTTCGGCTCTAAGCTGTTCGTTTACGGAGCCAGCCTCACCTTCGGCCCTGACCAGTTTCCTAAGCTTTCTTCCCTTGGACCTTGCCTTGCTCCTGTCCTCAAGCAGGCATTCTGTACGGCATCTTCCGTATTCTTCTATCGAGAATCTTCCTTGCTGAATAATCTCCAGGCTCCTGCATGTGATCTCCAGCGAGGTTATCAGCTCGTCAGATGCTTCCTTGAGTTTCTTTGCCACCTCCTTGTTGTCCACCTCGAGATCCATAAGCCTTAGGCAATAACCGCGTATCTCATCAAAGACAGGGAGGAAATATCCGGCGGCCTTGCTCACTCTCTCATTCAGGAATCCCGGATCCGGAGTGGCTGCCGCTTCTATCCTGCTGATCTGTCCCCTGAATGTCCCGGCAGTCCTTCTGGCTTCATCCGCCTTTGTGGAGAGCCTCAAAAGTTCCTGATATTCGGTTTCATATATGTTTTGGAGCCTTTCCCTCCATATTTTTCTGAACCATCCGAGAGTAGTGCATATCCTCTCGTAATCAAAGATCTCCCGGTATATGTCGAAGAGATATGAGCTCTCTGCACTTTCGAGCCTGCTTTTCACGATTTCAATGTCTGGCATCGAATCGTTGAAGTCTGCAATATGCGTATCGGAGTAGATGGATGAGGTCCTGATCGGGCTGTCAAGGGAGATCCCCTCCAATGTCCTGCATCGTGAGAGGGCTACATATACCTGTCCGAATGCAAATGCAGCCCCTGCATCAATAATGACCTTGTCAAATGTCAGACCCTGGCTCTTGTGGATGGTGATGGCCCACGCGATCCTAAGGGGCAATTGCCTGAAAGTACCCACTACGTTTTGCCGGATTTCTCCTGTGGTCTCGTCCAATGCATACTGCAGGTTCGGCCACTCGATCTGAGGGACGGTTATGGTCAGCCCGTCGGAGTCTGTGACGGAAACGGTTCCGGTCGCAGTGATTTCTGACACCCATCCGATCTTGCCGTTGTAGAATCCTGCATCCGGATCATTGCGGATGAACATCACCTGTGCCCCTTTTTTCAGTGTCAGCACTTCGTCGGCCGGATAGATGTTTTCGGGAAATTCCCCCTCTATCCCGGCTCCGAATGTAACGGGCTTTCCCGGAAGTTCTTCGAGTTTACGACGGTTTATCTCATCAGCCTGGGAGTTGTGCGTGGTCAGACGAATCACATCGTCATCTGTCTCATATGCCCTCACCCGTGAATTGAGCCTGTCAAGAACTGACTTGTCTATCTGATTCTTTCTGATTGCATTTAGGATGTCCAGAAATTCCGCATCCTTCTGGCGATGCACTTTCTGAAGTTCTATTGTGACATATTGAAGTTTCTGCAGGGCCTTTGAATGGAAAAAGTATGGGGAAGGGTAGACCTGGGACATATATTGCCGTTCGTTTTCCTTCACGACGGGGGACAGCTGTTGGGCATCTCCTATCATGAGCAGCTGTACTCCTCCGAAAGGTCTGTCGTTGTGACGGTAGCGTCTGAGCGTCATATCCACGGCATCGAGCAGGTCTGCCCTCACCATCGATATCTCATCGATGATAAGCAGGTCCAGAGTGCGTATGATCCTGATTCTTTCCTTGCGAAGGCTCCTGTACCGTTCTGGCATCTGATATTCAGTCACAAGTTCCTTTACATCAGGAAGGTACGGGCAGAGTGGCAATTGGAAAAAAGAGTGTATTGTAGAACCGCCGGCATTGATCGCCGCCACTCCTGTCGGGGCAAGAACCACAAACCTCTTGGTCGTGGTCTGCGTGACATATCTGAGGAACGTTGTCTTTCCAGTCCCGGCCTTTCCTGTCAAGAATATCGATCTCCCCGTGGCCTTCACATATCTCTCCGCCATTTCAAAAATTTCGTCCTTCTCCATGTCCTTCCAATTTTCAGTACCCTACAAATATAATCCTTTTCCTTAATTTTCAGTATCATTACTTCAAAAATATGGAAACAACGGCTTATGTCATTGTGCGGGACTCCCTCACGTCAAGACGCGTAACCTACAATCACCCAGTCACTTAAGCTAAAACGCCTGCGGCGGATGGAGCAGGCGTTTTAATGTAATGCGCTAAGAATCAAGCTAAAAGAATAGTGCGCGGGTTATCACGAACCCGTGGGTCCGACTCCCACTGTACAAAAAAAAGAGAAAGCCATGCTGACTTTCTCTTTCAGGGTGCCCAGTGGGATTCGAACCCACGACATTCAGAACCACAATCTGACGCTCTAACCAACTGAACTATGGGCACCATGTTGGTTTTTGGGACTGCAAAGGTACGAAAAAAAATCAAACCTGCAACATTTATTTAAAAAAGATGATTGCTGTGCTCGTAGTCCCCTTTCTCCCACTTATATATCAGTGAATTTCTTTTGTCTTCGGCATCGGGATCTTCCTTGTCCTCTTTTCCTGAATTCCAATGTATCACGATGTCTGCCTTCTCCTCGGTGAAGAGTCCCGTAACAGGGAAACTGACATATGTCCCTCCGATCGTGTAGCCGATCCCGTCTGCTGTCGGAACTTCTCCGAATGCATTGTGCTTCAATGTGAATTCATATGTTCCGGGTACGGCCTCCCCGTCGTTCCTGACAAGGTTTATCAGATGTGAGGTCCGGCTTCCCACCTTGATAGGGAGGAGAATATACATATTTATATAACCTCCCGAACACCACATCTCATGGATCATCAACGGATCTTCCACAAAGACAGAAGCATCTGTTACGGTGGTCGAGTCCACAGGGGCCTTGGTGAAGACATCTGCGAATCCGTTGAGTCTTATGTCATAGGTGGATTCTCCTGTCTTGGTGAGGACATCGCATGTCACTATCACCCTTTTCATCGTGTCCAACAGTCCTGTGCATGTCTGCTCCTTGATGTTGAACCTGTTGCCCTGATCGCTTATGAAGATCCCATCCACGACATTTCCCATGGTGACGTTGGAGTAGCGCAGGGTGTCGTCCTTCTGGCAGGCCGCAAGACAGCCCATGCTCAGAAGTGCTGCAAAAAATATTTTCCTGAATGTATTCATGTTTTCCTGATATAACCGCTTAAAGATGCATATCTGCACTTTTTCGTTGCATTTGAAAAAGAAACTGGGTAAATTTGCTTGTCTGTAAACTGACCGCATTATGGTAACATTCATTGTTTCTGTCCTTGTCCTCATTGTGGGATATGTCGTATATGGTAAGATCGTTGAGCGTCATTTCGGTGTCGATCCTTCCATAAAGACTCCGGCCTATGCGCTTGAAGACGGGGTTGACTACAAACCTATGGCAACATGGAAGGTCTTTGTCATCCAGTTTCTGAATATTGCGGGACTTGGCCCGATCTTCGGTGCCATCATGGGTGCGGCCTACGGCCCTGCTGCTTATCTCTGGATCGTCATCGGCTGCATCTTCATGGGTGCTTCCCATGATTTCTTTTCAGGCATGATGTCCATCAGGAGCGGTGGAAAGAACATGCCGGACATCATCGGAGAAAACCTCGGAAAGACCATGAGGACAGTGATGAATGTCGTGGTCTCCTTCCTCCTGCTGGCTGTGGGTGTTTCCTTCGTGACCGGACCTGCAGACCTCCTGGCCTCTCTCAGCGGCATCAATAAGGAAACATGGCTATATATCGTCTTTGCATATTACATTCTTGCTACTCTGCTTCCTATAGATAAGATCATCGGCAATGTATATCCTTTGATGGGTGCTGCGCTTCTTTTCATGGCATTCGGAGTGGGATTGATGCTGATCATAGGCGACATAAACGGTGCCCATGAGATGATCGAGCTGACTCCTGCCACATTGAAGAACTGGCATTCCGACCCTCAGAACAACATTCTGGTACCTATGCTCTTCGTAGTGGTTTCCTGTGGCGCCATTTCGGGTTTCCATTCCACTCAGTCGCCTCTCATGGCGCGTTGTCTCAAAAATGAGAAGTATGCAAGGCCTGTTTTCTATGGCTCCATGATAGCTGAAGGTGTGGTGGCCATGATATGGGCAACTGCTGCCATGGCATATTTCGGTGGCCCGGAAGGACTTAATGATGCTGCAACCAATGGTGTCATGATTGACGGAGTGCTGACTAAGGTGACCCCTGCCATAGCTGTGGATATGATCTGCAGGAGCTGGCTCGGCAAGGTTGGAGCAGTCATTGCGGTCATTGGTGTCGTCGCCTGCCCTATAACTTCCGGTGACACGGCATTCAGAAGCCTGAGACTGACCATAGCTGACTTCGTGAATCTTGATCAGAAACCGATTCTCAAGCGTCTGATGGTCAGTATCCCTATTTTCATTCTTGCCTTCATCTGCTGCAAGATGGACTTCTCGACAGTCTGGAAATATGTGGGAATAGGCAACCAGACCCTCGCGGCGATAGTCATGTGGACAGCTGCTGCCTATTTCATAAAGAAAGGAAAGTCGCATTGGATGTGTTCTGTCCCTGCAACTTTCCTGACATTTGTCTGCATCAGCTATTTCCTGATGGCCCCGCATAAGAACGGGGGGCTTCATCTTGCCCCGATCATAGGATATGTTGTCGGAGCTTCGGCTGCCATTGCACTGATGGTCTTCTGTGTGGTCAAGGCTCGCCGTAGAGGCTGATCAAACAGTATATTTCTTTCTGGTAGGGCGTCCGACAAGTTGAATGTCGATGCCCTCTATCTTATATCCCCTGAACTTCTTGCGTCCGAGGTGAGCCTCTATTATCGAAATGAGCTCGTCGTCTATCACGTCCTTGAACATGTGGTGCTCCTGGTCATAGAGGTGGATGTGCTTGAAGGTGTTCACGTCGAAGTACATCTTGTTGTTTGCACTGAGCCGATAATGGTAGATGCCAAGCATTGCCATGTCTGTCAATATGTTATATACTGAAGCCACGGTCACTTTTGTAGTACCTTTTTTGGTTATGTATTCAGTTACCATGTCGGCAGACGCATGTCCGATCGCCATCATGGCCTCGTGAACAGCCAGCCTCTGTGGTGTAGCCTTGAGTGAATGTTTGCGGAGCAGATTCTTATACTCCTCGATGTTGGGGCATTTGTGTGAATTCATATATCTCAGTTTGCGGCAAAGATATGAATTTCGGTGCATTCTCCAAAATAATTTTGAAGTTTTCTAAATTGAATCCGGGCCAGGGCCATGTGGAACAGTCATATTTTTTCGATTTCCGTTAAAATTTGGTAACTTCGCGCCCGTTTTTTATAGGAATAATTTATTACTTACGGAACTTGAGTCAGGAATTGCACGAAATGAAGAAGGAATTCAGGAATTACGAGGTATATGCTCTTGTGACTGGAGCAGCATCCGGAATGGGAAGGATATATGCCCAGAGGCTGGCACAGAAAGGCTATAGTCTTGTGCTTGTGGATATTAATGAGAACGGTCTGTTTGAGACGGAGAGGATTGTAAAGAATGAGATTGCGTTGTCGGATGACATACCCGCTTCCGTAAAGGTGGGATTCAAGGTGCTCGTAGTCGCCCAGGACCTGTCTTCGATGGATGCGGCTGACCGTGTATATGAAAGAACAGAGGCTGAGGGATGCAAGGTGGAGGTGCTTGTCAACAATGCCGGTGTGATGTACTGCCAGGGAATAGCCGAGACCTCGGAGCGGATGCTCAGACTAATAATGATGGTTCATATGAATACCCCTCTGATGCTGTGCCGGAAATATGTCGGTGCCATGAAGGAGAGAGGCAGGGGATATATCCTCAATATCTCTTCTCTCGCAGCATGGATGAGCTGGCCAGGAATCGGAATGTACGGAAATACAAAGCGTTTTGTACGTGATTATTCAAGGGAACTCAGGATCGAATGCCAGAAGACTGGTGTCAGCGTGACGAATGCATACTTCGGAGCTGTTGATACTCCTCTGATTCCTCTTAAGGACAGTCTGAGAAAGCTTGCGCGTGGTCTGACTGTGATGATCCGTCCGGAAAAGGCTGTCGACAGAGCTCTCAGAGCCACTTTCCATCGTCGCAGAGGTACCATGCCCGGACTATTGAACAAGATATTCTGGCCGTTCATAGTCATCATGCCGGACTGTCTTCTGGGGTGGGTCTACAGAAAAGTGAAGCACATTTTGATGAAAGTCTGAAAGATAAGCGAGGGAAATATCGAGGGATTCGTTATATTTGCAAGTTACTGAAATAATTATGTTATGGAAAAGATAGATTGTCTCATTATAGGAGGTGGACCTGCGGGTTACACTGCTGCCATTTATGCTTCAAGAGCTAACATTGCTCCGGTTCTTTACGAAGGTTCGCAGCCGGGCGGTCAGTTGACTACAACCACCGACATCGAGAATTACCCGGGCTTCGAGAATGGAATTTCCGGACAGCAGCTGGTGGATTCCATGAAGGCTCAGGCTGTGCGTCTTGGAACAGACATGCGCACAGGTACCGTGACCAGGGCGGATCTTTCTCAGCGTCCATTCACGATCGTGATTGACGGAGAACATGAGATCCAGGCGCAGACCCTCATCATTGCCACCGGAGCGACAGCAAAATATCTCGGTCTTCCTTCTGAAGAGAAATACAGGGGCCTTGGAGTGTCAGCCTGCGCGACTTGTGACGGATTCTTCTACAGGAAGAAGACGGTTGCGGTTGTAGGAGGTGGAGATACGGCATGTGAGGAGGCTACCTATCTCGCAGGACTATGCAAGAAGGTATATATGATTGTCCGCAGGGATGTCCTGAGGGCATCTGAAGCCATGCAGGACAGAGTGAAGAACACAGAGAATATCGAGATTCTGTGGAACTGCAACACTCAGGAGATTCTCGGAGACGAGTACGGAGTGACAGGAGCAAGACTTGTCAGGAATGATGGCGGGGTTTTTGATATAGCCGTGGACGGATTTTTCCTTGCCATCGGTCACCACCCTAACTCCGACCTGTTCAGAGAGTGGATTGCAGTGGACAAGGAAGGATATATAGTCACTGACGGAAAGACTTCCAAGACGAATGTCGAGGGCGTGTTTGCCGCAGGTGATGTGCAGGATCCGCACTACAGACAGGCCATTACGGCTGCGGCCTCAGGCTGCCGTGCCGCATTGGATGCTGAAAAATTCCTTAAAATGCAGTAATAGAAGATGAAGTTCAGAAATCTTATTCTAATCCTGGTTGCGACGGCAGCCATGTGTTCATGCAAGTCTCAGTATGAGATTCTGCTGAACAGCAATGATGCTGATGCCAAATATGAAGGAGCGTTCCAGTATTTCAACGAAGGAAAGTATTCCAAGGCGGCTTCGCTTTTCGAGTCTTTGAGTGTCCTTACCAACGGAACCGAACGTGATGACACCGTGAGATATTACTGGGGTCTGAGCAATTACAGGTTCAAGGATTATTATACGGCTGAGACAAACTTCGCGCAGTTCATTGAGAGCTACCCGCGCAGTCCGTTCACTTCGGAGGCGAGGTATCTGCGTCTTGACTGTCTGTATAGGTCAACGCTCCGATGGGAACTCGATCAGGCACCTACCTATAAGACCATAAGTGCAATATCGGAGTACATCCTGGAGTTTCCTGAAAACGAGCATATGCAGGAATGTCGCGATATGTTGGAGGAACTCAACGAGCGTCTGGACAAGAAATCTTACGAAGCGGCGAAGCTGTATTATAAGATGGAGGATTACCTGGCCTCGCGAGTAGCCTTCAGGAATGTGCTCAAGGATGATGCGGATAACGTCTACAGGGAGGATATTCTGTATTATATAGCGATGTCTTCATATAAATATGCCTATCTCAGCGTCCCTGCAAAGCAGAAGGAGAGATACCTTACTTTCATGGATGACTATTATAATTTCATAGGTGAGATTCCTGATTCTCACTATAGGAAAGAGCTTGATACCATATATCACAGGGCTCAGAAGGCTCTTGGAAGGCATTCGGTTGAAACAGATTCGTCTGATATGACTGAAAAGGATTTCGCCAAGGAAAGAAGAAAGATTCAGAAGGCTGCAAAAAAGTCTGAAAAAAAATGAAACCCTCGTCGAAACCAAGGGTATAATAAAATGGAGGGATTTCTCTCCTGATGTAACAGAGTGAAATAGTAAATATGATAACAATGGCAAACAAGAAGACACCTACAAACACACTTACAAGAAATCTTAACGAACTTGCAGAGCCTACAGGAAACATCTATGAGACTGTGGTTGTGCTTGCAAAAAGGGCTAATCAGATTGCAATCGCGGAGAAGAAGGAACTGACCAGAAAGCTGGAAGACTTCAAGAATGACCGTGATACTATGGAAGAAGTATTCGAGAACCGCGAGCAGATAGAGATCTCAAAGTATTACGAGAGACAGCCTAAGCCAAGCCTTGTGGCCATCGAGGAGTTCAAGGACGGTGAGGTGTCCTATAGAATGGCAAAGCAGGACGAGTAATAGCTGAACCATGCTTAGCCGGCTTCATGTCAGGAACTATGTGTTGATAGACTCTCTGGAGATTGATTTTCCGGAGGGTCTGATCATTATTACAGGACAGACCGGAGCCGGAAAATCAATAATTCTTGGTGCCTTGTCACTTGTGATGGGAGCCAAGGCAGATGCTGCAATGCTTTCGGAAGGAGCTGACAACTGCGTGGTCGAGGCTGAATTCGAAACAGGGGCTGAGGAATTTGATCTCAAGTCCCTTCTTGAGGAAAATGAAGTCGAATGGGATGACGGACACCTTATAATAAGAAGGGTGGTCAATAGGTCAGGACGCTCAAGAGCCTTTATCAATGACAGCCCTGTACCGGTTCAGGTGCTGCAGGATATTTCTTCAAGACTTATAGACATTCATTCTCAGCATCAGACCCTTCTTCTTTCAGACAGGCAGTTCCAGATGGGGATTCTTGATTATTTTGCCGGAAACAGCCTGCTCCGTGAGGAGTGCTCAAGGTTGTGGAAGACTCAGAATGCCCTCAAGTCAGAACTGGCTGCACTGGAGGCAAGGATTGCTGCATATGCAGGGGAGAGGGACTACAATGAGGCCCAGTTCAGGCAGCTTGAGGCTGCCTCCCTCAGGGATGGTGAACTGGCCGAGCTTGAGGAAGAGCAGAAACAGCTCGCAAATGCCGAGGAAATAAAGACTTCTCTGTCTGCTGTGGAGGACCTTTTCACGGCAGCTTCGTCTTCAGGCGATATCCTGTCTTTGGATGCGTCACTCAAGGAAGCCGGACGTCAATTGTCCAAGGTGGGACGCTTCATGCCTGTGGCATCCGACCTGTCCGAGAGGGTGGATTCATGCAGAAGGGAGCTTGACGACATACTCTCCGAGGTCTGCACGATGAATTCACGGGTTGACATCTCTGAGTCACGTCTGGAGCAGGTTGAGGACAGGATGTCCATGATATACGGCCTGTTCCAGAAGCATGGATGCAGGACTGAAAGTGAACTGATCGACCTGCGTGACCGTCTCTCCGGTGTTCTGTTCGATTCCACTCAGCTTGAGGAGCAACGCAGCGGACTCCTGGCCGAACTTGAGAAGGTGGGTCGTGAACTTGATACTGTGGCGGGGAAGCTCAGCGAGTCCCGCAGGACTGCCTCAGGGGCTTTTGCAGAAAGTATCCAGGACTCGATCAGAGGGCTTGAACTTCCCTATGCTGTATTCGAGGTGGAGATCCTTCAAACTCCTATGTCGGCTTCCGGCTCTGATTCCGTGCAGTTCAGATTTTCATCCACCGGGCGTAATGCTGTGGATGTAGCAAAATGTGCCTCAGGTGGCGAGATGTCGCGTATAATGTTGGCGCTCAAGGCTATGCGTTCAAGATTCGCCAATATGCCTACAATGATATTCGATGAAATCGACACTGGTGTATCCGGTAGTGTAGCGGATAAGATGGGTTCTATGATATGCGAAATGGGAGCATATATGCAGGTCTTTGCCATCACCCATCTTCCGCAGGTGGCAGCCAAAGGAAAGGCTCACTATCTTGTGTCAAAAGAAGTCGACCCTGCAGTTTCGAAGGCCATATCCACAATAAAAAGACTCTCCGATGATCAGAGAGTCCTTGAAATTGCCCGAATGCTCAGCGGCTCCGTGCTGACTGACGCTGCCGTTGCAAATGCAGAATCCCTTCTGAGGGGATAGCTCATCATCTTATCTGTCTGACAGACCATTTCTCGCCGTATATCACCCTTCTCACTCCGTTGTTCACCCATCCTCCGTTCTCCTGCTTCATGCATCTGAATGTGCTCTGGAGCATAGCCTTCTCGTTCTCTTCGAGTTTTTCAGGCCATCTCTTTCCGTATTTGTGGCATAGACTTATGAAATATCTGGCAATGTCATAGCCCTGGAATGCGAACTGAGTAGGTTCTGTGTTGTAGAGCGCCCTGTATTTGAGGAGGAAGTCCTTCACTGCCTGATCTTCGTAGTTGATGAAATATGTCAGGCTGACATGCATGGATGTATTGTGGAAATGTTCCACCTCAATGGTGTCGAAACTGCGTATCTTTGATGGGGCATAGAGCACCACATCGAACTCCTCAAGGAGCATCAGGTTCAGGTTTCTCACGACATCATTCACAAACGCCTCACTCTCAGATGCAATATATATCCTGTTCGTTCCCTCCGCGCTCATCATTCCTTTCAATGGTTCGATGATGTCACGTCCTTCAAGGATGCTGTATGCAAACGGGGTGTACTCCAGCCCTGACTGATCCATAACCTCCTTCATGGAAGTTATCGCATCATTGTTCCTTGCAACTCTTTCAGAAAACATGAAGACCTTGTCGTTTTCCTGCATATCCTCTTTGATCCAGTCCACAAGGTCCTGATACTGAGCTCTATGTGGAGTAGGTACCTGAACCATGTTCCTGTTTGTCGCTACAAGACGCTCAGCCCTCGGATCGAGCGGGGAAATCACTGTACCGGCCTTCGGACTGCTTTGGAACAGTCTTGTGAGATCGGCAGTGGTTATGGGACCTATTATCAGGTCGCTGTCCTCTATGTCTTCCTTGGTGACAGGTGTGCTTATATCCGTAATGTCGTATGTAGTGATGTCTGTATTGACTCCCTCCTGTGCCAGGTCATAGACGGCAAGCATCATACCGCTGTAGAAGTCCATGTTGTTGCGGCTGAGCTTTCCCTCCACGTTTCGCATCGGAAGCAGTACGGTGGCCTTTACTTCGCTCTTAGGGAATAGATACCACTCCTGAGTTGTTCCGCCGTCTTCCCCTGTAGTGTCTGAAGGCGAGACTGCCTCGGTCTGTGCTACTCCCTCTGTCTCCGAGTCCGGAATCTCTGAAGGACGGGAATCGGTGGCTGGTCTGGTTTCCTTTGCCGGGATGATGAGCCTGTGTCTCCTGTTCAGTTTTTTGCTTGTCAGATTATTGGCTGTCATGATGGCCTCTACGCTTACATCGTACATGTCGGCTATCATGACTATGTCTTCGTACCATTTTCTGATATGTATCCTCTGTCCCTTGGCCTGTTCGGCAGGGGTGCTTCTTTTAAGCGAGTCGAGAGTGGCAGGAGTCTCCTTGGCCTTGACTGGGGTTTCCTTGACCTTGACAGGGGTCTCCTTGGCCTTGACGGGGGTCTCCCTTACTTTGACCTCGGCATCCTTTGCTTTGACAGTCTCCTCTTTTGGCTTTACATTTTCTTCCTGCAATGCTTCCTGGGAAGGGATCAGGATAATGGAATTCTTTTTCAGACCTGTCTCCTTCAACGCAGGATTGAACCTGTATATGTCGTCTATACTGACATTATATGCCTTGCTTATCGAGTACAAGGTCTGCTTTTCAAGTACAATGTGCGAATAGCATAGCTTACCTCCCACCTTTACCTTCTCCTTTGATACGGTGACAGGAGTGTTGCTGTATTCCTGGGCGGCGCACAGGCCTGGTACAGCCATAAGCAAGGACAGTCCAAGCGCAGCTTTGCAGATTGTTGCCGAAACTCTTCTTCTCATATCGTCTCTGTTTATAATTGCCCGATGAATTCAATGAGTCTGCGGGCAAATGTGCTCCACGAGAGCCTTTCCTTCTCTTCGCGGATATTCCTTATGCAGTCTTCCTTTATGCGAGGGTCCTCAAAATATTTCAGGATCTCATCATATATGGCTTCAGGTGTGCCGTCCTTGGCCACAAGCCCCGTGCCTCTGTCTCCGATCGTCTCCTTCAATCCCCCTACGCCGGTGACAATCATAGGCACTTCGAAATGGTATGAAACTGAGCTTATTCCGCTCTGAGTGGCACTCCTGTACGGCAGCACCACCACGTCTGCAGCTGAAAAATACCTTGAAACCTCCGAATCCTTTATATATTTGAGATTCATGGATATCCTGTTCTTTCCCGGTATCGTGTCGATGATTCTCTGATATTTATCAAAGGAACCATAAGGTTCTCCCGCGATGATCAGCTGATAGTCATCGGGGAGTCTACTGAATGCTTCGAGGAGTATGTCCAGCCCTTTATAGTCTCTGATCAGTCCGAAGAAAAGGATGTTCTTCCTTCCATGGGCGAGACCGAGCGTCTCCTCTGCCTTCTCCCTTTCCATTGCCTCCCCGAAGTGGGAGTAGAGCGGGTGCTGGATGACTGTATAACGTGAATCCGGCTGCAGCTTGAGCAGGTCTTCGGATACAGCCTCGCACAGGGTGACGCTTCCTGAACTTCCCTTCAGAAAATATCTTGTCAGAGGGGCATCGAAGAAATGGGGCTCATGTGGAACCACATTGTCCAGTATGGATATCACCTTGCAATGTTTCTTCATCCTTCTGGTTATGTATCCCAGAGAAGGAGCGAAATATGACATCCAGTATCTTACAATCAGCACGTCAGGTTTCCAGTCCCTTATCGCACGGTAGGTCCTGGCATATGAAAAGGGATTGGCCGTGTCCAGCAGAGATTCACTCTCCACGGGCACGGCCTCATCGTCCGCCGTCACAGTCTGGGTCTTTCCCGGGAAGAGAAAATCAGGATATTGCCGGCTGAAGTTGAAGGCCTTGACAATATGCTCTTTGCTCAGTTCACCATAAAGGCATGCGTTAAACTGAGATATACCTCCTCTGTAGGGATAGAAACAGGACAGTATGGCTATCTTCAAGATTATTCCTTATTTTTTCTCGTTCTTGGTCTTGATATACTCCTCGTTGAGTCCGGCAAGAACGTCCTCAGTGATATCGAGGCTTGCGTCAGCCGTTATCACCGGTGCTCCGCCTGAGTTGGTGATGATCATGGCGTACTGCTTCTCTGCATTGTACTTTTCAAGGTATGTCTGGATAGCGTCGCCGAGCTGGTTCATCATCACCACCTGCTCCTCCTGGATCTCCTGCTGCTTCTGTGCTGCATAGTTGTTGAATTCAACTTCCTGCTGCTGAAGCTTCTGACCCTGAGCCTCCGCAACTGAACGGGTCATGAGTCCCTTGTCAATCTTCTCCTGGAAGCTCTTTACGTCGTTCTCAAGCTTCTTGCCTCTTCTGTTGACCTCAGCCTGAATGTTCTGAACCTTGGTCTCAACGACCGATCTGAGGTCATTGGCCATGTCATAGTCCATGAGGATCCTGTCGAGGTCGATGTAGACGATTGCGCCTTTGCCGGCTTCTGCCACTACTGTTTCTCCTTCTGCCGCTTCAACGTTTGCGGTCTTTTTGCCTGTGAGTGTCAGCACTCCGAAAACTACAACAGCGACAAGAGAGATGACGCTGAGGATAAGTGATGTGTTCTTCATTTGGTTTTATCTTGTTTAAATTTTGTTTCCCTGCGTAAATGAGCGTAAACTGCAAAGATAGTTAAAAAATCCTGACTTTTGACAGATATGCCCGTATAGTTTGCTCAAGTCCCATATATAAGGCGTCACACACTATCGCGTGGCCTATCGAGACCTCGTCTGTCCATGGAATGGTCCTGATGAAATATTCCAGATTCTCGAGATTCAGATCGTGCCCGGCATTCAGCCCGAGTCCGCAGTCCCTGACAGTCTCCGCTGTCCTGAGGTACGGAGCTATCGCAGCTTCCCTGTCCTTTGCATACATGGCGGCATATCCCTCCGTATACAGTTCCACCCTGTCGCATCCGCAGAGGGCGGCTGCTTCAGCCATTTCAGGCTTCGGGTCTATGAATATCGAGGTCCTGATCCCTTTGCTCCTGAATTCGGTGCACACTTCCTTGAGAAAATCGCGATGTCTCACGGTGTCCCACCCTGCATTAGATGTTATTGCATCTTCGGCATCGGGAACCAATGTGACCTGATCCGGAATGACCTCCAGCACAAGGTCAATGAAGGACTTGATCGGATTGCCTTCTATATTGAACTCTGTGGCTACAAGAGGCCTTATCTGACGCACGTCAGAATATCTGATATGTCTTTCGTCCGGTCTTGGGTGGACTGTGATGCCTTCAGCCCCGAATCTTTCGCAGTCCAGGGCGGCCTTGGTCACATCCGGCATATTGCCTCCACGTGCATTCCTGATGGTGGCGATCTTGTTTATATTGACGCTTAATCTGGTCATCTCGATGGCTCAATTAACTGTTACAAAAGACAAAAATACGGAATAAAGTTCAAAGTTTGTAAATTATATGTTATTTTTGAAGACTGAATTTGATTGAACCCAAAGGAAGAGTATGAGACTGGCTGTGTATATAGGTAAGGAGAGTCGCGAGACTGACAGGATGATTTCCGATCTTTTTGAAAGGCTCTCTGCCGCTGGACATGTCCTCTATGAACTTGAGGAAGGGGAGAGCCCGTCACCTGACACGGATATGCTTCTGAGTGTCGGGGGTGACGGCACTTTTCTATATTCCTCAAAGCTGGTGATAGATAGTGGGATACCTGTTGTCGGCGTGAATCTCGGACGCGTAGGCTTCCTTTCGGAAAATCGCCCTGAAGATGTCGCTCAGGCACTGCTGGACGGGGAATATACGATAGAGGACAGGGCAATGCTTAAGGCTGTAGTGTCGCCGGAGGTGTCTTCTGTCTCTCTATGGGACTATGCCTTGAATGAAATAACGGTGCACAGGAGCGGGGCGGCCATGCTGGGAGTGGATGTGGAACTGAATGGTGAGAAACTTCCTACATATTGGGCAGACGGCCTGGTCGTTTCCACCAGCTCAGGATCTACAGCCTATTCTTTGAGTGTGGGCGGTCCTATCGTGCTTCCGGAGTCCAAAGTGCTTCTCATATCCCCGATTTCCCCACATAACCTGAATGTCAGACCGCTTGTTGTCCCCGATACATCTGTCATAAAGCTCAGAATGCATTCCCGCGACGGGAGGTTCTCCCTGACTGCGGACAACAGGACGGTGGAAGTCGGCGAGGATGTCGAGATTGAGATTGTAGTGGCACAATTTTCGCTTAAGCGGGTGCGGCTTAATCATTCCAACTTTATAAATGCCCTGACAGAGAAACTTTTCTGGGGCGAAGATGTCAGAAATTTAAGATGATCGATATGAGTGCTGAAACAATGAAGAATGTGCCTGTTCATGTTTCTCTGATAATGGATGGAAACGGACGTTGGGCAAAGGAAAGAGGTCAGGAAAGGGTGCAGGGACATTTTGAAGGTGTGGAGAGCGTGCATGTTTGTGTGCAGGCAGCAGTCAAGGCAGGTGTGAAATACCTGTCGATATTTGCATTCTCGGAGGAGAACTGGAATCGTCCGGAGGCTGAGGTCGGGTCTCTTATGGGACTGATGGTCAAGGCTATGGCGACTTATATGGATGAACTTGACAGGGAGGGTGTTAAGTTCGTCGTGCTCGGCAACAGAGCACGTCTTGATGACGGACTCAACCGAATCATAGATTCCTGCATGGAGCGGACTGCACATAACGACCGCCTCACTTTCATAATATTCCTCAGCTATAGTGGCAAATGGGATATACTTCAGGCTGCGAAGAGGATGGCGGTCGAGATTCTGGAGTGTCCGGAGCGTCGGGATGAAATCCTCGATATGGATGTGAACGGCTTTGACAGATATCTGGTTACTGCAGGCATTCCTGACCCGGATCTTATCGTCCGGACCTCCGGCGAGAGCAGGCTCAGCAATTACCTTCTCTGGCAGAGTGCTTATACGGAGCTCCTGTTTGTCGATACACTTTGGCCGGATTTCAGGGAAAAAGACTTCAATGAGGCTCTTGAAGCCTATGCTAAACGCGACAGGCGTTATGGAAAAGTAAAATAATTGCTTATATTTGCAGTTTTGTTTTAAGAAGGTACAGATGAAAGCTCGCTATATTGTCTTTCTCACGATGCTGATGCTGCTTGCGCTTCCGGGAATGGCGCAGTCGGCAGGCAGTGGCGTCGAGATAGACTACAATAATCCTAAGAAATATATTGTTGGAGGTGTGAAGATCGAGGGAACAAACTATTTCTCTCCCGATCAGATCCGTCAGATCACAGGTCTTCAGGAAGGCATGGAGATAACGGTTCCATCGGAAGAAATGTCCTCGATTGTCAACAGGCTTTGGATGCAGAGGTACTTTGAAGACGTTGCTCTCGCCATAGACTCCCTCTCCGCATCGCGCGACACTGCGTTTCTGAAGGTTGCCATCATAGAGCGTCCGCGAGTGTCAAGGTGGACATTCAGCGGAGTCAAGAGCGGAGAACAGAAGGAACTGCTTGAACGTCTGAACCTTCGTCGCGGTGGCGAATTTTCGGAATATGTGGCCAAGACTGCGACGGGAATCATCAAGAGATACTACAAGGAAAAAGGCTTCCACAATGTCAAGGTGGATGTCAATACAAAGAGAGATACTGTCATCCGGAGCGCGATACGGGTTCAGTTCGCGGTTGACAGGGGACAGAAGGTAAAGATCAAGACAATAACTTTCAAGGGTGCCGACCATGTGAAGGAAAGCAAGTTGGTCCGCTCCATGAAGAAGACCAGGGACAAGCGTCTGCAGAACTTCTTCAGTTCCAAGAAATTCAATGAAGGAGAGTATGACAATGACAAGAGGGCGATGCTGAGTGTCTTCAATGAGGCAGGATATCGCGACGCGAGAATCGTCAAGGATACGATGTACTATGTCGAGCCCGGAAGACTCCAGATTGACTTCGAGATAGACGAGGGAAAGAAATACTACTTCAGGGATATTACCTGGACAGGAAACTCGGTATACAGCACGGAGACCCTCAATGATATCCTCATGATCAAGAAGGGTGATGTCTATGATGTCGTGACTATGGAGAAGCGCCTTTTCGGAGGCGGAAAGCAGAGTGAGTACGATGTTTCCAAGCTTTACCGTGACAACGGATACCTCTTCTTCAATCTCCAGCCTGTGGAGATGAACATCGAGGGAGATTCGGTGGATGTGGAAATGCGCGTGGTCGAGGGAAAGCCTGCCACATTGAACAATATTGTGATCAACGGCAATGACCTCACCAACGAAAGGGTAGTGCGCCGTCAGATATTTACCCGCCCGGGCTACCTTTTCAGCCAGTCTGATTTCGAGCGTTCGATCCGTGAGATCGCGTCGATGGGACAGTTCGATCCGGAGGCAATAGCTGATCCTGCAAAGGGATACTCCATCATCCCTAATCAGTTGAATAACACCGTGGACCTTGTCTACAACGTGACTGAGAAGCCATCCAGCCAGCTGGAACTTTCCGGAGGATGGGGAGGAAATACGTTTGTCGCTACAGTCGGCGTCAGCTTCAACAACTTCTCCACCCGTCGTTTCTTTGACAAGAGCGCATGGAGGCCTGTGCCTCTTGGAGATGCCCAGAACCTTTCCATCAGATTCCAGACGAACGGTACCTATTACACCAGTCTCTCTGCAAGCTTCTCTGAGCCTTGGCTGTTCGGAAAGAAGCCGACATCTCTCAATATGTCGCTCTATTATACCCGTCAGACGATGTCCAACCTCTATTTCAACATCCTGAACAACGATCAGTATATGGAGGTGTATGGATTTGCCGCGGGTATAGGTAAGCGCCTCAAATGGCCGGATAACTATTTCGTGCTCTATAACCAGCTCAGCTGGCAGACATATAAGCTTCAGGACTGGCAGTACAACTTCCTGTTCAATACGGGTATCTCCCACAACCTGAGCTATACACTCAGTCTTTCGAGAACATCGACTGACCAGCAGATATATCCGCGTCAGGGTTCGGACTTCAGCTTCTCACTCCAGTTGACTCCTCCATACTCTCTTCTGAGAAAGAAGGACTATGGTCGTCTTGATGCAGACGGTAATCCTACCAGGGTTGAAAGCTGGAAGGATATCGACTATAACTTCCAGACCTCTGAGACGAGATACAAGTGGATAGAGTATCACAAGTGGTCGTTCAAGGGTTCGGTATTCGCCAAGCTGGTCGGAGACCTCGTGCTGATGGCCAGGGCGCAGTTCGGTTATCTCGGATATTACAACAGGAACTGGGGATATTCTCCGTTCGAAGGTTTCCGTGTCGGTGGAGACGGTATGTCAGGATATGATACCTACGGTTCAGAAATCATTGCCCTTCGTGGATATGAGAACTATATGCTGACTCCGACAGCGACATCTTCATACAATACGACAGGAAACTATTATGCAGGTAATGTATATGACAAATTTACTGTTGAGTTGAGATATCCGGTGATCCTCCAGCCGCAGTCGACCATCTATGCGCTGCTCTTCCTCGAAGGAGGTAACTGCTGGGCGGATATAAGGGATTTCAATCCTTTCCAGATCAGGAGGTCGGCCGGAGTCGGAGTCAGGGTCTTCCTGCCTATGATCGGTCTTCTTGGAGTTGACTGGGGATATGGATTCGACAATCATGACGGATATGGCGGAAGTCAGTTCCACTTCGTGATAGGCCAGCAGTTCTAATTGATTATTAATTAAAAAATGATAAGGAATATGAAAAAAATGTTTTTGATCGCAGCCATGGCTGTAATGTCTGTAGCTGCAGGTGCACAGGACCTGAAGTTCGCATTCATAGATTTCAACGAAGTAATCATGCTTATGCCGGAGATGGATCAGGCGAGAGCTACTCTTGAGGAGAATCAGAAGACCAACGAAGAGATACTGATGGCTATGTACGAGGAGTATCAGACCAAGGCTCAGCAGTTCCAGCAGAAGGCTTCAACATGGACTCCGGCTATTCGCGAAAGCAAGGAAAAGGAGATACTTGACATCCAGACAAGGCTCGAGCAGACTCAGCAGAGCCTCCAGCAGGAGATGCAGCAGCTCCAGAACTCTCTTCAGGCTCCAATTTATGAGAAGGCCCAGAATACTATCAATGACCTCGCCAAGTCAAAGGGATTTGCAGCTGTCTTTGAAAAAGGTTCTCTCCTTTATGTGGATCCGGCTCAGCTCACTGACATGACTCCTGATGCTCGTGTGGCTCTTGGCATTCCTGCCGACAGGACTCTTGAGTCTCTTCAGGCAGAACTCCAGGCAAAGGCTCAGGCAACTCAGATGCAGTAACAGTACGAGAAATATCATGAGGCAGGACACTTTTGTGCTCTGCCTTTTTTTTGTGCCCCGAGGTCTGGTTCCGTCATTCCCTTGCCGGAATTGCAGGGCTGATGCCTAAATCACTAAAAAAGTTAGAATTTATATCCAATGTATTGGAAAAATGCTTAGATTTGTGTCTAATTTATCGAATTTGATTAAAATTTATTAACAACAAGTTATGCAACATAAGGTTATTGACACAAAGGATGTTGTAATCAGATTTGCGGGAGATTCGGGAGATGGCATGCAGCTCACCGGGTCTCTTTTTGCTGATATGTCAGCAGTCTTTGGAAACGAACTTTCTACTTTCCCTGATTATCCGGCTGAAATCAGGGCACCTCATGGAACTGTTTCAGGTGTGTCGGGCTTCCAGGTCCATATCGGAAGCGAGCACATAACCACGCCGGGTGACTTCTGTGATATGCTGGTGGCAATGAATCCTGCGGCTCTCAAGGCAAATGCCAAGTGGCTCAAGAGGACAGCCATGGTTATCATTGACTCTGATACCTTTGACGAGGAGGGACTCAGAAAGGCTGGATTAAGGAACGATCCGATTGCCGAACTTTACATAGAGGACAGGACTATTATTGTAGCTCCGATAACCACTCTTACGGAGGAAAGCCTCAAGGACAGCGGTCTGGACAGAAAGACTGTTGCAAAGTGCAAGAACATGTTCACCCTCGGTATGGCTTGCTACATATACAACCGTCCGATGGAGTACATCTTCCATTATCTTGAAAAGAAGTTTGGAAAGAAGAAGCCGGAAATGATCGAGCCTAACAAGAAGGTCCTCAAGGATGGTTTCAACTATGCTGCGAACATTCAGGCGATACCTAATACATATAATATTGAACCGGCTCATCAGCCGAAGGGACTTTATAGGAACATCACTGGTAACCAGGCCACTGCATGGGGACTTCTTGCAGCTTCAGAAAAATCAGGTCTTCCTCTTTTCTGCGGCTCTTATCCGATTACCCCTGCCACCGGAATCCTTGAGGAACTTGCCATTCATAAAAACCTGGGAGCCAAGACAATGCAGGCTGAGGATGAAATCGCCGGAATATGTACATCCATAGGCGCAGCCTTCGCTGGAAATCTTGCTGTGACCACCACATCCGGTCCGGGACTCTCTCTTAAGTCCGAGGCCATGGGACTTGCGGTAATGACGGAGCTTCCTCTTGTAATCGTGGATGTCCAGCGTGCCGGCCCATCTACCGGTATTCCTACCAAGACTGAGCAGACCGATCTGAATCAGGCTCTTTATGGACGCAACGGTGAGTGTCCTATGGTAGTTATGGCGGCGCATTCTCCGGCAGGTTGCTTCGACGCAGCCTTCAACGCTGCTAAGATCGCCGTTGAGCACATGACTCCCGTGCTCCTCCTGACAGAAGGCTTCCTTGGCAACGGCTCAGAGCCATGGCTCATACCTTCAATGAAGGACTATCCTAAGATCATCCCACCGTTTGCTCTCCCTAACAGACCGTACAAGCCTTTTGAAAGGGATGCCGAGACTCTCGTCCGCCGCTGGGCTGTGCCTGGAATGGCCGGATGCGAACATAGGGTGGGCGGACTTGAAAAGAATCATGACGGAGTCCTCTCTTCAGATCCTCTCAACCACGCCCTGATGGTGAAGGAACGCGCCGAGAAGGTGCAGAAGGTTGCGGATTACATTCCGGAACTTGAGGTCAACGGACAGAAAAAGGGAAGGCTTCTTGTTGTCGGTTGGGGAGGAACCTATGGACATCTTCTTTCAGCCGTGCAGGATGTGCGTGCTGAGGGAATTGAGGTCAGCTTCGCTCATTTTGACTACATCATGCCTCTTCCACGCAATACGGAAGAAGTTCTTTCGAATTTCGACAGGATACTTGTATGTGAGCTGAACAACGGTCATTTCGTGAATTATCTTCGTGGAATTTATCCGCAGTTCCAATACTCTCAGTACAACAAGGTCCAGGGACAGCCTTTCCTCGTTCAGGAAATAGTCGCTGCCATTAAGGAAAATCTATAGTCTCATCCTGAACGGATCTATAAAAACAAGAAACATTATGCCAAGATATACATTCAAAGAATTCAAAAGTGATCAGGAAGTAAGATGGTGTCCGGGATGTGGAGACCATGGTGTTCTTGCTGCTTTGCAGAGGGCCCTTCCTGATGTGACAGAGGCTCTGGGATATGATAAGGAAAGGTATGTGATAGTATCCGGAATCGGATGTTCTTCACGCCTTCCATATTATATGAACACCTACGGTTTCCATAGCATCCATGGTCGTGCGACCGCAATCTCGACCGGTATAAAAGTGGCAAATCCCGACCTTACCGTATGGCAGGCTTGTGGAGACGGTGACGCCCTTGCGATCGGTGGAAACCATTTCATTCATGCGATAAGGCGAAATGTGGATATAAACATCATCCTCTTCAATAATCAGATTTATGGTCTGACCAAAGGCCAATATTCACCTACTTCAAAATTCGGAGCGATTTCCAAGACCTCTCCATATGGTACGGTCGAGCATCCCTTCAATCCGGGAAGTCTGGTTCTTGGAGCCAAGGGAACTTTCTTTGCGCGCAGCCTTGATTCGGAACTGAAGCTTACATCAGAAATCATGCTCTCTGCTGCGAAACACGATGGCTGTTCGGTGATGGAAATGCTTACAAACTGTGTGATCTTCAATGACGGAACACACAAGGTGATCTCTGACAGAGAGGTCCGTGCAGACAGAACAATCGTCCTCCGTCACGGCGAAAGGATGATATTCGGCAAGAACCGTGACAAGGGTCTTATGCTGGACGGAATGGGTCTGAAGGTCGTGACCATAGGAGAAAATGGCGTGACTGAGGATGATATACTCGTACATGACGCACACTCGGAGAATGTCGGAATCCATATGATGCTTGCTGACATGAAATATCCTGACTATCCTGTCGCACTCGGTGTCATCCGTGACGTCAGGGATGTTACATACGATGACGGTGTACGTGATCAGGTGGAGGAAGTCAAGTCCAAATCGAAGATACGATGCGTGGATGACCTGCTCCGCAGCGGATCGACTTGGGAAGTCAAATAGTCCCCTGAGTATGTTGAGGAATCTGAATGACAATAACCATAACCAATAATTAAATATGAACACAAAAGATTTGATGGCCACACTCCAGGCCAAGTATCCTTACGAGAAAGAATATCTCCAGGCGGTACATGAAGTTTTGGAGTCTATTGAAGAAGTGTACAACCAGCACCCTGAATTCGAGGATGCAAAGATTGTTGAACGCATCGTGGAGCCTGAACGTATTCTCACATTCAAGGTGACTTGGATTGATGACAATGGTGAAGTTCAGACAAATACAGGTTACAGAGTCCAGTTCAATTCTGCTATAGGACCTTACAAGGGCGGTATCCGCTTCCATCCGTCAGTAAACCTCTCGATCCTCAAGTTCCTCGGATTTGAGCAGACATTCAAGAATGCCCTCACAACCCTTCCAATGGGTGGTGGCAAGGGTGGATCAGACTTCAACCCAAGAGGAAAATCAGATGCGGAGATCATGCGTTTCTGCCAGGCCTTCATGCTTGAGCTCTGGAAGGTGATCGGTCCGGATCAGGACGTTCCTGCAGGTGATATCGGAGTAGGTGGCCGTGAGATCGGATTCATGTATGGAATGTACAAGAAACTTGCTCAGCAGTACAATACAGGAGTCCTCACCGGCAAGGGTCTCACTTGGGGTGGTTCCATCCTTCGTCCTGAGGCAACAGGTTTCGGAGCTGTATATTTCGTACAGCACATGCTTCAGATGGCCGGCAAGGACATCGCAGGCAAGACAATAGCCCTTTCAGGTTTCGGTAACGTAGCTTGGGGAGCTGCGACAAAGGCAACTGAACTCGGTGCCAAGGTAGTGGCTATCTCAGGACCTGACGGTGCAATCTACGATCCGGAAGGAATGAACGCCGAGAAGATTGCCTATATGCTCGAACTCCGCGCTTCCAATAATGACGTAGTCGCTCCTTTCGCTGACAAGTTCCCTTCTGCAACATTCTATCCAGGAAAGAAGGCATGGAGCATCAAGTGCGATATCGCCATGCCATGTGCCTTCCAGAATGAGATGACCGGTGCTGATGCAGAGGAACTTCTTGCAAACGGAACATGGCTTGCTGCCGAAGTCTCCAACATGGGATGTACTCCTGAGGCAATTGCAGCATTCCAGAAGGCAGGCATCATGTTCGCTCCCGGTAAGGCTGTGAACGCAGGTGGTGTGGCTACTTCAGGTCTTGAAATGACCCAGAACGCCATGCACATCAGCTGGGGCCCTGCCGAAGTGGACGAGAAACTCCACAGCATCATGGCCAACATTCACGAGGCATGTGTGAAATATGGTACCCAGCCAGACGGTTACATCAACTATGTCAAAGGTGCCAACATCGCCGGCTTCATGAAGGTAGCCCAGGCAATGCTTGAGCAGGGAATCATCTAAAGCCTGTCATTCCGAACCAGGCATGTTATGTCATCCCGTGCCTGTCAAGGAATCTTTTAGCAAATATTTAATTGCTTTATTATAAATAAAGGTTAACTTTGCGCCCGTTTTCCGGAACGAGCGCATTTTTATTAACTAAAATAACAGGATATGTTTAAGATTTTCCCTGGTTATCAGCTTGTTGAGTCCTACCATAACTGGAAAAAGGCCACCAAGAGAGATAACAAGACAGTTTCAAGAGCAATTCGCCTGATCATTGCCATCGTAGCGGCTCTGGTAGTTTGGTGCCTTCCTGTAGAGGATTGGATTACAGGCATGACCATCATTCAGAAGAGAACTCTGGCAATCTTCCTCTTTGCCATCCTCATGTGGCTCTTTGAGGCAGTTCCAGCATGGACTACTTCCGTAATGGTCGTTGTTCTCCTTCTTTTTACCACTTCGAACAGCAGCCTTGTATTCTTTGAAAATGCTGATCCGGCTGTACTTGGAGTTCAGACAAGCTATAAGTCGTTGCTCCATTGCTTTGCAGACCCTATCATCATGCTCTTTATCGGAGGTTTCGTTCTCGCAATCGCTGCTTCGAAGACAGGACTCGATCTCTTCCTTGCACGAGTGATGCTCAAGCCTTTCGGCAAGAATCCGAAGTTTGTCCTTCTGGGCTTCCTCATGGTGACAGGAGTCTTCTCAATGTTTCTGAGTAACACTGCAACAGCTGCGATGATGCTCACTTTCCTCGGTCCTGTCCTCAAGGCTCTCCCTGCTGACGGTAAAGGAAAGACAGCTCTTGCTCTTGCAATTCCTATTGCAGCCAATGTCGGCGGTATGGGTACTCCTATCGGAACACCTCCTAATGCAATCGCCCTCAAGTATATGTCAGAAATCGGCATCGAGATCGGATTCGGACAGTGGATGGCTTTCATGGTTCCGCTTACTCTCGTGCTCCTTCTTCTGGCATGGGTGATGCTCCTCAGATTGTTCCCATTCAAGGCAAAGTCCATCGAACTCAACATTGAGGGCGAACTCAAGAAGGACTGGAGATCGATTGTAGTCTATGTCACTTTCGCCTGCACAGTGCTCCTTTGGGTTCTTGACAAGAAGACAGGTGTCAATGCAAACGTTGTGGCTATGCTCCCTGTGGGTGTATGTGCAATCATCGGAGTACTCACAAAGCGTGACCTTGAGGAAATCAGCTGGTCAGTGCTCTGGATGGTAGCCGGAGGTTTCGCCCTCGGCGTAGGTCTTCAGGAGACAGGTCTTGCACAGACACTCATCAACGCTATCCCATTCGGTTCATGGCCAGCAGTGGTTATGGTCGTAGGTTCAGGTCTGATCTGCTACGCAATGGCGAACTTCATTTCACATACAGCTACAGCCTCTCTCCTTGTTCCAATCCTTGCAGCAGTGGGAGCAAGTGCGGCTGTATCTGCTAACCTCGCACCTCTCGGTGGCGTTTCAACCCTCCTCATCGGTGTGGCTATCGGTTCATCCCTTGGTATGGTGCTTCCTATTTCGACTCCACCTAATGCGATCGCAGCCGCTACCGGCATGATCGAGCAGAAGGATATGATCAAGACAGGCCTCATCATGGGAGTTCTCGGTCTGGTACTCGGATATGGTATGCTGATCGTTCTTGGATCAACAGGACTGATTTAATTCTAACCTCAATATTATGCACAAGTGAGTTGTCTACAAACGGGCAGCTCACTTGTTTTTTTTGTACCCATATCACTTTAAATGATTTCTTGACACGATTTACGGAAAAGTGAAAACCCTATGTTGTGTAATCCCATATCTTTACGATGTTTTATTTTATAGTTATATGCTTGAGATTGTCAGTTATACAACTCCCGAATGTTGTGAGATTTCATTGGAATTGGAAAACCAGATTCTTGTTATGAGTGGTTCTTTGAATGATATGGATGACAACCCCGTTTATAGTGAAGAATTTTAGTAAGAGTGCTATGGATAAGAAAATAATGATTTTAGCTGGCCTGATGAGTATGTCCGTGGCGTGTAGTGTCAAGCAGGAGTTTGATCCACTTCCGTCATCGGATGACAAAGTCTACATTACAGCTTCTTTTCCCGAGATGACGAAGGTCACCTTTTCGGATGTTGGCGACGCTCTTGATCTTGTTTGGGATGAAGATGATTATATTACCGTAGTAAGTGGTAAGGTTAGTGAAAAGTATGAAATCGTTTCATACGAAGGCAACGTGGCAACCTTTGCAGGAAAGTCGGTTCATGGTGACTCCTATGATATCATTTTGTCATATTCCGGTGATGAGTATCTGCACAGGTCTTATCACGGACAGACTCAGTCAACTGTAGCGTCAGTAGATCATCTGAAGTACGATGCTGTATTAAAAGGAGTGTCGGATTACAATGATATAAGGTTTACTTCTGCTTGGGCCGAGGAACATGGTGGAGTGCTCATTCAAAATGGCTGTCTTCTGTTGCATTTCCAGATGCCTGAAGATGCAGGTCATATCAAGACTGTCACTTTAAGTGCAGAGGATGAGATTTTCTATGCTACCAATTCCGCTGATGGTGAGAGGACGAATGAGTTGTCCATTATTATGAATAATGCTGATATGCAGGATGATAATGTCATCAAGGCATATATTATGACTTCAATGCAGGAAGCAAATATCCCGGCTGAGACCGAACTTACCCTTACAGTAGTTTCAAACCTTGGCACATGGTCCAAAAAGTTCATTCCCGGGGAATCTAAGCTTGAGGCCGGAAAGAAAAATATTATCAAGCTTAATTCGCGGAACTGGACTGTTCCTGCAGGTGTTGGTACAGAATCGGATCCTTACATCTTGAGAACTGCTGAGGATCTTAGATTGATGGCATCCAAACTTGGATCAGAAAAGAAGTATGTGGCTATGGTAAATGATATTGATGCGTCAGCAATATCCACTTGGCCAAGCATAAGCTACAACAAATCTTTGGACTTCAACGGTAATAATAGAACGATTTCTAATTTCAGCCCTGCGACTTTCAGCAATGAATATGCAGGATTTGTCGCTATCTTGAACGGAAGAATTGCAAATCTTTCAATCATCGATGCTAAAATTACGGGAGCAGAGGGTAAGGCTTGTGGAATCCTATGTGGATATTTAGGACGTTCAAATGCCCAGAATTTCGGAGAGATAGAAAATGTACATGTAGAAGGCGTTGTCAATGGAAAGGCCAATGGTGTAGGAGGTCTTGTGGGAATTCTTGGTAGCGGTACGATTCAGAGATGTTCTGCGGATGTAGAAGTGTACAACAATAAGGACAACACCACCTCTGGATATCGCACTGGTGGACTTGTCGGTTATTACAATGATGGAAGCACAACTAATGTGTGCGAAATATCAGACTGTTGGACAGCGGGTATTATTAAGGGTGGTATGCAGAAGACCGGCGGAATCATTGGAGAAGTGTTTGGAAACTCATCATATGAAAACACGAATCCGCTCACTATCCAGAATTGCTATTCGACAGCCTCTGTCGAAGGAATGCGTGTGGTTGGTGGAATTGTCGGATATGCCGGAAGCAAGGAACCGACATCTGTCATGAAATGTATTGCATGGAATGAAATGATTAAGGCCACAGGTACAAATCACAATCAATATAGTTCCGGAGCTGTTGTTGCCAGAACTTATGTGTTTCACACTTTAAAGGATTGCTATAGAATACCCGATATTAATTTCAGTTGTATATTTCAGGATATAGAAGGAGTTGAGGCGTATGTGTGTGATCAGGATAATGCAGATTCAAACAATAAGTTGATCGTCGGTACCTATGGTGAGGAAGGGTCAATTTACAAGGAAAACGAATGTTCCAATTGGTATCCTTACCATGGAAAGACAGCAATGGCCGGAGTTACATTATCATCAGTGGCGAGATCGCTCAAGTGGGATGAAACAATATGGGACCTTTCCAGTGCATTACCAAAACTAATAAGATAATTTCAATCAGATAATATGGAAAGACTATATAATATATTCTTATTGATCTGCTTGATGACAGCAGTGTCATGTTCGCAAGATGAGATGACGGAAAGTGTGAATATGACTATTCATGCTACTTTTCCCGATGCTTTGGAATCAAAAGTTTCTTTGACAGAAAAAGGCGATGATACGGGGCTGTCTCTTTCTTGGAAGCAGTCAGATAAACTTGTCGTTGTTGGAGAATCGGTTGAAACTTACACTTTGACTGCTATTGAGGGTAAAAAAGCAACGTTTACCGGTAAAGTGGTAAAAGGTAATGTGTTTGATGTCATTCTTGCTGGCAGCGAGGATTATGAAAAGAGGTCATACCTTTCGCAGAGCCAGACTGGAGTACATGCAACAGAACATCTGGAATATGATGCATGCCTGAAGGGAGTAAATACATATGCAGATGTCAAGTTCACTCAGGAATGGGCGGCAGAGCATGGCGGAGACTTGCTTCAGAGCGGTGCCCTTCTTTTATATTTTCAGCTTCCCGTAAATGCATCCAAGGTTACACGGGTTATGATCGAGGCATCTTCTTCTGTCTTTTGTGCTACGAACTTGGAATCAAGCCCTAAGGCATCTGGTCTCGTGATGGATATCGTAAACGGTGTTGTCGGTGTCGATAAGACTGTAAAAGCGTATCTGATGACATCAATGCAAGAGGCTCTTATTGAGTCCGGCACGACTCTTAGGGTTACAGTGGAGACCGATAGGGGTACATATTGTAAGGATATAGTACCAGGAAAAGTGAGCATAATGCCTGGAAAGAGGAATGTCATCAAGCTGAACTCAAAGGGTTGGAAGCCGGTGGTGGAATACAGAAACTTTACTTTTATGACCTATAATGTCGGAAAGTTTAAGAAATATAAGGACCAGTTGGGACATTATTCGTATTCGGAAGCGGCTTCTATAATTAAATATTACGAGGCTGATATTGTGGGTTTGAATGAGATTGAGTCGACAAAAATCCTTTCAATCGACTTGAATAATCAGCCCAAGCAATTAGCTTCAGAAATCGGGAATGGCTGGAACTATCATTTTCTTCCTGCAAAAGATGAGGAATATGGTAATGCAGTTGTGGCATCTCCTGAACTTAAGGCGATAAGTAGTGCCAGAATAGATTTGCCATGTCTGACAGAGGGCTATGAGACACGTTCACTGGGAGTGATAGAGTATGATGACTTTCTGTTTTGTGTGACTCATCTGGATCACCATAACCGAGAAAATCGTGCACATCAGATTGTCCGGATCAATGATTGGATAAAGGCTAATCATGGAAACTCTGATAAGCCGATCATATTGGTCGGTGATATGAATGCAACCCCAGGATCGCCGGAAATTAATGGTACCTCGACAGAATTTGAAGGAATTGGAGTGTATTGGCACACCATATCTGTAACTGGTACCAAACCAAATTATGTGGTGACTTATCCTAATAACAGTACTTGTATAGACTATATCTTCCTTTGGAAGAACGATCAGATTGAATACACTGTAAATAAGTCGGAAGTCATTAGTTCTTGTCCTGGAGTAGATGTATCAATGATCTCAGACCATTATCCGGTCTATACTGACATGACGTTCAAGAAAAAGTATCCCGTAGAGGAGCTCAAAGATAGGGTTCAGGGTGGTTTAGACCGTATTCCGGATGCGTCGATCTATGAAGAGGAATTTTAAAGATCCGTATTGGATTTTATAAATCACGCCTGTTGATTTACCGATAATCTAAAATATCCGACATTTCAATAAGGTAAATTTGCGTTATGACCACAAAATTTAATAAGCATATTTTTGTCCTGATTCTTAGTCTGCTGTCCTCTGCTGTTCTTCCCGCTCAGACCCAGATGCAGAGGATGGAGAAGAATCCGAGTGCTGGTGCCGGCATATATCGTCCGTATTCTTATGATGCGGCTTATGAAATCTCGCAGCCTGAGGATGGATATAAGCCGTTCTATATCTCTCATTTCGGCAGACACGGTTCCCGATATTTTTCGCGTCCTGAAGCATGGCAGCTGGCTATAGATAGCTTTGCGGCTGCATATGCTGAAGGAAAACTTACTGCAGATGGAAAAACGTTGTACTCTGCCATGAAGGCGGTCTATGAAGCTCATGACGGAATGTATGGCGAACTGGCGCCTCTTGGTGCTGTTGAGCATAGGGAGATTGCACAAAGAATGTTCGAGAGGGAAAAGCCGGTATTCAAGTCGAAGAAGAGAAATCAGGTGCGCTGCGTAAGCTCGGTGTATTCCCGTTGTCTGATGAGCATGGCTAACTTCACGGAAGAACTCTCAAGCCTTGAACCCGATCTCGAGGTCTCATATCTGGCTGGTAAGAAATACAATAACGAATACCTGAATTCCCCGTTTGAATACGATTTTAGTGATGATGCTGAGAGGATCGTTGATTCTTTAATGCGCGCCGATCTGGATCCCAAGTCTCTTCTCTCTCTATATTTCACAGATGCAGATGTCATCGGGTCTATGAATGATCCATTTGAAGTCGAAATGGGAATTTTTAATTTCTGGGCAATTTGCTTTGATCTGGATTTTCTGGGAATTGACATGATGCCTTTAATCCCTCTTGAGGAACTTGCAAAATGTAGCGCAATAGACAATGCTGCCAAATATGCAAAGGTTGCCGTGTCTGAGGAGTTCGGTAAATATACTCGTGTCAAGGGGGTCACTCTTTTAAAGGACTTTGCAGCAAAAGCAGATGATGCTCTTCGACAGGACTCGAAGATTGCAGCTGATCTGAGATTTGCTCATGATTCGGCTTTCCTTCCATTGTGTACATTGCTCGGAATCCCTGGCTATCCGATCTGCTCGATAGAAGAGGCATATGGAAGTTGGAACGTGTCGGATGCCGTACCAATGTGTGCTAACCTTCAGATGGTATTTTACAAGAAGAAGGACGATGTGATTGTCAAAGTCTATGTAAATGAAAAAGAAACAGCCCTGAATGACCTGACACCTGTTAATGGACTTTTTTATCGGTGGGAAGATGTCAGGGAAATGATAGAAAAACTTGAAAGTGTCAAACAAGATAATAAACTATTAAATAACCAATTATATGAATAAATCAAATTACTCAGTCGCCTTGTGTATAAGAGAGTATTGTTCACCTTCATGTGAAATACTTGAAATCAAGGCAGAAGGCATCCTCTGCCATAGTGCAGACCTTATTACACAAAGAGAACCGATGGATTTTGATGAAGACTATCAGCAAATATTCTAACGGTTTGAGCTATATGACAAACAATTATTAAATAATCAATTATATGAATACAACTAATAACTCAGTCATCTTGAGTGTATGTTCGTATTGTCCCCCGGCATGCGAAACACTTGAGATCAAGGCAGAAGGCATCCTCTGCTCTAGTTCAAAAGTAGATAATGTTTCTAAAGGAGATCCGATTGGTTCGGGTGATTTTAACCAAATATTCTAATACAGCTATGAACACTATTAAATATTTTATGCTTGTAGCGCTTGCTGCTACATCGATTGTTGCCTGCCAGAAAGAAGAGGCAAACCAGAACGACTTCGCTCCGAAGGGAGAGATGGTAACTTTCACCGGTAGTGTGAACAGCGCAGAGACAAAGACTGCTATCCACTACAAAGAAAATGAAGCAGAGTTTCCTACACTTTTCACAAGTAGTGATGTGATCGCTGTCAATGGTGTGAAATCTATGGCGGATATCTTCAACGATGAGACAGAAGAATACGAACGTAAGGAAGGAGTTTCTGTAAGCAAGGATCAGCATAGCATCACATTTGATGTAGAAGGTGTAACCCCTCCTTACTATGCTGTGACTGGCACACATTGCAAGGAATTCAGTGATGGTGTATATACTATTCAGGTATCAGGAACAGGTGCAATGCAGAAGTTCCGTACAGTGGCTGGCGGTGAGTATGTGTCATTCCACTCAAGCTCAGATATCCTTGCTGCATATAGTGAGACAGAAAGCTTCCAGTTTAAGCATATGAGTACATTCTATGCTATCACAATCGATACTGAAAACAGTACAGTAAAGGATAATATCAAGAATATCTATGTACGTCAGGCCGATGGAGGAAATATTGCTGGTCAGTGGACGGTCAAGTTTGATAATGGTTCCGCTCTACTTGAACCAAAGAACCTTACTGCCTTTATTGGTTATGATTGTGGTGCAGAAGGTGTTGCACAGGGAACTACCATGATTGTAGGTCTTCCTGCACATAATTACGAAGGTGGTTTGATTTTCACAATCAAGGATGTGAACGGAAAGTTTGCATCATTCAAGGTAAATGCTGACAAGACTCAGCACGCTTCAGACGGTGGTGTCATAATCCCATTCAAACCTGCATTCAAGCCAGGAGACGGCGTGATTAACTCTGCAGCTGACTGGAATGAATTTGCTGCATTTGTAAATAATACCGGTGAGAAGAAGGATTGGGAGATCTATCGTTGGATCGGCGACGGTTCGAATACGATCAAGCTTGGTGCTGATATCGATGACAGTGAAGTGGACCTTATTCCTATCACCGCAGAGTTCAAATACACTCTCGACGGTGCGGGTCATACAATCACCCGCAGCAACGCGACACAGGCGCTGTTCTCTAACGTAAGCGGTACGGTTAAGAATCTTACTCTAGCCGGTAACTTTGAGGCAACTGCTTCTCAGGGAGATGCCCCTTTCGTAAGTACACTTGCCCCAGGCGGTACAATCTCAGGATGTACAAACAAGATGACCGTTACTTTTGAAAAGGCGGATCATGCTTATGTGGCTGGTATCGTAAAGATGATGAATGGAGGTACAATCGAGAATTGTATTAACGACGGAACAATTTCCGCAAAATTGATAAATACTTCTGATAAGAATGTTGCTGTTGCGGGTATCGTCGCTCAGGTTAATGCGTCAGGACAGGATATCGTTATCAAAGACTGCCTCAACAAGAAGGCAGTAACATTTGCACCTGTGGTTGAAAGTTCAAGTTATGGATCAAAAGTCTGCGGTGTCGGTGGTGTGGCTGGTTGGCTTAGAGCTGCAAAGTCATTTACTCTTGAGAACTGTGACAACGAAGGTGCTGTTACATACAGTTCAGAGTATATTACCAGTGCTAACGGCTCAAAGGCATATCCAATTTGTGTGGGAGGAGTTGCAGGTATTGCTGCGGCACAGAATACTGGTGGTTACATTGAAGATCCATCAGAGGTAGGCGGTCTCACTATCAGCATGACTGATTGTGACAATAGTGGACCAGTATATAACTGCGGATCTGTTTATTTGAGTAGTTCTACAACTAATAAAAAAGAAATTAAAAAGAGAGTATTCACTGGAGGTCTTGTCGGATCGTTGACAGGAAAATCTGACGGATACGCTTCACTGGTTTCTTGTACAAATACCGGTTCTGTAACCCCATATGACAAAACTGGCGATGGCGCATCAACACAAGCTTGCTACACTTCTGTTGTCGGAGGTCTCATCGGATTCGGCGGCTATATCAATATGGATAAATGTACCGTGAATTGTGCTGTTGGAACAAACAAACGTGCTGTAATGGCTTGGGGTGGTGTTATCGGTACAACAGTAGAACCGTTCTTTCTCAGCAATAGTAATGTATATGTAACTGGCTTCTTCCAGAGAATCGGAAACTATGGTGGTAACAGAGCGATAGTAGCAACTGTACCTTATTTATTTGGAACAACAGCAAGCAACACTATGAGTATTGTACCGGATGTTTCAGGTTCAACTATAACAAACTGTAATATCGGAGGAAAAGTAAAGACAAGCACAAGCACTCTATCTACAGCAAACGGAGAGAAGACAGACGATATATCTTCCGGTGATTGGGCAACAACTCTTTTCGACTCAGAATCTAACACCAAAGACAACCTCGTATGCGGTCAGGGATTCACTGCGAATACAGGTGTTACAATAACAGGTTATACATACTGGGAGGGAAATTAATCCGAACAGACGTAAACTAACTTATTTATAAAATGAAAATCAAAAACATGACAGCATTTCTTCTTGCCGCAGTTGCTTTGTGCAGTTGCGGCAGGGAAGAACTGCCTGAAAAGACTGAAAATGCTGATGGCGTAGTCCTCCATGCAGGACTGGTGTCCGTGCAGACCAGGACCTGGCTTGATTCGGAGGGTTCGAAGGACAATCCGACAAAGAAGGTGTATTGGTCTGATGGAGATAAGATCAATGTCAACGGACAGGTGTCATCATCTGTGACTGTGACAGAAGGACAAAAAGTCAGCGATGCGGACTTCCACCTGAGAAGCGTGGACGGACCGTACAATGTAATCTATCCGCATGACATTGTGCTGGATGAGGTTTATGATGAGGCTGGATGCATTACGATATCCCTGGCATCGTCACAGACATATCATCCGACCACATTTGCTTCAGGCGCTGCTGTTATGTATGGATATAGCGAAAGCGAGAATGTCGCTCTGCAGAACCTGTGCGCTGCTGTAAGGGTTAATCTTACAGGTGCCGTTGGAGTCTCTGCTGCGACAGTAGTGTCGGAGTCAGTGGATGCTCCGATCTGCGGAACATTCAGGCTTTGCCCTATGACAGGAGAACTTGCTGCTGTTGAGGGTTCTACAGCTCTTGATCTTGACTTTGACGAGGTTACGCTCGCCCCAGAGGAAACGGACTTCTATTTCACGATCCCTGCAGGCGAATACCCTGCCGGACTTTCGTTCTACTTCACCAATGCAAGCGACGGACGAAAGATGCAGTGTACATGGAAACCTCAGACAGCACTTGAAGCAGGACGTCTGTATTCTTTCAACGAAGTGGCATATGTCCCTGAAGCCAAGGACATCGAGACCGCTGAGGAGTGGGAAGAGTTCATTCTCGCCCTCGCTGGAGAAGGTGACCTTGGAAAATTCCTTTATAAGGACGGTGCAGTAAGACTTGGTGCTGACATCGAGGGTGACCTTTCATCGGTTCCTGGTGATTTCATATACATTCTTGACGGTGCCGGACACACGCTCACACGCGCAAATGCCACCAAGGCACTTTTCAGCACATTGAGCGGAGAGGTGAGAAATCTTACGGTTGCAGGAAATCTTACACTTGCTGACGAGGGAGCGGCACTTGTGAATATTCTTGCAGCGGGCGGAAAGGTCATGAACTGCACAAACAAAATGACCGTGACATTCGAACTTGCGGACCATGCTTATGTCGGCGGTATCGTAAAGACAGCTAACGGCGGAACAATCGAAGGCTGCATCAATGACGGTGCGATCACAGTGAAGGTCGATGTTTCTGCCGCAGACAAGAATGCAGCAGTCGGCGGTATCCTGGCAAGAGTGGAAGCTGCCGATGCTGATCTGACCATCAGGGACTGCAGGAACATATCTGATGTGATCCTGATGCCGAATTCTGCAGAAGATGCTTCTACAGGTATGAAGGTCTGCGGATTGGGCGGTATTGCAGGCTGGGTGAATAAGGCTCAGTCTGTCACCTTTGACAACTGCGACAACGAAGGCAATGTGACCTTGAGTGCTGATCTGATCAAAGGAGTGAACGGAACTGCGGCATATTCTATCTGCGTAGGCGGTGTACTCGGTATCGGAGCGCCACAGAATACAGGCGGATATCTCATCACACCTTCTGCCGAGAACGGATATGTCATGACGTTGACAGGATGTGACAACATCGGAACCGTATACAACGGCGGCGTGGTATATCTTTCTGCATCTACATCAGCAAAGAAGCAGACCAATAAGAGAGTCTTCACTGGTGGTCTTGCAGGATCCCTTCTTGGAAGGGAAGCAACTTATGCTTCTCTGACATCCTGCACAAACACAGGAAAGGTCTTTACTTATGACCTGACGGGAGATACAGCCTCCAAGGAGGCCTGCTACAGTGCTGTATCGGGAGGCCTTGTGGGATTCGGCGGATACCTGAATATGGATGCATGCACTGTCAACTGTACCATGGGTAACGGAAAGCGTGCAGTGATGAGCTATGGCGGAGTGATCGGATGTGCGGTAATGCCGTTTGAACTTAAGAACAGCGATGTCTTCGTTTCAGGCTACTATCAGCGAATCACCAACTACCAGGGCAACAGGGCTGCGGTGGCAGCAGTGCCGGTCCTGTTCGGAACCAATGCATCCAATCCGATGAATATTGCTCCGAATATAAATGGGTCCATCATTTCAAATTGCAGGATCGGAGGAAACGTCAAGACCGCTGCAAGCGCCTTGTCGACAGCCAATGGAGAGAAGACGGGTGATCTGTCTGGCACCTACGATGGTACAGTCCTGTTTGGCAGCGCGGCCAACCTCTATTCTGAAGACGGTTCCGTGAATAACCTCGTATGCGGACAGGGTTACAAGACTGTTGCTGATGATGTGACAGTTACAGGATTTATATACTGGGACGGAAAATAGGAGGGAAAGATATGAAACGGTTACTATATATGCTTATCCTGATCATGGCTGCTGTCATTTCAGGATGTACAGAACAGAAGGAGATGGATTTTGAGCCGATTGACAACAGCGGCTACACAATCCTTGAGGCCAATATCGAGTCCCTGCTTTTCGATAGCCAGGAACGTCTGTGGCCGGAAGATGCCTGCATCGGAATATATGGCTCCGAGATGGGCGAAAATGAGTGTTATTCAATCAAGGAAGCTGGCGTAGGACTCAAGAGCGCCACTTTCTATGGACCGCTCGTGAAGGGAAATGTTGCGGCATACTACCCATACAGCCCGTCATACATCGGAAATGCAGATGGAATGCCTGTGACACTTGAGTCAGAGCAGACATACAATCCTGAGGCTGATGCTGTCGCTCACTTCCAGGCATATACCCCAAGAGCATATGGCTATATGCAGGACGGTAAGATCAACTTCGTCTATCCTAACGGAATTCTCCATGTTTCAGTGGAGACATACGAGACTCTTGTAGTGAAGAGCATCACGATTTCTTCTGCTTCATCAGCGCTCGCCGGACTGGGAATCTTCGGAAAGGACGGTGCCTTGTCAATGACCGAAACATCACAGAAAGCGGTCGTGCTTGATTGCGGTGAGGGCGTTCTTTCAAGAAACGGTGATGACTTCACTGATTTCTATATGACCCTGGTTCCTGGAACATACGAGGATCTTGAGATCTCGATCGAGTTGGACGGCGAGGCTCCGTTCGGACGCATATTGCCTCCGATTGAGGTGAAGAGGGTAAGTGCAGCTGATTTCGCTATCGCATCTGTGAGTATCACTGCTGCCGGAGGTCCGGACGATTTCATCGACACACCTGTTGAATTTGAATAATGGAGGGGAGTATGAAGAAGTATATATATATGGTGTTGCTTGGCGCGCTCATGTGCGCCTGCACCAAGAATGTAGAGATCATCGACCCGTATTCTCCTGGCTCATGCATCGGAAAGATCGAGCTCGGTGCTGCAGCCGGAAGCATGTCTGTTTCCGTAGAGACCAGCGGTGACTGGAGAGTGGAGACAGCTGATGAGTGGTTGACCTTCGATACTAAAGGACGTACAGGCAATGGTGCCTTCACAGTATATTACGAGTCGAACGAGTCGGATGTGATGACTCTCAAGTCAGGAAGAGTAGGAAAGGTCTCAATCAGACATGCGGAAACAAAGAAGGTTCACACTCTGGTTTTTGTTCAGCAGGGATTCTATCCTGTAGCAGATGAAACAGAGGTGACAAATGATTCTGCAATCGTCCTTGAGTATAAGGAGAATGAGGCTGAGAATGTGACTCTCATCTGCTGCTCATCAGAGGGTGAGGGAGATGCTCAGGCATGGCTGGATGCTCAGAATGCTGACATTGCTGTGCTTGACGGCGTTGTCACTGGAGAGGTCGACGGACTTAATGTCAGAGGATGCAACTATGCGGATATGACAATGGACGAAGGATTCAATGCATTCAGATCGCTGATCCAGCAGACCTATAATTCGGGTCCTGATGCAGGTGATGACTGGGTATATGCCGGACAGATGTATCATCTTTCCGCGATGCAGGCCGGATATGACAGCACTCCGTCATGGTATCCTACAACAAAGGATGCAATTGAGTTCCGCTCGGACTTATATGCATGGCAGAACAATCTTTATGACTGCGTGTGGATGTATAAGAGAGACTATGTGTCCACTTATACAGATGCTGATGGCAGAAGCTATTGTGCAGACTATGTGTATGCGTCGTCTTCGGTATTTGCGAAGGTTACTTCGGTGGAACTGCTGGAGGTTGACGGACTTTCGCATAAGGCCATTAAAATCACCCTTAAGTATTAGAAGAGATGAAACAGAAGATATTTTCATTGATAACACTTTTCCTGTTATTCTCGGCATATGCAATAGCACAGACTGACAAGATCACCGTGTCGGGAACTGTTTCAGACAAGTCTGGCATACCCCTTATCGGTGTTGCTGTAGTGGAAAGAGGTGTGTCGACTAACGGTGTCATTACAGATGAGACCGGTCAATATACTATCACAGCTTCTCCTGAGGCCTTCCTTGAAATCTCATGCATCGGATATAAGAGTGCAGTGGAGCATGTCAACGGAAGAACCGGAATCGATGTGGTTCTCGAGGATGACAACGAGCTCCTTGAGGCTACTGTGGTCATCGGATATGGCACATCAAAGAAAGGTGACCTCACAGGAACCGTGACAGTGGTGGAGATGGATGAGATCAAGACAGCTCCTGTCACAAGCGTTGCACATGCCCTTCAGGGTAAGATCGCAGGTGCCGAGTTCAGTTCCGGCAGCGGCGAGGTAGGTGAGGAAAGTTCGATCCGTATCCGCGGAAGCCGCTCAATTTCAGCAGGTAACAAGCCACTTATCGTTGTGGATGGAGTCCCTGATGCAGTGTCTGATCTTAATGAGATCAACCCTGCCGACATCGTGAACATCTCAGTGCTCAAGGATATTTCTTCGACAGCAATCTATGGTAGCCGTGGCGCGAACGGTGTCATCCTCGTGACCACTCACGACGACAGAAAGTCGGAGGGTACATTCAGCGTGCGCTTCAAGTCGACCTTGAGCTACTCGCAGATTGCAGGAACTCTGGATCTGATGAATGCAGAGGAGTATGCAACATGGAGAAACATGGTCTCAGGCAGCTTCAAGTCAAGCACAAGCCTTCCATATCCTGATCCTTCCATCTACAGAAACAACAGCACAGACTGGATCGATGTCCTTTCTCAGGACTCATTCTCAAGAGACTATTTCTTGAGCATGTACAGAAAGGTGGGAGGTACTTCATTCTCCATAACTCTTGGATACAACAACACTCCGGGAGTGGTGATCGAGTCAGGGCTCCGCAAGTTCACAGGAAGAATCAACGTCAACAGTTCCCTTACAAAGAAACTTGACCTCAACCTCAAGATCAACTATACTAATTCCAACAGAGACAAGGCTTCTGCGGCCATCACAGGTACCAACACTTCTGCAGCGGTGTATCTGTCTCCGCTCCTCAAGCCAGATTCAACATGGAACAAATACGGAGATCAGGAAAGTTCAGGCGGTACTCCGTTCAACAGCCCTTATCTTGTTGCCAGGAACACTGCTAACGAAGCACATTCAAGTTATATAATGGTGTCTCCGACCTTGAAGTATCAGCTCAATCGTAGAATGGACCTCAAACTTCGTCTTGCATTGACAGATACTGATACTGAAAGTGACTATTATTCACCTTCTTCACTTGCAGTTGCGGTTGCCAACAAGACAGGTGGAACAGCAACCATTACCGAAACTAGAACGACTAAGTATCTCGGAGAGCTGACATGGAACTACGCTCGAAAGATCAAGGCTCACGATATCAGCACTGTAGTCGGATTTACAGCAGAGCACTCTGACAAGAACTACAAGAAGCTCAACGGATCAGGTTATACAAATGACAGCCTGACATATAAGAATCTTCTCGGTCTGGTGCATCCGGACAATTTCGCTGCATCCTCTTATGTGCAGTATCAGGACAAACTCTCGGCGTTGGGACGATTCAACTACAACTACAGAAGGAGATATTATCTCACAGTAACTCTCAGAGCCGACGGAGCTTCCAACTTCGCCCAGAACCGCAAGTGGGGATTCTTCCCTGCAGCTGCGCTCAGATGGTCTATCATGAATGAGAAATGGTTTGACAAAGCCACATGGCTCAACGACTTGTCACTCAGGGTAAGTGCAGGACGTTCAGGAAATGATGCAATCAGCCCTTACATGTCGCTTGCGACCTTCAACTCAGCTTTCACCAACTGGATCTTCGGAGACGATAAGCTTCTGTCCTATACTGCCAGCAAGCTGGCCAACTCTAACCTTACATGGGAGACAACGACTTCATACAATCTCGGTCTCAACTTTGCAGCATGGAACAGCAGGGTCATTCTTGAGGCAGATGCATATGTGTCGGACACTGACGACCTGCTTCTGAGCATGAGAAACACTCAGACAACCGGCTACAATACATATTACGCGAACGCTGGTTCGACCAGAAACATCGGGCAGGAGATAACTCTCACCACCCGTAATGTCGTCAGAAAGAACTTCGAGTGGAATACTACTTTGACAATAGCCCATAACAGTCAGGTCGTTACAAGTGTCGGCTCGGAGTCAGAAGTCGTTCCTACATACACCAACCCTCGTACGACTTCGCAGTATATGTATGGCTATAAGAAGGGTTATCCTGTAAATGCCATCTGGGGATATCAGTACGAAGGTGTATGGCATAGTGATGAGGACATAGCATACAACAAGATCACTCATGCTTATGTGTCTCAGTCTGCAAGTCCGAAGATGGGACATCCTAAATATGCAGACATCAACCATGATGGTCTCCTTGACCAGAACGATATGGTTTACCTTGGAAGTTCTGACCCTGTGCTTTACGGAGGTTTCCAGAATAACTTCATCATTGGAAAGGGCCTTACTTTGGGCGTATACTTCACATACTCGCTTGGTGGATATATCTACAACATATCCGAGCTGTATGCAGGATCCGGAACAGCGTCTTACAACAAGTACAGAACTATGCTCAATGCATGGACTGAAGCCAACCCTACAAGCGATGTCTGCAAGGCAGGCTACGACGATTCGCTGGCTTCGAGCAAGAGCGTGTACGATGCTTCATGGTTCAGACTTAAGGCTGTAACCCTCAACTATGATATTCCGCTCTCAAAGAAGGCCAAGAAGGTCATCAAGGAACTGTCTGTGGGATTCAGCAGTGACAACCTTTATCTGTGGAAGGTATATCCGGGATTTGATCCGGATGTGAACACTTCGTCAGATGTGTTCCGTCTTGACAACGGTTCATTCCCAAGATCACGTACTTATGCATTCAATGTTCAAGTGAGATTCTAGTTATGAAAAGAAAGATATTGATATTCTCTGCTGTTGTGACACTCCTGACAGGATGTCTCAACGAGAAGAACGAATCCTACACTACGACAGACAATTACTTCCAGGATGTCAATCAGATCATGACAGGCATCAACGGATGTTACAATTCTCTGAGAAACATCTATTCTGCACGAGGCTTCTGGGAAATGACCGATGTGGCAGCCGACCTTATGTACACATCAAGCTCGTCTCTGTATAATTCCAACTGTGATGTCTCACCTGCACGTCCTGGCATAGCATCTACAGTGTGGAGATATGGCTACGCAGGTGTAAAGGATACTAATGAAATGACTGCTGCCATTGATGCTGCAGTGGAGAACGGTTACATCACTGAAGAGGAGGCTGCTCCGCTTTATGCTGAAACTGCTGTGCTCCGTGCCATGTATTACTATCTTCTGACCTCTACTTTCGGAGATGTCCCTTTCTATGCAGAGAGAGTGACTGAGGAAAACCGCGAGAGGATTGCGACTCTTCCAAGAATGGATGCAGAGGCTACAAGAGACTACTGTATTGCCGAACTTGACAGGTGGCTTGTCAGAGAGCAGGCTCTTCCTATGGTCCGTACCTATGAAGGAAACGAGTTCAGAGCAGGTGCTGCTGTAGGATATGTGGTGGCAGCAAAGATGTGCATGTGGAACGAGAGATGGGAGGAGGCCATAGCATTCCTTTCAAAGGTAGAAGACATCTACGGCCATTATGCAGACTCTCCGTCATCTTTTGGAACAGACTATCCTTTGACAGACGTCCCTTTCTCCAAGCGTTATGTCAAGGAGTCGATCTTCGAAATGGGTAATGTCGTGGAATCATACGGTACTCAGACAACTGCAATGATTGCAGCCTGCTGCCTGCCTTCGCGTGTGGCAAATTCGGTGATTGAGAATGCCCTCAATCCTGATAGCGGTACAGACGACGAGTATACGGAGGAGGATGGTGAGCAGCTTGAGGACAATTCCGGTTCTGACTGCTATGCCGGCATCCGCATCCCTGAGCTTGGAGGAAATTCGAGAACTTCAGCAACTGCCAGACCTACGACCTACCTTTACAGCAGGCTCATGCCTTATGCTTCTACAGACCTCCGTAGCGGTGAGTACTCCAGTGGTGAGGACTCTCCAAGAGGAGGAAGTGGTACGCTTGCATGGAGATGGATCGGCTATGATCCTATAGAGGATCCTGAGAATAAAGATCGTAAAGTCATGTTCTTCTGGTCTTCGTCTTCATCCAAGAGCAAGATCAAGGCTACTGACAGACCTTGGATGGGAAATAAGTTCTGGGCTTATGACATGAATAATACTAAGGACCCTAACAACTACAAGATCTTCCGTTTTGCAGACGTTCTTCTGATGAAGGCTGAGGCTCACCTTCAGATGGGCGAGTTTGATCTGGCATGCAAGTATCTGAATGTAACACGCGTACGTGCAGGACTCAATGAGATCGCATACGCAAGCGTAGGTTCTGAGCCGGAGGCTCTTATGGAGGAGATCCGTATGGAGAGGGCTCGAGAGCTTGTGGGTGAGTTCCACCGCAAGTTTGACCTCGTGCGTTGGGGAATATGGTATGAAAGGACAGTGGCATACAATGAGGGCTCATACCTTAAGGAGTACATCCGCCCATGTCATCGCTACTGGCCTATTCCTGCCGACCAGGTGGCCTATAGTGGAAATGCGCTTGATAATGATGAATATCTCGAATAAGAAAGATTATGAAGAAGTACATTATATATATAGCATTGTGCCTTGCCGCTGCTCTGTCATGCGAGCAGTTGCCTGAGGATGTGCAGATCTATGGCGTCGGCTGCAAGGAGAAGGAGGTTGCGTTGGGAAGTGATGCTGGCGAGTGCACGCTGGAGGTGTTTGCTGACGGTGAATTCACTGCGACATTGGCTGAGGATGCGACATGGATCCGATTCGCTTCAGATCCTGAAGCTAGAGAGATTACCCTGAATGGTGATGTGACAGTAGATTTTGCATACGACATCAACCGCGGCATTCCACGAACTGCAGTCCTTACTCTGACCCGAGGAACCAACGTGTTTGAACTCGCATTCAACCAGGAAGGCATTCTTGAGGGTGGAGTGACCATCGAGCAGAAGAATATCTCCATTCCTGCAGAGGGAGGACAGTTCGGTGCCAAGATATCTACCAAGCTTAGAGCAGAGGACCTTTCTTTCGAAGTGGCGTATAATGAAAAGAGCAGCACTGACTGGATCGGCAGTATAGGTCTTAAGAACAATTTTATCAGTTTTGATGTAAAGGCGAATGTAACCGACATCATCAGACATGCTGTCATTACAGTAAAATATGACGGTGGTAAAGGATATATCCAGGTTTCTCAGTATAATGCAGGCAGTGCAATGGAGGAAGTCGACGTGACTGGTCTTAAGGCACTTCTTGACTCGGAAGGGGAGTATCTGATCGAGTCCCATATCGTTCTCAACGGTCTTGTCATCAATGACAACCTCGAGAAGAATGGAGCCGAGAACCGCCTTATCAGTGTCGATAATCAGGACATGACTTATGCCGACAGAATCATCTATGTACAGAATGAGGACGGTACAGACGGCATCAAGCTGATCTTCTCGAAGAGCTGCGCTGATCTTGTGAGCCGTTATGACAGAATCAGTCTCGACACATATGGCCTTACCCTCAAGAGAGAGGATAATCCTGTACGTTATTCTATTTCAAGAATCCCTGTTGAGTCCCTTGTGGCAACATCAGCAGGCGACGCACCTGCAGAGAAAGTCCGCGGACTTGCTGAATTGACAGACATCGACATATATACTCAGGTGACTATTCCCGATGTGGAGATTCCTGTGAGCAAGGGAAGCTTCGCTCCAGTGGATATCCGCTATATCAATCTGATGGTGTCTTATCCTATGGTCATCAGGGACAAGGATGGCGGCACCAGCCATATGATGGTCAATGTGGACTGTCCATGGTCAAGAGACGGAAAGGGACTTCCAAAGGGTAGCGGCGCTCTTACAGGTGTTGTCGTGCATGAGAAATGCGACAATTTCGAGTGGGATGCAGCTAAGGAGAAAGAACTGGTTGCTGCTGGTCAGAATGCATCATACATTACAGGTCTTGGCACCATCGGAGACTATCAGATCCGTCCGGTAAGAAAATCTGAGGTCAAGATTTCAGAGGATGCTTCTGAAAGTTTCTCTACACTCATGTATGAGTGGGGATACTGCGACTATCAGGGAGTAAACCTGGTGAAGAACTATACAGATGACAAGGAACTTTATCCGACATATCCTCTTGTTGCTGATCCATTGACATTGGATGCCAAGTTCTATTGCGAGAAGAGCGGAGAGAAGGTTACCCTTAACCTTGTAAATGACTTTACTCATGTAGGTCCATATGAATATGGCGGAGTCATCACTGAGGAAGATAACGGCAACGGCATCTATGACTTCCTCGGAAGAAGCGCTCATTGGAGACCGTATGGTGCCAAGAACGGTGTGATCTATTCAAAGGAAAACAAGCAGGAGTGGGAGACATCCAACGGATCGGCATGGTGTGTTGCAGGTTGGAGTGCAAGCCAGTACTGGTGCGCTGAGTTCCCTACGGCAGATCTGACTGAGGCAAACAGCCCTCTTAACATCACATTCGGTACAATGAACCACCTTAAGAAGGAGAATGCAATCCGCAATTGGAAGGTTCAGTGGTCTTCAGATAAGGAGGAATGGAACGATGTCGCTTCTTATACAGTACCTGATTTCGCAGTGGATGCAAACAGAAAGGTCAGCCAGCTTCCAGGAACCAAGTTCATCACTGTCAATCTACCGGATGAGACTCTCGGATTGGAGAAGGTATATGTGCGTCTTGTTCCGACAGACAAGAACTTTACATCTTCAATCTATAACGCCGTCAATTATTTTGCTATCAGACATAACAACTAGACATGAAAAAATATCTGTTAATTATTTCAGCCTTATTGGCATTTTGCTCTTGCTCAAGCAATGAGAAGGAGTATGATCTGTGTGTTTACGGTGGTTCTGCATCTGGAGTTGTAGCAGCGTACTCTGCTGCCCAGATGGGCCTTGATGTCCTTGTAGTGGAGCCGAATATCAGAATCGGTGGTCTTACAACAGGAGGTCTGAGCTTTACTGATATCGGAAACAAGCAGGTGGTTAAGGGTGTAGCCCTTCAGTTTTACCGCAGGCTTGGCGAGCACTATGGCAATCTCGAGCAGTGGGTATTCGAGCCAAGTGTAGCTCACAAGATTCTCATGGACTATCTTGATCATGAGAAAATTGATTTCATTACCGGATATCATATATGTGACGCGGAACTTGATGGTACAGACATAACTTCGATCAAGGTCGCAGGTGGCGAAGCAAGTGCAGATACGCTTACATTCGGTGCAAAGTGGTTCATTGATGCGTCGTATGAGGGTGACCTCATGGCCAAGGCCGGCGTTTCATATCGCACAGGACGAGAGGATTGCTCGGAGTATGGCGAGACATGGAACGGTGTCCATATGAGACATTTGCATCAGTTCCCTGACGGTGTAGATCCATATGTCATTCCAGGTGACCCTTCAAGTGGTCTGCTCTGGGGTATCAGCGAGGGAACTCTTGCACCACAGGGATCAGGCGACAACCTCATCCAGGCATACAACTTCAGGATATGTCTTACAGACAACCCGGAGAACAAGATTCCTATCGAAAAACCCGAGAATTATGATCCTTCAAAATACGAACTTCTGCTTCGTGTATACGATGCTCAGCCTCACATGAGGGAGATCAACCAGTATTTCATCTGGAGCATCGGCCCGAACAGAAAGACTGACGTGAACAACCGTGGTGCATTCTCTACAGATATGATCGGCGCAAACCACAATTATCCAGAGGCTACTTGGGAGGAGCGTCAGGAGATCATCAAGGAACATAAAGATTATACTCTCGGTCTCCTCTATTTCGTGGCTAACGACCCTAGGGTGCCAGCAGAGATCCAGAACTTCGTAAAGGAGTGGGGGCTTCCGAAAGATGAGTACGTGGAGTGCGGCAACTGGACGCCTCAGCTCTATGTCCGCGAGTGCCGCCGTATGGTAGGCGAATATGTCGCGACTCAGGCAGACTGCGACAACAAGGTTATTGCACCGGAGGGAATTGCATATGCAGCATATACAATGGACTCTCATAACACCCAGAGGATCGTGATAGAGAAGAACGGAAAGAAGATGGTGAAGAACGAGGGAGATGTGGAGATCGGAGGCGGAATGCCTTATCCAATCTCATATCGTTCACTTACTCCAAAGCGTGAGGAGTGTACAAACCTTCTTGTTCCTATCTGCTGCTCTGCTTCTCACATCGCTTATGGTTCGATCAGAATGGAGCCTGTGTTCATGTGTATGGGACAGGCAGCAGGAATGGCCATCGCGCTTGCCCATCAGCAGGGTCTTGAGAGAGTACAGGATGTAAACTACATTGACATCAATGATATCATGGCTGTCAATCCATACCTTGATGGCACATCTGCAGATATCATCATCGATGACAATCAGGCCGTAGCCAAGGGCGACAAGTGGCTAGGCTCTAAGGGCCCTAGCGCACCACTCCCTAATGATAATGTCAAGAGAGCAGACCACCAGCATCTTTCAGAGGATGGTGTATATGGCCCAACATGTCTTGTCGGCCGTGCAAATGAGGGTAGCGTAGAGTATTCTGCTGTTATTCCTGAGGCAGGAACATATGATGTGTATACATATCATCATACATCGGGCGGACATTGCCCTGAGACAGTCTTCGACTTCAACGACGGCACATCAGTAACGGTTAAGACTTCAGATGTGGTTGTCATCGGTCAGTCTGTCAGCACATGGCATAAGGTTGCTTCTTTTGATTTTGCTGAGGGTTATCAGTTCAGTGTAAACCTCCATGGAGACGGCAGCGACGGAACTGTGTGTGCTGATGCCATAATGCTTGTAAAACAGAAATAGTATGAGAAGAATATTTGTCATTTCCCTGCTCTTGCTTACTGCCTGTCACCTCTCTTTCGGCTGGGGTGGTGTCGGACATGCCGCAATCGCACAGGTAGCAGATAACCATATCTCAAAGTCGACAAAGAAACAGCTGAAGAAGTGCCTTGCTGGAACAGATATCGTTGAGGTGGCATCGGATGCAGACGACAACTACTATGTATGGAGTCGTGACATCGGATTCGAATGCTCGAATCCCAAGATCCTAAGGCGTCAGCCTTCTGACATGGACAGCTATCCTACCAACATCGAGCCATGGTGCCATTCATACTCTGTGGACTCGTTGTACAACACCTACCGTCATAATAGGGAAGGGGATGAGTATGTAAGAAATGCGGTCATGGACCTTGACTTCCTGATTTCTGATCTTAAGGCCAACTGGGTAGATATGGACAAGGATGAGCGCGTAGTAAAGCTTTCACTTGTGATCCATCTGATCGGTGACATCCATTGTCCAATGCATGTACTTTATGTTCCCCAGGCTCCCACAGGGGGAAAATACTCATTTGTCGTAAAGGGGGAAAAGGTAAATGCACACTCATATTGGGACTCCAAACTGATAAAGATGCTGGAGCCTGAGTGGAGCTATTATGAATATTCTGAGGCAGTTGATACCGCTTCCGGGGAGGAGATAGCGGAAATTCAGAAAGGTGATGTTTATGATTGGGGAAAGGCAAGCGCGATAACTTCACTTCCAGCCCACTCTCATGAGCCGAAAGAGATCCTCTCGGATGAGTATCCTGAGAAGGATAGAGAACTGCTTTATATACAATTAAGAAATGCGGGCTATCGTCTGGCAAAAGCATTGGATTATATATTCGCATTAAGCGAGTAAAATGTTAGGAAATAATAATCATCATTAATATTAATTCTATGAAAATCAACTCATTAATTGTAACAGCCGGAGTAATTCTCCTTTCTCTGGTTTCCTGCGGGCATAAGACTGGTGAGCCAGAGGGAAAGAAACAGAAAGTTTGGACATACTCAATGAATCAGATATGTAAGGAGTGGGACGGACAGTGGCAGGGAATCAAGATTGCATCAGACGGCAACTGCTACTTCGGATCGTCTACACACTCAAAGAGCCATGGAGCCGGTTTCCATAAGTTCGACCCGAGAACATATGAGGTTACAATGCTTGCCGAAGACATGACTGAGATCTGCGGTGAGGCAGATCTGCCGGGATTTCCTCAGCAGGGCAAGATCCACTCGGATATCGTAGAGTGTGACGGATGGCTGTATTTCTGTACACATCTTTCAAACTACTGGAAGGAGGGCATTGAGGCTTATCCAGGAGCACATATCATAGGATATGAGATGGCTACAGGCAAGTTCAGGGATTTTGGTATTCCTATGCCGGGCTATTCAATCTATGCTGCAATCGATGTGGATCCGAAATCTAAAAAGATCTATGCGTTCATGACTCCATTCAAGTCAGCGGATAGGAAGAATGATGGAAGCCATCTTTACAGCATTGATATTGAAAGCGGTGAGATGAAGGATCTTGGCATGGTTGTCAAAGGAAAAGCTTGTTCATTCTATTTCTATATCGATGATAATGGAAACGTATGGTTCACTCTTAAGAAGAGAGGCATGGCTAAGCTTGAACATGATCATGGTAATCTTTATGTTTATCGTCCATCAACTGAAAAGCTTGATACCCTTCACAATGTACTTCCAATGGGACAGCTGATCGATGGTACAAGAACAACTGAGCTTCAGGATACTCAGCGCTCATGGACATGGCTTACTCCTATCGAGGGTAGAAAGAGGTGCATGTTTATCATGGGACCTTTCGGAGGAGGTGACGAAAGAGCATGGATCTTCGACCCAACCAAGGATATTGAGTCAGGCGAAGCATTTGAGCCAATCGCCAACATCGGACCAAGTTACTTCCAGACAGCACTTGCTGGAGACAGACTCTATTTTGTGCAGTACGAGGATATTCAGGACGAGAGAGTACTCAAGGCAGAAGATGCACGCGAATTGACCCCAGCCGATTCTAACTACGTTGATTATAAGATGCACCTCAGAAGTGTATC
>JAFVVN010000033.1 GCA_017502125.1 Bacteroidales bacterium | reverse complement strand
GGTAATTTTCTTTCAAGAAAGAACGTATGGACGGTAGCAAAGAACACTTATGAGAAGGGTCTCACTTATGCTTACCGAGATCGTAAGAACAAGAAGCGATCATTCCGCGCACTTTGGATCCAGAGAATCAATGCCGCTGCACGTCAGTACGGTATGACTTATTCTCAGTTTATGGGTCGCATTGCAAAGCAGAACATCGGACTCAACCGTAAGGTGCTTGCAGACCTTGCTATGAACAATCCTCAGGCATTTGAGGCTGTAATAAATTCTGTAAAATAGTTTAAGCTGATGAGCTTGAAGGAATTATACCACAATAAATGGGTAAGGTGCGGGTTTTGGTCCCTCCTCTACATCTTGTGGGTAATCTGGCTCGGAAACTATTGGTGGCTCTTTGGACTCGTTCCAATTTTCGATGGTCACATCACGAAGAAAGTGAAGTGGCTGTTCTGGAAGAAGGAATATAAGGAAGGAGAGAAGAGGAATGCACTGCTGGACTGGCTTGATGCCATCATATTTGCAGTTGTAGTCGTGACTTTCATCAATACGTTTTTTTTCCAGGCATTCAAGATTCCTTCATCCTCGATGGAGAGTTCGCTCTATACAGGTGACCACCTGTTCGTGAGCAAACTTGCTTATGGCCCTAAACTTCCTCAGACACCGTTGACCATACCTTTCACTCACAACGTGATAGCGGGAAAGGAGTCGTATTCGACACTTGTCCAGAATGATTACAGGAGGTTGAAGGGATGTGGGCAGGTCGAGACAGGTGACTATGTCGTATTCGGTTTTCCGCATGGCGACACAGTGCTGGTGAGGGAGCCCGCTGCAGACTACTATATGTATGTGAGGACATATGGCCGCGATTACACTCTCAGGCATTTCGGTCCCGTCAAGGCCAGACCGGCTGATAAGAAGGACCACTATGTAAAGAGATGTGTGGCTGTTGCAGGAGACACTCTTGAGATAAGGAACGGACAGGTATATGTCAATTCAGAAGCTCAGGAAGTCTGGCCTGGAGTGCAGAACTCATACAGGGTAGTGACGAACGGTCAGAAGATCAATCCGATGAATCTTGACAAGCTCGGGTTGAATGTCAGGGAACTCTGGTATCATCAGGAACTTCCCGGATATCCTGAGATGCCGCTCACTGCAGATATGCTGGAAACTCTGAAGGGATATTCGAATGTAGTGTCTGTGACGCAGAACATAGATGTCTGGCCGGCCGATTATCCGGATTCGGAACTGACAATCTTTCCGTTCTCGTCCGATTACAGGTGGACCCGCGATAATTACGGACCGCTTTGGATACCTCAGAAGGGAGTTACGGTCGAACTTACGGAGAAGAATCTTCCGTTGTATGAGAGGATCATAACAGCATATGAGGGTAACACTCTTGAGATCAAGGATGACCGCATATTCATCAACGGGGAAGAAGCTCAAAGCTATACTTTCAAGCAGGATTATTACTTTATGATGGGAGACAACAGGCACAATTCTCTCGATTCAAGATATTGGGGATTCGTACCTGAAGATCATATAGTCGGAAAGCCCGCATTGATCTGGCTCTCAATCGATGGGAACAAGAAGTTCCCGAAAAATATTAGATGGCGCAGGTTCTTCAAATTTGTATAGAAATTTTGCAATTGCGATTTTTTTATGCGATATTTGCAGCCCGCTAAAAATGAATTAATTAAAAAAGTTATATACAATGGCAAAGGTTTGTCAAGTTACAGGAAGAAAGAGAATGGTTGGAAACAATGTTTCCCATTCTAAGAGACGCACAAAGCGTATCTTCGCCCTCAACCTCAAGACCAAGAAGTTCTGGTCTGAGGCAGAGCAGAGATTCATCACCCTCAAGGTGTCTTGCAAAGGTATGAGAAACATCGAGAAGAACGGTCTCGACGCTACTATCAAAGACGCTCAGAAGAAAGGATTTATTAACCTTGTTTAATTTTTTGAATCATGGCAAAGAAAGCTAAAGGTAACAGGGTGCAGGTCATCCTTGAGTGCACTGAGCAGAGAGAGAGCGGTGTACCAGGTATCTCAAGATACATCACTACAAAGAATAAGAAGAATACAACTCAGCGTCTGGAGCGTAGGAAGTATAACCCGTTCCTGAAGAAGGTGACCCTTCATCGCGAGATCAAATAATTAGGAGGAATTAAGATATGGCAAAGAAAGCAGTCGCAACCTTCAAGGCTGGTACGCTCAAGAAGATGGTTAAGTGTATCCGCATGGACAAGTCGCCAAAGACTGGAGCTTATGTTTTTACAGAGGAGCTCGTTGAGGAAGACAAGACTAAGGAATTCTTCGCAAAGAAATAATTCTTTCTTGTTAAACTTTAAAAGTGGCAGTGCTGAAATTCTCGGCATTGCCACTTTTTTTATACACTAAAATTCATTACTTTTGTAAGTTAAACTGAATGTGTTATGGGAATATTTGACAAGGGCGTCAAGAAGACCAATCAAAGCTTTTTTGCCAAGCTTTCCAGAGCTATCGTGGGAAGGACGGAAGTGGATGAAGATGTGATGGATGCGATTGAGGAAGCGCTTCTTGCGACCGATATGGGAGTGGATACGACGCTTAAGATAATAGAGAATCTGGAGGAAAGGGTCAGGAAGGATAAGTATGTATCCCTTGACGAGTTGGTTGATATGCTTCGTGACGAGATTGCATCTCTCTTGAATGTCAGGGAAGGGGAAACCTCTGATGATGCAGTCCTGCCTTTTGATTTTTCTAAGAAACCATATGTAATCATGGTTGTAGGCGTCAACGGAGTGGGAAAGACCACTACGATAGGTAAGCTCGCCAGCAATCTGAAGGCTCAGGGCAAGAAGGTTGTGCTGGGCGCTGCTGATACTTTCCGTGCGGCTGCCGTGGATCAGCTGACTATATGGTCAGAGAGGGCAGGTGTCGATCTTGTAAAGCAGAAGATGGGCTCGGACCCGGCTTCGGTGGCGTTTGATACGGTGAGGTCTGCCGTAGCCAGGGATGCTGATGTTGTGATTATAGATACGGCCGGAAGGCTTCATAATAGAATAGACCTCATGAATGAGCTTACAAAGATCCGGAATGTGATGCGTAAGGTTATTCCTGATGCGCCACATGAAGTACTTCTTGTTCTGGATGGCTCAACTGGGCAGAATGCCTTCATGCAGGCTAAAGAGTTTGCCCGTGCCACCGATATATCTGCTCTGGCTGTGACAAAACTGGATGGAACGGCCAAGGGTGGAGTCGTGGTTGGCATTGTGGACCAGTTCCGTGTGCCTATCAAGTTTGTCGGAATAGGTGAGGGAATAGATGACCTGAAGGTCTTTGACAAGAGGGAGTTTGTGTCCTCTCTGTTCTCCAAGGAAGATATAGAATAATTTAAAAGTAAAAATATATGAAGATTTCGTATAATTGGCTTAAGGAATATCTTGAGTGTGACCTCTCGCCCGAGGCAGTGGCGGAGGCCTTGACCTCCATCGGACTTGAGGTAGATTCGCTCGAACAGATAGAGGAAATCCCGGGAGGTCTGGCAGGAGTGATAGTTGCAGAAGTTGTAGAATGTGTAGAGCATCCTGATTCGGACCATCTGCATGTAACAAAGCTCAACACAGGTGAGGCTGAGCTTCTTCAGGTGGTTTGTGGAGCTCCTAATGTGGCTGCCGGTCAGAAGGTTCTGCTTGCCACAGTGGGAACCGTTCTCGGTGAGGATTTCAAGATAAAGAAGTCCAAGATCAGGGGAGTGGAGTCTTTTGGAATGATCTGCGCTGAAGATGAACTGGGAATCGGTGAGTCTCATGACGGAATCATGGTTCTTGAGCCGGAAGCTGTTGTTGGTACTCCTGCGAAGGATTATCTCGGTCTTGCAACTGATGCCCTCATAGAGATAGGTCTTACTGCAAACCGTGTGGATGCAGCTTCGCATATCGGGGTTGCGCGTGACCTTTATGCATATCTCAAGCATAATGGAATACCGTGTGCCCTTAACATTCCAGATGTATCGGCATGGGCAGAAGGCGGAGCCGGTGAGGCTGTGCCGGTTGAGGTCAGGGCTGCTGACGGTGCTCCTAAGTATACAGGAACGACCATCAAGGGTGTCAAGGTCGCTCCTTCTCCGGAATGGCTTCAGAAGAAACTTCTTGCGATAGGTCTCAGGCCGATCAACAATATCGTGGATATCACTAACTTTGTCCTTCATGAGGTAGGTCAACCGCTCCATGCCTTTGACCTTGCAAAGATTGCCGGAGGAAAGGTCGTGGTCCGCAGAGCCGAGGAGGGAGAGAAGTTCGTTACACTTGATGGAGTGGAGCGTACCCTTAGTGCTGCCGACCTAATGATTGCAAATGCGGAGAAGCCGATGTGTCTTGCCGGTGTGTTCGGCGGTGAGGAGTCGGGAGTGACCGACACTACAGTTGACATATTCCTTGAAAGCGCATATTTCAATCCTGTATCGATCAGGAAGAGTTCGAAGAGACACGGTCTTAAGACTGATGCTTCCTTCCGTTATGAGCGTGGAGCTGATCCGCTTGCCGTGGAGTACGCTGCCAAACGTGCCGCTCTTCTTATCCAGGAACTTGCCGGGGGTGAAATCGTAGGAAAGATTCAGGAATTCTGTCCGGAGAAGATCGAAAAGAAGATAGTTGAACTGGATTATAACCGTGTCGAATCATTTGTGGGCAAGAAGATAGGTCATGAGGTGATTGAGAATATTCTTGAATCTCTTGCATATGAGTTTGTGGAGAAGACAGAAACAGGAGCTAAGGTTGCTGTGCCTTCATATATGGTGGATGTTTATCGTGAATGCGACATAGTTGAAGAGATTCTGCGTATCTATGGATACAACAACATCGAGCTCCCTCAGGCAATGCGTATGTCTGTTAATGCTCCTCAGAAGCCGGAGCCTGAACTTGTACGCACATCAATCTCCAACTTCCTTGCCGCCAACGGATTCGTGGAGACGATGAACAATTCTCTCACCAAGTCGGAATACTATTCGAAACTCAAGACCTTCCCTGAAGAGAAGTGCGTGCGAATAATGAATCCGCTCAGTTCTGACCTTAATGTCATGAGACAGACGCTTCTCCTTAACGGACTTGAGGTGATTGCTTATAACATCAACCGTCAGATCACCAATATCAAGACTTTCGAATACGGCTCGGTATATTCATTCAATCCTGAGAGTGACGGAAAGACTCTTGATGGCTATGAAGAGCATACCTGCTATGCCTTGTTCATGAGTGGTCAACCTGAAAAATCATGGAGAACGGATGCGGGAAAAGGTAGTTATTTCCAGCTCAAGGGATATCTTGAACTGCTTCTGAAACGTTTTGGATGCGATATCTATTCTCTTGAGACAGATGCAGCTCCGGCTGACCTCTTCTCGGAAGGACTTTCATATAGCCTTCCAGGCTCACATCAGCCTCTCGCAGTGATGGGAACAATCTCTCCTGCCAGACTGAAGCAGTTCGGTATAAAGCAGCCTGTCTTTGCGGCTGAGATCAGCTGGCCTGCCCTCTTTGAGCTTGTCAAGAGGAACAAGATAAAGTATAAGGAACTTCCTAAGTTCCCGGAAGTGAGGCGTGACCTTGCGCTCCTTCTTGACGAGTCTGTAAGTTATGCGGATCTGCGTCGCAGTGCTCTCCGCGTGGGTAAGAAACTCCTCAAGCAGGTCGGTCTCTTCGATGTATATCGTGGCGACAAGATTGCAGAAGGCAAGAAGCAGTATGCACTCAGCTTTGTACTTCAGGATCTTGACAAGACCTTGACTGACAATGATGTGGAAAGAGTGATGAGCAAACTTCTCTCTACTTTCCAGAACGAATTCGGAGCAACATTGCGATAATATGAGTTCCTTTGTCAAGCATATTCTCCCGCTGTTTGCGGTAATCGTCCTCGCCTCATGTGGAAAGAATGAGGCAGAGGTCATTCCACGTGGAAAGATGGCTGAGATCTATGCTGAAATGCTCATGACAGACCAGTGGATTTCAAGTACTCCGGGAATGAGGATGATTGCTGACACGTCGCTTGTGTATGAGCCCATCCTCGAGAAATACGGATATGACAATCTGGACTATCTCAAAAGTGTCGACCATTATATGAATGACCCTGAGAGATTTTCAAGAATACTGCGTACATCAGGAGAAATTCTGGACAAGAGGATGAAGGAATTGCGTAGGAAGCAGAGGCGTATGGAACTTGAGGAGGAAGCCCTGCAAAAGGTGCTCAAGCATAAGACTGACTATTCCTTCGAAGAATATTTCCCTTATCTTGGGGATGAACCTTATGTGCACTACTATGATAGCGTGACATTCGAACTGGATTCATGCAAGGTTTATCGTCTGGTTCCTATTGAGACGGCTGACACACTATATGACAGATTAAGGATGATCATCCAGGTGGATACTCTGGCTGTCTCGGATTCACTCCAGGTAGCGGATTCGCTGGCTTTGACTGACAGTCTGGAGAAGGTCGGACAACTGAGCCCGGATGACAAGCCGATTCTCAAAGATTCACTGAAGGCGCGTATTCCAAGAAAACTCACTCCCGTCATGTCGGACAGCATGCCGATGAAGATGGGAACAGACCGTAAGAAGGTATGGCGATAAGAAGAACAACTGCATCATATGTTTATACCCTGGATTCCTTGGAGCCGATAAGGAACGGCTTCGTGGAATATGATGACCTGGATGGTACCATTCTGGCTGTCGGGCAATGCGCTCCTGAAGAGATTGTGTCCGAGGGTGCCATTGTGCCCGGTTTTGTCAATGGTCATTGTCATGTGGAACTGTCGCATCTGCAGGGAAAGTTTGTGAAAGGCTCCGGAATGGCAGGCTTCATTGACCAGATAAATGCTCTTCGGGATTGGGCAGGCAGGGAACGCAAGCAGGAACTTGTGAAGGAGTGGATGGACCGGATGTGGGAAAGAGGGGTTTCTGCCATGGCGGACATAAGCAATGATGATTCCTCGTTTGATGTAAAGTCATCCCACAGGATGTATACCAGAACTTTTCTTGAGGTGTTCGGCAGCGAACCGGAGATGTGCAGTGAAGTAATGAATGAGGTACGAGACCTTCTGCAGCTGGCTGACAAGGCTGGAATAGATGCGGCTCCCACTCCGCATTCCTGCTATACTATGAGTCCTCAGCTCCTCACAGCATCGGCGGAAGCCGGACTTGCAAGAGGTTTTCTCTCATATCATTCTCAGGAGAGTCAGGAGGAGGAGGATCTTCTTTTGACAGGGACTGGAGCTATGTATGAGAATCGTGTACGCAACGGTATGAGCACTCCTCCTGTCACAGGAGAATCTTCGTTGAAGTATTTCCTCAGCCGTCTGGAACAGGCCCACAAGGCTCCTTATGACGAGCATATTCTTCTTGTGCATAATGTCTGCCTTCAGCAGGATGACATTGATGCGGCAAAAAGGGTCATGAATAATGTGTATTGGGTGGTGTGCCCATTGTCTAATATATTTATACATAATGCTTTGCCGCCTATTCCTCTTATGAGGGCCAACAAACTTGACATAGTCCTCGGAACAGACTCGCTTTCAAGCAATGACGATCTTGACATGGTGGCTGAGCTGGTATGTCTGCACTCGAACTTTCCTGAAGTTCCAATGGCGGAACTGCTCACCTGGACCTGCCTGAACGGTGCACGCTTTCTGAAGAAGGATGACATGCTTGGGAAGCTTGGAATCGGGATGAAGCCTGGAATCGTGCGTATATCAGCTGTTGATGGCAACGGTTTTGTTACACCTGAAAGCCGCTCTGAAAGAATAATATGATGCTGCATTTTGATGACATAGTCTTCGGACCGATATTCAGCCGCAGGCTCGGTTCCTCTCTGGGGGTAAACATCTTGCCTTCAAAGGGCAAGCTGTGTAATTTCGACTGTGTGTATTGTGAATGTGGCTGGAACAAGGACGGAAGATCAGATAATAGGTTCCCGAGTGCGGATGAAGTGGAGATGGCTCTGGAAGAAAAGATGTCCAGGGCTTCCTCTGAAGGAGTTCCTGTGGATTCCATAACCTTTTCCGGGAACGGTGAGCCTACCATGAATCCTGATTTTCCGCAGATTGTCGAGACTACATTGAGATTGAGGGACCGGTATTTCCCGAAGGCGAAGGTTTCTGTATTGTCTAATGCGGTTCTCGTCGGCAGAGAATCTGTGGCTGAGGCCCTTATGAAGGTGGATAATCCCATTCTCAAGATTGATGCATCTTCTGATATGCTGGTTCAGAAGATAAACCGGCCGGTGGGGACATGTCATCTGAAGGACATAGTTGAAGCTTTGAAACGTTTTGACGGAAACTTCATTCTTCAGACCATGTTCCTCAGGTCTCCCGAATTCGACACGGCATCGCCGGAAGCCCTTGGCGCGTGGATGGATATAGTGCGTGAACTGAGACCGAGAGAGATAATGGTTTACACCATAGACCGCGAGACGCCGGACAAGAGTCTTGAAAAATATACGGTTGAGGAAATGACTGCATTTGTTCAGCCTTTGCTGGATGAAGGATTTAAGATACAGATAAGAGGATAATGAGAACGGTGATTCAAAGAGTAGCCGGTGCGGCTGTGAGAGTGCCTGCAGAGGGATATGAGTCGAAGATAGGAAAAGGACTCCTGGTTCTTGCCGCTTTCATCGATGAGGATACTGAAGATGACTTGGAGTGGACTGCAAGGAAGATTGCTGCCATGAGGATTTTTGATGATGCAGACGGAGTGATGAACCTTTCTGTCAGGGATGTTGGCGGTGATGTCCTGGTGGTCAGTCAGTTCACGCTTTATGCATCCACAGTCAAGGGTAACAGGCCATCATATGTGAAGGCAGCCAAGCCGGATGTCGCGGTTCCGCTTTACGAAAGGTTTCTCGTGAAGATTGAGGAAGAGTTGCAAAAACCTGTAGGGAAGGGTATTTTCGGTGCAGATATGAAAGTGGAACTTGTGAATGACGGACCTGTGACCATAGTGGTGGATTCCAAACTGAAATTTTAAATATCATTAATATGACAGATTTTCTTACAAAGTATGGCTATGCGCCAGATCAGGAGGCCATGAGCAGGGCTCTTGAACTCATCGCGGCAAACCTTGACAATATTGCTTCTGAGCATGTCTATAAGGAGTGCTTTTCGATGATGGACCTCACTACACTGAAGACAGATGACACACCTGCCTCCGTGACCAAACTGGTTTCTAAGGTGAATTTGTTCCAGGAGTCTTATCCTGAATGGCCGCTTCCGGCTTCCATATGCGTGTATCCTAACTTTGCGGCTGTCGTGAAGGACGCCAGAAAGTGCGATTTCAATATTACGGTCGTTTCTGCATGCTTCCCATCATCTCAGAGCTTCCTTGAGGTCAAACTGAAGGAATGTGAAATGGCAGTGGCTCAGGGTGCCGACGAGGTGGATATAGTCCTGGCATTAAATGCTTTCCTTGCAGGAGATTACGAGGCAGCAGCTGAGGAAATCCGACAGGTGAGGAAGTGTATTGATGCCGTGGCAGAGGCTCAGGGACGTACGGTTCATCTCAAGGTCATTCTTGAGACCGGTCTTCTCCGTACTCCTGAAGCGATTGCAAATGCCTCCTTCCTTGCAATGGAGGCGGGAGCTGACTTCATCAAGACTTCTACAGGAAAGGTGGATGTAAATGCAACCCCGGCATCGGCTTATGTCATGTGCGAGTGTATCGCCAAGTATTATGAGAAGACAGGAAAGAAGATAGGTTTCAAGCCAGCTGGAGGAATATCCCTGGCAGCTGACGCGCTGTCATATTATTCCATAGTATCGACAATTCTCGGAAAGGAGTGGCTTAACAAGGAACTCTTCCGCTTCGGAGTGAGCCGAGTTGCCAACAGCCTTCTTTCGGCAGTAGAGCAGAAAACAGTCTCTTTCTTCTAAAATTTATCCGAAAACCTAAGGTTTTTCAATAAATTTTTAGTGCTTAATCGCCCTTGGACGTGTGTCTGAGGGCGATTTTTGAAATTATCCGTGTACTTTTTCGGTATACGGATAATTCTCTGGAACTTTGCCTCCGTAATTAAAATTAAAGTTATGAGAGGTAAATTTAAACTGGCGCTCATGGCATTGATGATGATGGCATGCAGCAAGGAGGGACCTTCTCCAGGACGTGATCTTGACTTTGATTACGGAAGGGGACTGTCCCATGAGAAGATCGTATTGGGCGAGCGTCTTGAAAACCCCTACAAGACTGAGAACATTACAAAGGCTCTGGCATCGCTCTATCCAACCAAGGCTGATCGTGTGGATATCCGGACGACAGATCTTTATGTGCGTTTTCTGCCATCTGATATGGCAGAGTATGATACTTTGTCCTCCTTGGGCCTCCGTCTGATGGATCATCCGTTGGACTACGCCATAATGGTCGAAGGTGACTGGTATCACGATTCTGAAATCCCGGAAGAGGATATGACGTGGCAGTACACCGTTGTCCCTGCCGGTTTTTCCTTTCCTGACATACGTTACGAAGTGATTGATGAGTGCTTCATCGCCGATAACAGTGCCACGAGGGCATCAGACGGAATCGATTGGGAGGCAGTGGAGCGACAGGCATACATCATGACCGGTAACGAAGGACTCCTGCTGCCGGAATCCAAGTCGTCGAAATCCTCTTCGTGCCCGCAGGGACGCATAACCATTGTTGACGAACATTACAACGGCGGTCAGGCGATAGGAGTGTCCGGTGTCAAGGTATCATGTAATTCCTTTGTCCGTTTTGATGATGACTATACGGACAAAGACGGATATTTCAGGATGAACAAGAGCTTTTCTTCAAATATAAGATATCGGTTGATATTCGATAATGAGAAGGGATTTTCAATAGGTTTCAATCTTGTCCTGGTACCTGCCTCTATATCGACATTGGGCAAGTCTTCACCTTCAGGAATCAATATGACAGTGACCAAGGATTCAGAGGACAAGTTGTTCAGAAGATGCGTGGTCAATAACGCGGCCTACGATTATATCTGCAGCTGCGAGGCCGCAGACGGACTTGAAGTCGCCTCACCTCCGTCGTCATTAAGGATATGGCTCCTTCACTCATTAAGGGCGAGCAGTGCAGTCATGATGCGGCACGGAACAGTATTGGACAATGACTTGCTCAAGAAATTTCTTGGAGAGTACTCCTCTCTGGTCAAATTCTTCCTGCCTGACCTGACCATTGGAGTGAAAGGGGCTGATGAGTATCGGGAGATATATTCATCGACCTCGCATGAACTTGCACATTCGAGCCATTTCATGAAGGTCGGAAAGGATTACTGGAACCGATATATACGTTATATAATAGAGTCTTTCATAACCAGCAGTGGAATAACGTACGGCGATGGTACCGAATCGGATGCAGGCTATTGCGAGGTCGGCGAAATGTGGGCCTATTACCTTGAAAGTCTGATATATAAGAAACGTTATGGAGGTGACTTTCCTACTTTCGGCAATTCATATTGGTTCAAACCGGAAATATTCAGATATCTTGATTCGAGAGGGGTGACATGTGGAGAAATCTTTGAAGTTCTGGATACTGAGGTCTCTTCTGCGAAAAGTCTGGAAATGGCGCTCATTACGGAATATCCTACAAAGAGAAGTCTGATAGAGAGAGCATTCGATAAATATTGACAAGGTGATGAAACGTTTTTGTATAGCATGTGCTCTGATACTCCTGCAGACCTTATGGGGACCTCTTGATGCCCGACGATTCAGCATCTCGACGAATCTTCTGGATTATGCTCGTCTTGGAACTCTGAATATGGATGCTTCATACGCGGCTTCAAGGCATTGGAGTGTCACGGCCGGAGCCCGTTATAATCCTTTCACCTTCCGTGAAGGAGATCCGGACAGGCAGTTTCAGTATCGTCAGCAGTCCTATGCCCTGGGAGCACGCTGGTGGTTGTGGCATACATGGTCCGGATGGTGGTTTGCCGGTAAGGCAAGATATCAGGAATATAATGCCGGCGGACTTGGAGACAGAGAGACGGAGGAAGGAGACAGGGTGGGTGCGGGCCTTTATCTCGGTTATACCCATATGTTGGCTCCTCATCTGAATATGGAATTTGGTCTCGGGTTCTGGGGAGGAATGTCATGGTACACCAGGTATTCGTGCCCTGCATGTGGAGTTGTAACGGATCAGGGGCAGGAATATTTTGTCCGACCTGATGATTTGATGATATCTATTGTATATGTGTTCTGAATGGAAATGTATTGTGTTGACCGCCATTTTCTTTGCTGTCGCCTGTTCTCCTGTCAGGAGATTGGAAAGCATCAGAAACGGAACGGTGGGGATGTCGATGAATGTGGCGGATGAAAAGCCTTTGGATGATCAGCCTGTCGGGGATGTTGTGGTGGACAGCATCAGGAACAGTCTGGCAGATGAACCCTTCATAATGAATGCTATAAGGGATACGGAAACTGGTGAGATGGTGGCGACGGATGTCATTTGTGCATCTACAGTCACTGCCAGATTCAGGAATGTGGCTGAACGTCTGGGATATGTCTCCATAAGTTTCGATGTGAGCGTTCCTGCCGTGATGTCGGACTCACGTTGGCAGCTTAAGTTGAGACCGCGGATGTCTCTTATGGACGAAGTGCTTCCTATGGACCCGCTCTATATTACGGGAAAGGAATACAGGGAAGGACAGCTGCGCGGCTATGAACGCTACAGGCGTTTCATCTCTACGATAATAACAGATTCGACATCTTTTATACGGGAAAAACAGCTTGACATCTTTCTGAAACGGCACTTTCCCGACACATATGCCATGAAGACAGACTCATCCTATGTGTCAGATCCAGAAGGGGAGAATCTGTTCGGAACGACTCAGACTGAGGCCTTGCGGCATTACACGATGAAGCTACGTAAGAACTTGAATGAAAGACGTAAAGACAGGAAGTCAGCTATGTTTTCCCGCTATGTGAAGGACCCTATTGTCCGTGAGGGAATAAGGTTGGATACGGTTCTTAATACAGAGTCAGGAGACTTTGTCTACAAGTATACGCACACCTTCAGAAGTCGTCCTCATCTTAAGAAGGTAATAGTGAGCATGGAAGGGGGATTATATGAAAATGGCAGATTGATGGCCTCTCTTCCACCTCCTGAGGACCTCACCTTTTATATAAGTTCTCTTTCGACTCTGGCAGATTGCACGCCAAGGTACAGGATGCAGATTCTTGAACGGGTGGCCTATGACAACACTAAGGCATTTCTGGATTTCAGACAGGGGAGTGCGGAAGTGGATACCAGCTTGTCCTGCAATGCTGCCGAACTGGCAAGAATCCGAAAATGCGTGGCTGATGTGGCCTCGCGACATGAATATGCTCTGGATTCGCTGATTATTGTCGCTTCCTGTTCACCTGAGGGATCCTTGACTCTGAACCGCAGGCTTTCTTCTCAAAGAGCAGAAGCGGTGAGAGACTATATTGTGGACTTTGTTCCGAAGGAATGGAGGGACAGTCTGATGACTTCCACGGTGCCGGAGAATTGGGAGCAGTTCTCCAGACTGGTCCGGAATGATACTGTCATGTCTTTGGCGGAGAGAAGACGGATCATGAGAATAGTTGAAGATATGGATGACCCTGACGAGGCAGAGAGAAAGCTTGCCGGTCTTCCTCAATACAGATATCTGCGTGAGAAGATCTATCCGAAACTGAGGAGTGTAAGTTTTGATTTTTATCTGCATAGGGTGGGGATGGTCAAGGATACGGTGCATACGATGGAAATTGACTCTGTCTATATGGCTGGGGTGACCGCATTGAGAGAACTTGACTATAAAAAGGCTGTAGCTCTCCTCAGACCCTACAGGGATTATAACTCAGCACTGGCATTCATGTCTGCAGATTATAACCACTCTGCATTGGATGTTCTGAAGGAATTGAATGACAACGATTCCCGTGTGTGCTATCTCAAGGCTGTCGTGCTGTCAAGATTGGGAGTGAAGGAAGAGGCCTTGAAGTATTTTAAATTGGGAGTAGCCTATGATCCGTCATTGGAGCATCGGGCAAATCTGGACCCGGAATTATTTGACCTAATTAATAACAATTAAATTTATTCATTATGAAGACTGATTTGTTTTTTAGAATGTTTGTTGTCTGTGTCTTAATGGTGGCATCATGGGCTTGTCAGGATGTCAATGGTCTTGATGAGGTCAATGAAACACAGACCTTATCCAAAGTCAAGCTGACAGTGGTTGTCCCTGTGCCTGAAACCAAACTGACCGCTAACGGAGATGAAGGCCGTATCGTGAATTATCAGGTCTATATCTTTGATGAAGCCGGGGTGTTGGAATCATATGTAAATCAGGCAAGCTCCGATATAGTCCTTGATTGTACTGCAGGTACCAAGACAGTGGCTGTACTTGCCAACGCACCGGCTATAAAGGATGTTACCACCCTGTCAGCTTTGACTGCCAGGACTTCTTCATTGGCGGATAATGGGAGCGGAGCTCTGGTAATGGCCGGGCAGCAGGCGGTTACGGTTTCTGCCGACAAGGAAGTGACGGTGTCTGTAAGCCGACTGGTTGCCAAAGTGCGCCTGTCCGAACTCCTGGTCTCTTTTGAGGCACCTCAGTATCAGAACATGGCTTTCAAGGTTTCTGCGGTCTATCTTATAAACGTTCCGGCAGTGACCAAATACTTTTCAGCATATACACCGACAATATGGTATAATAAGCAAAAATATGTGGCTGCGGACGCGAATGCATTGATATATGATGATATGAAAAGTGTAGCAGTGACGTCAGCCAGTCCGTATAAGACCACGAACACCTTCTATTGCTATCCTAACCCGTCCGATCAGGACACCTTCAGTGCTACCTGGTCCGCGCGCCACACGCGACTGGTTGTCGAGGCATATCTCGGGTCAACCCTGTATTATTACCCGGTCACTCTGCCTGAACTGGAGAAGAATAAGGTTTATGATGTGAAACTTACTGTGACAAGACCGGGAACTTCAACTCCGGACGATGAGGTGGATAAATATGCGGCAGATTTTACAATATCCGTAAAGGCTTGGGAAACAGGAGCGTCCGTATCGGAGGAAATATAAGATGATTAGCCATGAGACTGATGAAATTTTGGATTATGCTGTCTGCCATGTGTATAATGGCTGTAAACGGATGCAGCATCAAGGAGAATAGGAGTGAATGCCCTAGCAGACTGATGCTCGATATGAGTCGTGTGCATCTCGATTCCGGGGATTCGTTGGACCTGATGATAATGGCTGATTCGAATCGTGTGTATTCGGCAAGGGTGGATTCAGCATCCTTTAGGGAGGATTTCGTGATTGAGGTTCCAAGGGTTTCATTGCGGCTTGTGGCTTGGTGTGGGGGAGAAGGGATGACCGGTCATGACGGACTGGTCATCCCATTGGGGCGTTCCTGTCCGGAAGTCTACACACATATATCTGATATTGATGCAGATGCTGAGATTGTATATGATACCTTGATGATGAAGAAAAATCATTGTGTCGTGGATCTGAACTTCAAAAATGGGTCTGGGGAAGGCATGAAACTTAAAATCCGCGGTAATGTATGTGGATATGACCGGTATGGAAATCCGGTTGAGGGAGAGTTTGCTGCGGTAGCAGGTAGGGAAGGAGTCGAGATCAGTGCCTTGTCACGGGTTGTGTTGCCACGCCAGAGCGGTGGGGGCCTGGTACTCGATGTGGAAGACAGGAATGGCAGATTGAAGTCATTTCCTCTTTCTGATTATATTGAAGCGACAGGTTATGACTGGAATGCACCTGATCTGCGTGATCTTCTTATAACTATAGATCTCGTCCATACGACTGTTTCTCTGACTGTGGCAGGATGGGATGAAGAATTCTTCTTTGATATTGTAATATAAAAAAGAATTTGTATCTTTGCAGGACAATTCTGACGCCCGAGTGGTGAAATGGTAGACACGCTCGTTTCAGGTGCGAGTGCTTCACGGCGTGTAGGTTCGACTCCTATCTCGGGCACACTTTAAAGCTCATCCTTTAATGGTTGGGCTTTTTTTGTATCTGCATATTTCCTATATTTACCGGATAAACAGTTTCTGATCATATGAAGATAGTATTTTTAGACGCAGCCACAATGGGAGATGTCTCATTCGAACCGATTGCCCGACTGGGAGATTTCAATATATATGACAATTCCACTCCTGAACAGGCCCGTGAAAGGGTAAGGGATGTTGATGTGCTCATTATCAACAAGATTCTTGTGGACAAGGAACTTATCGACTCCGCACCCGGTCTTAAACTCATATGTATTTCTGCCACAGGAGTCAATAATATTGATGTCGAGTATGCTGCATCCAAAGCTATCCCTGTCAGGAATGTGGCTGGATACTCCACGGACTCAGTCGTTCAATCGACATATATGCATATTCTTTCATTGGTCGGAGGGGCTCAGTATTTCGACCATAGTGTGAAATCCGGTGACTACTCCCGTAGCGGCATGTTCACGGATCCGAACTGGAACTGGATGGAACTTGCAGGCAAGACCATAGGAATCATAGGTCTTGGCAATATAGGACGCAAGGTGGCTTCAATTGCGGAAGCTTTCGGCATGAAGGTGTGTTATTTCTCCACATCCGGCACGGGTCATTGCAAGGATTATCCTTGTCTTTCGTTGGGTCAGCTGCTGTCTGAGTCAGATATAGTCTCCATTCATGCTCCTCTCAACGAGAGGACTGCCGGACTGATCGGGGCTGAGGAGCTTTCGATGATGAAGCCCACAGCACTTCTCGTGAATATGGGACGAGGTGCAATCGTGGATGAAAAGGCTTTAGCCGAGGCTGTCGATAACGGTGTCATTGCCGGGGCCGGCTTGGATGTATTTGTCACAGAGCCTCTTCCGTTGGATCACCCATATCTTCATATGAAGCACCCCGAGCGTATGAGCCTTGCTCCACATGTGGCCTGGGCAAGCGTTGAGGCGCGCACCCGTCTGGTCAGCATGATTGCTGATAATATTGCAAGAGGATGGTAGACCCTTGGCGCTTCCTATTTGGGTTACCAAGGGTTGAATTCACTGCCCAGGATTGCGTCCTCTCCAGTAGAGGTCATGGAGTCTGAGTCCAGCTCCGGATCTTCGGGTGTGATTCCGGTTGCAGTCAGGACGACAAGTCTGTTGTATACTTCACCCAAATATTGTCGTCAGCAGAATAGTGGATGCCTCAGTCATGGCTATTGTCGGTGTATGTCCGTCAGTGGTCTTTTATAGTAGTCTGTATGGCTCTGATTTATGCAGATGTGTAAAATTTTCAGAAACAGGAAAATGTAGTTCACTATATAAAAATTCCTATATTTGTGGTAAATAATCTGACTGAAATGAAATCAAAAATCTTGTTTGTGATACTCCTTTCAATGCTTTCAACCCAGGTTGAGGGGCAGGATATCTTGCGTAAAATAGGAAAAAGTGTGGGAAATTCTGTAAAAAAGGAAATAGTCAGGAAGATCAAAGAAAGCAACTCTTCCCATCAGGTCCGTCCTCATCAGCATTCTCAGGTAAATGGCAGGGCTCCTGAGACTCAGCATGAAAAGAAAACTCCGGAGGCTGTAGTTTCGAAAGCTGTAGTTCCGGAAACTGATGAAGGTCAGAACATTATCCGTGACACCACTTTGAATTATATAGATGAATATGGTATCAATCATGGTGGTGGTATCCTTATAGGAGGAATCCTGTGGGCTCCTGTCAACTGCGGCTATCATGCGACAGATTATCCATATGGAAAACTTTTCCAGTGGGGAAGAAAGCATGGACAGGGATATGGAGAGCCATATGCGAATGATAAGCATAGGGTGCGTCCAGACAGTACTACAGCTGATATTGTCCCGGCTCCTGTAACTCCGGCTGAAGCGCGTAAGCATCCGAATAATTTCTATGCCAGGTCGGATTATGCACTTTTCAACTGGACCGATAACGATATGAAGTTATGGAATCAGTTCACGGATGATGGCATCGTATTTAAAAATAAGTTAAATGATCCATGTCCGGAAGGCTGGAGACTGCCTGAACTTTTTGATTTCTACAATCTTACCAAGAACTATTCTGAATTTACCGAGTATCATGAAGGCGGTCAGAAGGGCAGGTGGTTCTCCGGACCTGAACCATATGGAACAGGGGTTCAGCGCATATTCCTACCTGCCGTGGGCTCACGTGACAGAGCAGGCATAAGCATGAATCGAGATATCTCAACCGGCTATTGGACTCTGCGTCATGGCGGTGGAGAGGGCTTGATCTGGACCTTGTATTTTGGAGAGGATTATGTGGAGGTCTCCCCGCATGCTTTCCCTCACGAAGCTAATGCCGTGCGCTGCGTAAAGGATATCGAGGGGCAGCGGATGCTATAGCCTGCCGATCCGCCTTTTTGTCAATTATATCGACATTTGGGGTATCCACAACGAAAAAGAGGTTGCGATTTCTCGTAACCTCTTGATTTTTTGGCTCCCGAACTTGGACTTGAACCAAGGACCCTCTGATTAACAGTCAGATGCTCTAACCAACTGAGCTATTCGGGAATTTTTTGTTCTCAAACGTTTTCTTTTCGTTTGGGATTGCAAAGGTAGGCATTTTTCCGTTAACTGCAAATTTTTCTGCAAAAATTTTAAAATATTTTTTATTGCTGTCGTGCAAGTGTCTAAAATACATAAGTTTTCGCTATATTTGTATGATTTACTGAAACTAACTGACCTTTGGTCTTAAAACTATTTCTTATGGATATAGATCTTTTGGCGAAAATGGTCAAGAAACTCATTCTTGACGGTGACAGGGTTGTGCTTCCAGGTCTGGGCTGTTTTGTGGCAGAATTGGTTCCGGCGACTTTTTCAGACAGAGGATATACGATTAATCCGCCGTACCGAAAGCTGTATTTCAGGTCTAAGCCTGACGAGGGTGATGAACTTGTCTCTTTTTATGCTGAGACCAATAACCTCCCTTTTGATGTTGCAGAAGAGGTCGTGAAGGATTTCCTGTCAGAAATGAAGACTGTCCTTTTCATGAAGAAGACCGTTGTCTTTCCGGGACTGGGCCGTCTGAGAGCTACCAAGGAGAACGATATATTCTTTGTGGCAGATGAGGACCTGGATATATATCCAAGTGGTTTCGGACTTGAGCCCATCTCGCTGAAGAGCCACAATGAGAGTCCGGAAGAGGTCAGAGAGGCTGTTTCTGAACTTAAATCGATGCTTGAAGAGCCTATGGCACAGCCAGAAGCTCAACCCGAGTCAGTGCATGTGAATGAACCAGCGCCTGTACCTGAATCCGCACCTATGCCTGAACCGGTGCCAGTGCAGGAGGTGACTGATGCGACAGATATTAAAGTGGATCCGGTGGCAGAGCCGGAGGCTGTTCCTGAACCTATGCCGCTCCAGATGCCTGATCAGGAGGATGAATGTGAATCTTCCAATGATGGCGAGTCTGTTTCTCAGCTATCTGATGAGGATGATATGATAGAAGACAGAAGATGTTCATGCCGGACGTGGAGATGGCTTATGGAGCCAAGACAAAAGAGGATTTTGATGATTGTAGGGGGAGTGATCGCTGCGGTTGTCCTGTTCTTTGTCTTATTTGTCATCCTGGCAAATGTCTTCCCTTCCTGGATGGATGCCATGCTGTATTCCAGCGAAGAACTTGAAATCTTGAATCATAGATATGAATAAATATACACAGAAGATAACAATACCATGCTATGATACTGACGCCTCGTGGCGTTTAAAGCCGGCTTCCTTCATGGATCTGGCGCAGGAGGCTGCGAATCGGCATGCTTCAGTCTTGGGTTTCGGATATGATGACCTGATCCTGTCCAACACTGCCTGGATTCTTTCCAGAATGCATATAGAGTTTGTGGATGCCCCTAAATGGAGAGAGGATGTGACCTTGCAGACCTGGCACAAGGGACTCAACAGACTGTTCTTTCTGAGAGACTTCCTGATTACGGACAGCGAGGGAAGACCCCGGGTCAAGGCGACCACCTCATGGCTGGTCATGAATCTGGAGACAAGGCGTCTGGTCCGAGATCCGAAACTTATGGATGATAATGGAGTATGCTCGGAAAATGTGATCGAGACTCCTGCAGAAAAGGTGCAGATGCCTAAGGATATCGAGCCGGAACTGGTGCTCGCTCATAAGGTGGAATACTCGGATGTGGACTTGAATGCCCATGCCAACAACGCCATGTATATGCAATGGTCCATGGATGCGGTGGGATATGAAGTGACTTCGAGACACTCGGTCAAATCATTCACCATCAATTTCAACCATGAAGTCAAGCCTCAGGAGGAGGTTGAGCTTTATCGCGTGTTCGTTGAGGAGGAGAATGCTCTTCGTGTATACATCGAAGGTAAGGTGCAGGACCAGTCTGCATTCATCGTGGAGATAATCTTCAATCCTCAGGCCTGATGTTAGAACTTATATATCAATATGATATGGCACCTATGGTGCCGGCTCCGACAGCAGATATATCCCCTTCTGCATATGTGTCTGATGAATATTTTCCTGTGATAGAACCTAACGGACTGGTGATAGGCCGCTCTTCCAGGAAATACTGTCATAGCGGGGCGAAACCTCTGCATCCAGTTGTCCATATACATATAATCGACAGATTCTCAAGGATATATCTTCAGAAAAGATCATTGAAAAAGGATATACAGCCGGGAAAGTGGGACACTGCGGTAGGTGGACATGTCGCCTATGGCGAGTCTATTGTGGAAGCTGTCCATCGTGAGGCTTTCGAGGAACTGAACTTCACGGATTTCAACCCGATATTCCTTGAGACTTATCTTTTTGAGTCTGAGATAGAAAAGGAAATGGTCAACGTCTTTGCAGCTGTGGGCAGCTATGAACTTCATCCTGACCTTGATGAGGTTTCCGAAGGGCGCTGGTGGCCTGTGGAAGAGATTGATTCCAATCTGGACAAAGGTGTATTCACTCCGAATTTTGAATCGGAATTCAAGATGATCCGTTCATCCCTTCTTGCTCTTTTGTAGGAGGTGATGATATAAATTTTCAGCAAATGGCATTAAATATCGAGTGTTTTGTTCCGTCGATGTCAGGTGAGGACCTTGAGGTGACGGTGGAATCCTTCAGCAGAAGCGAGTCTTTTGTGGGTGTGACCATCCTTTCCGGTGTATCTTTGAAGTCCGCTGAGACTTTGAGAAGCATCGCTGGTGCTGTATCTCATAAATATGTACTCCTCTATACCAAAGACAAGCCTCTTGAAATGGGTATGCTTGCCCTGGACCGTATTGTTTCCATTGCGGAGGATACCGGTGCTGACATGCTGTATGCCGACCACTATGAACTGGTGGAAGGGGAAGACGGGAAGCAGACAAGAAGGCGTCATCCTCTGATAGACTGCCAGAAGGGAGCCTTGCGTGATAATTTTGACTTCGGCAGTGTGCTGGTCTTCAGACGCTCATCCTTCAGGAAAGCCGTCAGGGCCATGGAGAAGGACTGGCAGTGGGGCGCCCTTTATGACCTGAGGCTTCGGATGAAGAAGATAGTGCATATAAACGAATATCTCTATACCGAGATTCAGACAGATGCCAGAAAGTCAGGCGAGAAGCAGTTCGATTATGTGGACCCAAAGAACAGGGCTGTCCAGGTGGAGATGGAGGAAATCTGTACGGACCACCTCAAAAGGATAGGAGGCTGGCTCGCTCCCGTGTTCAAGGAACCGGAAATTTCGCAGCATGAGTTCCCGGTGACAGCTTCTGTCGTCATTCCGGTCTATAACAGGATAAGGACTGTCAAGGATGCCGTCGAAAGTGCATTGAGTCAGAAATGTGATTTTCCTTTCAATGTCATTGTGGTGGACAACCATTCGACAGACGGTACCACGCAGCTGCTTGCCAGGATGGCCGCTGACGATGAAAGGCTCATCCATGTCATCCCTGTTAAGACTGACCTTTGTATAGGTGGATGCTGGAATCTGGCTGTCCATCATCAGATGTGCGGAGAGTATGCAGTTCAGCTTGACAGTGATGATGTATACAGCGGTCCGGATACTTTGACTAAGATTGTAGATGCGTTCCGTGAACAGAAGTGCGCTATGGTGGTGGGAACATATCAGATGACCGATTTCCAGATGAATCCCATCCCTCCGGGAATAATCGACCATAGAGAATGGACTGAGGATAACGGACGTAATAATGCTCTTAGAATCAACGGCTTGGGAGCTCCAAGGGCGTTCTGGACCCCGCTTCTCAGAAAATTGAATCTTCCGAATACAAGCTATGGAGAAGACTATGCATTAGGTCTGCGTATCAGCCGTGAATATCGCATCGGAAGAATATATGACGTGCTGTATTGCTGCAGGCGTTGGGAGGGAAACTCTGATGCCGCTCTGGAAATAGAAAAGGTGAATGCAAACAATCTGTACAAAGACCGTATAAGGACCTGGGAGCTTGAAGCCCGCATGTCATCTCGAGCCTCCAAAGCCTCGTCTCGTTCAAAGTAGAGAGATCTGTAACAACCCATGAAACAGGACAGAATACATAAATTCGTAGGTGACCAGATTTCACGCTGGCCTCTCGCATGTGACAATTTCCGGGCATTGAAGAATGTGCGCGTCCGTGAAATGGAGATAGGCGGGCTTATGGTCAGGCTCCAGTTCAATCCTGCACGCATGATATCTTCCGCGGCTAAACTGAACAAGGAGGATATTGCCAGGCGTCGATGCTTCCTTTGCAGGGAGAATCGCCCTCCGGAGCAGATAATGATGAAGTTTGATGGCCGCAAGGGCAAGAGATACCATATACTTGTGAATCCCTATCCGATATTCCCGGATCATCTTGTGATAGCCATGAACAGGCATGTGGACCAGTCCATAAGGAACCGATATGTGGATATGCTGGATATGGCAAGGAAGTACCCGGGCTATATCTTTTTCTACAATGGCCCCAAGAGCGGTGCATCTGCTCCTGACCACCATCATTTTCAGGCCACTCCGGCCGGTCATGTGCCGCTGATCAGCGATGTGGATGCCACTTTGGAAGACAGTATGACGTTCCTGACATCCACCCAGGATGCGGATCTTTACCATTATGACAAGTTCACAACAGGAATATATGTCCTTCGCGCCGATACTGTGAAATCGGCAGCGAAACTTTTCTACAGACTTCTGGACTGTGCGGAAGTCCCTGAAGGTGAGACAGAACCAATGTTCAATCTGTATTCGTACTGGAAGGATGGAGAGTTCCGCTCGGTTGTGATATTCCGTAGCAGGCATCGTTCGCATCATTATTTTTCGGATGGCCCGGATCATCTGACCATGAGTCCCGGTTGTGCGGATATGGGTGGCGTATTCATTGTTCCGGTCGAGGAGGAGTATGAAAAGATGACTCCTGAACTCCTTTCCGAAATGGTAAAGGAAGTTTCCATCACGGAAGAAGAGGAGTCAAGGATAAATGAACGCTTGACAAGGACTCAGCCACATCTTCAGGTCGGAATCATGTCTGCAGATGAAATAGAGTTTGAGATACTTTCAGACGGCGCAGGACCTCGAAAGGCTGTGTTCCGTGAAGGCAAGATAGAATATGATGGTGCCTTGTATGACGAACTGTATTTTGAAGAACAGAATCCTTCCACCATGTTCGCCGAGCCTTCGTTCGTGCTTCATGGAGTGACCATTGGAGTGAATTTCCATTGGGAACGTCGTGAGGACCAGAAATTTGCAGGAGCTCTCAAGATAATAGTCGAAGACGGGCGATTGACAGCGATAAACGTCGTCGGCGTTGAGGACTATCTTCTCAGCGTAATATCTTCTGAGATGAGCGCGACAGCATCCGAGGAGTTCCTGAAGGCCCATGCAGTGATCTCACGTTCATGGGTCATGGCTCAGATAGCTGCCTCTGCTCATGAGAGGAAGGCGGAGATCCCTTGTGACATCAACAATGTTCCAGCCCTGGTTTCATATCTTGACAGCACCATGTCCAAAGAGGTCATGGAAGAGGAAGTCACGGGATATGTGAAATGGTATGACCACGAGGATCATCGTCATTTCGATGTGTGTGCAGACGATCATTGTCAGAGATATCAGGGGCTGACCAGAGCCACGGGCGAAACAGTGCGTAGGGCTATAGACAGCACATGGGGCCAGGTCCTGAGATGTGAAGGCGAACTTTGCGATGCCCGTTTCTCAAAATGCTGCGGAGGCAGGATGGAAAGGTTCAGTACATGCTGGGATGACCGGGACATGCCTTATCTTCAGCCACTTGCCGATACACCTGACCATGGCAGCGGAAAATGTTTCTGTGACACTCAGGACAAGGAGATACTCTCGCAGGTCCTGAATAATTACGATCAGGAAACAGTCGACTTCTATCGTTGGTCAGTGGATTATGACCGTGATGCAGTCTCGCAGCTTGTGGCGAGACGCAGCGGAATAGATCTCGGAAGAATCAATTGCATCGAACCTTTGGAAAGGGGAGAGTCCGGAAGAATATACCGACTCAGGATATCAGGTGACAAGAGGACGATAGTTGTAGGTAAGGAACTGGAAATAAGGAGAATCCTCTCTGAAACTCATCTGAAGAGTTCGGCTTTCGAAGCGGTATGTCTTGATGACCAAGGCCGTGAGGTTGCTCCTGACGGGGATTGGTGCACAGTCAGACTCAATGGAAGCGGTTGGGGACATGGAGTCGGCCTCTGCCAGATCGGGGCTGCAGTAATGGCCTCCGAAGGCTATACCTACAAGGAAATTCTGGAACATTATTATCCCGGAACAGAAGTATGAAGATAAGCAAAACCAATCCCTGGTGGTGGATTCCCACCCTATATTTCGCGGAAGGCCTGCCGTATTTCATTGTGAACAACATCTCAGTGATAATGTTCAACAATATGGGCATGTCCAAGGGTGATATGGCTATGTATACCAGCCTCCTGTATCTTCCCTGGGTGATCAAGCCTCTATGGAGCCCCTTTGTGGATCTGATACGCACGAAGAGGTGGTGGGTCGTCACGATGCAGGTCCTGATGTCCGTGGCTTTCGCCCTGGTGGCCTTCACCTTGCCTCATCCTTCTGGAGAGGTCATTGCCTCCGGTACGGTTCCGGTATCACTCTTTACCCTGACCCTGGTCCTGTTCTGGATCACAGCCTTCGCCTCTGCCACCCATGACATTGCGGCAGACGGCTTCTATATGCTTGCATTGCATCCGAGCGACCAGTCCCTGTTTGTGGGAATCAGGAGTACATTCTACCGTCTTTCATCAATTTTCGGACAGGGGGTCCTTGTCGTGATTGCCGGATTGCTTGAGACCCGTATCGGCGACATCCCTCGCGCCTGGTCTCTGACACTTCTTGTCTGTGCGGTGTTGTTCTCGGCGACAACTCTATGGCATATCTTCCGTCTGCCTCATCCTGCATCAGATGTCCGCCGAAGTGATGCTGGTGGGGATGCAGTGTATATATTCAAGGAATTTGGCCGCACTTTCGTGACATTCTTCAGGAAGAAAGGAGTGCTTGTCGCCCTGCTTTTCATGCTTCTGTACCGTCTCCCTGAGGCTTTCCTGGTCAAGATGATGAATCCCTTCCTTCTGGACGGCAGGGAACTTGGCGGCCTGGGCCTCTCCACCGAGGCCGTGGGTCTGGTTTATGGAACAGTGGGAGTGGCCGCACTCACCATAGGAGGAATCCTTGGAGGAATCGCAGCTTCAAAATGGGGACTCAGGAAGTCACTCTGGCCTATGGCTCTGGCACTGACACTTCCGTGCCTGTCCTTTGTGTTCCTGGCAATGTTCCAGCCTTCCGATGTTTGGGTGATAAGTTCATGTGTGGCGCTGGACCAGTTCGGATATGGTTTCGGATTCACAGCCTATATGCTCTATCTTATATATTTCTCAGACGGAGAATTCAAAACGGCACACTATTCGCTATGTACAGCATTCATGGCATTGAGCATGATGATTCCTGGCATGGTCGCAGGCTATGTCCAGGAAATGCTCGGGTATACTGACTTCTTCATCTTTGTCATGGTATGCTGCCTTGTCACGGTACTGGTCACTTTATTGTTGAAGGTCGATCCGGAATATGGAAAGAAAAAATGATTTTGTTATGAAAAGATTCTTTATGCTTGCAGCTGCTGTGGCAGCTATGTTCGTGGTGGTATCATGTGGAGCCAAATATGAAGAACCGACTGAAGGGTCCAGGACAGGTTTCGCACTTTCGTTCTTCAAGAGTGTTGATAGGACCGCTAAACCTGGCGAGAATATAGTCGTGTCACCATATAGTGCCGGAGTCGCTCTTTCAATGGTTGCAGAAGGTGCTCAGGGACAGACACGTGTGGAATTCGATAATGTTCTGAACGGATGCATATTCAGGGCAGAAGATCTCGGCAGCAATGATACGGTTACGGTGAAATCGGCCAATTCGGTGTGGGTGACTGACGATTTCAGCATAAGGAACCGTTATTCAGCCCTTCTCGAAAAGGATTTTGATGCCTTCATCACCACCCTCAATTTCGCGGACCCTGCGACTGTGAAGGCTATAAATAACTGGTGTTCGGAGAATACAGAAGGAAAGATAACAGAGATCATTGACAAGATCAATCCGGGAGTCGTAATGATGCTTGTCAATGCGCTGTATTTCAATGCTCCGTGGGAGGAAGCCTTCCTTGAGAAGAATACCAGGGACGGTGTGTTCCATGCCTATGGCGGTGATGTGCAGGTGCCTATGATGTCCAATACGGCAAGATTCAATTATGCTGAGTATCAAGGCTGCCAGCTTGTAGAGCTTCCATATCAGGGAGGCAGGTATGCGATGTATGTCGCTCTTCCCGCCAAGGGTATGAGTGCTGATGATATGCTGTCTTATGTCAATGAGAAGATATATGATTATGCGCTTGGCATGATGGCTCCTGCCAAGGTGCGTCTTACTCTGCCAAAGGTCAAGCTGGAGACTTCACTTGTGCTGAACGGGACTCTGCAGGAGATGGGGCTCAGGACCGCTTTCAGCTCAGCAGCAGATTTCAAGGGCATTGCAGAGACGGGACCTCTTGCTCTGGATGAGGTCAGACAGAAATGCTATATAGAGATTTCTGAGAAAGGAACCGAGGCTGCAGCTGTGACAAGTATCGGGGTACGGCTGACATCAGCGCGTCCTGAAACTCTTGTGACCATGAATGTCGACAGACCGTATATATTCTTTATATCAGACCGCACCAACGGAAATATTCTCTTTGCCGGAAAGGTAGTGACTTTATAACACACTTTGCACACTTAAAATGATTCCCATGAAAAAACTGATTATACTGCTATCGCTTCTGACATGTATCACCTGCAATGCCGCACATCCTGTCGTAGTAAAGCCAGGGGTGGAGGTCTTGCGCGAGCGTGGCTTTGAAGGGCTGGTCGGGAAGAAGGTCGGTCTGGTCACAAATCCCAGCGGAGTTGACAGAAATCTGATATCCACCATCGATATCCTTTATTCTGCTCCCGGAGTCGAGCTCGTCGCTCTCTATGGACCTGAGCATGGTGTGCGTGGTGACATGTATGCCGGGGATAAGGTGAACAATTCGACTGATGCAGTCACCGGGCTTCCTGTGTACTCCATATACGGGGCTACACGCAAGCCAACCCCTGAAATGCTGGAGGGTATTGATGTCATGGTCTATGACATTCAGGATGTGGGAGCGCGCTCCTATACCTTCATCAGTTCTCTTGGACTTGTGATGGAAGCATGTGCAGAAAAGGGAATAGAAGTCATGGTGCTGGACCGCCCTAATCCTCTTGGAGGAGAAAAGATTGAAGGATGCTATGTGGAGCAGCCGTTCAATTCCTTCGTGAGTCAGTACAGGATACCTTATATATATGGACTTACGGTGGGAGAACTTGCCAGGCTGATCAACGAGGAGGGCTTGAACCGAGGTCAGCGCGGAAATCAGGAGCCGGTGAAATGCAAGCTTTCCGTCGTTCCCATGTCCGGTTGGAAACGCAATATGACATATGAGGACACCAAGTTGCCGTGGGTGCTTCCTTCTCCTAACATTCCGTTCAAGGAATCACCGATGTATTATGCATCTTCGGGAATCTGTGGAGAACTCTATGGCTTCCTTAACATAGGAGTGGGGTATACTCTGCCTTTCCAGGTCTTTGCCGCCCCATGGCTTGATCCTGAAAAACTTAAGGAGCGTCTGGAAAGCTATGACCTTCCAGGAGTCTCGTTCAGGACAATATGGTTCAAGCCGTTCTCCGGCAATCTCAAGGGGCAGCTCATAGGAGGACTCCAGTTCTTCTTTACTGAATATGAAAAGGTGCGTCTGACAGAAATCCAGTTCATGGTCATGCAGGCGATAGCCGAGCTATATCCTGATAAAAAGCCGTTTGAAATCGTGAGCGGCATAGGACTTTTCGATAAGGTGTGCGGCACAGACAGTGTCCGTACCGAATTCATGAAGAACTATCGTTTTGATGATATAAAGGATATATGGCGCAAGGATGAGGCTGACTTCCGCAAACTATCCAGGAAATATTATATGTATTGACAGGACTGCCGCAGTCCGGAATAGAAGCGCTGCAGCATTTCCGGGTTTCCTGAAGACATCAGCCTGATGCTGAAGCCATGAGGGTCGCTTGTCTCTATTCCTTCTTCCGACATGACTTCGAGGAGATGTCTTGCGACTGCCGGAGCCGGATCTATGAGATTGAAGACCAGATGTATGTTATCAAGGTTGCTGTCCGCATGATATGCGGCAGCAACTTTTTTGATGGTTTCCGCAAGGAAAGGGTAGTGGGTGCAGCCGAGGACTACAGTGTCTGCGCCGGCTTCCAGAAGCGGTATCAGGCTATGCCCTACAATATTTTCGGCTTCCGGACCGTATGTCCTGCCGCTTTCGACCAGTTCCACGAATCCTTCTCCAATGTGCTCCACGACTTTGATGTCCTGTGCCCATCTCTCACGGGTGTCGATGTATTTTGTGGCCTTGAGGGTGCCGGCAGTCGCCAATACTCCCACCACGCCGGTCCGTGTTATCGCTGCAGCTGGCTTGACTGCGGGTTCCATTCCTATGAACCTGACAGGGAATTCTTCGCGAAGAGTGGTTATGGCAGCTGCTGTGGCCGTGTTGCAGGCCACCACGATGATTTCCGCACCGAGGCTGATCAGCTCACGTGTGATTGAACGTGCCCTTTCGATGATATATTCCCTTGGCTTTTCTCCATAGGGACAGTTGGCATTGTCGGAATAGTAGACATAACTCTGCTGAGGAAGAATCCTGCATATCTCCCTGAATACGGACAGTCCGCCCACGCCTGAGTCGAAAATACCAATCATGATACAAAGATAACAATCTTTTTCACTATCTTCGCACGAATTATTGAAACGAAATGATTAGTAACGAACAGATAAAGGAACTCCAGCAGAGAGTTGAGACGCTGGGACGGTGCATATGCATAGAGGAAAGGCGTGCTGAGGTCGAGAAAAAGACTGAAAGGACGCTGGCTGCTGATTTTTGGGATGACCCCAAGGAGGCTGAGAAATTCCTCAAGGAACTTTCCGGAGTGAAGTTCTGGGTGAACGGCTATGACAAGGCTGCGTCCTGCGTGGAGGACCTGAACGTGCTCCTGGAACTTGAAGATGATGATATAGATCAGGCTTATGCCGATGCTCTTGATGAAATCGAGGCCCTGGAACTTCGCAATATGCTGGGTGAGGAGGGCGATAATCTCGGAGCTGTCCTGACCATAAATTCCGGAGCCGGTGGAACAGAGGCGAACGACTGGTCTGCCATGCTCATGCGTATGTATGTGCGCTGGGCTGAGAGAAACGGCTATAAGGTTACCGTCACAGACGAACTGGAGGGAGAAGATGCCGGAATCAAGTCGGTGACCATGCAGGTCGAGGGTGACTATGCCTTCGGTTATCTTAAAGCCGAAAGCGGTGTGCACAGGCTTGTGCGGATATCTCCGTTCAATGCTCAGGGAAAGCGTCAGACGACCTTCTCTTCAGTGTTCGTATACCCTCTTGTGGATGACACTATAGAAATCGAGATAAATCCGGCAGATCTGGAGTGGGATACCTACCGTTCAAGCGGAGCCGGCGGACAGAATGTGAACAAGGTCGAGACAGGAGTCCGTGTAAAGCACATACCTTCGGGAATTGTTGTCGAGAACACTGAGACACGTTCCCAGTTGGACAACAGGCAGAATGCCCTGCGTATTCTGAAATCACGTCTGTATGATATTGAACTTAAGAAGCGGCAGGAAAAACAGGCGGAACTCGAGGGGCAGAAGAAGAAGATAGAGTGGGGGTCCCAGATCAGAAGTTATGTGCTTCATCCATATAAGATGGTCAAGGATCTTCGCACCGGTCATGAGACCTCCGACACTCAGGGAGTGCTTGACGGAGACCTGAATGACTTCATGAAGGTCTTCCTTATGGAAAATAATTGAGAAAATCTTTGTAAAATGTCATAATGCCTGCAACATTTGCAGGCATTATGCATCTTATAGGGGTTTGATTTAATTATTATTAGACGGATGAAACGTGTCTTTTTATTTGTATTAACTATATTATTATCTGTTAACTCTCTTATAGCCAGTGATATGTCGCCTGAAAAGGAGGCAAATGGCAAGGTCCCATTCTCAATCAAGGCCTACCCTTTCAGGGGAATGTATCTGGACAAGAATACGCATTATGAGAAGTTTGGAGCTATTAGCCCTGCAGGTGTGCATATGGGAATAGAACTCCCTTCACGTCAGCAGCGGCCGTGGCAGCAGTATCTTGGTAACCCGACAGTGGGTCTCGGTGTTTCATGGCTGGATTTCGGCAAGTCGGAGAATCCTGGGGCAGCAAAACTGGGAATGGGGTTTGCGATATATCCATATATCCTGCTCGATGCCATTGACACTAAGTATTTTCAGATGAGGTTCAAGGTCGCAGGTGGTCTTGGATTAGTGACAGAGCACTGGTATACTCAGGAGGACCAGGATCCGGATCATTATTATGAGATCGGGGTAAACTCAATATTCGGTTCTACTCTCAATGCATATCTGAACGCAGCTATCAATCTGAATGTTCCGATAACCCGCTATCTTGCCCTTGGTGGAGAATTAGGCTATTTCCATATGAGCAACGGCCGTACATGCATGCCGAATATCGGTGTAAACGCACTTTACGGATCAGTGGGAGTGACTGCTACATTCAATTCAAAGGAGGAGAAAAAGCCTGTGCAGTTTCCTGACCAGCCATATGGTTGGGCGCTTAACATCACGGGAGCGGCAGGTGCACAGAAGGCTGCAATTGCAGACCCGGACAGATTCCTCATCTCCAGCCTTCGTGTGGGTGCCTTATATCATGTCAACAATTGGTATGGAGTGGGTCTTGGCATGGATGTCTTCTATAATGGAGCAGTTACAAAGAATACGGACAGGACACTGTATTGCAGAGGAGAATATGATATAGACGGGACGATGGTAGATTGCACCACTTGCGGTTCAGAGAAGGGAACAGATTACTCTTTCGGCCAGAAAGTTCGTGCAGGACTGGCTCTCAACAACGAATTCAAGTTCGGATTGGTTACAGCTATAGTTGATTGGGGTTTCTATCTTTACAATCCGTCCCGTCAGATCTATTACGACTACCATAAGGATAATTACGGTCAGGTCGCACCTAAGCGTCCTCTCTTCTATAAGACTCCGCATGGTGCAGGAGGCGAGGAGGCATTCCACTATATCAGGCTTGGTGCGAAATGCCGCGTGTGGGACAATCTGTATCTGAATGTGACGATGAAGTGCCATCTCCACATTGCCGAATATATAGAGTTCGGAGTCGGTTATCAGATTCCTTTCCTCAAGAAGGACAACAGGAAGGACGACAGCATTGTTTTCCATCACCGCAGAAACTGGTGGAAAAACTGAACTGGTTCGATTCTTTAATATATATCCACCGCTTCGTTGCGGTGGTTTTTTCGTTTATATTTGCTATATTTATACGATGTAGATGAAAATATAAACTAACACAATACAAAATGGCAGATTTCAAAGATTCAATACCCATTTTGATACACCTTTTTGAAGTTGATAAGTCCAGGTTTTGCAAATAGAGAAAAACTGCATATCTTTGCAGAGTCATCGGGGAATTCGTCGAAGGGATGACAACCCTTATCGCAATGCGGTTACGAGCCCTGAAACAGTAAGTCGTGGTAGGATGATGTAATGGGTAGTGCGAAGTCCCCGCCCGCATCGCATCACACCGCAAGGCGTAAACCTCCACCACGCATAAGGGGCAAAAGTTAAGCATCTCGTTTGAGATGCTTTTTTCATTCTACTCGCTGGATATAGCGGTAATACAGTATTGGACTTTCTCAAGTGTTCGCCTTCTTACGCCCACCGTCATCTTGATTTTACCAATTCCCGTCAATTCATATTCCATGATCATCTTCTTGATGTCTTCAATAGTATGTCCTTCAGGTATCATGATCTGCTCATTTAAATTTCAGACAAAGTTAAGGCTTGGGTGTGCCATAGTGTGATACAAAGGATTGTTTTCTGCCGATATGTTAATATATTTACACCGCTAAATCGGGATATATAGAACTCTATGGATTTTAAGACCTTCGGCAATATCGGATCACCAACCCTGCTTCTGATCCCGGGCCTGGGAGTCTCATACGAGATTTTCCTGCCTCTGATCAGCATGCTGGAAGATAGGTTTCTTATCATTGCGGCTCAGGTCGATGGTTTCACGCTTGGCCGGCATACCGAGTTCACATCAGTGGATGATCAGGCTGCACAGGTCATCAGATATGTCGACGACAATC
>JAFVVN010000032.1 GCA_017502125.1 Bacteroidales bacterium | reverse complement strand
CCTCTTGGTGCCGGTGCGATTCCGTCAAGGATGAAGTTTCCGATGAGCTTGTTGTCCTTAGCCATAGGACGCTCTCCCTGAAGTACATGCACATCCACTGCAGGCTGGTTGTCGGCAGCTGTCGAGAACACCTGTGACTTCTTGGTAGGGATGGTGGTGTTAGCCTCGATGAGCTTGGTCATCACACCGCCGAGTGTCTCGATACCGAGTGAAAGCGGAGTCACGTCGAGGAGAAGGACATCCTTCACGTCACCTGCGAGTACACCACCCTGGATAGCAGCACCCATAGCCACAACTTCATCAGGGTTCACGCTCTTGTTAGGAGCCTTGCCGAAGAACTTCTCCACTACTGCCTGAATTGCAGGGATACGTGTCGAACCTCCGACGAGGAGTACTTCATTGATATCTGATGCGCTGATGCCTGCATCCTGAAGAGCCTTGCGGCATGGCTCCACTGTCCTCTGGATGAGGTTGTCTGCAAGCTGTTCGAACTTAGCTCTTGTAAGAGTCTTCACAAGGTGCTTTGGAACTCCGTCAACAGGCATGATGTACGGAAGGTTGATCTCAGTCGAAGTCTGGCTTGAGAGCTCGATCTTCGCCTTCTCGGCAGCTTCCTTGAGTCTCTGAAGAGCCATAGGATCCTTCTTGAGGTCGATTCCGCCGTTCTCAGCTGCGAATTCAGATGCAAGCCAGTCGATGATCACCTGGTCGAAGTCGTCACCACCGAGGTGGGTGTCACCGTTTGTTGAAAGAACCTCGAACACGCCGTCACCAAGCTCCATGATGGAGATATCGAATGTACCGCCACCAAGGTCGTATACGGCAACCTTCATATCCTTGTTCTGCTTGTCAAGACCATATGCGAGAGCTGCAGCAGTAGGCTCGTTGATGATACGTTTCACATCAAGACCTGCAATCTTTCCAGCCTCTTTTGTCGCCTGACGCTGTGAGTCAGAGAAGTATGCAGGAACTGTGATCACTGCCTCAGTGACTTCCTGGCCAAGATACTCTTCTGCAGTCTTCTTCATTTTCTGAAGAATCATTGCAGAAATTTCCTGTGGTGAATAGAGACGTCCGTCAATATCCACACGTGGAGTGTCATTGTCTCCCTTTACAACCTTATATGGAACTCGCGCGATATCGCCGGTCACCTGGCTGTACTTCTCACCCATGAATCTCTTTATGGAGAAGATGGTCTTGTGAGGATTGGTGATAGCCTGACGCTTTGCAGGGTTACCGATCTTTCTCTCACCGCCATCAGTGAATGCTACTACTGAAGGGGTTGTTCTCTGTCCCTCATTGTTGATGATGACAGCCGGTTCGTTTCCTTCCATCACGGCCACGCATGAATTCGTGGTACCGAGGTCAATTCCAATGATTTTTCCCATAATTTCTATATTTTTACTTTATTAAATTTTCTTTCTCAGATTCCCCGACAAGCTCGGAATGACATCCGGCAGGCCTTGAATCTGTCATCAGGAACGGGGTGAAGCAACCTTATACGGCCGTTCCGGACGACGCCGGGAATATAACGAAAGATGTGCCAATCGGTCGACAAGGGAAATATATGTCAAAATGTCAGTTTTAAGATGACAGGTAGCGCAGGATAATGACATATTTACTATTTTTGTGACATGATTTACAGAGAACTGACACAGCAGGAATTTGAAGACCTGGCTTCAAGAATACTATACGAGGACAATCATCTTCTGGTCGTGAACAAGAAGGTCGGGGAGATCGTGCAGGGAGACAAGACCTCCGACGAACCTCTTACGGAAACCTTCAAGGCATTCATAGCGCAGCGTGACTCAAAGCCCGGACAGGTATTCATGGGACTTCCCCATCGCCTGGACCGTCCTGTCAGCGGAATTGTGGTCCTGGCCAAGACATCCAAGGCCCTGGAACGTCTGAATGCCATGTTCCGCGATTCCGATGTACACAAGTTCTACTGGGCTCTGGTCTGCTCGGAGCCAAGACCGGCGGAAGGACATCTGGAAGACATGATGTGGAGAAACGAAAAGCAGAACAAGTCCTATATATGCCGTCCCGGATCATCACGCAAGGATGCCAAGACAGCAAAGCTGAATTACAGACAGATAGGAAAGACTGACAGATACTGGCTGGTGGAGGTGGAGCTTCTCACAGGCCGCCATCACCAGATCCGCTGCCAGCTGTCCAATCTGGGGTGTCCCATCAAAGGAGACCTGAAATATGGCGCTCCCCGTTCAAATCCGGACGGAGGAATATCACTACATGCACGCCGCATCACCTTCACCCACCCCGTAAAAAAGGAGCCCCTTACGATAGAGGCTCCGATTCCTGCCACCTGGAAAGGTGTATGATGTAATTCCTATCATTCTTCTACGGGAGCAACAGGAACAGTATCCACGCGCTCAAATATCTGGACATAAGCGGCATTGTCCCTGGCAGTCCACTTCATGCCTGTAGCCGTCAGTTCGGTCACGACATAGCGATGGGCCCAATCACCGGAATCATAGTCATAGCTTCCGCGTATGATGGCTCCAAGTTCCACATCCGTCTCGATATAGTAAGCCCCTGTCGCCACATGAGGGACATTGCTGAAGCTGTCGATATTCTGATAGATGGTGAATGTCCTGTCATTGCGGACAAAGTTCACATACATATATGTGTCCGGGGCAAGAGCAGCACCATTCCACTCGACAAGCTTCCATGATCCGGCGATATTGTTGGCATTCACGTCAAGGTAGACAATCGGTTCTTCCTTCTCAGCACACGAAACAAGGGCAGCTGCAGACAGAAGCAGGATCGTTATTTTCTTTATTATATTCATTGTTATCTGTTTTAATCTGTTTATAATGTCAATCAACATAGACTGTGAGAGCAGACTGGCTCGGAGGCACACCGAGATCGTTCAGGAAGATGCTCATCTTTTCCCTGGATCCCGGCTTGGAGGAATCATATCTGACAACCATCTCCGCCTCTTCGAGAGGGCGTGTGGGCGGTGCGTAGAATATCAGGCAATCGGGAAGGAAGGTCCTGTCGCAATCAAACCTGAGAACCCTCCCGCTCACATTGATGAACTTTATCTTTCGTACGTCGCTCACGCCATCCTCGAACCTCACTGCAGCTGACTTCAAACGGATCTTGCCCATACTCAAAGGATACTGCCCGGCAATATCAAGGCTGTTCTCCACATTCACGGAAAGCCGGAGCACCGCTGCCGGAACAGTCTCATCTATCGTGTATACGAATATCTTTCTCTCAAATCTTCCGGGATGTCCCTTAGGATTGTATGTAACCCTTATTTCCGCCTTTTCTCCGGGTGCCACGACCTTCTTCGTGCACACAGCCTGGGCACATGAGCATGTGCTTACAATTCTGGATATCTCCAGCTTGCGGTGACCTATATTGGCAAATTCGAAGACGTAGGTCTGCGGAGCATCGTCCTCACTCATAGGCTCCGCAACGATGTGACGGGTGACAAAGCCTAAGGAGGCAGAATCCCTGGAAAGTTCCGGCGAGTTGACACTCTTGAGCTTTTCCTTGGAGACCAGCCTGATCTGAGCCCCGGCATCCGGGATCACTCCGAAGGCAAGCACTATAGACAGTATGATTCCTGCAATCCTCATCTTAGAGCCATCCGTTACCGGCTGCGCCTGAACGCACCGTTATCACAAACTCATCAGTCCTGCTTCCTGTCACGCTGGCAGCAGTCTGGCCTTCCTTGAGTCCCTTCACGACAAGCTTTCCGTCCTTCACCTCGACAGAAGCCACGGAAGGGTCATCGACCTTCGCTGTAAATGAGGTGCCGTCCATATATACGGAAGGATCCATCGTCTTCTGCTGATCCACAGACACGAAAACATTAGGGAAGGTCATCTCGACACCGGCACCCTCTATGGCCTTAAGGAACTTATATGCATTGACCTGGCCGTGGCCCATCTGTCCTCTGAAGGCATTCTTGCTGAAAGACATCAAAGGAGAGGATTCTCCAAGGTCGATTACATATTTCTTATATTTCTTTGTCCCCGACATATAGTCATCGATAGGGGTTACGGTATCGTACAGAAGTGACTTGAATTCCTCCACTGTAAAATGCTTCCTCAGATTTGCCGCATAAGAAAGTCCAAGCGCAACGACTCCGGATACATGCGGGCAGGCCATCGAGGTTCCTTCCATATATCCGTATCCGCTCGGGCTTAAATGCTTGGGAAGGGTGGAAAGAATACATCCCACGTCTCCATAGCCGAGATTTCCGTCACCTGCAAAGGAAGGATACCTGTATTGCGGCTCAAAGTAGTAATCCTGGTCACCACCAGGCGCACTGATGGTGGTTCCCGGTCCATAGTTGGTATACACGGCAGGAGAATAATCGCCTGCTGTGGCAGCCACTGACACATAGTCCTCATATGCTGCCGGATAACTTGCCGCAGGGGCAGCTTCGTTTCCACCTGCAAACACTACGATTCCTCCGTCTATCACTCCATCAGGAGAACCTGCATTATGGACGAAATAGTCAAGAGCCTTCTTCTCAAGAACGTTATATTCCAGCCATTCCTCATCAGTAGAGTACTGAGGTGTCCATTCGTAAGGATTCGCTGCGCCTGAGATATAGCCCCAGCTGCACTGAAGGACCACAGCTCCGTTATCTGCTGCATACTTGATGGCACGCACCTCCTCCAGGACAGTTCCGGCATATGCTCCCGAAAATATCTGGCAGGACATGATTCTGACTCCAGGGGCTGAACCGTTTCCACCTGCGATGGAACTTATGCCCTTGCCATTGTTGTTGACGGCTGCAATGACTCCGGCAACATGGCTGCCGTGTCCGGTATCATATACACTTTCACATGATATGACTCCGTTTCCGGCCACAAAATTATATCCGTGTATATCACCGACATAACCGTTTCCGTCATTGTCCTCATGAGAAGCCCATATCTCGCCTTCATTCACCCACATGCTCGCCTGAAGGTCCTCATGGTCCACATCGACACCCTCATCAAGGACTGCAACGATGATGCTCGGATCGCCTGTTGTGAGCTCCCATGCCTTTTCCACCTGCACATCAGCCCCTGGGATGAACTTCTTCTCGGCAAGATCAGGACTGTTGAGACTTCCGTCGTTGATCAGATTCCACTGATAGCCGAGATAGTCATCATTGAACCTGCTCTGGGAAGCCTTGGTCACGATGCTGCTGAGCTGGCTGGCAGTGAGAGGTCTTGCCGACCTGTATGATGCCCTCTTGAGGGTACGGTTGAATTCGACACGACTCACCTCTCCAAGCTTAGAAAGATCAGAGGCAACCTTCTCCACCGGATGTTTCTCATCAAAGCGCACCACATACCAAAGATGAAGACCTTCCTCACGTGCCTTCGACTCACTCCGCACATCCACAGGGAACACCCTTTCTATCTGATAGCCATCCACAAGATCCAGAATCTCATCCACACTGAGAATGCCGGAACGGTCCATCGGCATGGCCGGTCCGCTCTTGGTCAGCCCAGCCCTGTCGAGTACATCGGCAACTCCGGCATCAAAACGCACAAGGAGCTGTCCCTCAACCACATCGGCAGATGGATGAGGCATCTGAGGACTCTCTTGTTCCACAGAGACACCGAGCTCATCGACCGAACATGCCGTCAGTCCGGCAATAAGGACTGAGGTTAAAAGATATATTGATTTTCTATAGTTCATCGTTAGTCTTTCTTGTTAGGGTTATACTTCTTGTTGGCGTATATTTCATAATAATAATCCAGACTCGTCGGTTCGTTTGCAAATCCGGCATTCTTTCCTTCCTTGGTCTTTCCTTCCTGGGAGAAGATCAGAGAATACGGAATCCACAGGTCGAGATTCGGATGGTAAAGAATCCAGTCAGGAATGGTACCTGTGAAACGGTTGAAGTTGATTGCAAAAAACTTTGCATTCGGAAGCACCTTCGGAAGTCCCACAAGCTTTTCCGGAAGGGCTGTTGTACCGACAGCGAGAGAATCCTTCAACTCCTCATATGTCCATGTCGGCAATCCTTCATACTTCATATCAGGGATATCTCCCTGGAGATAGTTTACAGACAGTCTCAGGGTGTCCAACTTATCCCACTTCAGGATATCCTTGAAACGTCTGAGACCCGTATCCTCTATGAATCCGCCGATATTCTCCCTGGTGTCATTGCTCAAGTCATATACGGTGTAGCGCTGGTTCGCATTGAGGATGAGCGAATGAAGATTAGGGAAATTCTCCTTGGTCAGAATCTCAGGAATGGTCTGGAAGCAGTTGGAGCTGAGGTCAAGATACTCAAGGTTTTTCAGATTCTTGAAATCCGGATGCAGACTGGTCAGTCCGTAGGCTCCGATTGTGAGACGCTTGAGCTGAGTCAGCTTGGTTATATACTCACCTGTATCAAGACTCTTGAGGAACTGATTGGCATTGGAATAGAATGCAATCTCCTCGGCAGCAGTAAGATACTGGACTTCATACGGAAGCGGTTCCTTGGTGTTGAATATGAAGAACTGCACATATTTCACTCGTCCCTTATCCGGTCCGTCCTTATGGACCTGAACATTGCTCCAGTGCTCCAGCTTTTCAGCGGTATCCCATTCGGTGTAGCATCCGAGAGCCCTGCTTATGGCAAGCACAGCGAGCGAATCTCCGGCAGGAGTTCCTGCAGGTATAGGCATAGCTGCCTTCTGCACCACATTGAGAGTGTCATGACGTCCCATCTTGACTGCCTCGACCGGCTTGAGTTCAACCTTGGCCACTCTCTCTTCCGGACGTGAATTCACATTCCAGTCAAAGTGCAGGTTCACCTTGCGCGGACGTGCTCCACGATCCAGGACCAGTTCACTTTTCTTATATGAAAGCCAGTTTTCCGCCTCCTTAGGAAGCATTACTTCAAAATCCACATTAGTCAGGACCTCCACATCAAAGGAGCGTGACTCATATGCCGCAAAATCTGCAAGTTCCTTGGTATCTTCCTTAAGAGCGATCTGATATTCAAAACCCTCCTGTGCCACGGCAAAATCCTTCTTGTCACCGGTGGTGAGGTTCTGGATTCGGATCGCACCCTGTCTTGCAACATTTACTATCGTGGAGTCTATGCTGACCACACATTTCTGAGAACCGCGTCCGTTTGCCGGAGAAACCATGATCCACGGGTCCTCTGTGACGGCTGTCCATTCATCCTGGGCAGACACATTGATGGTCACCAGACCTCCCTCAGGACCGATGGCAATGTTGCCGTCCTCAGTTCCCACTTCTACCCCGAAGATGATCTCCTCATCAGGATGGCAAGCGAACATCATGGCAGCTGCAAGAGCTGCAAACAATATATTTATATACTTCATGTCTGTCATCTTCAATTAGTTTAACATCCAGTCACAGTTTCGTATATCCTGAGTCTTGTCATATATGAGATAATATGCATTCTGCTGGGCTGCGTAGCATATGTCGGACGCATCAAAGACTATATTAGGATTATCGCTGATATCAAGGTAGTATATCAGTGTGGAAATGGTATCCTCTATTTTTCCGAGATTGTTGGAACCGATATAGAATCCTCTCAATCCTCTATGATTGAAAAGTCCCACAGGCCACTCCGAAAGGCATCTTTCACCGTTTTTATCACGCTGTCCACGGATAGCAAACACCGTAAGATACTGCGAATCAAGAGGTTCCCAAGGGAAGGAGGCAAACTGGTTGTATGAGAGCTCCACACCATAGAGGTACGGCATGTTTCCGGCATGCATATCCCGGGGCAGATCAGTCAGATCGTTATACGAGAAGTCGAAAGACTGAAGATGGACGGCGTTCGGGTATGTGAAGCAATCAGGCGGGAATGTCTTCAGATTACATCCTCTCATGTTGATGTTCATGATCTTGGAATCCGAATTCTTGAGCTGAATAGGATACTCCTCAAGCGGAGGATTGTTTGCGAGAGTAAGGGTCTCGACGAACACACCCTTGAAGTCATCCGGAAATTTACTGATCTGATTATATGAGAAATCTATCGATACTGCAGCAAACAGCGACTTGGCGTCGAAGATATCCGGGAATATGGTAAATCTGTTGTTTCTCACATTGAATGTCTCGGCATCCTCGATATAGCAGAATACGCCATCGTCATTCTTAGGGAAGCTTGAGAGCTGATTATTATCCAGATGAAGCTGCACAGGCTTGATTTCCTTGCCCCAGGCAGTCTCGATCTCGCTTATCTGATTGGACGAGAAGTTCATCAGTCCCAGCTTCTTCATATTGGTGATTTCCGCCGGAATCATCTCCAGATTGTTCTCATTGAAATACAGGATCTGGATCTTTTCCTTAGACGGTCCGGTGGCAAGAGCCTTCAATCCCTTCAGAGCCTCGTCTGCACTCCACTGTCTGTTATTTGCAAGATTGAGAGTGATCAGGTTCGGCATCTGAGCGATTTCAATCGGAAATTCCGTCATCTTCGGACAGTTATATATCTCCACATCCGTGCATGAGACAAGATTGCTCACACTCGCAGGAATCTTCTCCAGCTTACCGTTGGCAATGAAAAGCTGCTCAAGCTTTGTCAGATTGCCGATTTCATCCGGCAGCTTGGTCAGACCGTTGTTTATCTTACCGGAAATCATATCCATAGGCCTGATCCTCATACGACCTGTACCTTTCTCTATGATCTGGTCTTCAGTCATGGTATCGTACATCTCCACCTCGGGTATGCTCACTCCCCTTTCTGCAAAGGCGCGGGCCACAGGCTCACCCATCTGAGTCGGAGGATTAAGCTTCTTCATGAAGGCCTTGTGGATTTCCATACGGTCACGTCCACGCATCGAAGGAGTTGCAAGAGGATCCACTCCGATAAGGTTGATATCGTTGTGGTTTCCAAGATACAGCTCCACGAGCTCAGTCAACTGACCGATCGCAGGATCAAGTTCTCCATAGAAACCGAAATCACTTAAATTGATAAGGGCGACCCTGCCGTTCGCATGAAGCTGCACGCCAGGCTGGTCTCCCCAGAGATCCGGATCCTTGTTGAAATTCCAATTCGCACCTGCAGGGAAGTTTTCTCCGACATAATACCAATCTTCACCATGGAAGGACTTCCAAATCTCATAAAGCGCATAGTAGTCCTTGATATATTCATCGGATTCATGGAGCTTGACAGGAACTTCCACCTCAACCTCCTTGTTATCAGAAACGACAAAGGTCGCATCTACATCAGACGAGGTCTCCAGAATCTTCTTGTCAGTTCCGTAAACGATATAGGAAACGACATTGTACTCTCCGGCTGTCAATGTCAGCAGAGTGTCGCATGACATAGATGATGTCTGATAGCCGTCTTCCACCTCGTCATCGGAAAAATGGATGGAGAAATCTGTCGGTATCATCTCGATGTCAATGGTGGTGTTCTCCTTCCTCACCGCCAGGGAGACATATCTGATATCATCAAACACGTATGAACCATCCTTGGAAGCCTTCGTGTCAGGAATATTTTCAAAATCCGAAAAATCCTTGACAAGCCTGAACCTCACCTTTCCTCTTTCAGTCGCAGGAGCAAGAAGATCATGCACATGGAGTCCACCTGTAACTACCTCGAACGACGCAAAGTCACCGGATGGTGTGGACTGATACAGAGGCTGATCGTTCCTGTCATACAAGGTGAACATGGAAAGATCGTACTTTCCTGACAAGAGCTTGAGCTTATCGCTCCTCAAGCCATACTCTGCCGCCTCGTCATTCGATGCGTGCATAACCAGAGTCTGCGTTATGTCATTACCGTCATAACGCATGGTGACTCTGATCTTGGACACATCATGGAGATAGTCCAGACGCTCCTCCAGAGCCTTGGCCGGAACATAAGAAGCCTCCTTATACAACTTGAACTGCACATAGCCATAGCTGTCGTCGTTCAAGTCCTCCACTTTCGAGCAGCTTGCAGCGCTGAAAAGTGAAAGGGTAACAAACATCAATAATGTATATCTAAGGGATTTCATAAACATATTTCTATTCAAGATCAAGGATACATATTATGACACAAACCACAGATCCTTCAGCACTGTCACGAGGATGCAGAAGCACATTGATGCTCGCTGAGGACGATGCATTCATAGCTATCTCAGCCGTGCCGTCATAAGATTTTCCATCCGGTGACGATCCGACATATCCCTTGCCGTCAACCCATTCCCAGAGATATCCGGCATCATTATACACATCCTTGCCGTCGATTGTAACCCAGTCATGAGCAAGTGTGTTGTCATAAGTGGTAAACTGGAATGTATTAGTCGGCACATTCAGCGAAAGTGAAGTGTTCGGTCTGGTATATACAAGTTTAAGGATCGGAGCCGAATATTCCTTGTACTTATCAAATGAAGGTCCTGCTGTCACCTCATATACGGTCGCCCCTGCCGCCGATGCCGCAGCGGGATCCGTAAAGCGTTCTGCACTTACATCAAGCTTGGTGTCAGGATCGGCAGCCTCCTCCTTTCCGACCGGAGAGATGCACTCGACCACTGCATATACCTGATTGTCATCACCATAGAAGACCACATATCCCACAGACGGTTCCTTCGGCAACTGCGAATCCTTATACATTGTTACTATCACGGATTCCTTGCCGCCATCCTTAGATTCCAGAGCCAGCCAGAATTCCGGATCGGCAGTCCTGTCAGTAAGCCTGTCAGTATCGAACACCTTGTATGAAGCATATGGAATAGACAATCCCATTACTGCCTCCACATTCGCATCGATGAGGCCATCTGAATCCTTGTCGATATCGGTATATGTAAGACGGTAGATATTGTCAGTCTTTCCGAACGAGCCGGAAAGCTCCGCCTTCCTTGAGTCAGTCTGCTCGGTGAAAGCATAGGACAGACCGGACTCTGTCGATGGCATTGTTATGTAGTCACCTGCCGGTGAAACACATTCTACGATTGCAAGGGCATTCCCGTCCGTTCCCCTGAAGACAGCATAACCGACAGATGGCACCGGCGGAAGTGTCTGTCCCAGATACATCTCCATGACACCCGAAGTCCTGTTGTTCTCATCGGACACCGCAAAAGCAAGCCAGAAAGAAGCATCTGCAGTCCTTTCCACCTTATCCTCATCGTAAATCTGATACGACGTATATGGAACAGCCAGAGTCATCCTGGCCTTCTCACCGGCATACACATCATTATATACCAGTTCATACACATGCTCAGTCTCTCCGAACGCAGCTGTCAGGCCGGACATTTGGTCACCATCTTCAACAGCAGTGAAAGTGAATGCCGAATCATCTGTCTCTGAAACAGTTATATAATCTGTATAATTCATCGATGCCTGTACGATTGAAACTGAGTAATCCACATATTCATCCTTGACTGAAGCATCGTCGTTGAAGAGTCCGGACACATCAGTCGTAACGTCAGCCGGAAGGATGAACAGAACCGCAGAACGCGCATCACCGGTGTTTTCCTCAACCGAGAAGGTCATCGTCCTATCCTGAAGGACGCTCTGGTCCTTACCCTCGACAAATGCACTGATCTCCAGCTTGAACCAGGAATCATCAGTGAGCACCTGCCCCACCTTTCCACCGGTTGTCTCAACTGCGAATATCCTCACTCCCTTCGGACCAAAGACATTTCCTGTAGCAGACTCCTCTACATATCCTGTCGATGTGCTGACAGCACCCAGATAGTTATATTCCAAAGATGTCAGAGACATATTGAGATAGAATGACATGATGCTCCGGCATCCCGGGATGGATGCAGTCACCTCGTGAACGACGGTCTCGCCCACCTTGAACACGACCTTAGCTTCCGTGTCCTCCAACGGGTATCGCGACGGCACACCCTTAAGAAGGGCTACCACACGTCCTGCTGTCTCTGCCGGAAGATTTTCCATCTCAGGATAGGTCACGATCTGGAGCCATTCAGGAAGTTCTGCTGTCCAGCTGCACTTCGCATCAAAAAGGACAGGAAGCCTGAAATCTGCGCCAGACCATGTCAGATCAAGTTTCTGAGCAGGTGCTTCGTTCCACTTGAACGGTTCACCATTTTCTCCAGCCTCATATCCCTCATCCGATCTGACAGCCGTATATATGGCCATATCCTTACCCTGAGGCACACTCAGCGAAATCTCCTTGAGACAGGTCTCTCCATTATAAAAGCTCAGTTTTCCTTCAGCCTTTTCAAGTGAGAAACCGTTCAAGACGAGTTCCACGACTCCGGCTGTCTTTTCCGGAACATTGACGTCGGCCCATTCCGGCTTGGTGAGAGTCCACTCACAATTGGACTCTATCCTCAGAGGGAGGATGAACTTACCTGCCTCTGCAGACCATTTAAGTTCCGCCGATGTGGCTGGCTGAGTTTCATATACATAAGACTCTCCGTCATCCGACATCTTGAATGAACCGTCAGCCTCCTTCTGCGCCTGATAGATTTCCATAACCTTTTCCTTGGCAGGAAGCATATATTTCGCAATGACCTTCGACTCCCCGCCCATTGCCAGGGTGACATCACAGGAGTAGTTCTTGTCAAACTCCGCATTTTCAGTCACGGCAAGATACACTGTAACCGGTTCCTCCGATGCCTCACCTGAAAGTTCGGTCACAGAGAAGGAACCATCCTTGATCCAGAACCACTGTCTGAGTTCCGATGCAATGGAAACCTTCCATGCAAGATTCGGAGTGAAGACAATCTCCTGAACCGAGCCGGGAAGGACTGCATAATCCTCCACAAGTTCCGGAAATTCAGGGACGACATCATCCGGCTGGTCTTTGCCTCCATCAAGCTTGTTTTCATCTCCGCACGCTGCCATTGCAACAGTGAGCGCAAGGGCAGCCAACAATCTGAGTATATTATCAATCTTCATAATCATAGTTTAAATCCGTTCTACATTCCCTCCTCTCTCATGAGTCTATCGGCTTCCTCATCGGATATCCATTCCATTATATTATAGAAATGGCCGACAGTTCCCACCGGAGTGCCAAGGTCCTCCACATACATTTCAGTCCAGATGTATAGATATCTGCCACATGGATAGAAAACAGAATCATAAAGCGAGCTGGATGCGACAAGAATCTTGTCATCGCCGTGAGCTATTCCGAAGAAGGATCCTTCGTCGCTCGCTACCTGTCCTTTATCCATTGTAACGAATGGCTTCATAGGATCGTCTGCATTGAAGGACATGGTGATATCGTAGCCGTCATTGATCCAGTTGCGGCAGATGATCATGTTCTCCTCGGTAGGATGCTTCTCAGTGTATACCAGACGCTGATACCTTCCTGTCACGCTGTACTGATAGAGGAACATGGAGGTCAGCACGCTATATCCTGTGAAATCGTTGATGTCGAACGGACAGCTCTTCATAAGCACTGCCTTTGTCCGCTTTCCATAAAGAGGCATCTCAAGTTCATCAGCCATTATCAGCTGAAGGGTGAAACCAAGTGAATCAGTTGCCTCTATATTGTCATAATATCCGTGGACCTGCACATCGGCACGGTTCTCTCCAGCCTTGATGGTAATTGTATTTGACTGAAGGCGGTAGTGCAGATTCTCAATGGCATTGCTGCCCTTGTCTATGATTTCCACTCCGAAGGTACGGTCATGATCCTTCACCACGGTGGAAACTACAGGAATGCTGAAATACTCGACATCCTTCTGGACCGGGTAGGTGGCCAGTGTATCTGCAAACATGACATATTCAGCATCTGAATAGGTCACATATCTCTCCTTGCATCCGTTCAGAAGAATGAGTGCAAGAAAAGCGAGTGTCATATATTTTATTGTCTGCTTCATATATCGTGTCTTTATCTGTTGCTTTCATTAGGCTGGATCTGCGATCCCGGAGCCACAATTTCCTGATTAGGTATAGGCCATACAAAGAGAGGATTGCCTGCCTCGATCTTGAGGGAACCGCCCTCTATCTGGGTCTGAGCCTGAGGAGTTCTTTGAAATCCCTTGCCCCAGCGCTTGAGGTCATGAAGACGGAAACCTTCCATAAAGAGTTCCTTGACACGCTCGTCGGATATGGTCTGTTCCCAGTTGGACGCATTCACTGAAAGGGAGCCACCGGCCACATGGCGGGACTCGCTCAATGCAGTGAGGTCGGCAGATGCCCCGGCGTAGTTGCCCATATTGCAATATGCCTCCGCACGGATCAGGTACTGCTCGGCAAGGCGGAGCGGCTTTGGCATGTTGACATGATAGATGAGATTTGCCATAAGCGACTCATTTCCATAGTATTTGACCAGAAGAGGCCAGGTCAGGCCATGAGCATATCCGGTCTGCAGATTCGCAAAATAGGCATTATAGCGTCCGTCACCTGACGTATAGAGGTCAAGAGCCCACTGAGCGGGAACATAGTCAGGATAGTAATAAGTGAAGTCATTCGAGAAGTTGAGGAATACGGAACCCTGAGCCCCGCCATAGGATGTTTCGGTATATCCTATACGCCAGATATTCTCATATGACGTATCGTTGGTCCAGAGGTAATCCAGGAAAGTCTGAGTCGAAGTGACATATGCCTTAGCAGTGGCAAGGGCGAAGGCATCTGACCCGATGAGTTTGGTGGAATGCTTCACCGCCTCATCCCAATCCTGCATATAGAGGGCAACCCTTGCATGGATTGCATGCGCCGCAGCATTGGTGAAGTATGGTGCATCGAAGTAATCATTCTCATCATCAAGCATTTCCTCTGCCTTCTTCAGGTCATCCAGCACAAAGTCATATGAAGCCTTGAGAGAGGCACGGGTCTGCGGTTTTTCTCCGAAATACGAATCCGCCAGAACAAGTCCGAGCTCATTTTCAGCTGTTGCAGGATCATATGCCTTGCAGAAGCACCTCAGGAGTTCGGAATATGCAAGTCCTCTTGCACAGTAGACCTCACCGGTGTAATAGTCAAGGTATTGTATCTCGGCATCGTCGGTCAGACTGCTTCTGAGAGCATCCACTTTGTCAAGGTAGAAATTGCATCTGCCGATCACTCTGTATAGTGCAGCATATACCGATTCTATTTCAGCATTGGTCGAACGGATATCCCAAAGCCAATGCGTTCCGAACGTATTCGAATTACCCTGGACAGCATACACGAGATCTGCCTGGATATCAGGAAGAAGAGTAAGATAACCGCTGTAAAGGGCACTGCTCATATATGCCGTATATATTCCCGTGAGGGTCTGTTCGGCATCTGCAAAGGTCTGCATGCCCTCTTCCTCAAGAATGTAGTCACCGGGGAGCTTCTCAAGGCAAGAGTTCAGACCGAAGACAAGCGCAGCAACTGCAGCCGCCTTCAATAAAATATCATATATATTCTTCATCATAGCTTTCTTTAGAACATCAGGTCAAGTCCGAAGGTATACTGACGCGACATCGGATACTGTGCCGCATAGATATTGCTGGTTCCTTCCGGATCAAGGCCCGAGAAGTTGGTGAAAGTGAGGAGATTCTGTCCCTGAGCATATACTCTGAGCCCCCTTATGAATCCGGTCTTCCTGAGAAGATCCTTAGGGAGGGAATATGACAGCATGAGGTTCTTCATACGAAGGAATGACGCATCTTCGAGAAGACGGCTGTCAAACTCTGTGTACTCACCATGACGAGGGATATCAGTTACGTCACCAGGCTGTTTCCAACGGTCAAGAAGACGTTTTGACTGGTTGTATGTCATGAAACGTCCGTTTGATTCATCAAAATAACGGTCGTTGTTGATCATCCAGCGGTCACCCACCCAGCTGAACTGCACAGAAAGGCTCAAGCCCTTCCATGCCAGGGCGGTACCGAAACCTCCCTGCCAAGGAGCGTGATAGGACTTTCCTATCATGACCTTGTCTTCGTCGCGAAGTTCATTAGTTATGTTGCCATCCTTATCATACCACAGGGCATCACCATTGGCAGGGTTCACACCCGCATAACGATTTATATAGAACTCTCCTATAGGGCGTCCGACCACGAGCTTGGTGCTGGTGTTTGCTGTCTCATACTCATCCACTCCGTTATAGAGTTCGGTCAAGCGGTTGTTGTTGTATCCGACATTGGCATTCACATTCCACGAAAAGTCCCTGACAGCCAACACTGTAGCATTCATATTGAACTCGACGCCCCTGTTCACCATTGTTCCGATGTTGTCCCAGATATATCCATATCCGTTAGACTGCGAATAGGCGAGAGGAACTGCCATGAGCATGTCGGTGGTCTTCTTGTTATAAAGTTCCAGATCCACATTGAGTCTGTTCCAGAAACCGAAATGGAAGGCCAGGTTGCTGGTCCAGGTATTCTCCCATGTCAGGTCCTCGTTACCGGGCTGCAAAGGAGCCACTCCCGCATCACCCACATAGTCCGAGCCACCTCCGATAAGAGCAAGATGCTCATAATTAGGGATTTCCGAGTTTCCGGAAGTTCCTGAACTGAGGGCAATCTGTCCCATGGTGAGCCAGTTCCTTGCTCCCGACATGAAGTCCTCATTACGCAGATTCCACATGAATCCGACTGCACCGAAGACTCCCCATCTGTTATTTCTTCCGAATCGTGAAGATCCGTCGGTGCGGAGAGAAAGTTCACCATAGTACTTGTCCGCATAGTTATACTCTCCACGACCGAAGAAAGACACGCGCGAGTAATCGGAATCAGCCGTACTTGTCCATGATGTCACTCTGGTACCTGTCGAGATATCCGTCAGTTTTCCGTTGTTCTGTCCTGCCGCACTCACGCTGAATGCCTCCACATGATAATCCTGCCACTCATGTCCGAGAAGGAAATTGAAATCATGCATATTGTCTATATCGAAACGGTAGTTCAGAGTGTTCGACATCTGAAGATTGAGGCCGTCGCTTGAACTTCTCGCAGCACTTCCTTCACCCTGGTTGGGAATATATTCAGGAAACGACTGGCTGAAGCCTGTAGTATGTGAAAAGTCCACACCCAGCTGAGACTTGAAAACCAGATTCCTGTACAATGTAAGTTCCGCGAACACAGTAGAGAAGAGTTTGTACTTCTTGTAAGCCAACGGATTATTGGCCAGCCACTCAAGAGGATTCTGTCCCTGTCCCTTCCAAGAGCCGTCCGAAAGCGAGGCAATGGAGCCGTCAGCCTTGTATGGATTCCAGTATGGCTGCATGAAACGGGCTGCCGAGATAGGAGTGACAAGTGTATACTGTCCCTCATCAGCCTGCTGTATGTTCTGATAATTGAACATGGTGTTAGTTCCCATCTTCAGCCACTTTGCCATCTGCTGTTCAAAGTTGAAACGCATCGAATAGCGGGTGAACTGAGACCCGGGAGCGATACCCTGCTGGTCGTAATATCCTCCCGAGAAGTAATAATTTGTCTTCTCGGTGGCACCGGACACAGAAAGTTCATGGCTCTGGAGCATAGCAGAATCATTGAACACCACGTCCATCCAGTTCACATCGATTGTAGAAAGGTAGTTATAGTTCTGACCGTCTGTCAGTCCCAGTTCCTTTTCATAGCGGATTCTCTCCTCCGTATTCATGAGGTCCCAGTTGCCATGGGCTATTGCAGACCAACCCATCTGCATCCTGTAGTTGATGTTAGGCTGGTCCATATTGCGTCCGCGCTTGGTGGTGATGACGATCACACCGTTTGCCGCACGCGCACCATATATTGAAGTCGAAGACGCATCCTTCAGGACAGACATGCTTTCTATGTCAGCCGGATTGATTGTATTGAAATCCGATGCAGAAATCGCCACTCCGTCGAGAATATAGAGAGGAGCTGTTCCCGAATTTATGGAATTGGTACCTCGAATGGTCATGGTAGCCGAAGAACTCGGTTCACCTGTGCTCGAAAGCACTGTAAGACCGGCAACCTGACCCTGAAGAGCCTGATCGAAGGCAGCGGTCGGTGTATTCTCCAGCTTCTCTGACTTCACGGTAGAAACCGATCCCGCCACTGTACCTTTCTTTCTGACGCCGTAGGCGATGACCACCACATCATCCAGCTTCATGCTTTCCGGCTGCATCTGTACATTATGAGCAAAGGTTTCTGCCTGTGGAACCACCACCTTTGCATCAAGGAAACCGATGCTTGAAAACGTGAGTTCAGTTCCCGGGGCGACCTCGATCACATAGTCACCGTCAAGGGATGTTATCACACCGTTACCGGCTCCATCCATCACAGCAACTCCTATCATCGGCAGCCCGTCATCGGCTGAAGTCACGACTCCACTCACCTTCACCAAGGACTGCGCATTCAATGCGAAGCACCAGGAAACGGAGAGCATAACGGTTGTCAATAATTTGATTAAGTTTTTCATCTGTATATTGTTTGTAACTATTTTTGCCTATTAAGCACAAGCTGACAAAGTTACGAATTATTATCTACTATTACAACTTTATCTTTGCCGACATATCACAAAACATTGACACACATACCATTCCACGCACTTATGAAGTAAAAGGGGCGGCAACCGTCACGGCCCGCCCCAACCAAAAGATTATGAAGTTAACAAAGGAGTCAGAGCAGATTTATCCAGCCTGAAGTAGAGGGATACATCCTGTTCAGGGTATGAACGACATGATATCCCCTGCCTGCAGAATCACGATTTCCAGCACATGATTTCGGAGAAAAATAATAGGGACTGTTCTTGCTCACGATATTCTTTGTCATATCGGTGCCCACATTCATATCATGAATATCATATGCCGGTTCCGTCAACGCAGAACCACCTGAATAACCGAGAAGCAGCTGCTTCAACTGCGAATCCGTAAGCGCTGCAGTGGAAGTGGCCATAGCCAGAGCTCTGTACAGCATGGCCCCGACTCCCTTTCTGGTACTGTAGGACTCCCCACAGAAGGCCATTCTCTGGTCAGGATTAGTACACACTGAGTAAAGCAGGCGCCTGGTGAGGTCCAGAGTTCCATCATCCTTCGACGGACGCACCCAATCCAGAGCATCAAAGACATTATAACCCGACTCAACGCAATCCAGCATGCAGTCAAACAGACAAACCTGATCTACAGGAGTCAGATACTCCATCGACACATCCATGTAATAGATCCTGGCAGCTGATGTCGTACTATATACTTTAGTCCCGGCAAGGGAATTATAGACACTTGCCACAGTCTCTCCGCCTGATGCGGTATTACCCTTGATATATCCGAAGGCCGCCTTTGCCCCTATTGCCGTGTGTACATAAATATCAACCGTAGCCAAAGTCCGGGAAAGACGCTCACCGGAGTACCTGTTCTTGACATGGAGCTGCAGGTCATGCTTCCCCGCACCATGACTGGTGGAGGCGGAAACCGCATTCTGAGTCAGCCTCAACGAAGCTCCTTTTTCAGAAGCGGAATCCGAATGGCTGTACGATGTAGAATAGACCCCGTTTTCATAGCTGAATCCATCTGCCCAGACCGGGGTCAGAGATGAAGATATATAGATCTCTCCTGCATCCACCGGAGGAATTTCGTACCATAGGTCCACCTTAGCCGACAGTTGCGAGGAGAAACAGTTCCTGACCCTTACCGGAACATCGGACATGGAAAACAAAGTATAATCATCTATAGCAGGGACAGATATGGTTCCGAACCCCTCGAACGGATCGACCACATACGCCCTCATGTAATGCTTAGACACTTCCGGACAATCTGCAGCCCCCATCTCCATCTGGTAATATGATCCTGCAACGATCTGTTTTCCAGACGAATACAGTTTATGGACATAGAGATCAACATGTGAGTCCGCCACTGCCGAGGCGATATAATCACAGCCCGAAACAACAGGTTTCAGATATTGTTCATAAGCCGACACATCCACATTGCCAAGGGGGTTCCCGTTCTTGTCCGAATAGTAGTAGTCCAGTCTTCCCTTCTCGCCATCCGGAGACAAGGCAATATCCACATCCGACACCTTGAGTTCCGGAGCAGAGACCGCCAATGACAGGCTCAGGGTCTGCGAGCCGTCTGCATTCGAAAACCAGACATCCGCGTTTCCTTCTCCGACAGCAGTAAACCTGAAGGAGTCATCTCCCGTTTTCTCGTATTTCAGCACAGATCCGTCAGAAACAGTCACCGACAGCGGCAGAAGATCCTTCACAACACCAGCGACCATAAGCTCGCCAGTCTGGGAAACATATTCCGGACAGAAGTCCCAGACCGGAGTCAGACTGCCGACAGATGAGACGTTCACCGTTGTGAAATCTGACTTACTGCCATCTGCAAGAGCGATCCTGACAGGAACAGAAGACCCGACCTTTGCCGTCTCCGAAGCCGTGATTCTGAAATAAAATTCAGAGCAGCCGTTTGTACCGGTCACCTTCTTATCTCCCATGAACTCATATGTCAGTCCTGCCGCCGCCATGGCTGCTTCATCAAATTCATACACCCATTCCGACGCAGGACCTGACGAACCCACAGAAGAAGAAGCATTCACACGATTATAGTGAACCAGAAGGTTCTTTGATGTTCCCGGATATATGACAAAGGGAATATCCACAAAACACAGGGTACGCGTATCAACCCAGTTCTCTCCACGTGTCACCTTCCAGTTATCCAGAAAAAAGCCCTCATCACTGAAATTCATGACAAGATCATACCTGCGGTTCCTTCTGATGCTGAAATCCGATACATTATCCTCTCCTATATAGCATCTGTACATCACATCACCATAGTATCCTTCTCCCTTATTCGGTTTGAAGGCATTATATTCGAGATAGGTACACAAGCCGGCATATGATTTTCCGCCGACATTGTCTATCCTCTCATCAACCTTTTCAAACGGGTCCGTATTTTCCGGCAGAAGGCAGCCCTGGACATTCTCAGGGACATACAGCACAACCGTAGTATCCTTGATGTATCCCAAACCAGGTCCGAGTTGCGAAGGAAGAAGAGAACCCTGATATGCATCCATATCAGCCAGATCCGAATTATAGTCCGACAGATCCAGGATATCCGAAAGGTCCGCTGCCCTGCTGCCTCCCGGTGCAAAAGGCTGCAGACGCCTGTTTGCCTGGCGCAGATACAGACTTTTGTTGGCAAGATTGAAGGCATAGACGTAGGATGTCTGCCCATCTTTCAGGCCGGTATGCAGAATCCTTACATTCAATCTGGCAAAAAGCCTTTCCAGAGGAACCGTCACCTTATTTCCATCCCCATAGGCGCAGCCGTTCACGACACCGCACATAGGGATTCCACTGCTGGCAACATCCTCATAAGACTCCAGCTTATACACAATTCCGGACACTCCGGCTTCCCTGACAGGGAACTTCCCTGTCATATCTCCCATATTTACCAGAGCATACACGCTGTTTCCGGAACTCACATTCACAGACAGCGACATGGGATCATCCAGCCCGGCATAATACACAGCATCGACAAGATAGCCTTGAGAGTCATATGAAGCCAGCGTAACATCAGTCAGCTTGTTTTCTATAGAGTCTTCGGGAAGGATGCTGCGTGTGCCGACACAGCCTTCAATCTCCGGGAGAGAGAGCATCACCCGCACCTTCCCGTCCATACCTTCAGGATGACAGTCGCGGCATTCATCAGCACATGCCTGACAAAGAAGGCATACAATCAGCAGCCACACGCTGCGTAAAGCATTATTCCAGCACATAATCCGTCACGTTCTTAATTCCCACAAGACCATAATAGGAAGCCACAATATCTCCTTTCAAGATGAGTCTTCTACCAAGATACTCCGGATGTGACACAAGATTCAGATTGTCCCTGACATCCCCTGACGGAAGCTGCACCGCCAGGCAGGAACTGCGGTCGGCGACATTCCTCTTCGGCCCTATAGCCAGATTGGAAGCCGACTTGAAAGGTTCCTCAAAGGATGCTGATGCCGATGTAAGGTCTCCGGCCACAATATACCCACTTACCCAGACCCCCTTGCATCCGACCGATGCCTTTGCCTGGGATATTCCCATCGGATCTTCTGATGACTCCCCGCGCACACCATCCTCTCCCAGCACATAACTGCCTTCACTCCAGAAACGGGCTGTATCCACGCATACGGATATACCCTCGGAAGCCTCAAGACCCGCATGGTCCTTGGAGACATCCACCTTCAAGGTCAGAATTTCATTCTGCTCCATCCACCTGGTCATCAGTACCTTGTCATCTCCACCCTGACTCATGACAAGAGAAACATTGCCGGGATTGAAGTATGCTATACGAGTTTCCCTGTAGGAATATGGCAGTCCTCCGTCATCAGACCTCAAAAGAAGGGATGCATCCGGATAAGCAGAAAGGAAGGACGGAGCTATCTTCAGACGTATTCCGGAATTCATCTGCGAGCACATGAGTTTAACGGAAACCACTCCTTCCGAAGGCACTACCACACATTGCTCATCTCCGAATTGAGGTGATGAGAACTGAGGACGGTCAAACCGGCATGAGACTGCCTTTACATCATAACTTCCCGCCTTCACCGTCAGGGCATCCGGAGCATCCGCATAAGCTCCCTCATATATTGTCTTGCCGTCTGAACCGGACACAGTCAATATGAAGTCATTGGTATCCGGGATTTCAAGACCCGCCCTGGTGGATCCGTACCCATCAGAAAAAGAGAGTTCAAGCCTTCCGTCATTCTCCGAAGAAGTCCCGTCACCCAGGATTTCGCAAGCTGTCAGAAACAACAGCACGAACATAAAAAACAGTCTTTGCCTTTTCATTTTCATTCTCCTCATTCGTTAGTTGCCGCACCATCGCGACGGGACAAATGTATAAGAGCTGAATGAAACTGCAGTTCAAAAAAAGAAAAATCTGAAATTTCTTTTTTTTAGTCTGATTTTTTCCGTTTTTTATTCAAATTTTTCTTTTTCTTATCCTCTGTTACGGAAATTTTGCTATAGAAAATCACATAAAGACAAGACAGAGCAAAGGCATCGGCCCAATGCGGTCAGCAGTATATAAAAATTCACGGAGCAATCGCACTCGCTGCGATCGCCCCGCTACTTAACCTAAACTTAAACTATGAAAAACTTCGTAACAAAGATAGGAACAATAAAACTATTTGTCAACCTCTACGACACGAATTTTAGCATATTTAAGAATCAAAATCTTTTCTCCATACTCGTCAAAGGCTATTTTTCCCTTGAGGTCGGCAGGAGTTCCCGAGATTTCCAAAATATTTCCGAAACCGAAACGGTTGTGTTCAATTCTCTGACCGGCACGCAATTGCAGAACAGGAGTCGGCTCGAAGTCTGCATCCGCCACCCTCTTGGGAACAGGCTGCGGCCTACGTACCGTCACCGGTTCCAGTCTCCTTACCGGTGATGATTCCGGTTTCTGAGGTTCTCTCCTGAAGCCAGACGACGGTCTCTCGGTTCTGACGGCACCCGAACGCCCGTAATTATTGGCTTTAAAGCCCCCGAAGCGTGACTGCTGACCAGAAGCTGCGCCTCCCCATCCTCCAGAAGCACCTTCCCGTACAGACTCCACATCCTCCTTGGTCAGAGGATTGGCGATATATTTCGGATCCACCTCCCTGATGAATCTGGAAGGGGAGTTCGATTCGTGCTTTCCGTTCCTCATCCTGGTGGATGCAAAAGAGAACTGCACATGCTTCTTGGCCCTGGTCATCGCGACATAGAAGAGTCGCCTTTCCTCTTCGATTTCCGTCTCAGAAGCGAGGAAGCCACCGGAAGGGAAGATGTTCTCCTCCATACCTGCCACAAATACATAAGGAAATTCCAGACCCTTTGAAGAATGCACCGTCATCAGGGTAATCTTGTTATTGCCGTCCTCATCATCCTCCACATCGACAGCACTCAGAAGAGAGACATTCTCCAGATAATCGCTGAGGGTGACAACAGGAAGGTCAGCGGGTGTCAGTTCGACTCCCTCCCCGACAAGCCCGTCAGCCTGCATCTCCTCGAAATATTCATTCTGCTTCTCTTCAATGTAGTTCTTGACGCTGTTCAGGAGTTCCTCGACGTTAGCTGTCCTGGACTGTCCCTCTATGCTGGTATCACTCTTATAGAACATCAGAAGTCCCGACTCCATGGCCAATGCAGCCGCCACAGTGTAGGCATCTTCCTTCTGCGAACGCAGACAAAGTTTCCCCATCATCTCGCAGAAATCCCGTATCTTCTTGATTGCAGGCGGCTTAAGCCCGAATGTTTCCAGATCATCGGCAAAGGCCGCCTTGAAAAGTGATGTCCCATGCTCTATTGCAGCTGCAGACAGAGCTGCAAGTGACGTATCACCGATTCCCCTTGCAGGCTTATTGACCACCCTCTTGAAGGATTCGTCGTCATTGAGATTGACAGCAAGCTTGAAGTAAGCCATCATATCCTTGACCTCAGCCCTCTCAAAGAAAGAATTTCCGGAATATATCACGTATGGGAGATTCCTTTTCCTGAGAGCCTCTTCAAGCGCACGGGACTGGGCATTGGTCCTGTATAATATTGCAAAGTCATGATACTCTGCATGATCGGACTGTATACGCGAAACAATCGCAGAAGCTACAAGAAAGGCTTCCTCCTGCTCGGTATATGCCTGGATGAGACGAATCTTCTCCCCCTCTTCCCCCATGGAGTAACACTCCTTCGGAATGCGGGCGGAGTTTCTGGCTATCACGGAGTTAGCCGCATCCACAATCACCTTTGTGGACCTGTAGTTCTGCTCAAGACGGAATATGTGGTGCTCCGGATAATCCTTCTTGAAGTTCAGGATATTCTCGATCTTGGCACCTCGGAATGCATAGATGGACTGGGAATCGTCACCGACCACACAAAGGTTCTTATGAAACTGGCTCAGTTTCTTGAGAATCAGATACTGGGCGAAGTTGGTGTCCTGGTACTCGTCCACCATTATGTATCTGAAACGCCCGGCAATCGACTCCAGCGCGGCAGGGTTATCCCTCAGCAATATATTCATATTCAGAAGGATGTCATCAAAGTCCATCACTCCGGCCTGCCTGCATTTCTGGGCATAGAGCTGATAGATGTCACATATCCTCGGTTTCTTGGAAGACGCATCGTTCTGAAGCACGGTCGGATTCCTGCGATATGCCTCCGCAGTCACGAGGTTGTTCTTTGCCATGGATATACGGGAAAGGACATCTTTCGGCTTATATATCTTGTCATCCAGCTGCAGTTCCTTCAGACAGGTCTTTATCGCACTTACTGAGTCTCCCGTGTCATATATCGTAAACGTCGAAGGATAGCCCAACGACTCTGAAAATTCCCTGAGGAACCTGATGAATACGGAGTGGAATGTGCCCATATACAGTCTTCTGGCCCGTTTTTCACCCACCATAAGGGCAATCCTCTCCTTCATCTCTGAGGCAGCCTTCTTTGTAAATGTCAAGGCAAGGATGTTTGCCGGGTCACACCCCTTTTCAGCCAGGATATAGGCTATCCTGCTTGTCAGCACCCTTGTCTTTCCCGATCCCGCGCCCGCTACAATCAGCACCGGCCCGTCCACACAACTGACAGCCGCCTTCTGCTCGCTGTTCAGTCCTTCTAAAATTCTGTTGCTGTTGTCACCCATAACTACCAAAGTTTCGCAAGTGATTGTGTAAATACGCCTTGTTTCCGGCGGGCACAAAAATAGGCAAAACGGGGGAATTACCACGAAGATTTCTGAAAAAGATTTCAACATTCCATCAGGGGCGTCAGCATGTGATAAAAAAGGGGGTTTTACTTCGTAAATAGGGAAAAAATATCTATCTTCGCGGGCGCATTTTGAATTTTTACTCAAAACGGTTTATATAATGTCAAACAACATCTATTTGAAAAAGGGTCTCGACCTTCCGATAAACGGTACGGCGGCCCAAAGCACCAAGAAGGTGATCGTTCCTGACGTTGTGGCCGTGAAGCCGACCGATTTCAGAAGCCTCGTTCCGAAGCTTCTTGTCAGGGAAGGTGACAAGGTCCTTGCAGGTACTCCTGTCTTGGCAGACAAGATGTCTCAGAACATCCTCTTCGCATCTCCGGTAAGCGGAACTGTGGCAGAGGTTGTAAGAGGCGAAAAGAGGAAGTTGCTTGAAGTCCGTATCAAGGCTGATGCTGAGCAGGAGTATGTTGACTTCGGCGTCAGGAAGGTCGCTGACATGACTGCCGAACAGATCAAGGAAGCTCTCCTTGCTGCAGGTCTATGGCCAGCCCTCACACAGAGGCCTTACGGAATCATTGCAAATCCTGAGGTAAAGCCGAAGGCTATCTTTGTTTCAGCTTTCTCGACAGCTCCTCTGGCAGCAAGTCCTGAATACGCACTCAGAGATGACTTCGATCACATCCAGACAGCGATCAACGCTCTCGGCAAGCTCACAGACGGCGGCGTGCACTTCTCGCTCAACTCTGCGAACTATGCAGGAACACCGTTCCACAAGATCGAGAACGTGATCCAGCACACCTTCTCAGGAAAGCACCCTGCAGGTAATGTCGGAGTGCAGATCCACCACATCAGCCCTATCCGCAAGGGAGAGACCGTATGGACAGTATCACTTCTGATGCTTGCTGCCATCGGAAAGCTCTTCAACACCGGAAAGTATGACGTGAGAAGAAAGATCGCCGTGACCGGTCCTAAGGCCATCAACCCTGCTTATGTAGAGGGTTACCCCGGCATCGCTATCAAGGACGTGGCTGAGTTCTATAACGCTCAGGAGAATCTCCGTTTCATCAGCGGTGATGTCCTCACAGGAACAAACGTCGGCGCAGAAGGCTACCTCGGATTCTTCGACAACCAGATCTCGATTCTTGAGGAAGGTGACAAGTACGAGCTTCTCGGCTGGGCAAAGCCTGTAAGATGCAGCCAGTTCAGTGCGTCACGCACATACTTCTCGTGGCTCACCCCTAAGAAGAAGTATGACATGGACACCAACCTCCACGGAGGTCCTCGTGCATTCGTAGTGAACGACACATACAGCAAGGTTCTCCCAATGGACCTCTTCCCTGTACATCTCCTCAAGGCATGTCTTGCAAACGACATCGACAAGATGGAGAAGTTCGGAATCTATGAGGTTCTCGAGGAAGACTTCGCTCTCTGCGAATACGTCGATCCGTCAAAGATCTACATCCAGCAGATCATCACAGACGGTATCGCTCTCATGTTAAAGGAAATGTGCTAAAAAGCTAAGAATATGAGTGGATTAAGAAATTTTGTAGACAAGATCAAGCCGACCTTTGAGAAAGGCGGCAAGCTCGGATTCCTTCATTCGACATTCGACGCTTTTGAGACATTCCTCTTCGTTCCGAACACAGTTACCCGCAAGGGAGCTCACGTAAGGGACTGCGTCGACTTGAAGAGAGTCATGATCATGGTTGTGCTCGCCCTCGTTCCTGCAATGCTTTTCGGTATCTGGAATGTAGGTTATCAGCACAAGCTCGCTTTCGGCCTCGCTGACTGGGGCTTCTGGAACATCGTTCTTTACGGTCTCGTAAAGGTGCTTCCTCTCTATATCGTTGCATATCTCGTAGGTCTCGGCATCGAGTTCGTTTCGGCTCAGATCCAGGGACACGAAGTGAACGAGGGTTACCTCGTGTCAGGTATGCTCATTCCGCTTATCGTTCCTGTTGACGTTCCGCTCTGGATGCTCGCCATCGCAGTCGCATTCGCAGTGATCATCGGCAAGGAAGTGTTCGGCGGTACAGGCATGAACATCTGGAACCCTGCACTCCTCACACGTGCATTCCTCTT
>JAFVVN010000031.1 GCA_017502125.1 Bacteroidales bacterium | reverse complement strand
TGTCTCGGTGAGAAGGGAGAAACCGTATTTTCCGTCAAGAGACTGCACATATACAGTCCTCTGAGAGACAGTATAGTCGATTGCGGAAGCACTGATCTGCTCGTTCTCACCGGCATTTCCACCCTCGGTGTTGCTGACTACAATACCCTCAAGAATATAGTCTTCGGTCACTTCTCCGCCGTTCGGATAAGTGCTTCTGATCTCGGCGAAAGACTTGAGCACACCAAGGCCTTCGTTGGAGTTCTTCTGCATCACGATCAGCTCAAGCGCAACTTTGTCACCCCATCCGTCCACGAAAGAGAGGTTGAGGGATGCTGTACGGACCGAAACATCATCCGGGTTTGGATCTGTCCAGATGCTGAGCGTCCTGTCCTGGCCGTCGCCGGCCATAGAAACCTTTTCAGGGTCGAGCCATCCGACATTCTCCGGATCGTTATAGTCGACGTTCACCTTGAAGTACTCGAACGGGATGTTAGTGGAAAGCGAAGCCTTTGACTCACCGCCGGCTCCCGGCACCACCATAGAGGTATTGCCCATCGCAAGATTTGCCTCGATCTTACCCTTCTGCTTCACGTATACTGTGTCACGACGCTCGTCCACGTCACTGCACAGTGCGAATGAAGTCATTCTCTTGAACTCATCATTGCCGGTGGATGTCAGCGTCAGAGTGCCGTCACCGTTTCCCTTCATAGCGCTGAGAGTGAGCCAGCTGCTCTGATCAAGCATCTCTATATGATAGCTTCCGTTGGAATAGATCTCAAGTTCGTATTCTCCACCCTCGGCCTCGACGATGCAGACATTGTCTTCAAGCGGAGTTCCCAGCTCAACCAGCTTTACGTCCGCTGTCTCGTCAAGGCTGCAGGACAATGCGGTAAGGAAGACCACCGAAGCGGAAAACGCTCTAAATATATTTCTCTTCATATTCATTCCTGTTATTTAGTTGACTGGATTACTGTAAACTTGGCGTTGATGATCTCGCCTGCGTCAGAGACGTATGTCAAGGTCAAATTCTGCTGACGTGGGCTGCCTGTCTTATTCTCGGTGAGTGTAAGGCTGAGACCTCCCGGAACCATATGGGCATCGGTGATCCAGCTCGGGTCCTGAATCGTAATGGTCATATTGTCCTGATAAGGCCAGATCGTATTTTCCAAAGTCTCGACAACAAGAGTCTGAGCATCAGGGCCATAAGAACCATATCCGAGAGCAGGGAGCTTGAATGCAGCCTTGCCTTCGCTCTGGGTAACGGTCACATACTTGTTGAATGTCATACCGGTAGGATTGGCAATGGTGATCCTGAGCTTGGCAGTCCTCTGAGCACCTGAAGCGTTGGCTGCCACACCGAAACGGAACTTGTCGTGTTCCGCCTCGAAAGATGTGATCCAGTGCGACGGATCTGCATCCTGGCCGTCGATAAGCACTGTCTCCTCTGTGCCGTCTTCCTTGCTGTACACTGCATATGCATACACGGCATCAGCACAATACAGAAGGTTTCCGACCGCATTGACCACGGCAGTACCTGCAGTATTGAAAAGAGGCACCTGAGTAACCTGAGGTTCATATATAGGAGTACTTACCGGACCAGCCTGGGTCATCACGATAGTGTCGCGGAGCTCGTCCTTGGACAGGACGATTCCCACTCTTCGCGCAATGCCGTAGTTGGCACTGTAGGTAAACACAAGGTCACTGTTTCCATATCCGGACACTTTGTTCAGACTTGCCCAGTCGACCGGCTCGGTGAACGTCGCCGTCCAGTCTCCGTCGGCATATACAAGGACGTGGGTCGAGCCGGCATCCTTGCTGAGGGAGATGTTGCGCTGTGCCACTGAAAGCGGCAGATCCATCTTGTAAGGTTTGTCGCATGAAGCGAAAAGCGCAAGCGCAGTGATAAATATTGCAATTTTCTTCATAAATCCTCCTTTTACATACCGTACTGGGCATATTCATTATTGTCGAGGTTGTACTTCGAGTACACAACCTGGGTATCCGGAATAGGATAGAACCTGTGGCAAGGCTTCATATTATTGACAAGTGAAGGATAGTCGCTGTAGTCCGTCACCGCATCATACCATATGCCCCAGCGTACGAGGTCATACTTGCGCTGGAACTCTCCGAAGAGTTCCCTTGCCCTCTCGTTGCGGATCTCCTCCCTCAGGCGGACCTGAGTGCGGAGGGTATATCCTGCAAGGCCTGCGCGAAGTCTTGTCATATCAAGATACTTCACAGACTCTGAGAGCTGGTTGAGTTCGCACAGAGCCTCTGCCTTGAGAAGGAGTGCATCAGCATAGCGGAACACCTTGTAGTTGTTGTCGTCGTTGCCTTCCTTCATATTCGGACACCAGAACTTAGGACCCGGATAAGGACGCGTTGTAACCTTCTCGAATGCCTTTCCTTCCCACTCCCAGGCAACATTGTAGTAGTTCCTGAGGTCCTTTCCGCGACGAGGCATAAGACCCTGGCAGAAGTATACATTGGCATATGCCGGCTGCCAGGTCTTGGTTGTCGTGCCAAGTTCAGGAATCTGGACGCCGTCATAGATGTCATCCTTGTTTCTCACCGGAGTCGTCACACAGGCCACATTGGACACATATGACAGACCGCCCTCAGTGTAAGTGTGCTGGATCTCGAAGATGGACTCAGGAGTGTTCTTGCAACGGAACTGGATGTCCTCGAGAGGATACTGATTGAGGTCACCGTAGATTTCCTCCAGCTTGTCGACAGCATTCACGACCTCTTCCCAATCATTGTTCCAGGCAGCGAACTTCGCGATGAGCATCCACGCTGTCGCTGCGCCGAGGCGCTGCTCCTTGTTGTCGGATGTCCTTGTCTGTGACACCAGAGGAGCGATCTCCTTGAGGTCTGCGATCAGGTCTGCACGGCTCTGATCGGCATCCATACGCGGAAGCTCAGCCACCTTGAGGAGGGTCTCCGTGTCAGAGACGTCATACATATAGAAAGGCACATCTCCGAAGAAACAGGTCAGATGCCAGTAATAAAGGGCTCTGAGCACCTTTGCCTCACACAGGAGCTGGTTTCTTTCCGCATCGGTAAGCTCCGTACAGCCCTCGATGCCTGGAATAGCTAAATTACATCTCTGCACTCCGAGGTAGCACTGCTTCCACACTGTAGTGCCGAAGCGCGGCTTCACCGGACTGATGTCCAGCTGTGCGTCCAATGTACCTGAAGGACAATACATTATATCTGAAACACACTCCACAGCGAGGAAATACTGGTAAGTGTATATGCTCTTGAGCGGAATGTAGCAGCCGTTCACCACAGACTGGCACTCCGCAAAGTTGCGGAAGAAGTTATCCGGCGTCGAGATGGACGAAGTGTCCTCCTCGAGCGAGCAGGATACCGCTCCCGAGAGCAGACCGGCCATAAAGACCGCACCGATTATCTTTTTGAATATGTTCATAGCTCGATTTCTTTTCTGTTAATACCTTACCTGGATGCTGAAAGTGAATGTCCTTGGCTTCGGATATGCTCCGAGGTCCACACGGCGGAGGGTCGAAGATGTTCCCTCGCTGGATACGTCAGGGTCAAATCCGTTGTAGTTCTTCCACAGGTAGAGGTTCTCTCCTGAAAGGGTGAAAGTGACATCCTTGATGCCTCCCTTCCACTTCCTCGAAAGGTCAAGGGTGTAGCCGAGGCTGATGTTCTTGAGTCTGAGATATGAGGCATCGTGAATCATAAAGTCGCTCGGAAGGGCCACGTCAGTGTAGCCTGCGCGAGGGATGTTCGATTCAGGATTTCTCTCAGGATGCCAGGAGTTCAGCATATAGCGGAACTGGTTGGTGTACATACCTCCGGACTGGTAGAACTCTCCGTAGTTGTAGATCTTTCCGCCGAGAGAATACGCCAGATAGACACCAAGCTTGAAGTTCTTGTAGTAGAAAGTATTCTGCATACCTCCGTAAAGGATAGGGTCCGCACTTCCCTGGTATACGAGGTCTTCCTGATTCAGGACGCCGTCGTGATTGATATCATAGTACCTCGGCGTACCGTCAGCCCACTTCGTGCTTTCGCTCGCATAGGCCCTGGTCTGCTTGTTCCTTTCCCTCTCCTCATCCGACTTCCAGATGCCACCGTACTTGAATCCCCAGAGCGAGTTGAGAGGATATCCCTCAACGTAACCGTACATCATATACTTGTTGTTTCCCGGACAGTTCATCGCAGAAACGAAATCCTCGGATCCTATGTCAAGCACCTTCTGGGTGTTGTGGGAAACGGTGAATGAAGTCGTCCACTGGAAATCAGGACGCTCGATGTTTCTTGTCTCCAGAGAGAGCTCGACACCCTTGTTAGAGATTTCTCCAAGGTTGCACATCCTCTTGTCATAACCGGTCTGCTCTGCAACCTGCACCTGCAGGAGAAGGTCAGTGGTCTTTGACAGATAAGCCTCAGCTGTGAGCGAAACCCTTCCTCCGAACATAGCCCAGTCGAGGGCGAGGTTATATGAGGCGGTCTTCTCCCAGGTAAGTCCAGGCTCTGCGAGACGGCTTCTGTAGAAGGATACCGGCTGTGAGCCGTCGAAGAGATATCCTCCCGTAGTGCTGTCAAGCTTTGCCAGAGAGTAGTAGGCGCTGATGGCGTCGTTACCTGTCAAACCGGCGCTGAAGCGGAGCGAGAGGTCGTCGATCCAGCCGACGCTCGCCATAAACGGCTCGTTTGAGATGTTCCACCTCAACGCAGCTGAAGGGAAGAACGCCCATTTGTTGTTGGCCGCGAAGTTCGACGCACCGTCGAAACGGCCTGTCGCCGTGATGTAGTAGCGTGACTTCCAGTTGTAGTCAGCACGGGCGAATCCAGACATCTTGGCCTTGCTGCTGTATGATGTTCCGGCGCTGTAGGTCTCCTTGTCGAGAACGGCGTTCATATTGTTCCACATCACCTCATCATCCATATAGCCCTGTCCCTGGAGGGAGAAATTCTCGGCAGAATAACGATAGAGCGAGAATCCGAGCAAAGGCTGGAAAGTATGTCCGTTCTTCTCGAGCTTATACCTGACGGTTGTCTCGTTCGACATAGAATTTTCTGTATAATCTGCCCTGTAGGCCTGTCCACCCTCGTTTTCTGTCTTTGCAGGGAGAGAGCCAGGGAAATAACGGTATTGCTGTCTGAAGTAGAGATAATATGACAGAGTACTGTTGATCACCAGATTTTCAACCGGAGTGATATCCACGCTGACTGCGTGATTCATAGAGTTTCTCTTGGTCTGGTTGGTGTTCATATCGATCATAGCACGTGGAGTGTTGATCTTCTGTCCAAGGTTATAGAGAGGGTTCTCGGAGTCGGTCACCTTGAGGAGCGGAGACAGGTACTGAGCTCCGTTCCACCAGCTTGTACCTCCGATTGTCGCCTTGTTCTCATCGGTATGACGCCAGGTGTATGATCCGTTGTATGAAGCCTTGAGCCAAGGGAAGATCTGCCTGTCACCCTTGATACGGCCTGAGAAACGTCTCTGGCCGCTGCCGTCTATGATACCGTCTGTGTCGTTGTATGCCATAGATGCATAGAACGATCCGTGCTCGTTACCTCCTGTCAGAGAGAGCGAATAGTTGTGCGAGAATGCGTTCCTGGTGATGTTTCCGATCCAGTCGGTGCCTTCACCGTAGCTGAACGGATCCGCATAGACCGAGCCCGAAAGCGGAGTGTTCGCATTCACGTTCGCGTGACTCTTGTCATCTCCGAAATATGCGTAGTCGTTACGATACTGCACGAACTCGGAAGCGTTCATTATGTCGAGCGACTTAGGCAGCTGTGAAAGGCTGAAATCCGCCTTGAAGGAGATATTGACCTTTCCGTCTGTCTTGGAGCCCTTCTTTGTGGTGATGATGATGACACCGTTGGCACCACGCGATCCGTAGATCGCTGTCGAAGATGCATCCTTGAGGACAGAGATGCTGGCGATATCGTCAGATGATATGTCGTTCAGGTCGTGGATCGCATCCATAATGCCGTCCACGATGAACAGAGGCTCATTGGATGCGGAAATGGACCTTGTACCACGGATACGGATTGTGGTGGTCGAGCCCGGAGCACCGTCAGTGGACATAAAGTCGGCACCGGCGATACGTCCCTGGAGGGCGTTGTCGATCGAGAGCACAGGGGCATCCTTGATGTCGCCCATCTTGACATTGGCCACCGATCCGGTAAGGTCGGACTTCTTTGCCGCACCATAGGCGATGACCACGACGTCCTCAAGGACATTCTGGTCCTCTGTAAGAGTGAAGTCTATGACAGCGCGCTGGCCTACGGTCTCCGTTGCCGGAGTGAATCCCATATATTCAGCCTTGAGCACATCAGTAGGCTTCGCTGTGATGACATAGGCTCCGTCAATGTCAGTTATGGAGCCTGTCGTAGTGCCTTCGATCGTCACATAGGCACCGATGAGCGGCTCTCCGGCCGAGTCGTAAACGTGACCTTTCACCTGTGACTGTGCGGATGCACAGATGCAGGAAAGGGCAAAGGCAAGGACTGCCAGCCATTTCATTTGCAGATTATGTTTCATCATTAGGTGTTTTAGTCGTTAATAGAGGCAAGAATCCTGTCGCGTCCGCTTCCCTGGTTCATAAGGAAATAGTCGACGTCCTGGTCATGCACCAGTTTCATTACATAAAAGTCATCTATGAACAGACGCGATCCCTTGCCGTTTCCGGATGCTCCTGAAGTAATCTTCAGACAGGTGTTCACACCCACAGGATTGTTCTCCACAGATGATATGAAGACTATGAAGTTGGTCTCCGGCTTCCAGAGTCCCTCCTGAGTCACGGCATTGGTAGTGATGTCCACGGTCTCAAGGGTGAGGCTGGTCTTGCCTTCCGCAGCGAAATCGCGGATGACACCGCCGCCCACGACATCCACCTTGAACGACTTGTCGTCACCCGGATAAGCAGCGACCTTGAACGAAACCATAAGGAGGGAGTCATATCTGTGAAGGCCATTGGTAGGAGTCACCAGATTTCCCTTGGTGCCGTTTTCGTCACCGATCTTCAGGTGTCCGTACCTTCCGAAGCAGGCCAGGGCAGTTTCAGAAGAGAATCCCTTCTTCTTAAGGGCGTCGGACCAGCTTTCAAAAGGCACCTCACCTGACGCATCGTCAGGGAGCCACGAGCCATACTTGAAGTCCGAGAAATCGTTGCCTGTCCTTTCGATAGCCCCCTGGTGTACGGACAGGAACGCCGCGAGATTGGCTTCAGGCTTGGTCACGGACAATGTACCTGTCCTGCGGGTGTAGAGAACACCTTCCGACCTGCCGATGTAGTTCAGGGTCACTTTCCAGACAGAAGGAACATCTGTCTTCCTACAAGCCGAGACCTCCAGCCAAGGGGTGCCTGCCGCATCCTGCCAGAACACGTTGAAATCTGTCACATCAGTCCTGATGTACAGTTCCGAAGTGCCTTCAAGGACGTCCACGCAGAACTCCTTCAGAGGCTCATCGCTGCAGTCCGCCAGGGCGTGGATCTCAAATCCATCCGTGCGAGGCGCATTACGGTCGTCCTTGGAGCACGCCACAAGGGCAAGTCCGAGCACTGCCAGCGGAATCAATGTCGATAGTTTTAACTTCATAAGATATTATTTGATTTTGAAATTGACTATGATGGGGAGATGGTCGGAAGGATCCTGGAAGTTCTTCACAGACGCGTGTCTGTGAGGCCTTGTATACTCATCCTCGACAATCCGGGCGTCCTCCACAAGCCCATAGAGGGCCGGAGACAGGTAGACGAAGTCTATCCTCTTGCATTCGAATGTAGTGGTGTAGAAATTGCGCGGATGCCTTTCCCAGATGACATCCACATAAGGGGTGTTCTTCAGTATATAGTCGTGTACAAGAAGCCTCGAATCTCCCTCGGGGAACTTGTATACCCAGTTGTCCTTCGGCGAGACGGCATTGAAGTCACCTGCCATAAGCCAGTAGTTCTCCTCCGCCTGAGGGTCCGTAAGGATCGTATTCTCACATATCCAGGTCATCTCTTCCAGACGGTTGACATCACCCTCATTACGTGCCGCACTGGCGTCACGCTCTTCCTTTGAAGCCTCCTTATACCTGAAATGCGACTTCTGCGGCCAGGTATGCAGCGATACTATGTTGAAGGTCTTTCCATAGGCCTTCACGCGCACCCACCCCGCTCCGTGAGTCACTACGGTCCGGTCGTCACCGACAATCTTCTTCACGTTCTCTATCGGGTACTTCGACGTGATCACCTGAGGATAGCCGTCACGATGACCTGCCACATATATATGTTTATGTCCATACCTCGGAGCCACCTCTTCCCAGATGAAATAGCGGTCCTCGCGAGGCAGGCGCTTTGACGAGCCGGTGTAATAGATGGTCTCTGCCTCGCACCATATGCACACATCCGCATCCTGGGCCTTGACCCATTTCACGAATGCATCATAGTTGTCCTCCTGACCGGCCCACATACCGTTCTGGATGTTCCAGTAGAGCACCTTCAGTTCCTTTCCCCGTGCATCGGCAACGGCCAGGGAAAGGACAGCGGCCATTACCAGAATGATAATCTTCTTCATATCAGTTCATCTTGAAGTCCACGAGAATCGGTCTGTGATCCGAAGGACGGCAGAAATAGCCCTTGTCAGAGACACTCTTGTCCTGGCTGAGGACCGTCCACGAGTCTATGATTATGGCTGTGCTTTCTATGCGGTCATACATTGCAGGAGATGCATATATGAAATCTATTCTCCTTGAGTCTCCGTTAATCGACGAGAAGAAGTCCTCCGGTGCATTCCTCTCCGCAATGATATCCTTCAGATAGTCCTTGCCGAGGATATGGTCGTGCAGGAGCCAGTTTGTATCGTTGATGCCGGTGTGATGCTCGGCATCCAGGCTTGAGATGGAGTTAAAGTCTCCCATCATAAGCCAGTTGGACTGCGAAGGATATTTTTCTATAGTCTGCTCATACACATACCTGATCTCCTTTTCACGATGGTAGTCGCCTTCATACAATGCAGCGGAGGCATTCTGAGCGTCGGTACCGGAGCTTGTATATTTAGGGTCATAGGCGTGCGCGAACGCGTGGAAGGACACGAAATATACACTGTGGCCGTTGAACTCCACTTCGAAGAGGCCTGAGCCGTGCTCGACATATGCATCGGTGGTACCGATCTGACCTATTTTGGCCAAGGTATTTATCGGATATTTCGATGTGATGATCTGAGGGTAGTTGTCCCTGTCCTCGCTCTTGCTCCAGTAATTATGTCCATAACGCTGCGCCACTGAAGCCCATGCGTTCGGGAGAATCCTGTTGGTGCCGTAGACCTTGTCACCCGAAGTGTTGAAGATGGTCTCGCCCTCGCACCATACACAGACATCCGGATTGTATTTCTTGACCCAGGCCACGAAATTGTTGTAGTTGTTGTCCTGGTCCGCCCACATTCCGTTCTGGATGTTCCAGCACATGACCCTGAGGGTGGATCCATCACGGTCTGCATGGTCCTTAAGGGTTCTTACCTGATAGTTGTCAAGATAGAAACGATATGCACCGGGCTTGGAGTGGGATGCAGCTGTGGTCAGAGTGAATGTTGACTTGTCATTCATGTTCCTGACCGTGAGTTCCACATTATGCCATCTGCCATCCGATGCAGGAAGAGTCACTGCCGACCTGTCCAGAGCCGCAGTCGATCCGGTCTTGGAGAACTTGCGGGAGAAGACAGTCTCCGGAAGTTCGGTCCCGTCCACCATGCAGGATATTATATTTCCACCGTTTGTTGCCTTGAACGACAGATCATCATCGAAGTCAGAGGCTGCACATATGTCAAAGCTGATGACGATATCCCTGTGAGCATCCGAAATCTCTCCTGCAAAGACAGGTTCCACTATTCCATTATATGTGTCACCGACTGATATATAGCCTTGATATTCCTGGCAACGGTAAAGTCTGAGATATCCGCCTATGTTACGGCTCTTGATATATGAATCCGAGAGATATCTCGACCCGGAAACATCCTTTCCTTCCGTCACCGAAAGATTTGATTCCTGGATATACCCAGCTCCGGCCATTTCATATGAGACAGGATAAAGAGGTGTCTCATATCCGCTCAGAGTCCTGCCGCTCTTGATCGTCATATCACCTGCCACAGGATTCATTCCGAAGGAGTCCTCACCGGCAACCACATCTCCGCCCCAGACCATGTTGTCGAAGCCTTCATAAAAAAGAAGATTCTTGTCCGGCTTCCATGTCACCATGCAGGAATGGACCTTATCCTTGTCAACAGTGAACGAAGGTATGCTTGTCCTGCACATCAGGTGGTCAGCACTGCATATGGTAACTTCCAGTCCCTTGGAATATTGTCCCGAACGAACCGGAATCATGAATACGTTTCCTGACGAAGAGACAAATGCCCCCCTGTTGGTGCAGTTCAGGACCATGAACGGCAGTCCCTTTTCCATCTTGAAGGACCTGGTCTGAGGATCATATGAACCTGTTCCACCTAATATGGTTCCCTGTGGGTCAGTCACCTTTATGGAGGATATGGAAGTCATTCCCTGGACGGTCAGACCTATCATTGACAGTCCGGATGAGAAGGACAGCAGATTGCCTTTTTCTTCATCGTAGGATGCGTATTTCGGAAGGACAGTCAGGGTTTTTCCCAAGGTATGGTACGCATATGCAAAAGGATGTACAACATCTTCCAGTGGTGTGTCGCCATGGTATTTCGTCGTCTCCTCCGTGACCAGTACAGCTTCATAGACAGCCGCTTCCGAATCCTCAACATCCACATAGACCTTCCCGTCATCCTGTACGGCAGGCACATATGCCTTACCGTTCACGGTGACCGTCACCTTGGTCCAGTCAGTTCTGCCGCCCGTAGCCTCCACTAAAGGGGAATCCTGCAGGAGAAATCTGGCCATGCCGTCTTTAATCTCGAGACTGTCCCCCACTTCCGGTTTCTGGGTCTGGGTTGTATCCTGTTCCGGAGTCTGAGTTGTATCAGTCGGCTCCTGATCCGGTTCTTCCGGCTGTTCGATCTGCGGATCACATGCGACGAAGCCGAGAACGATCAACACGATAATCGCTGATATTGTCTTTTTCATCTTTCTATGATTATATTTCCTGTTGTCTTTTTTTCCAGTTGAATATCGGCAGGATGAAGGAAATCACCGCTGCACCTACCCAGAAGAGGGATACGTATGTGAAGTCATACCGGACTATCTCTCCTGTGACCTCATCGCGTAGTGCCTGACCGTCAATAAGCCAACCGCTGATCACATTCATCAGACCGGCAGCCACATACGAAGCAAGTCCCACGATTCCGAGGGCAGCACCCGTAGCCTTTCTCGGCACAAGATCCACAGCCATCAGACCGCCTATGAAACATATGAGGACTCCGATGGAGATTCCGAACAGGGTCATTGCCAGGACATTGACAAACCAGCTGTCCCCTCCGTAAAGGAAGAGCAGCAGTGCAATCGATTCCAGGATTCCGGCTGCAAGGGCCGGCCATTTCCTGTCACCTCTGAAGAGTGTGTCTGAGATCCATCCTGCAGCCACTGTACCGATGATTCCCATGACTGTATTGACAGCAATAATGAAAGCGGCCTCCTGAAGTCCGAAACCTTTGACCTTCTGAAGGAAGAACATTCCCCACTCGTTGATGGCATAGCGGCTCATATACATGAAAGCACTTGACAGAGCAAGGATCCACACTCCAGGATTGCGGAGAACTGCTCTCTGAATGCGTCCGGACTCGGCCTTTTCATCTGCTGCGCCGACCTCCTTCGCCTTTGCCTCCATCTCAAGCTGCTCTCTGCTCTTCTCTCCCGCGAGGATCTCCACAGGCTCAAGTCCCTTGCTTTCAGGATTGTCATGCAGCCACAGGATTATGAGGGAGACACCGAGCACACCGGCAAGGGCAGCACCGAAAAATCCCCACTGCCAGCCGGCAGCTCCGACCAGAAGGCTTACGAACACGAAAGACAAGCCTTCTCCGAAGTTATGCGAGGCACTGAAGAACCCATAAAAAGTACCTCTGATCTTGAGAGGATACCACCTTGACAATGAAATGATTGCAGGTGGGGCACCCATGGATTGGGACCAGCCGTTGATTGTCCACATGATGGCAAACATCAGGAACATGACTCCACCTGTGACTCCGGCAAGACCTTCCCATACACCGAGAAAGCCCATGATGAAGTTTGCGGCAGACGACAGAATCAGCCCGGTCGCCATAAATTTCTTTATGTTGCAATGATCGGCCAGAAAGCCATTGATAAATTTGCCGACTGCATAGGTCCAGTAAAGGCAGGCTCCGATGATACCGAGCTGGGTGGCATCCAGAAATCCGGCATCAATTATAGGCTGCTTCATCACATTGAGCGATGTGCGGCACACATAATATAGACTGTATCCGATTGTCGCGGCGATAAACGCCTGGGTACGGAGCTTTCTATAGGTCTTATCCGCCTTCTCCGTAGGCACTTTTGCCACGGAAGGCCCGCTCACCCTATAGAATTCAAGGAATCTTTTGAGCATATAATCAGTTTCGTGTTATTTATTAATGACGTATAGAAACGACTTATCACCCAAAAGAATTTCAATTTTTTCTAATTCCAGCAAAAAATATCCGGAGCAGATCTCACTCTTCTTCGGCTTCGACGAAATCACCTACCCGTCAGTCCGCCGGGAACTAAAAACCGACCTTTTCCTTGACGGAGAACTTTCCTTTAACAATCTTCTCAAGTTCTCGATCGTCTACGATGCTCTTGTTCTTACGGAGCCTTTCTCTGAAGGCTTTAGGGTAGCCCTCGTACGCTTCAGGATAGAGTGAAACCATATACGCATCTTTAAGGAGTTTCTCCTTTTCGCTTTTGGTCAGCAGATCCGACTGGTATAGTTCCATATATTTCTTGCCCAGATACATCTCGCTGTTTGTGAAATGAACCAGTACTGCGACAAGAGTCACCGTCAAGATCAGAGTTGATATCGCTAATCCTATAATCAATTTCTTGGCAGTATCTTTAACCATGCTCCAAGAGGCCGAATACGAATAATGATCATGCCTATGTTCATGTTGGATCTTTATCTTTGTCGCACCGACGGCTTCCTTGACTTCCTGATGGATGATAGGACGCATCATGCCTGCTATAGCCTTCAAAAAATCATCGGTATCCGGCAGAGCACAAGGAGTAGCCTTGACGGCATCTGTAACCTTCTCCACCTCTTTTTGAGGAATCTCAGCTTCGGGCCGTTTCTTGATTGCCATAGACATAGTGGAGATAGTCTTCTCGTTAGACGCTTTATAGGTTTTGGCTGCTTCTACCAATTCCGGTATTTGCCCGAGGGCTTCAATTAAAATTTCTGTTTCTTCCATTATAATTTTGGTTTAGATGATTGTCCTTGACGATGAGTTTCTGCATGGTATATCCTTGAGGCTTGAGCCATTCGTCGACGTACCTCCTCGCGGGCACGTTCTTCTGCCGCGATCTTATACGCAGGCTTCTGACCGGTCATAGTTTCCCACTTATTCAGCATACTCGTCACGCGTTCGGTAGTGAACAGATCTGATGCGTAATATGTCTGACCCTTATGGACGATCCTGAGGTCTGACACACCTCCATTGGGATGAAAATGTGGCTCACACCCGAAGTTCTGAGTTAGGAGATTAAGGTCCAGCTCCAGTTTGTCATAGGAGCCGACAAAGATCTGGTAGAAACTGGCCCCGAAGTCCGGGTGGCTGTTCTGACGCGTAGCCTCGACTGCCTCCATGAGTTTTCTTTCCTGTACCAGTCTCTTCAGTCCTTTGAGAGTTTCTTCGGAAAGTGAAGAAGACTTCTGCAACATATCCTTCAGGGTGTCAAGTTCTGTCTTCAGACTTTGGCGTTCATCTTTCACATCAATGTATTGTTTGAGTGTGTCCGATTTCATCTGCTTAAGGCCTTCCTGCTTGACTTTCAGGTTCTCGATGTCATGTCTTATGTTTCTGGCATATTCCCGTAGGTTTCTGATGTGCGCTATGGCAGAGCGTTTCTGAGCATCAGCTACTACGCATCCCACCAGTGCGAGTATCAGGGCCGGTGCCGGATTGACAGCTGCGATGAGCAGACAGAATCCCTTTATACATGCTTTGCTTGTCCTGGCCTTGCTGATTTCATTTTGGAGACGATCTATCTCTGAATATACCTTTTTCAGCCTGTCATATTTTTCGGAGATTCTCTCAGAGCACACCCCGTATTTATCTCTGGCATCGACATACATGCTGAAGGCATTATTGCACGACTCCTTGACTGAAGTCAGCAGAGGCTGGTAATAACTGTGATAGGTATTCCAGAATGTGTTCATCGCCCGCTTTTCCTTCGGCTGGGCCTCTTGCTGACGCATATATGCCTTCTGAGCCTCAGGCACATGGGATTCGTTTGCCAGTTGCTCGACATAGCGGAGGATGGACTCATTGACTTCCTTCACGACATCACTTTCCCTGACCACCTCCCGTATCATGGACTCCCGTTCCTCGACGCTGCCGTGTTTCATCGTGTTGTAGTAGTCATAGCTGTTTTCAGTCTTACGGTCAAAGCCGAAGGACCTGTCGAACATCTGTTCACATGAACGGTAGAAGGCGTCACGATCGAAGCCACGTTTTATCACTCCGCTGCTCTCACCTCGGTGATTGGTCATCGGTGAGATCTTGCGGGAGCCTGTCGCATCCTTGCGACTGACTATCACATGAACATGCAGCCCCGGCTTGAAGCCTTCCCTATACTCGTGGACGGTGTAGTAGTACTTCAGGTCTGCATGAGACCGTATGTCATCACACTTGAAGTTCCCGGCATAAATATCCATCGTTCCTTCGACTACCTTATGTACACCTGCCAGAATTTCTTCTCTGGAGTCACCCATCGCCTTCACCTCTTCATCGGAGAAAGATAGGATGACGGAGTAGAACTTCGCATCGTCCCTATGCAGCTGGCCGGTGTTAGAGTCTATTGACTTTACCAGCTCCATCTTGTTCACCGCTGCACCGAAAGGATCAAAGAACGGAATGGTCGAATCCATCATCCCGGCATCCACTTTCTCATTGTTTTCATGCTCAAGATAGTTGGCATAGCCCAAGCAACTGCCGGTGTTATGGCCACCGGCAATGCCTTTACTTTGAATCTTTACATTCATGGCTAAAGGGCCTTTATTGTGTCCAACAATTGCGAGAAGGTTGCCTTCATCGCTGCCATGTCATTCCTCATCGGCGTCAGGATCTCCTCCTCCTGTTTTCGGATGAAAGAGATAATGCGGCTTACATCATTCCTCTTGGAGAGAGCGCTCAGAGACGTGGCGACGAAAGCCAATACCTCTTCATAAGTCATGTCTTCAAGATTCAGGTCGGCCTTCCTGCGGGCCTTGAATTTCGCGTTCCTCTCGAAGTCCGTGACGGCCCGGTCAACGTACTCACTCTGGGTCATCCCTCTCTTTTCAGAGTTCGCCTTGACGGCTTTCTGCGTCTTTGTCATGACGCTGATAGTGGAGTATTTGTTCTTTTTCATTGTTATTAAATCTTAATGGTTGTTTAACATGGTTGGTTTTAATCGGTAATACCATTTCTAAGGTAGCGCAGCGCTGTTTTTTGTCCCCAGAGGGCAAGAGAAGAATGGTACTTTGTGCCATTCCCTCTTGCTCCTCATATAGAGGACTTAAACCACTTCTTCAAGTCACCGCGTCTTCCATTCAAACTTGTAATTAGGACTTGCGCTACCTCTGAAGATGATACCCACTGTCTGACTTTCCGAGTCAAGCCAGTCAGCCAATTTTTTCGAGCATAAGATTGAAGCAGACGAGTCATTTTGGG
>JAFVVN010000079.1 GCA_017502125.1 Bacteroidales bacterium | reverse complement strand
ATCATCTGAATTCATACCGGCAGGAACGCAAGGCACCTGTGCCGATGAAGCAGATTCAATCCATTCGGCAGGAACGACCTGGCAGCCGTTGAACTGACCTTTCTGGAGGATCATCAGACCCATCTTGGCCAGATCTTCCGTCTTGAGGAAAAGCCCCCATCCACCGGTGTTGATGCCTTCGTGAGACTCTGCCCAACTTACATTGTTGATTCCCAACGGTCTGAAAAGGCGAGGGTAGAGATAGTCGGCGACCTTTTCTCCTGTCCTCTTCTGGACAATTGCGGAAAGAACGTATGTACCCAGACTGTTGTAGCAGAACAATGTACCTGGTTTGTGCGTCACAGGGTGCTCCATAAAGAATCTGATCCAACTTCTGTCCTTTACTTCCCAACTCTTGTATGTAGGGTCAGTAGAGTGGCCGCAACTCATTGTGAGCAGATGTTCCACTGTGATCTCCTTGAGGTATTCGGAAGGATTCTCAGGACAGTGTTCAGGGAAGATGTCCACAAGTTTCTCATCCAATGCCAGCCTGCCTTCGGAGATGGCAAGACCGACTGCCATCGATGTAAATGTCTTGCTGACCGAGTTGAGGATGTGAGGGACATTTTCTTTGCCTTCGCTCATCCACTTTTCATATATTACATTTCCATCCTTGAGGATCATAATGCTGTGCAGGTCCTGACCGGCCTTTTCCACTGCTGCAAGATATTTTTCTGCCGCTTTAGTCATCTTGGCAGATGCCTCACCACGTGGAAGAGACTTGGTGAGGGTATTTATGTCTATGAGATTTATTCCTCTTTCCCGGATCGCCTTATTGACCTCAGGATTTTTCAGTAGATCCGTAACTCCCTGACGGTCAACGGCCACATCCTCGTAGCCTACGTGCATTACGGTCTGCATCTCGGAATCGTTGTATGCAGGATGGTCCACGAACATATATCTCTTGCCTTCCTCAAGCTTGTCCAGCATCTTGATGAAGCTTGCAACCTTTTCTTCAGCAGTACCTTTCGGACCTTCATAGCCGACATATTCAAAGTCATATTGCTCGAATGCATCGAAACGGTCCACGGAAGGGAGATTATATTCTTTGGACAGTTTCTGTACGAGGGCATTGACTTCAGGACTGTAGCCTGTTGACATCATATGGCCGGAGATGTGTGTGATCTGAGGAATGTTTTTCAGAGCGAGTTCGATCTGTGCGTGGAACTCCTTCTCGATTTCCTTTATGTCGAACCTTGAGGCATTTTCCATCACGGACTGTCCCGGATATGCAGGATTCGGTCCCATCATCGGGAAGAAGTAGCCGTTCTCATCCACCAGACTCGGGCAGTTTGTGAGAGGTCTCCATTTGACATTTTCCCACTCGCTGGTAATTGCCAGGTGCACGCCGACGTCGAGGCCTGGATTTTCCTGAAGCATCTTCACGGCCTCCGGGAACCAGGCTCCCACAGCCAGCACCTCGACAGACTTGGCTATGCCGTTCCGGTATGTGTCGATACTGGCTGTATTGACTGAATGCAAGGCTCCCATATCATCGATTCGGATGACAAGTTCCTGAGCCTTTACGCTGAAATATGACAGAATCAATGCCGAAGCAAGAAGTATCCTTAATGTTTTCATAAAATCGGAAATTATGGTTTGAATATTATCAGTGCAACAGCCGCTGCAATGAGTGCGCCTGCTGTGACCTTGATCCATAGAGGCAGTTTCTGCTCACCCTTCAGCCAATGGTCTGTAAGCCATTGGCGTGCAGGCTCATCGAACGCCTTGAATACGCCGAATGCAAGAATGATGGACATAAAGAACACACCGGCGGCAGAAGCAACCTGTATCCATACAGGTGCGTCTGGATGCTCTGCCACAAATCCCATATGCATATAAATGAGAGGATAGTGTGTTATGTATATCGGATAGGATATGTCACCAAGGAATTTGCATATTTTTGCCAGACCGGGATTCTTGATGCTGCTTCCTGCTCCCATAAGCACGATCAATGGGAATGCGATCAGAATCATAACTGCCTGATATGCTCCGTTAGCCACGCCGTCCTTTCCGCCGATACAAGGAATTGAAAGTATGGTTATAAGGATAAGAGATGTCCAGATGAAGCCGCCCTTCACCCTGATAGGACTGCCGCTCGGATTGTCTTCAGATCTGCGTTCGGACAGAATCCTGGAGATGATGAGTCCGCATAGGAACGGGTAGAGCAGACGTGTGAAACCAAGGTATATCTGTTCCGGATCCAATGACCATCCTCCTTTGACGTGGTACTGTGGGCCGTATGGCAGGATGCCGAACATATCCCATCCTAATGTAAAGTCAAGTGTGAAGATGGCTGCGCCTGCGCAAAGAATGCAAAGTACACAGGTAGGGAGGTGGCGGAACACGAGGGCATATAGGATATTGCCTATATATTCGAATGTCAATGTCCAGTTCGGACCATTGAATGAGTTCATCTCGTTCCAGCCTCTGATGTCCAGACCTCTGCCGCAAGGAATCATAAAGAATCCCATAATCAGACAAAGTCCGAATTTCCAGAACGGGATGGTCACTGAATGTGTAAAGTATCCTGCGCCGAAGAAGAACATACAGGCACCGATTATGGTGGCGACGATGACCATCGGATGCAGACGTGTAAGACGGCGCTTGAAGAATCCCCCAAGAGTCATTTT
>JAFVVN010000078.1 GCA_017502125.1 Bacteroidales bacterium | reverse complement strand
GCGGAGACTTATCCTATGCATGTTCCGGGAGCGGAATGGACTGCAGACTACTTCTCGGGCGTGAACAACTACCACATGCCTACAGTCTTCAGGCTCGACCTCGGCTACATGTTCTCATTCGAGACAGGAAAGGTGAAGCATGACGTCAACGTCGGTCTCTGCAACGCCACCAACCATTTCAACCCGTTCATGCTCTACTTCGACGCTGCTACCGAAGGCTGGAAGATGATTGCTCTGCTGCCTATTCTCCCGAATTTCAGCTGGAGGATAGAATTTTAATGTCTGGCAACCGGAAACCAAAAGCACGAAAAAGGCCTTATTCGTGCTTTTGACGTTCAAAAATCGGATTAAAAGCACAGAAATGGTGGTTTTCGTGCTTTTAAATCGGAATAATGCCCAGCGGATCCTTCGACTCACTGCGTTCGCTCAGGATGACAGAGGAAGGATGATTTTTTAATACGATAAATACTGTTTTACATAAATCCATACAAATCAATAACTTACATAATTAAGGGTCGGATAAAAAACCGACCTTAAACTATATAAATATATAAATATCAATATTTTATATAACACATTATTCTACCATCATGCAACTATTTCAATAAGATTTGCATCTATAATAACATATAAACACTTCAAGACCATGAACAGATTCTTATTTATTGCATTGATGCTGTGTCTGGCTGCAGGATGCAGCAAGATAGATCCGGAGCAGAATACGGATTACGGATTTCATGATGACTATGTTTATCGCAGGAATTATGAAAATCTAGATATCACTCCTATCGAAGATGAGCATTACATCATGTTCAAGGTTGATTTCAAGGATGAAGTGTTTGCATATCTGAAGAAGAAGGGATTCGAACTTCTTGACACTCCTTATCATCATCCGGATCCGATAGAACATGAGTTTGCCATACCTGGCATCCTGAATGATCTGATGAGTATGAATATCAAGGGAAAAGGACGTGTCGACAAGATTCCTCATATAGTGTTCTCGAACCTAAGATACATTGATACAGAAGGTGATACATTGAATTTCACTAACACATTAAGCGTTAAATTCCTTAAAGAACCGACAGGTTTAGGAGACGATGATTATAATATGTATTCCTCACTGATGGATTATGCTGATGAATTTGACATCATCCCTACCCATCTGGGTGAAAGAGGTTGGGTGACATTTGCTTGCACTGTTGAATCCCTCGGTAATCCTATCGAGATTGCAAACTGGTTCTCGGAAAAAGGTGGCTTCCCGTCGGCTGAACCTGGTATGAACTGCATTAGTTGGTGTTCTGAACAATAGGAATTCAAAAGCACGAAAATGGCCATTTTCGTGCTTTTGACGTTCAAAAATCCGATTAAAAGCACAGAAATGGTGGTTTTCGTGCTTATGAGTCCGACGAACGGATGAATAAATGATATTCCAAGACCTGCGCAGTAATTCTTCCGATCTGGCGTTATATATATATGAACAGGTTTCTTACATACAATATTTGTCCGCTGCTGATACTCCTCTTTAGCATCACCTCCTGCGTCCGTGATGTGATTCTTGATGCGGGAGAGAGGCCTACCGTTGTGGTAGAGTGTATCCTGAACGACAGTGATGTCCAGGAGCTGCATCTGAACTTTACGAAAGGGGCATCAAGGACAGAGGCAGAGCCTCTGACCGAGGCGGTTGCGACTTTGATAGATCTTACAAATGATAAGACCGTCGGTCAGTTTGTGAAAAGCGAAGGTGATCTTTGGACTCTGAATTACACTGCTATGCATGAACATGTCTATCGTATTGAAATTCAAGTGCCTGGATATGGTCTTATCTATGCAGAAGAGACTATGCCGGAACCTATAGACATATTCAGTGAAACACGAGAATGGGATGTGTTTTCGAGTTGGGCGCCTGGCTTTGATTGTGCCTCATGGTTCAGAGGAACCACCTTCTCTATAACAACTATTCCGGAAATCACTCTGATCTATGGAATGAATTATAATCCGATGACCGGCAGGCACGAACTTGCAGACGAGATATTCACAAATATTCCTGTCGTGGATAATTTCAATCTTACCGGGGATGTCTATATGCCGGAACTTTTCAAGGCATCATCTGACAGGTATGATATGGAGGCCGCATATATTGATCTCAAGGGAGCGCAGAAACATAGACAATATATCCTGATTGAGAAGCAGCGTATCATGGATCTGATAGCGGCATATCAGAAGGAGCATAAAGGTATTCCATATGAATTCATAGTATACGGAAGTTTTACAGGCGATTGGTATCATTATTTCGGCAATACTCCAAGAGAACCGTATCCGACGGAAGGGTATCTTGTATTCCTCTCACTGTCTGACAATTACAATAAATATCTTAGAGATGCCATACATTTCCAACAGATCAAGGAATCAACAGATATGTCGGCAATATATCTCAGGGACAATATACATACAAACATAGTAGGAGGTACTGGCATCTTCGCTGCCCAGACAAAGCAGATACAGCAATGCGCCAATATCATGTCCGGTATTACAATGGGAGAATACGAGAAATACGGCATTGATGAAAACGGAAATCACGTGCAATATTCTGAATGATATCGGTTATATATATGGTTAGCGAGCAGATATAACCTCAAAATATGCACCCAAGAAAAGACACATGATTACAATAGCAATATCTCTGCTGATGTTTCCGGCAATTATGTCCGCACAGGATTGGGACACTCAGCACGACACTTTGACAGCAGCGGTCAAGACCGACAGCCGAAGGGTGGTCGAGAGCCTTGGAAAGCTGAGTACAGGCCTTGAGGGTGTGCGCCGGGTGATCTCTCCGCTTGGTGAGGGAGACCCTATCAGATGGGCTCAGGGATTGCCTGGTGTGAGTACGGGTGCTGACGGTACGACAGCCTTCTATGTGCGTGGCGGAAACATGGGCAACAATCTCATCACTCTCGACGGAGTGCCTGTTTATGGATATTCGCATCTGCTAGGTCTGACCACGATCATCCCTCAGGATGTGATGTCCGAGACCTCGCTCATGAAGGGAGGCTTCGAGGGCGGAAGCTCGAACTTCACTGCAGGACATCTGGAGATAACCACCCGCGACCCTTCTCGCGAAAGGTTCCGTATGAGCGCAGCCCTGAACAACTTCCTCGCTAGTGTGAGCCTCGAGACCCCGATAAACGACAAGATGTCCTTCATGTTCTCCGGAAGGATCTCTCCTTTGGCTTGGGAATACAAGGCGATACGCGGCATGCTTCCTGACCTTCTGGGAGGGTTTGACGACTTTGGCGCCGGAGTGGGTGACCTGTATGGAAAGTTCCGCTGGCAGACAGGCAAGCGCAGCGTCCTTAACGCCTCGATCCTAGGAAGCATGGACGGATATACGTTCACTACTGCGGACAATGCAGACGAGAAGATGGGCTGGAACAACATGATAGGCATCGTGAGCTGGCATGTGGACGGAGCCAGGTCCTTCATGGACTTCAGGGCTTCGGTGAACAGATATGCGAGCTCGCAGGAACAGCATAAGGAGTATCGCGGCGTCATGAACCACCTGACCCTCAGGTCATCGTTGACGGAGTATATGTTAAGCTTCGACAGGACTGAGTCCATGTTCAAGGCGTTCAAGATTGACTACGGTACCAAGTTCAGGATTGCGGAGTTCGCTCCGGGTCAGGTCGCTTCGCTGAACAACAAGTCAAATTCATTCCTCGGTACAGCCTATCTTCAAGGCCGCTTCGATATAGACGGAAAGCTGTCTCTGAGGGCGACAGCGAGGGGACACTATTACAGGAACTTCAAGGACAAGGATGTAAAGGAAGGAAACGAGATCATCAAGCCGGGCAGGTTCGACGTGGACGCCAGCGCCTCGCTGAAATGGAACATCTTCAAATATCTCAGCCTTGAGGCAACCTTCGACAGGATGGTGCAGCATTATCATACTCTTGAAGGTCTCCCGGTCGGCTGGTCGCTCGACATGATAGTCCCATCAAGCAGGGAGATCGTCCCAGAGAACGCACTTCAGGGCAATATCGGCTTCAGCAGCCAGATCGGCAAGCATACGGTATCAGCCGGAGGCTTCTACAAGCAGATGAATGACCTTGTCTATTACAAGTATGCCCAGAGCCTCTTCAGCGGCGGAATGGCCAGCTGGGAGTCGGATGTGGATCTCGGCAAGGGAACCTCATACGGAGCTGAATTCATGCACGAATATGTCGGCAAGAACCTCTATACAAGAGTCTCATACACATGGTCTAAGACCAACAGATACGGATTCCCTGATGTCAACGCGGGCGGAGAGTTCCATGCGAGATTTGACCGCCGTCACATGCTCAAT
>JAFVVN010000054.1 GCA_017502125.1 Bacteroidales bacterium | reverse complement strand
CAAGTACAAGAAATCCAACTACAATGTCGACCATATCTGTCCTGCCAGGATATATTTTGATCTTCATGACATGTATGGCGATCAGGACAAGCGATACAGACGAGTTCTTCGTATGATTCGTGAACAGATTGACTCTCAGCCGCGTACCAAGTCTGGAGAGTTCTGGCACAAGCAGATATATCCGCATCAGGTGTGGCTGGACGGATTCTATATGGCCCTTCCTTTCTATGCCGAGTATACCAGGCGCTATGCTCCGAAGGAACAGCGGGACTCGTTGTTTGCGGATATCGTGCACCAGTTTGTGGCCGGAGCCGAGAACACCCTGGACCCCAAGACAGGACTTTTCCGTCATGCGTGGGATGAATCAAGGTCAATGTTCTGGTGCGATCCGGAAACAGGACTGTCCGCACACGCGTGGGGACGTGCTAACGGATGGTATGCCGTGGCTTTGGTCGAGGTGCTTGACTATCTTCCGAAGTCACATCCCGGACATGCAGTTCTGGTGGAGCAGCTGAACTATTTCCTCGAAGTCCTTCCTAAATGGGCTGATCCTCAGACCGGTATGTGGTACCAGGTGCTTGATTGCCCGGGAAGGGAAGGCAACTATCTTGAGGCCACCTGTTCCATCATGTTCACCTATGCCTTCCTCAAAGGCCTCAGGCTGGGATACATAGACAGAGCACATGAGAATTACATACTCGGGCTCTACCCTAAGTTCATAGACCGTTTCATCAGGGAGAATCCTGACGGCACCATATCCATGACTGACTGCTGCGCCGTAGGAGGACTCGGAGGAAAGCAGATGCGAAAGGGAGACTTCGAATATTATCTCAGCGAACCGATCATCGAGAACGACTGCAAGGGAGTCGGCCCCTTCATCTGGGCATCACTGGAATGGGAGGCGAGACATAATATAGACATGTTTCCGTCCAGAGAGGACAGTCCTGTAGCCTTCGAAGGAGCCGAAGGTTGTGGAAAATATTCGCTTGGAGGCAGGGGAGGAAAGGAATATGTGGTGACTTCCCTGGCTGATGACGGCTCAGAAGGGACCCTGCGTCATGCAGTCGAGGCTGAAGGACCGCGCATTGTGAGGTTTGCAGTCAGCGGCGACATACATCTGACCTCTCCATTGAATATAGAGAACCCTTACCTCTCGATTCTGGGTGAGACCGCTCCAGGAAAGGGAATAACCTTGCGAGACCATAATGTTTTCATAGAAGCGGACCATGTCATCATGCGTCATCTTCGTATCCGTCTTGGCTCGTCGGCCGGCATCGAGGCAGATGCCCTGGGTGCGAAGAGATGTTCGAATGTCATCATAGACCATTGCTCGATCAGCTGGGCGGTGGATGAGAATGCTTCATTCTATAATATTACGGATGCGACGGTTCAGTGGTGCATTATTTCCGAGGCCCTCAATTCTTCGCTCCACCACAAGGGCAGGCATGGATATGGCGGCATCTGGGGAGGCCGCAATGTCTCATATCACCATAACCTCTTCGTGCATAACAACAGTCGCAATCCTCGTTTTGACCATCCTCGTCTCTATGGCGGGAATGAGCTCCTCACAGGACGCGGCACTGTGGAATTCGTGAACAATGTGGTGTACAACTGGGGAATGAAGGCCATATACGGCGGAGAGGAAGGCTGGTTCAATGTGACCGGCAACTGGTTCCGTCCGGGGCCGGCTACCAAGGACCTTGACGGAGAATGGCTTGATATAAGCACATCCGAGACGACATCCATGGTTCCGGGAAACTTTTACATAGCGGGAAACGAGTATGATACAGGTGCGGTCGACAAGGGAGGCTTCAAGGGCAAGACACCGGACAAGGTGAAGATAGCCGAACGGAACCGCCACTACACTCAGGTCTCTGAGGCACAGCCTTTCAGGACATCAGTACCTTTGGTCCGTCAAAAGGCATCAGATGCTTATAAGCTTGTGCTGAAGCATGCCGGAGCTTCTGACAGAAGGGATTCTGTGGACCGCAGGCTCATAAAGGAGGTCAGGAAGGGAAAGGCTTCATTCAGGGGCTCCGTGACCGGTCTTCCTGGAATCATTGACTCTGAAGAGGATATAATGAAATAACACAAAATTCAATACCGATGAAAAAAGACACTAATCAACAATTGATGACCAACTGGCGTTGGTGGATGGTGGTACTCCTTTTCGTGGCTACTACCGTCAACTATATGGACAGGCAGGTTCTTTCCCTCACATGGAAGGAATTCATTGCTCCCGAGTTCCATTGGACTGACAGCGACTACGGTACCATCACAGCCGTGTTCTCTCTCTTCTATGCCTTTGCCATGCTTTTTGCCGGCAAGTTCGTGGACTGGATGGGAACAAAGAAGGGCTACCTCTGGGCAATCGGAGTGTGGTCGTTCGGAGCCTGTGCCCATGCTCTCTGTGGTTGGGCAACTATGCACATCGAAGGATATGAGTCCATAGAGGCGATGAAGGCTGTGGAGGCAGGAACAAACGCGGCTCTTGCCATAGCTTACGTGAGTGTATGGCTCTTCCTTGCAGCCCGTGCTGTCCTTGCTCTCGGTGAGGCCGGAAACTTCCCGGCAGCCATCAAGACCACGGCAGAGTACTTTCCTAAGAAGGACCGTGCCTTTGCAACATCCATCTTCAATTCCGGAGCATCTGTGGGTGCCCTGGTGGCTCCTGCTACCATACCTCCTCTTGCCGCTTGGCTTGGATGGGAAATGGCCTTCATAATCATCGGAGCCCTCGGATTCATCTGGATGGGTTTCTGGGTGTTCATGTATGACAAGCCTCAGGCATCAAAGTATGTGAACGAGGCGGAGCTTGCATATATCCGTCAGGATGAAGATGAAGACACCGTAAAGGAAGCCGACGTCAAGGAGGAAAGCAGCATACCATTCCTGAAGTGCTTCACCTATCGTCAGACCTGGTCCTTCATAGCAGGAAAGTTTTTCACCGACGGCGTATGGTGGTTCTATCTTTTCTGGGCACCGGCCTATTTCCAGGATCAGTTCGGATACAAGGCTTCTTCCGGCACGGGAATGATGCTCATCATCACTCTTTATGCAATCGTGACCATAATATCCATCTTCGGAGGATATCTCCCCAAGTACTTTGTGGAGCAGAAGGGTATGCACCCATATAAGGGCAGGATGCTTGCGATGCTCATCTTCGCCTTCTTCCCTCTCTTCGCCCTGTTCGCGCAGCCTATGGGACAGTACTCGGCATGGTGGCCTGCAATAATAATAGGTCTTGCCGGAGCGGGACATCAGGCATGGTCGGCCAACCTGTTCTCGACAGTGGGCGACATGTTCCCTAAGTCGGCAATCGCTACCATCACTGGAATCGGCGGCATGGCAGGTGGAATCAGTTCATTCCTCATCAACAAGGGAGCAGGTGTACTCTTCACATTCTCTGAGAATGCCGGTGCGGCTTTCACCTTCCTCGGTTTTGAGGGAAAGGAGGCAGGATATATGATCGTATTCTGTTTCTGCGCCGTTGCATATCTCCTCGCATGGGGTACAATGAAGGCCCTGGTACCAAAGTATAAGAAGATCGGATAATGAACCTGCGGTCTGAAATAATTTTGCCTTTGATTCTCGGGACCTTCCTGATTCTGTCGGGATGTGGCCCTGAGAATCCTGTGACGCCACCGCAGGAGGTCAATCCTCCTTCAGGTGTGAGGCTTGTCTCGTCGGACGAGTCCTCCTTAGTCTTTGCATGGGATGCTGTGGAGGGAGCCGAATACTATGTCGCACGTCTTGAGACATCTTCCGGGATTCTTGTTTCCGGTGGACAGACCACTACTCAGGAGACCGGCATTGCTTATGACGGACTTGATGCAGATATATCATATATGTTCAAGGTCAGAGTCCGTGTCGGAGGCGTTGATTCCCAATACTCTTCCCCTCTGGAGGCGGTTACCGTCGAAAGCGGAGGACCGGAGCCGGGACCAGGGCCTGATCCGGGACCTGATCCGGGTCCCCTCCCTGAACCGTCTGAGTCATATGCCGAATTCAAGATACCGGCAGTGGAAGACCAGCACAGACTTCCTATAGCTTTCCCTGGTGCGGAAGGCGGCGGAATGTACACCACAGGAGGCCGTGGCGGCAAGGTCATACATGTGACGACTCTTGCCGACAGCGGTACGGGCTCGCTCCGCGCGGCTCTGAATCAGTCAGGACCGAGGACCATCGTGTTTGATGTGGCGGGAATAATCGAACTGAAGAGTACTCTCAGCATAAAGAACGGCGATGTGACCATTGCAGGTCAGACAGCTCCAGGAGACGGAATATGTATAAAGGATTACACGACGCAGGTTTCTGCAAGCAATGTGATAATCCGCTTTGTCCGTTTCCGTCCGGGAGAGGCTTCCATGAGCGACAGTGCAGACGCCATATGGGGAAGATATAATGACAATATAATCCTTGATCACTGCTCTATGTCATGGTGTATTGACGAATGCGCCTCCTTCTATGCAAACAGATACTTTACCATGCAGTGGTGTATATTGACGGAGAGTCTCAAGGAGTCTGTACATGACAAAGGCAGCCATGGGTACGGAGGTATCTGGGGCGGAAAGAACGCATCCTTCCACCATAATCTGCTTGCGAATCATGACAGCCGCAATCCGCGCATAGACCACCCTCAGATATATGGTGACCATGTTTCCACCCATAGAGGTAATGTGGACTACAGGAACAATGCTGTATATAACTGGGGCTCCAATTCGACATATGGAGGTGAAGACGGCTTCTTCAACATCGTGAATAACTACTATAAGCCGGGACCGGCATCGAGAGACAGGAAATAT
>JAFVVN010000077.1 GCA_017502125.1 Bacteroidales bacterium | reverse complement strand
GCAGCCAGCCTGATCCAGGCCCCTTTGCCACGGCGAGATTGAGTCATCATAATGAATCTTTGTTTTGTCAATGAATGATTCAACCCACAGGATATATCCGGATTATAACCAAAGAGTTGTTTGAATATGGTTGTTCTGTATGTGTTCAGTTCATATCCTTCGTTGAGGACATCCTTGTCAGCTTCCCATTCCTGCACTTCCTCAAGGTCCTTTTCTGCCATCCAGAAAAACGGGTTGAACCAGAAGAATGAGCGAAGGACAGAGAGGGCCAGGCGCTCGAATGAGTGTCTGTGGCGCACATGGCTGGCTTCATGTGTCAGAATCTGAAGTCGCTCCTGAGGCTCATAGTTGAGTCCAATGAATATGGTAAGCAGAAACGAGAACGGTGTCTTTACATCCTCGTGCTCGGCGAGAGTGTATTCTTCCGTATGAGTCAGCATGGAACGTCTGCGAAGCCTTTTTATCTGGGTTATATTATATATGGTGAGGCAGAGTGAGGCTATAGCCACTATGACGTAGATTATTACTGCAGCAATCCCTGCTATGGCACTTAACTCTGCATATCTGTTCGAAAGACTTTCCGTTTCGGTGGTTTCAGGGGCATTGGACACAGCTGCAGACCCTGTCTCTGCGTTGTTGGAATCTTGTTCAAAGAAATCAAACACTGGCAGAACAGTCTGTTGCGTGAATGTTTTTTCAGGCAGGACAGGGACATTCATGGCAGGTATGGCGGCGGCCAGAAGCATGGAAACCATTATGAACGCCCTGCAAAGACCGAAACTGACCTTTTTAGCGAGAAGCCAACGGTAAACCACCAGAAACAGTCCGCTGCAGATTATGACTTCGATTATGTATCTGAGTTCTGCCATTATGTATAATGTTGATTATCAAAACTTTGTGATAAATCGCCTGCGTCAATGGGAGCAGGCGATTTAGCCTAAGTCGCTGTGCTGCAATGTTTTGAATGTAACGCTTGTTTCAGCTATTTGTCTCCGTGCAATATCTTCATGATCTCGTCGGTCTCTTCCAATGAAATCGATTTCTGTGCTGAGAAGAAGTTCACCATGCGGCTTATCGACCCCTCGAAGAAGTTGTCAAGGACTGTTCGCATGTATATATTGGTGTAGTCCTCCTTCGCGACGACAGGGAAGTACTCGTGTGTCCTTCCATAGGCCTTGTGCGACACGAATCCCTTGTTTTCGAGGATACGCACGATTGTCGACACCGTGTTATAAGCTGGCTTTGGCTCCGGAAGTTCTGCGAGGATGTCGTGCACCAGCACTTTCTCCTTCTTCCATATCACCTGCATGATCTCCAGTTCTGCTTTCGTCAGCTCCTGAGGTCTGTTCTTCATATTTTCTCCCATATTTTTCCCTTTAATTATCCTTTGCTTTCTTAAAGGATGACAGTATAAATCAGTATCGGAAAGTCCGGTCAGCCGAATTTCCAGCTGCAAATGTAAAACTAATACTTTAATTATACAACTAAAAGTTTAGTTAATTAGCGAAATTTTTCATCATTTCAGGTTTGACCGGGTATATGGTTCCTTTTTATTATATTTGCATGAGAAAGTGAAAGTTCAACTCACAAAATGTGGAACTGACACATAACCAATATATTATAAAAATACTCGACTAGTGAAATCAGCTTGTGTCGCATGACTGAATCATCGGTCTGATGGAAGTATTCGACAAGTCACGACGTTATATAGTACAATCATATGAAGCTGAACATAAAAATCGTTGACTGTATGAAAAGATTGATATTAAGTGCTCTCACTGTTCTGTTGACCATTCAGGCAGGAGCACAGGACTGGAGGGAACTTCGCAAACAGGAATTTTTGGATAATTTCCCATACAAATATGAGGTGAGGCTCGGATGGGGTGGATATCCGATACTTGAAGCTGGTAATTTCCCGAACAGCGCAGGTGGAATGTTCATGAAATATGATGTGGACCCGTATTACGGTCAGTCTTCTCTTGACAATATGTATGGAACATATCAAGGTCCAGAATATATGACCGGACTTATCTCCGGAGAGTTCAGCGTTCATTTCAGAAACTGGTTCACTCTTGCAGTGGAAGCCGGATTCAACGGAATGTGGGGACGGGTGTATGACAAATTCGATGGAAGTTTCGTAAGACACACCAGAGGAATTTCCTTTACGGTTATTCCACATGCGCGATTCTATTGGGCTAATACCAAGAATGTCAGATTCTATAGCGGAATCGGTCTCGGGCTCGGCCTTGGTCAATACGACAGATATTTCGAGGTTTATCCGGCCTTTCAACTCTCTCCTGTCGGATTCTCTGTAGGACGGAAGATCTTTGCATTCGGAGAGACTTCTTTGGGAACAGCATATTTTGGAGGTAAATTCGGTGTTGGTTATAGATTCTAAGAAACTGTTTAAAATTTCATCATTTGAAAGATTATGATGAAATTTCAGAGGAGGATAGCGGTGCTATCTGACGAGGAAAAGAGGAAAAATATGCCGGACAGCCACATAATAGGCAAAAAGATTTTCAGTTTCAATTTTAATAATTTTCGGAGACAAGTTTAAACAGTTTCTAAACAGGAGGAAAGGTTATGAAAAGGATATATATAATGATGCTTATAGCTCTTTGCATGGTTTCATGTCAGGTCAGTGACCCGTCACCAAAGACAGTCCAATGGAGTGACCTTAGAGACTATTCCATCGTAAAGATGGGAGAATGTGTCGTCATGCCGGCGGAAGTCTTGGAGACTGCAATATGTCTTGACAGATATCTGAATGCTACTGATGAGGAAAAACTTGCTGATACAGAGTTCTATGGAATGATATCAGATTACGGCGACGGAACATATGGTGTCAGAAGAAAGAGTAAGAATGTTTCGTTTATTGTTGCCACAGGAGGTAAGTCAATTTGGGATAATGATGCTCAATGGCAATTTGCAAATATCTACTACTATAATCATTATTCCGGAGCTGACGCTTATGTGGAGTATCATTTCAACCTTCCGGAGGGACCAACCCTCATTAAGGAAGCACGTAAGGACAGTTCATGGACGTTCAATGTCGAGGATAGAATCACCAGCCATATCAGACTGATGCCGTCAGACTCTCTCTCTTGTTTCAGTGTGGTTGCGTCCTGCAAGGAGGATGCAAGGAATGGCATAAGTTCGGTGGCATCTACAACATCGGAAGGCATCATGTTGCGTGAGGTCTGGGAGGGGGCCGGCACAACATATCCATACAAACTGTATTCTTTCAAAGGAAAGTTCATTACGGAGATCAGTATGGATGACGAGCAGATTGATTACTGTATAGTCAACTTCCGACCGGGTTTCACACCTGCATATACAACCAGCAGAGACGAATAGTGTCAGCGTGGCCTGATGATCATATGCCGATTGCAATCAAGCCTTTAATTATCTGAAAGTCAGTGTGAAAACAGTCTCTCTTGCATCGCTTTTTGTTAGAGACAGCGTGCCGTTGTGGAGTCTCATGATCTGTCGGGAGAGGCTGAGCCCTATGCCGGTGCCTTCCTGCTTTGTTGTGTAGAACGGAACGAAGATCTCCTCCTGGCTTTCCTTGCTGATAGGGGAGCCGTTGTTTATGACATTGATTATCACGTGCTCTGAAAGATTGATCTCTGCGGTGATTTCTATATGCCTGGCTTCTGCCTGGATCGCGTTCTTCACGAGGTTTATGAGAATCTGGGTTATCTGTCCCTCGTCAGCATACAGCAGGATGTCGTCAGACTTTTCTATATATATGCATTCTGCCCCTGATACAAGAGCCTGCTCTTTAGTCAGACTGATCACTCTCTCTGCAAGCTCACGGAAATAAAAGGCCTTCTTGACCGGAGGAGCTACCCTTGTCAGATTTCTGTATGAATCCACAAATTTTATCAGTCCTCTGGATGACTGGGATATGGTGTCAAGTCCGTTTCTGACCTCTTCGTCTACGTTCTCGAAATTCAGGAGAGTTTCGCTGAGTGAGGCTATCGGAGTGACTGTATTCATGATTTCATGGGTCAGTACACGGATAAGTCTGGACCATGACTGCTGCTCATTCTCAGCTATTTCGCTGCTGATGTCGTTGAAGGCTACAACTCTGACTGCACTTTTGCCGATGGTGGCGGCTGAGGCGGTGAGGGCGATGGTCATCTTGCCGCTCTCGTTGTAGTAGCTGGCCCTTTCCTCCTCAGAGTCAGTGACAGTGAGGAATGCGTTATATAGCGATTCGCTGACTGGACGGAGCTGGCGTATATGACCGAATGTCGCTATTCCCAGCAGGCTGAGAGCTGTCTTGTTGCAGTAGTTGACCCTGCCGTCCTGCTCGATGACGACCACTCCGGTCCTGACATGGTCAAGCATAAGACCGAAATACTTCTCCTGTTCTATTATCTCGTGCCTTTCCTTGTCAAAGATGTTACGAAGGCGGTTGAGAGTGCGGTTGAATCGCCTGCCGAAAAGCCTCTTTTCGTCAAAACGGAAGTTAAGTTCCTTGTCTTCGAGGGCATCAAGCATATATGACACCTTGCCTCTCATCTTTCTGGATGTGATGAAGGAAGTTATGGCAGACGATAACACTATCGCTGCAAGGATGATCAATATGATGGTCGAATTACTCATAATCCAGATCCCCGATCAAGTCGGGGATGACGTCTGATCATTGTCGGTCTGATTTTATGTCATTGCCGGCTTGAGTTTACGTCATTGCCGGCCTGACCGGCAATCTCTATATATTATACTTTTTCAGTTTAGAATACAGCGTAGGCCTGCTGATGGACAGCGATCTCGCCACCATTGAGAGATTTCCGCCGAAACGGCTCATGGCAGCACGGATTGCCTTTTCCTCCGCCTGATCCAAGGTGCCTTCTCCGCTCATGCCGCTTTCTGCTGTGGCATTATGAACAGGTGCCAGCTGGATGTCCTGAACCTCCAGCATCTCTCCCTCCGATAGGATGACCGCCTTTTCAATGCAGTTCTGCAGTTCCCTAATGTTTCCGTTCCACCGGTATCCTTTAAGAATTGCAGCGGCCTCGGGAGCCAGTCCCTTGACCTCTCTTCTGTATTTTACCGCATATCTGTCTATGAACAGCTCTGCCAGAGGCACGATCTCGTCCGGTCTTTCACGCAATGCAGGGAGGTGCAGGTGCATGGTGTTGATCCTGTAATACAGGTCTTCCCTGAATTCCCCGTCACGTACCATCTTTTCCAGATCCTTGTTTGTGGCACAGATCAGACGGATATCGACAGGGATTGCCTTCGTGTCACCGACTCTGGTGACTGTCCTGTTCTGAAGGGCCCTGAGCAGCTTGGCCTGAAGATGAAGGGGAATGTTCCCGACTTCATCAAGGAAGAGTGTGCCGCCGTCTGCCTGCTCAAATTTGCCTATATGGTCGGTGTGGGCATCCGTGAACGCTCCCTTTACATGTCCGAAGAGTTCGCTTTCGAAAAGTGTTTCTGTCAGAGCACCCAGATCCACGCTGACCATCGTCCTGGAAGCTCTCTCTGAAAGACGGTGGATTTCAGAGGCAAGCACATCCTTTCCTGTTCCGTTTTCACCGGTGATAAGGACAGTTGCGTCAGTAGGAGCTATCTTGTCGACGGTCCGTCTGATTGCCGACATGCTTTCTCCCTTTCCCCAGACCATGCCTACAGCCGTGCCAATAGCCGTTTCTCCTTCCTTAGCAGCCTTCTTGGCCTTCTGTCTGTATGCCGAATCCAAGGTGCTGACCAGTTTTTCGTTCTCCCAAGGCTTCACGATGAAGTCGAATGCCCCGCGTTTCATTCCTTCGACGGCCAGCTGGATGTCTGCATAGGCCGTAAACAGCACCACCTCCACGTCAGGACAGCGTTTCTTTATCTCGGAAAGCCAGAAAAGACCTTCGTTTCCGGTGTTTATGTCAGTGTGGAAGTTCATGTCCAGCAGCACGACATCCGGCTGAAATTCAGCCAGTCGGCTGACGAGTTCCTTTGGCGACGGAATGAGTTCCACCTGTGCAAAATGCAACGGCAGCAGCAGCTTCAGTGCAGCCCTGATTCCGCTGTTGTCATCAACTACCAATATTTTCGCTTTGCTCTTTGCCATAGTCAATAATAAGTATATGCAAACCTATAAAATAAATCTTTGTGGGGCAAAAATTTATTTTAAAAGCGGGTTTTCAGCCAAAGAAAAATTCATAATCGATAAAAAAGAGAAAAATTTTACGGATTTCACCACATTTATTTCTTTGCGGTCTCTTTTGTTCTGTACTTCATGTGAAAAAATATGAAGAATTACCGTCTGGCCGTCGATGAAAATGGTTCTCCTTTCGTGCTGAACAGCAAAGGCTCCATCGACTTCGGCTATATCACAGAAGAGATGAACCTCCCTCCGGCACCGATAAGGATTGCGGAGGGAGATGACAATTATGGTCTGACTCATATTGAATTAAGACACGGAACTCAATTG
>JAFVVN010000030.1 GCA_017502125.1 Bacteroidales bacterium | reverse complement strand
GTCGAGGTGGATCTGCTCATAAGTCTCCTCGTGCATGAAGTTGAATCCGTCCTCATCCTTGTAAAGGAACTGATATGGTCTTCTCTCCACATTGATGGTGTCGATCTTCGCACCTGCTGTGAAGGTGTTCTCGAGAATACGTCCGTTCTCAAGGTTTCTGAGTTTTGTCTTTACGAATGCAGGACCCTTTCCTGGCTTTACGTGCTGGAACCATACGATCTGGCATGGCTTGCCGTTGAAGCTGAGGTAAAGTCCGTTTTTGAAATCAGCTGTTGTTGCCATAATTATAATGTTTTTAAAATAATTTCATTCGGATTCTCCGACCTGTCAGAGTAGGTCTTCGAAAATCGGCTGCAAAAATATAAAATACTATTTTCCTAAACAAATTTTACTGGTTATCAATGCCATACTGCTCTTCCCAGGCTGGTACATATTTGTTCAGTGAGAGCACGTGTTCGGCCACTTTTTCGAGCAGCCACTTAGGAGTTGAAGTCGCCCCGCAGATTCCCACGCGGTCGTTCGCACGGAACCACACCCGCTTGATGTCTTCAACGGAATCGATGTGGTATGTCCTGATATTCATGGACTTGCAAAGTTCGCAGAGAACTTTCCCGTTTGAACTCGCCTTGCCCGAAACAAAGAGAATGATGTCGTGCTCAAGCGCAAATCTGGAAAGCCTTTCATGACGTGTGGCCACCTGTGAGCATATGGTATTGTGTACATGCAGCATCCCGCGTCCTTTGAATCTCTCGATGGAGAGTTCATTGAATCTGGCCATCTCCTCTTCAAGACGTGAGCAGATGAGTGCATATTCAGCAGGACTCTTTGTGGTCTGACTGAACACTTCTGTCGGAATGTCCAGACGGATGGTACCTTCATCAATGACCTTCTCAAGCATAATGAGGTCTTCCACCACCACGGCTGTCCCTTCGGTCTGTCCGATCAGTCCAAGCACCTCCGCATGACCTATGTTTCCGAATATGATGATCTGTCCTGATCCCATTTCAAGATGCCTCAGGTATGCCTCCTTGATCCTCTGCTGGAGCTTCAGGACCACAGGACAGGTGCAGTCTATTATATCGAATCCTAAGGAGTGCGCCTTCTCATATGTCTGCGGGGGTTCTCCGTGGGCACGGATAAGAAGGACCTCTCCGTCTGCCTGGACCATATCCTCAAGGTCCTCCTTGTCTATGGTCACAAGCCCCTTGTCCACAAGTCTGTTGAGTTCGGCATCATTGTGCACTATGGCTCCAAGCGAAAAAAGCTTCCTGTCGGTGTCTCCGGACTCTTTGGACTTGTCCAGAAACTCCTCAGCCTGGCCGATCGCTCTGATCACTCCGGCGCAGAAACCGGAATTCCTGTCTATATCTACGGTAAGCATAAAAATCGAATTATTCCCCGAAACGCTCGGCTATTACATCCTTCAGCCACTCCAGCTGCTGTTCCATGGTCATGTGGGAGTTGTCAAGCACTATGGCGTCCGGTGCCTGGGTCAGAGGAGAAGTCTCCCGATGTGAGTCGATATAGTCTCTCTCCTGAAGATTCTTAAGCACGGCATCCAGATCCGCCTCATCACCCTTGGCCTTCATTTCGTCAGCTCTTCTCTGAGCTCTCACGAGCGGGTCTGCCGTCATGAAAAGTTTGAGTTCCGCCTCCGGAAACACCGTTGTTCCTATATCCCGACCGTCCATGACTATCCTCTTGGCGCTTCCGAACTCCCTCAGCTTGCGGTCCACATAATCACGCACCTGAGGCACTGTGGCGATGGGACTGACCTTTCCAGCTACACCCAACCCGCGGATTTCGCTCTCGATGCAACGCTCTCCGATATATGTCCCACCTTCTCCGAAATGCAGGTCAAGATCTTCGAGCGCAAGAGTCAGTCCTGGCACGTCGATTGTATTGTCGTCCGATATGAATCCGTTTTCGATGGCGAAAAGTGTGACACCACGATATAGGGCGCCGGAGTCAAGATACAGGAATGAAAACTCGTTTGCTATGATTTTTGCAAAGGAGCTTTTTCCTGTTGATGAATAGCCGTCTATGGCTATGATTATATCAGGTATAGACATCAGTTCACTTAATGTTCAAATAAGGGGCAAAAATATAAAATATTGTGTAAACTCCCAAAAATGTCGATATTTGTAGAAACTTGACTTTCGCTGATGCGGAATGAATTATATTGACCGAGATAAGTCTCTTTCCTCGGTTCAGGAACTTGAGGTAGAAATTAAAAACCGCCGACCATGAAGATTTTGATTATTGATGACGAACGTTCCATCCGTAACTCCCTGAAGGAGATTCTTGCGGATGAGGGATATGATGTGGATGTAGCAGAAAATGGTGCTCAGGGCTGCCAGATGGTGGACAAGGAAAAGTACAGTGTCATATTCTGTGATATAAAGATGCCGGAAATGGATGGGCTGGAGGTGCTGGACAAGCTCAATGAAATGGGAATCGATGCAGCAGTGGTCATGATTTCCGGTCATGGCGATATTGAAACGGCAGTCGAGTGCATAAAGAAGGGTGCCTTCGACTTCATCCAGAAGCCTCTGGACCTGAACCGCATCCTGATTACGATAAAGAACGCCACCGAAAAGGTGCATCTGGTCAAGGAAACAAGAAGCCTCAAGAAGAAGGTATATGGTCAGGAGATGATCGGCAGGTCCGAGCCCATCGTCCATATAAAGGAAATGATAGACAAGGTGGCTCCTACTGATGCTCGTGTGCTTATCATAGGCTCCAACGGAACAGGAAAGGAGCTGGTTGCAAGAAATCTCCACCAGAAAAGCCGTCGTTCCGCCATGCCGTATATAGAGGTCAACTGTGCCGCCATCCCATCGGAACTGATTGAAAGCGAGCTTTTTGGCCATGAGAAGGGCTCCTTCACCTCGGCAATAAAGCAGCATAAGGGAAAGTTCGAGCAGGCGGACGGCGGAACCCTCTTCCTTGACGAGATCGGCGACATGTCGCTTGCCGCCCAGGCAAAGGTGCTGAGGGTGCTTCAGGAGAAGAAACTCTCCAGAGTTGGTAGTGACAAGGATATAACAGTGGATGTGCGTGTGCTTGCTGCCACCAACAAGAACCTCAAGGAAGAAATAGCGAAGGGTACCTTCCGTGAGGACCTCTACCACCGACTCAGCGTGATAGTGATCAATGTTCCCACTCTGGACGACCGCAAGGACGACATCCCGCTTCTTGTGGAATATTTCATCGGACAGATATGCACGGAGACCGGCATGACTCCAAGAAAGGTCGATGAGGATGCGATGAAACTTCTGGTCGACAAGTCATGGACTGGAAACATCAGGGAACTGCGAAATGTGGTCGAACGTCTCCTGATTCTCTCCGGAGATTGCATAACAGCTTCAGATGTAAAGGATTACGTCTATTGATCCTGCTGGACGCCAAGGGCGATGTCCTGCGACAGGCCGCCCTTTCATTTGTTATGTACCGGCAGAGTGACGATAAATGATGCACCACCGAGGGCGAAAGATTTCTGATAACGGATCTCGCCCTCGCATTTTTCTATGATGTTGCGGCAGATGGCAAGTCCCAGTCCGGTTCCTCCGCTCTTTGTGGTGAAGTTCGGTGTGAAGAGCTTGTTGAGGTTCTCATCCGACACTCCCGGACCGTTGTCATCAAATACGGCATCATAGTAGCCGTCCCGTGTGCTCTTCCTCAGGCAGATCACCACACGGCCCAAAGGCTGTTCCTCACCTCGGTCCACAGCCTCCTTCTGCATGATCTCCACAGCCTGGACAGCGTTGGTTATCAGGTTCACGAACACACGGATGAGCTGAGGCTTAGGTGCCTTCACATAGGCTTCAGGCATTCCTATATACTCGATTCTGATATTCGGCCTGTTGTCGAAGATGAGAAGCTGGTCCTTGAGGGTCTTGTCCAGATCCATCAGCACAGGCTCCTCGGAGTAGAGTTTTGCAAATGTAGAGAACTCATTGGCTGTTTCCGTAAGGATGTCGATGTGTTCCAGGACGACATCGGAAACCTTGTCGAACTTCTCCTCCCAAGACGGATTGCCATTCTGCTTAAGACGGATCAGACGCTGGATTTCCAGCTTGATCGGAGTCAGCGGGTTCTTGATTTCATGTGCCACCTGTCTTGCCATCTGGCTCCATGCCTTGTCGCGCTCTGCCAGAGCCAGTTTCCGGGTCGACTCGGAGAGATCATGCACCATTCGGTTATATGCGTCCACAAGTGATGAAATCTCGTCCTGACGTTTGTAGATGATATATTCCAGATGGTTGATGTCAGCTCCGCTCATCTTCCTGCCCATTTCCACCAGAGGGGCGAACATGGAATTCACCTCCCTTGTACTGAACAGAAGCGATGCAATCAGGAGAAGGAGGAAGAGGTTTATGATCAGGGATGCGTGGAAGAAGGCCTCCCTTCGGAAATCGTAGTTCTTGTCCGTGTACGGAACGCAGACAATGGCTATAAGCTGCTGACTGTCATTGAATATAGGTGCATACAGCGCCCAATAGTGGTAGCCGGAAAGCTCTTCCCTGTGGATGTAATATCTCTGGTTGAGCCTGCATATGTTATAATAGGCGTTCTGGTCTATTCTGCTTCCGAGAATCATCTTCTCAAACACTTCAGGCGTGGTGGACCTGAACACCTTACCTTCCGGTGTATAGAAGGTAATGTCCGACTTGGTCGTGTTGCTGATGTTCTCCATCGCTATCCCGAATTCCGGTGTCGTAAGGTCGCGCCATGTCCTTGCATTCCTGACTCTGGATTCGGTCAGCGCCTGCACCGTACTGATCTTGGACGACATCAGATTGTGCATGTTGACCTCATTTCTCTTGTACACGAACAATATGCTGACCACAGCCATGCTGACGAGAATAAGCAGGGAAGAAGTGAACAGGATGGTGTTGATTCGTGTCCTGAAGTAGTTGCTCCTGAACATCTCCTTCTTGCGTGAACGTGAGAATATCAGAAGTATTCCAGTCAGAATCAGGAATAGGTAGGAGAATGATGTGAAATATACAAGGAAGTTCCTCTGCGGTCTTGAGATTATGATGACCTCATTGTCGCTCACACGGTTAAGAAAATGAGTGTATTCCTTCTGTCGTGCAACTGACCATTCCCTGCCGTCGTTCTCTTCTGAGCCCATATTGTCGAATACGGTGGGATATGGATAGTTTCCCGTGAACAGCGTCAGCTTGTTATCCTTGTACTTTGCATATGAAAACAGGGCAGGGATATTGACCCCCTGCGAATTGGAGAACCTTCCGAGGAGACTGTAATATCCTCTGTCCTCCCGGTTCGTGTTCGGCTCGATCTCCAGGAGAAGCCTGCTGACTCCCTTGCCGGCAGTGTAGTACATGAATACTCCGGCATATTTGCTCCTGCCGTTCGCATCTGTCACGAACAGGAAATGGGAACCGCTTGAAATGCCGGTGCCCCTGTTGAGGATGTCGTTGAACTTCCTTTCTGCCTCCTTGTCCGTGTCGCGGATGACCGATATGGACATGCTGTATTCCTGCTTGATCCTCGGCAGGTAATACTCCTTGATCCTGCTGAGAATCATTCCTCCAGAGTTGTCAAGGCAGGCCAGTGCGGATATCAGCTGGTCTGCGGCAATGCTGTTTTCCACTGACCTCAGCTGGATTTCCAGACCAAGGTCCCTTTCCACTGCCAGCATGTTCGCCCACACCTGCACCCTCCGCTGTTCCTTCTGGAAACCATAGATCTCTGACGTTATGGAGAAATACAGGGCGAGCACGAAGGCAAAGGCGGTCAGAGTCTTTGGAGCATATATGTTATATCGTATGCCGAAAAGTTCCCTGGCTGCCGGTCTCAGCATCTGAATCTGCAGCAGAATGCAGAAAAGGAGCATCGTGAATGAGGCATATACCAGGATGGTCAGAAGGATATCCCCGCTTATCCTGTAAAGTTCAAGCGTGATGTTCGAGTTGAAAATCAGACTCCTGAGTGTCAGGTGCGTATATGCGGAAATGAATATTGCAGCTACTATGGTACACAGTCCGTGGATTATCAGGCCCTCCTTTCTCCTCTTCCTGTCCTGCCTGATGGCATCTATGATCTTACCGTTGATGATATATGTGCTGACGCACAGGAGGGTGATATATGTGTTGACTATTATCAGAGCTCCGAGCGAGAACAGGAAGGAGCCGTTGGCATATGTGCTTGGTGAAAACAGTATGCTGCTGCTCATCTGCATGCCCCATATGTAGGCTATGAATGCCAGAACGGTGAGGGTGATGACAGTGAGGATATATGTCCTGATGGTCCTGTACAGGCCCAGAAGCATCATCATCGCGGCGACAAGAAGAATCAGGGCTGTCCATCTGAGAAGGGAATCGTCGAAGAACTGCATCGCGGAACTGCTGTCGCATATGATCTTGAACATAGGTATGCCGCCGATGAGCACTTCCGAACCTCCGCTGTGGTTGATCGGATGGATGGAGAACCTGCCTGGCAGACGGAACCTTGGGTTGACTCCGTTCTCTGTCTTTCTGAGGTCGTCGATCAGGGTGTTCTTGATTTCAAGGCCGGCTATGAACTTGTCGTTATCCTTTCCGTCCACTTCCTTCACGATGTACCACTTCGGCCCCAGACTGACATATGAAAATTCCTTATGTGTCTGGACAAGAGGAGATATGAGTCTGATCCTGAAGTTGGTCAGTCTCTGGATCATCATCCTCGTGCTTATGTCGTCATTGATGATAGGGAACTGGTTGATCCATGCCACAAGGGAGTCGTTCGCATATCTGTATATGACCATGTCCTCCGACAGCTCCATCTTCAGCATATCCTCAGGGAGGCTTTCGATGGCATTGTCCACATGATGGTCAAGCTCACTGATCCTGTTTTCAATCAGTTTCTCAGTCTTGCGTGCAACATCATCCGTGTCGTCCCCGGTGTTGTTCCCTGAAGCCGACATGATGAAGAGCACCACTGCCAGAATGAAAAGCAGAAGTGGAATCTTTCTGTATGTGACCTCTCTTGTAAACATTTCAGTGTCGTTTCAGGTCTGATGTGGTTCCTGTTTCAGGTATGATGCTGAGTTCATTTGATTCCGTCCGGTCCTATTCGTGATGATACGGCTCTCCCCGCATGATGGTGAATGCCCTATACAGCTGTTCAGCGAATATCGCCCTGACCATCTGATGCGAGAACGTCATCTTCGACAGGGATATCTTCGAGTTTGCCCTGGCATAGACCTCTGGAGAGAAACCATAGGCACCTCCAATAATGAACACCATATCCTTTCCCGTGTATGAAATCTTCTCCTGGATGACCTTCGCCAGTTCCACGGAAGTGTATTCCCGTCCCCGTTCGTCCATGAGGATTACATCGTCTGTAGGGCGTATGTTCTTGAGTATCAGCTCTCCCTCGCGCGTCTTGATCTGATCCTTCGACAGTGCGGACACATTCTTCAGCTCCGGAATCTCCACAATGGAGAAGGGTATATAATGCCTGAGCCTCGACACATATATGTCGAGTCCCTGTTTCACCCAATCCTTGTCGGTCTTCCCGACTGTCAGCAACGTAATCTTCATTTCAGGCTTTCATCAGTCCTTCAAATCCTATGCTATACACCACAAATATATAAACTTTCTCGGAATTTTGCATGGTTCGAATTTTGCAGTATCTTTGCCACGGTAATCACTGATAGAGAATGAACAAAGTTATAGTCGGCGCAATACTCGCAGTCGTCGCTTTCCTGTCCGGTGCAAAAGCCCTGGCTCAGGACAGTGGCTATGATGTCTTCAACCCGATCGCGAAATATCTTGCCAAAGGGGATGCGGACAAGCTCTCCGCATGGTTTTCAGACAATCTTGAGGTTACGATATTCTCCACCTCCAACGATTCCAGCTGCAATCAGGCCCGACAGATCATCAAGTCATTCTTCAAGTCCTACACTCCGCGTTCGTTCGAGATCACTCACAAGGCAGGACGCTCAAACATGAAATATGCCCTCGGCACCCTGAATGCCGGAGGGGAGCTTTTCAACGTGACCATATTCGTCAGCTATAAGGATTCCGACTACCGGATCCAGCATCTGAAAATCGAACGCATCGATTAGGATTCCTCTCGTTGTAGTTGTGGCTTGCCAGAGCCCTTATTCCTATTTCAACGTCAGTTCCACCGGACAATGGTCAGAGCCATAGATCTCAGTGTGGATTTTAGCATCGGCGAGCCTGTCCCTCAGATCCTCGCTCACCACGAAATAGTCGATTCTCCACCCCACATTCTTCTGTCGTGCCTGAAAACGGTATGACCACCAGGAATATATATCGGTCATATCGGGATAGAAATATCTGAATGTGTCGATGAACCCTGCATCGAGGAGGTTCGTGAACTGCCCGCGCTCCTCGTCCGTGAACCCGGGGTTACGTCTGTTGGTCTTAGGATTTTTCAAATCTATTTCCTTGTGCGCCACGTTGAGGTCTCCGCAGACTATCACCCCCTTGGCCCTCACACCTCCGTCAGCCGCCGGAAACTCCCTGGCTGCCAGAGAACGGAGATATTCTCTGAAATCATCTTCCCATTTCATCCTGTATTCCAGCCTCTTCAGCTCGTCCTGAGCATTAGGCGTGTAGACACAGACAAGGAAGAACTCTTCCATTTCAAGGGTTATCACACGGCCCTCATGGTCGTGCTCGTCAATCCCTATTCCATAGGTCACTCCGAGAGGCTCATGTCTTGTGAAAACGGCAGTTCCGGAGTATCCCTTCTTGTCGGCATAGTTCCAGAACGACCTGTAGCCGAGAAATTCCAGGTCGATCTGCCCCTCCTGAAGTTTAGTCTCCTGAAGACAGAAGAAGTCAGCGTCCAGTTCAGTAAATATATCGGCAAAGCCCTTGCCGCACACAGCCCTAATGCCGTTCACATTCCATGATATGAATTTGTACATGTGTATTCCTTTAATATATATCTGCCTGCTAAGATACATCTTTTCTTCCAATCCTGCATCTGGCACAGTCAAGACTTTTGCGATTTCCGGACTGTTCATTCCCTGCTTCCAGACAGTAAAACACCTGTTCAGAGGCAAACCCCGTCACTTTTTTGCCTCTCATCGTGCACTTCAGGACGCTCACCTTCGCCTCGCCACGCGAGTCCCCATTACAGCCAATCACCTGATTCATAGCAGTATACACTAAATCGCCTGCGTCAAATGACGCAGGCGATTTAGCGTATATTGCTTACAGACAACTGTTTACATATCAGCGGGGTGATGCGCGTTATGAGTCATCGTGCCGCAGCACTGGATTTTTCCGAAGAGGGTCGTCATACTGGTTGTCCGCGTGGGAGCGACAGGCAGAGTTTGGACCGTTTGAGCGACTGACGGTGCCGAAAACATGGGGCTATGTACGATTTTGGGGATCGACAGGCAGAGTTTGGGCCGATTTGCTGCCTGTCGGTCGGAAGCGTATCCTGGTTGCCGTAGGGTTATAATAATAGATAGGGCGTCGTCCCATGTCTATATGACATAGAGCAGCGATTTATCCGAAAACCTAAGGTTTTTCAATAAATTTTCAGGTGCGAATCGCCTTTACATAGCCGCAGGAGGGCGATTTTCGCAAATAGCCGTGTACTTTTTCGGTATACGGATAAGTCTCCGGAACTCGCAATTGAGGATATCAAGGAACTCTGACAGGAGGTTCCCGCAGATGCGATATAAGGTGGTCGAAGGCTTTCGGCCACCTTATATTGTACTAAATTTCCATGACACCGATGCAGTTAAATGGATAGTGAGGTTCACTTCTATGGTACTAAGGACAGGAGCATAGAAAAACAGAGAGCGGCCACCCGGCCGCTCTCTGCTTAATTAAGATTGATCATTTTCATGTTCGTAGGTATAGACACGGAAAGGCTAATTTTCTAACGGTTGTCCGTTATCGTCAAAACTAATCTCCTGTTCTTCATCCCAACCGACACCCGACACTGCAATTCTCACATCGTCCGGTTTATTGAACATAACCTTGTACACATACCTTACTCCAGGCTGCATCTCTTTAATATTAATTGAGACAGTATACTTACCTACTGGCGACTCTACATCTACTGTAAGAGTAATCGGTTCTTCTGAATTATTTAGATAAGGATAAGCCTCTCCTAATAAGACACCTGCTTTTGTAGGGCTGACATTACCATCTTTAAGGAGATACTGGCCACCTTTATTAGTAAGGCCTGATACTTCTCCAGTAGTAACATCCAATGTTCCGGCTCTATACATGTTGGTCAGCAACACATCTGTAATCTTTATATCCTTAAAATCTGTGTCACTGCTGGTATCCTGGCCAGTAATATTTGCTACAGCCATAATTTTCAGGCCAGAAGTAACATGCTTAAATGCGAAATTAGGAGAATGTGTCATAGCCACACCCATCTGCCTGATGGTACGCATATACTTGGCATTATATCCGTCCACTTCATTCCCTTCAGCATCATTAACTGGCTCCGCTACCGTTTGGGCCCACACATAATCTTGAGTGCCAATCTGGATTGTAGGTGAAGTACCTCCTGAAGCAGCCTGTGGGGCATATGCGTAAAAGGAGTAATTTTCATCAGATTCCCTTGGATAATATTTTGTTCCCTTGCTTAGGGCTAGATATCCAGATTCCAGTGTGGCAGGTTCATTGAGCAAGAGAGCAGTACCAGTCGGATCAGCTTTAGGAAGACCGAACACCGCAAAGGTTGTGTTCTCTAAGTCGCTAAGACTTTCAAAACCAGCTTTGGTTTCTATGATTGAAGGTGAGCCGAATTGAATAGGGACGGGAAGACTCAAGTCAGTCACCCACGCATCCGGGTCCGGCTGCTGGGGGTTGTGCTTAGAGCAGCCTGCCATAAAAATGGCAAGCGCTCCAAGTAATAATAAACTGAATCTTTTCATAATCAATTATGACTATTCTCCATCACCGCTATTGTCATCTGCAGGGTCAACATCTTCTGGCTCAACTGTAACAACAACATCTTCCCCCCAACCAATAAGTGATGCAGTAATTTCGATTTTTTCAAGGCTATAGAACTTTACGTTGAACTTGTATGCTTCACCTGCTTTAATCTCATCAGCGACTTTTACCTTCAGAGTTCTTTCTATAAAACTACCTTCCTCTCCCTGGGTCAAAGTGAAAAATAGTTCATATGATGCACCTGGGAAAAGGATAAGTTCTGAACCAGCAGGAGTATAATCTTCGTCGCCAGGAGATACTACTGTAGCTTTTGAAGCTAAAGTTACTCCCTCTGATATGTCAACAGAAAAATCATATTCATCGCTACCTCCTGCTACATTCTGCTGATCGCTACCAACTGTCATAGTTCCGACTTGTGAGGATTTAACTGTTATACTTGTAAGGGTGATAGCATCTGTTCCCAAATTTATAGCTGCAAACTTAAGCTGCGAAAGAGCGTGAGTAAAAACGAGCTCTGGATCTTTGCCGTTCCTGGCTTCTGAGCCACAATATGAACCGTTTTCAGTAGCAGCAGCAAGTAGGATATCATTATGCCCATCAATTGTCACATTACCATCAGATAAGGTGGCACCATCAAGAAAATAGCCATAAAAACTGTACTTGTCTGTATTCCCATCATAATAGTAAGGGCCGTCTGTCAAATCAAGGCTATATTTTCCTTCATTGGTAGATGCAATTGCATCTATGTCCTTAAACTGACGGGCAGAATTCGGATCAGTGTCGTTTATACCAAAGACCTTCAAGGTGAGTCCGTTAAGGTCATCTACGATCTTTGTCTCAACAATTGCGAGATTGGTATTAAACTTAATCTCAACAGGGTCATTTTCGTTTACCTGATCGTTATCAGGATTAACGAGACTCTGAATTTTCTGGCAACCTACTGTCAGTGCGACAGCTGCGATTGCGAATGCAAATATCTTTTTCATTGTGTAAGATTTTTACGTTAACAACTTATTTTGTATAGTAAATTGTCACTATGCACCTGGAGCCTTATGAGTAACTGTTACTGTCTCCTCCTGAGTTCCATAAGTAAATGTTACGTTATAGACAACATCTTCCGCACCCTCATTTGCTGACACAGTAAATGTATATGTACCAGCATTAAATTCTGGAGCTGCAAGAGCGCCAGCCTCTACAGTAATTCCTTCTTCAGTTTCTG
>JAFVVN010000029.1 GCA_017502125.1 Bacteroidales bacterium | reverse complement strand
CTTGAAGCTGGTGGAATCAGCGATGAGATCATCAAACTTACAGGAGTCAAGCCATCCAAGTGTTATCCCGAGACTCTCAGAATGGTCACATATGAAGACTTCGCTACCGGTAAGGTCTACCGTTTCCTTACCAACCATTTGTGATACGAAGCTCTGACGATTGCAGAACTCTACAGAGAGCGCTGGAACGTCGAACTGTTCTTTAACTGGATAAAGCAACATCTTCATATCAAGTCATTCTATGGTACCTCGGAGAATGCCGTCTATGCTCAAATTTGGATTGCGGTATGTTCTTTCCTGATTCTGGCGCTTACCAAGAAAAAGTTAGGGCTAGAGCAATCATTGTATACAATTTCTCAAACGTTAGGCTTTGTGTTGTTTGAGAAAGTGCCTATAAATCAATTGTTTAACAAAAATCAAAATCCCGTTTCAACTGACAAATGTCCTAACTTATTCAGTATTAGTTAGTTTAAACGGGACAGTAGTGACAACAAAGATATAAAATATACCGAATAAATGATTATATTCGCGAGAATTTAGAAATCAACACCACTATATAAATTATGAATGACACCAAGGTTATGAATCTTGCCGCCGACAACATCAGAATTCTGGCGGCTTCCATGGTAGAAAAGGCGAAATCAGGTCACCCGGGCGGAGCTATGGGTGGAGCGGATTTCATCAATGTCCTGTATTCGGAGTATCTCCAGTATGATCCTGAAAACCCTAAGTGGGAGGGACGCGACCGCTTCTTCCTCGATCCGGGACACATGGCACCTATGCTTTACGCACAACTCGCTCTGACAGGAAAATTCACTCTTGAGGAGCTTCAGCAGCTTCGTCAGTGGGGTTCGCCGACTCCTGGCCATCCGGAGGTTGACGTGATGCGCGGCATCGAGAACACCTCAGGCCCTCTCGGTCAGGGACATGTCTTCGCAGTGGGAGCGGCGATTGCGGCAAAATTCCTTGCAGAGCGCGCAGGAAACCCTACTTTCGCGAAAGAGACAATATATGCATATATCTCTGACGGAGGTATCCAGGAGGAGATCTCGCAGGGTGCAGGCCGCGTGGCGGGAACTCTCGGACTAGGCAACCTTGTGATGTTCTATGATTCGAATGACATACAGCTCTCTACAGAGTGCTCAGACGTAATAGATGAGGACACAGCGATGAAGTACCGTGCCTGGGGATGGCATGTCATCACCATCAACGGAAACGACTGCTGCCAGATCCGTCAGGCTCTTGATGAGGCAAAGACGATTACTGACCGTCCTGTGCTCATCATCGGAAAGTGTGTGATTGGTAAGGGAGCAAGGCAGGCGGACAATTCATCATATGAGCGCAACTGCAAGACTCACGGAACGCCTCTTGGAGGTGATGCATTCAGAAATACAATCATCAATCTCGGCGGAAATCCGGATGAGCCGTTTGCCATCAGTGCGGAGGTCAAGGAGCTTTATGCAAAGCGCGAAGCAGAGCTCAAGGCTATAGTAGCGGAGCGCTATGAGGAGGAGGCTGCCTGGGCTGCCGCCAATCCTGAGAAGGCAGCGCAGCTGGCTGAATGGTTCAGCGGCGAGGCTCCTAAGGTAGATTGGAGCAAGGTGCAGCAGAAGCCGGGTGATGCGACAAGAAACGCATCAGCTGCGGTTCTCGGACAGCTCGCAGTGCAGGTGCCTAACATGATCTGCGCATCTGCAGACCTTTCAAACTCAGACAAGACTGACGGCTTCCTCAAGAAGACTACGGCATTCGTCAAGGGAGACTTCAGCGGAGCATTCTTCCAGGCAGGTGTGGCAGAGCTTACAATGGCCTGCATATGTATAGGTATGACTCTTCACGGCGGTGTGATCGCGGCTTGCGGAACATTCTTCGTATTCTCAGACTATATGAAGCCTGCAGTCCGCATGGCAGCCCTTATGGAGCTCCCTGTTAAATTCATATGGACACACGATGCATTCAGAGTGGGAGAGGACGGACCTACCCATGAACCTGTAGAGCACGAGGCACAGATCCGTCTGATGGAGAAGTTGAAGAACCACAGCGGAAAGAACTCGATGCTTGTTCTTCGTCCTGCAGACGCAGGGGAGACTACTGTGTGCTGGAAGATGGCGATGGAGAACACAGACTCTCCTACAGGTCTCATCTTCTCTCGTCAGAACATCGAGATGCTTCCGGAGGGAACAGAATATGCCGAGGCTGAGAAGGGTGCATACATCGTAGGCGGAGCAGATGAGAATCCTGACGTGATCCTTGTGGCTTCAGGTTCTGAGGTGTCTACACTCGCAGCAGGTGCCGAGCTTCTCCGTGAAGACGGCGTGAAGATCTGCATCGTCAGCTGCCCTTCAGAGGGACTCTTCCGCAGCCAGAGCAAGGAGTATCAGGAATGCATACTTCCTGCGGGATCGAAGATATTCGGTCTGACAGCCGGCCTTCCTGTAAATCTCCTGGGCCTTGTAGGCTGCAACGGCAAGGTGTTCGGACTCGAGAGCTTTGGCTTCTCAGCTCCATACAAGGAGCTTGACGAGAAGCTCGGCTTCACAGCACGGAATGTATACAATCAGGTGAAGGCAATGCTTTAGTCTTCACGATATCTGCACGACAATGAAAATAAGAAACATTCTTCTGACCTGCCTTGCGGCTGCATCTCTCTTGCTTACGTCATGTGAGCCGGAGGAACAGCCCGGAGACGGCAAGAAGCCGGTGACACCGGGAACGGATCCCGGAACTGCTCCTGGCACCACACCGGGCACCAGGCCCGAAGATCCGTATGCCGATTTGAGCATTTATGGACCGTTGAAGTCATATGTTGACCGTGAGGCATATCCGTCATTCATCCTTGGAGTAGCGATAGATGGCGATACCAAGCTGTATGATCTTGCCGGACAGAATTTTGACGAGATGACTGCAGGCAATGCTATGAAGCATTCTTCCGTAGTCAAGAGTAACGGAACTATGGACTTTTCCGGAGTACGCAATTTCCTGGCCGCCGCCCATGCAAGAGGAATAACCGTGTACGGTCACACCCTCGCATGGCACTCTCAGCAGCAGAACACATACCTTAACAGTCTCATTCAGGACAAGATGATCGAGCTTCCTGAGTCAACGGGCGAGGCCGTGCTCCTTGAGGCTGACTTCAATAATGATAAACATCCGTTCAACGGCTGGGGCAACGGTTCTGCCCTTACCGTGTCGGACGGCGCCTTCAAGGCGACTAATCCGTCGGCGATGCAGCAGTGGGAGGTGCAGTTCGCCCATGATTTTTCACGTGCGTTCATCAGCGGAGAGGAATATAAGCTGAAGTTCCGTATCAAGGGATCAGGCAGCGGAAAGCTGGGAGCTGGGTTCCAGATCGTTGACGGCTATAAGTCAGCGGGAGACTTCCCTGAGGTTCAGTTCGGTACGGACTGGAAGGATATCGAGATCACATGCAAGTGCAATGCTGCAGGAGCCACAAGGCTTGTTTTCAGCTATGGAGCATTTGCCGGAGACATCTATATCGATGATTTTGCATTCATACAACCGGATGTGAGCTATGAGGTAATATCCCTGACTTCTGAAGAAAAGAAGCAGGTCCTTACTGCTGAAATGGGCAGATGGATTGCAGGAATGATGGAAGTTACTGCGACAAAAGTATCTGCATGGGATGTAGTCAATGAGGCCATTTCGGGTTCTGACTACGACCGTGACGGATATTATGACCTTCAGTCAGCCAAGTGGGGGGATGCAAACTGCTTCTACTGGCAGGACTATCTCGGTTATGAGGATTATGTCCGCATCGCGATTGCGCATGCACGCAAATATTATGAGCAGTTTGGCGGAACCAAGCCGTTGAAACTCTTCATCAACGACTACAACCTCGAATCAGACTGGGACGACAACAAGAAGCTCAAGAGCCTCATACACTGGATCGAGATCTGGGAGTCAGACGGAGTCACGAAAGTGGACGGCATCGGCACGCAGATGCATATTTCATATTATGAAAACCCTACAACTCAGGCCAAGAAGAAGGAGCATGTCGTGAAGATGCTTCAGCTGATGGCAAATACGGGCAAGCTTGTCAAGATCTCAGAGCTTGACATGGGATATGTAAACAATGCGGGGGAGACCCTTAAGACTTCACAACTTACTGCAAGGCAGCACAAAGCGATGGCTGACTACTATGAATTCGTCGTCAGACAGTATTTTGAAATCGTGCCTCCTGCACAGCAGTATGGAATCACTCAGTGGTGTCCGCTTGACAGCCCGGACAACAGCTTCTGGAGAGCTGGAGAGCCGGTCGGTCTGTGGGATCTCAACTATAACCGCAAATATGCTTACGCCGGTTTTGCCAACGGTCTGATGGGCGAATAGTAAATAACTCAATATGAAGAAAATAGTTCTGTCTGCGTTGCTGATGCTTGCGGTGATGTCGCTTGACGCCCAGCACAGTTCGCTTAGGACATATGGGGATGCCGTCCAGCTTATGGTGGACGGCAATCCTTTCATTGTGCTGGGAGGTGAACTGGGAAACTCCTCGGCATCGTGTGCCGAAGATATCGAATCCCATTTCTCCAAACTGCACGAGATGGGACTGAATACTGTTCTTGTGCCGGCGTACTGGGACCTTCTGGAGCCGGTAGAGGGACAGTTTGACTTTTCGCTCACGGACAAGGTGCTGGAAGAAGCGAGAAAGAATGACCTCAAGGTGGTTTTCCTTTGGTTCGGAGCTTGGAAGAATTCAATGAGCTGTTATGCTCCGTTGTGGTTCAAAAGCGACAGCCGCAGGTTCCCGAGAGCCAGGACGGCTGATGGAAAGCCGCTGGAGATAGCAAGTGCCTTTTCCGAGGAAGTCTTCAAGGCTGACAACAAGGCGTTCAGAGCCTGGCTGAGCCATATTGCGGAAGCGGATAAGGCTCATGGCACTGTGATTATGGTGCAGATAGAGAACGAGATAGGCATGCTTGAAGATGCCCGTGACCATTCCGTGACTGCAGACAGGCATTTCAATGCCAAAGTTCCACGACAACTGACTGAATACCTTTCCGCCCACAAGGATATCCTGCATCCGTATATGCTGGAGAAGTGGTCTTCAGCAGGATGCCGCATGGAAGGAACCTGGACGGAATTATTCGGTGAGGATATATATACCGATGAAATATTCATGGCATGGTTCTATGCCTCATATGTCGAGAGGATGGCCAAGTCGGCGAGGGAGATATATGACATCCCCCTCTTTGTGAATGCAGCGATGAACAGCCGCGGCAGAAGACCTGGAGAATATCCTTCTGCCGGTCCTCTGGCTCATCTCAAGGACATCTGGCATGCGGCTGCCCCTTCTGTGGATTTCCTCTCTCCGGACATATACGACGACGGATTCAAGGATTGGGTGGCAAAGTATCATCTTCCCGACAATCCGCTTTTTATTCCTGAAGCGAAGATGACGCAGGACAACGGGGTCAGAGCCTTCTATGTCATAGGCGAACACGATGCCATCGGAATCAGCCCGTTTGCAATTGAGGACAGTTCCGATGCACAGGAGACACCTTTCGTGCAAGGATACCTCAAGCTTCGCGAACTTATGCCTCTGGTTACGAAATGGCAGGGACAGGATGCCATGTGGGGACTCCTTTTCAGTCAGAACGACCGTGAGCGTGTGATTGATGACGGAGACCTTGTGCTCACATGCCGGCATAACTTCACGCTCCCGTGGGATCCTCGCGCAACGGACGGAACCGCCTGGCCAGAGGGTGGCGGATTCATAATCAGACTTGCTGAGGACGAATATCTGATTGCAGGAAACGGTATAGTCGTGGAATTTGCGACAGCTCAGGAAAAGGCCGGTCAGAACCAGATTTCTCTTGGGGAGGATGGTTTTGTGATTTCGGGAGACGCATCCGATGACCCGTCTTCAGGTCAGGAAGGCGGTAGGGGCAGGAAAGATACATCCTGGAAGGCTCAGAGGGTAGGCCTGGGTGCAGTTCATGAAGTCACTGTCCTTCAGGACGCCTCATTCCGGTCTGTGAGATCCTTGAACGGAGACCAGACCCATCAGGGACGCCATGTCCGCATTTCTGTCGGAGACTGGAAGGCCCTTCATGTCAGACTATATAGATATCGCTGACAGCGCCTTGCATTAGCACGGTTATTGAAAAATGACGTTTCAAACGAACTTAATAAAAGTATTATGAAACGTCATTTTGAAAATCTGACAGTGAAAGTCGGCCGTGTCATCAGACATTGGTGGCTTCTGATGCTTGCGGGCATCCTTTGTGTCGCAGCAGGAGTAGTCGTATTCGTATTTCCGATGGAAAGCTATATGACTCTCTCCATCATTTTCGGTGTGCTGATGCTGATTGTAGGTGCAGCCCAGCTCATAATAGCCTCCACAAGCGGCAACTACCTTGCTATGAAGGGATATGTTGTGGTGGGAGGTATACTTGACCTTATCCTGGGCATCTTCCTGTGTGTCTATCCGGCAGTGACTGTCGTTCTTCTCCCGATCATGCTTGGAATATGGATGATGTACCATAGCTTCATGATCATAGCCTTCGGAGGTGACCTTGAAACATTCAAGATCGACGGAAGCGTATGGGTCATTTTGGGAGGAATCCTTCTCCTGATCCTGTCATTCCTCGTGCTGGTCAATCCGTTCAGCGTCGGTATAACCACAGTGATCGTGCTGACAGGCATCGGACTGATAGTCTTCGGCTGCCTTCTCTGCGGTGAATCCTTCCTTCTCAGAAGAATCCACGAATATTTTGAAAGGTAGTTGTCTTACTTCCTTATGGAAAGCGAAACGATGGACTTGGCTGGCATATTCACCACAAGCTTGCCGTCCTTGACCTTGAAACTCTTGAATTCGGCAGGCCTGACCTTATCGGGGCTGCCGAAATCGTTATGGTCCTGGATGTTTTCTGATGTCAGGATTTCACCGCATATCTGTGCCTTGCCCTTCTCCTCCAGGTTGACGACAATTTCTGCAGTCCGGTCAAGACTGACATTGGTGAGAGTGATGTTTACCGTCCCCTCTGCATTCCTGGAAGCAGTGATGTCCACATAAGGGCACTGACGTCCGTTGGAATCGGTGAATCTTTCGGAATCATAAGCCACAGGAAGATGTACAGCATCCTGATGCACGTTGTACATCCTGAACACATGATATGTCGGGGTGAGGACCATATCCTCGCCTCTTGTCAGCACCATCGACTGCAGGACGTTGGCAATCTGAGCTATATTGGCCATCTTCAGTCTCTCGGTGTATTTATGGAATATGTTCAGGCTCAGGGCTGCAACCATGGCATCGCGCATGGAGTTCTGCTGATACAGGTGGCCGGGATTTGTGCCGGGTTCCACATCGAACCATGTTCCCCATTCGTCAAGAAGCAGGTCGACCTTACCGTCCGGATCATATCTGTCCATGATGGCTATATGCTTCTGTATCACAGGCTCGACCTCGACCGCCTTGCCGAGGGTGTTGTAGTACTCTTCCTCGTTGAACGCTGTTGCAGAGCCCTTGCTGCCGTTCCAGCCCTTGACCGTGTAGTAGTGCAGCGAGACTCCGTGCATCCTGCTCCCGATATTCTTCATCAGCACTTCCGTCCAGTTGTAGTCATAGTCAGATGCGCCGCTTGCAATCTTGTACAGCTTGTTGCCGGAATAGTCCCTGCAGTAGGTCTGATAGCGGTTATACAGATATGAATAATACTCCGGAACCATGTTTCCGCCGCAGCCCCAGCTTTCGTTTCCCACTCCGAGAAACTTGACCTTCCAAGGCTCCTTGCGCCCGTTTTCAGCCCTGAGCTTTGCCATAGGCCCGTCAGCAGCAGTCATGTATTCCACCCATTTTGCGAGTTCCTCCACTGTGCCGGAGCCTACGTTTCCGCTGATATAAGGCTCGCAGCCGATCATCTCGCAGAGGTTCAGGAACTCATGTGTTCCGAATGAATTGTCCTCCACGGTTCCTCCCCAGTTGCTGTTGACCATCCTCGGCCTGTCCTCGCGCGGACCGATCCCGTCCCTCCAGTGGTATTCGTCTGCAAAACAGCCTCCAGGCCACCTCATCACCGGCACCTTCAGGTCCTTCAGCGCCTGAAGCACGTCACGACGGTATCCGTCGATGTTAGGTATCTCCGAATCCGGTCCCACCCAGAGTCCTCCGTAGATGCACGAACCCAGATGCTCGGCAAACTGTCCGTATATTTCCTTCGGAATGATGTTTTCGTTTTCGGGTGAAAAGTCGATGGCTGCTTCGACCTTCATCTGTGCGCTGGCTGTCATGGCGAGGATGGCAGCTGCGAGAACTGTCAGGATAATCCGTTTCATGTTGATGTGTGTTTTGTTACAGTCTTGTAAATATAGGTAAATTTCGATTGAAAATTACTGATTTAATGATTAAATTTGTCTGATTGAAACTGATAACCGCAATGAAGACAAAATCTATCTATCTGTTAGCAGCAGCATTGCTTCTGGCATCATGCACAAGTGTATATAGAAAGAACGCAGACGGTGTGACTGTCAAGGTTCAGAATCCGGTTGAAGGCGGACCGCGTCTGGTGAGGCTGGAGGTGTCTGGAGATAAGATCATCCGTGTTTCAGCCACTCCTGAGCGACGATTCGCCGATCCTCAGAGTCTCGTCATCGTGCCGCAGCAGTCGGCTCCGGAATTCACTCTAAGCGAGAATGACGGAATATTGACCCTCAAGACATCGGAACTGGCGGCTGAGGTCACTCTTACCACAGGAGAGGTGAGGTTCGTTGATGATGAGGGCAACCTCCTTCTGGCAGAGGAAACAGGCGGAGGAAAGACCTTCACCCCGATAGAAGTGGAAGGAACCAGGGGATATACCTTCACGCAGGTCTTCGAGTCTCCTGAAGACGAGGACTTCTACGGCCTTGGCCAGCATCAGGCTGATGAATTCAACTATAAGGGCAGGAACGAGGAACTCTTCCAATACAACACCAAGGTCTCTGTGCCTTTCGTTGTTTCCAGTAAGGGATATGGAATCCTGATGGACAGCTATTCCATGATGCGTTTCGGAAATCCAGCTGATTATAAGCAGCTTGGAGAAGTCTTCAGGCTTTATGATGTCCAGGGCAGGGAAGGATGCCTCACAGGAACATATGTCCCTGAAAACGGTGAAACCATCGTCCGTGACGAGCCGAAACTCTATTTCGAGCACCTTATCGAACCCAAGATGGAAAAGGTTGTGAATCTTCCTGAGGACTTCGTGTTCTACAATTCGGATGTTACTTATGAAGGAAGTATCGAAGCTCCTGAAACAGGTGACTATCAGTTTATTCTGTACTATGCCGGTTACACCACGGTCACGATTAATGACGTGGAAGTCGTTCCTGAGCGCTGGCGCACGGCCTGGAATCCTAATGCGTACAAGTTCACAGTCCATCTTGAGGCCGGCGTAAAGACTCCGATAAAGGTGAGATGGCAGCCGGACGGCTGGGTGTCATACTGTGGTCTTCGTGTCTATGATGTTGTGGATCCGGAGCAGCAGGCGAAGCATCGCTGGTGGAGCGAGATGTCCAAGCAGATGGACTGGTATTTCATTGCAGGTGAGGATGTTGACGAAATCATAAGCGGCTACAGGACTCTGACAGGCAAGGCTCCTGTCATGCCTAAGTGGGCAATGGGATACTGGCAGAGCCGCGAACGCTACAAGACCTCGACCGAGATGATCCAGGCCCTTCAGGGATTCCGCCAGAGAAACATTCCTATTGATAATATAGTTATGGACTGGAGTCACTGGCGTGAGGACGACTGGGGTGGACATGAGTTCGACCCTGAGCGTTTCCCTGATCCTAAGGCCATGGTAGACTCAATCCATGCTATGAACGGCCGTATGATGATATCTGTGTGGCCGAAGTTCTATGTCGGCACCGAGCACTATAATGAATTCGACGAGAAAGGCTGGATGTACACGAAGGCCTATGAGGACGGAATCCGTGACTGGATCGGCCAGGGCTATCTCTACGGCTTCTATGATGCCTATGATCCTCAGGCACGTGAACTTTTCTGGAATCAGATGTACGAGCACTACTATCCTCTCGGAATTGATGCCTGGTGGATGGATGCCTCGGAACCGAATATCCGTGACTGCACGAATATGGAATATCGCAAGGCTCTCTGCGGCCCTACGGCTCTTGGCTCTTCGACCGAGTTCTTCAACGCCTATGCTCTGGTCAATGCAGATGCGATATATAACGGTCAGCGCGGGGTGGATCATGACAAGCGTGTCTTCCTTCTCACCCGAAGCGGATTTGCCGGTCTTCAGAGATATTCCACAGCCACATGGAGCGGTGACATCGCCACAAGATGGGAGGATATGAAGGCTCAGATCTCGGCAGGACTCAACTTCGCAGTCAGCGGAATCCCTTATTGGACAATGGACATCGGAGGCTTCTCCGTGGAGAACCGTTATGTGGCGGCTCAGCAGGTGTGGGAGAGTACAGGGAAGGAGAATGCCGACTATAAGGAGTGGCGTGAGCTCAACACCCGCTGGTTCCAGTTCGGTGCCTTATGTCCGCTCTACCGCGCGCACGGACAGTTTCCGTTCCGTGAGCCTTGGGAAATCGCACCTGAGGGACATCCTGCCTATGAATCGATCGTATATTACACGAAGCTTCGCTATCGTCTGATGCCGTATATATATTCTCTTGCAGGAATGACATATCATGAGGATTATACGATCATGCGACCTCTGGTCATGGATTTCATGGAAGATGAGAATGTCCGCAACATAGGGGATACATATATGTTCGGACCATCCTTCCTTGTGGCTCCGGTGTATGAATACGGTGCCCGCAGCCGTCAGGTCTATTTCCCTGAGTGTGAGGGATGGTATGACTTCTATAGCAACCGTTTCCATGAAGGAGGAATCATGAAAACGGTGCAGGCACCATATGACAGGATGCCTCTGTATGTGCGTGCAGGCTCGATTCTTCCTGTGGGACCGGACATGCAGTGGTCGGATGAGAAACCGGCTGAAGTGATTGACCTTTATGTCTATCAGGGTGCTGACGGCTCGTTCACTCTTTATGAGGATGAGAACGTGAACTATAATTATGAAAAGGGAGCATATGCTATGATCGACTTCACTTATGACGACAGCATGAGGCTGCTCTCTGTCGGAGAGTATAAGGGTGAGTTCCCAGGAAGGCTCGAGGAGAGGACATTCAATGTCATTCCGGTTTCCAAGGACGGGATAGGCAAGGCCAAGACAGTGAAGTATAACGGTCTGACTATGAAGGTTGTACTATAATGATTAAGACTATGAAAAGATATCTGATTGCCGGCGCTTGCGCCATACTTTCAATAACGTCATGCTCCGGTTCTGGAGACGATGTTCCCGTTACTGTCGGAAACCCGTATCTCCCTTTGTGGGAGCATATCCCTGACGGAGAACCATATGTGTTTGAGGATCCGGACAATCCGGGAAAATACAGGGTCTACATATACGGTTCCCATGACACCCGTATCACTGATTACTGCGGACGTGAACTGGTGGTGTGGTCGGCCCCGACTGATGACCTGAACGAATGGCGTTATGATGGTGAGATTCTGCGTGTCAGCCATAATGCGGAAGGTAACCCTGTTGATTCCCAGGGACTTGCTGATGTGCTCTTTGCGCCGGATGTGGCAGTCAGGACTGAAGCGGACGGAAGCCGAATGTATTATCTTTATCCTAATGATCAGGCCGGAGGACGCCAGAACCTGATTGCCCGGAGCAGGAGACCGGACGGCCCGTTTGAGGTATGCAACTGGAGCAAGAACAATCCGTATGCTACTGAAGGTGTGCTGGGATTTGACCCGGCTGTCTTTGTGGATGATGACGGAAGGGTCTATGGCTATTGGGGATTTCAGCGTTCTTATGCTGCGGAACTCGATCCGGAGACCATGTGCACTGTCAAACCCGGCACTCAGATTATTGAGGATATGATTCCAAGCGGACAGAAAGACGACCTTTTCCGTTTCTTCGAGGCCTCATCCATACGTAAGATAAAGGATAAGTATGTGTTCATATACAGCCGTTGGACCAAGGACGGTGAATTCGGATTGCCTGTCACAAACTACACCCTTGCATATGCATACAGCGATTCTCCTCTTGGGCCGTGGACCTATGGTGGAACCATCATTGACGGCAGGGCACGTGAGATTGACGAAAATGGAAAAGTGATTCCTTCTGCAACAGCCTCAGGAAACACTCATGGCAGCATATGCGAGATAGACGGCAGGTGGTACGTGTTCTATCACAGGCAGACAGGACTTGATGAATTTGCACGTCAGGCCATGGTCGCTCCGGTCACTGTGGACGTGGAGGAAGGCAAAGGCGGCAAGGTGACGATTTCAGAGGGCGAGTACAACTCCCAGGGCTTTGCTGTGGACGGCCTGAACCCTCTGGAAGTCCATTCTGCCGGTATTGCATGCTGGTACACCGGAACCAGGCCTCAGCAGCACGCATGGCCGAACAAGACCTTCTTCGGCTCATATGTGGCGTCCGGTTATGGCACGGATGACAAGTTTGAGGCTCCTTATGCAATCAGGAACAACATCAATCCAGTGGTAAACAATACTTCCGGCTCGATTGTGGGATACAAATATTTCAACTTCACAGCCACGCATGGCCGCAAGAATCTCAGACTTGTCCTCAATCTGATCCCACAGGGAGTTGACGGAAGAATCGTCGTTATGGCAGACAGGCCATGGACCTCTCAGGGAGGAATCGAACTGGGAACCATGAAAATCAAAGGTAATATGCCTGAGGAGCCTGTTGATCTGGTTATCAAGCTTCCGGCTGCGGCATCCTTGACGGGAAAGCACGCAATATTCCTGAAGTTTGAGTCTGATAAGCCGGATACATCGATCTGTGTGCTTAACAGTCTGATATTCAAATAATCCGTATAATATGGAAAAGACCTGGAGATGGTTCGGTCGCAAGGACCGCATAACTTTGGATATGCTTCGTCAGATAGGCGTGGAGGGCATAGTGACCGCCCTTCACGACGTGCCTAACGGCGATGTGTGGTCGCGCGAGAATATCCGTGACCTTCGTGAATATATAGAAAGCTACGGCATGCGCTGGTCGGTGGTGGAGTCACTGCCGGTGTGCGAAAGCATAAAATACGGCGGTCCTGACAGGGATCAGCTGATTGAGAACTACAAGGAAAGCCTCCGCAATCTTTCTGCCGAGGGCATCCACACGATATGCTACAACTTCATGCCGGTGCTCGACTGGGCCCGTACCGATCTTAAGCACCCTAACCCCAACGGGACCACGAATCTGTATTTCTCATATTCCGAGTTCGCCTACTTTGACATATATATAGTAGGTCGCGAGGGCGCCCGTGATGAATGGGCCGGGTTCAAGGTTCCTGGCATGACTTCCGACCGAGACATCCTTGCAGAGGTCGATGCCCTTCGTGAGGAGATGACCCCCGAGGCCGAGCATAAGCTTGTGGAGAACATAATCGTGAAGACCCAGGGCTTTGTCAGCGGCAATATCCGTGAGGATGACGAGCATCCTATAGAACTCTTCCGTCAGCTTCTTTCGCTCTATGACGGTATCACCAAGGACCAGCTCCGTGAGAACATGAAGTACTTCCTGAGTGCGATCATGCCGGTTTGCGAGGAGTACGGGATGAACATGTGCGTGCATCCGGACGACCCACCGTTCCCGGTGCTCGGACTTCCTCGTATCGTGACTTCCGACGAGGACATCGAATGGTTCCTCAATGCTGTGGACAATCCTCACAACGGTCTGACCTTCTGTGCTGGATCCCTTTCCGCAGGTGCTCAGAACAATGTCGTGGAACTTGCCCGCAAATATGCTCCGAGGACGCATTTCGTTCATCTTCGTTCATGTCATATATTCGATAACGGCGACTTCACGGAGGCAAGTCACCTCGGCGGCCGTGCAGACATCATCGAACTGGTCCGTATCTTCGAGAAGACCAATCCGGAGCTCCCGATGAGAGTTGACCACGGCATGACCATGCTCGGAGACGAGACCCGAGGCTATAATGCAGGCTACGCCTTCCTGGGCCGTATGTTCGCGATGGGTCAGGTGCAGGGCATAATGGCCACTGTAGACAGGGAATTAGGTTTGAAATATAAGATTACAGGATTCTATGAATAATCTTTTTGACATCAAGGGAAACGTGACCGTCATCACCGGCGGCACAGGCGTGCTCGGACGCGCAATAGCTAAGTATCTCGCCCTCAACGGTGCCAGGGTGATCATCCTCGGCCGCAAGGAGGAGGTCGGCAATGCCATTGCTGCAGATATATGTGAGGCAGGAGGCGAGTGCGAATTCATGAAGACAGATGTGATGAGCGTCGGGACCGTGAAGAAGAACTGTGAGGACATCCTTGCAAAATATGGTCGCATCGACACCCTTTTGAATGCTGCTGGTGGCAATATGCCAGGTGCTACCATCCCGCCTGACAAGACGGTGTTCGATCTCCAGGTGGATCAGTTCCAGACAGTTCTGAATCTGAATCTCACCGGCACTGTCATCCCGACCCAGGTCTTTCTTGAGCCTATGGTGAAGCAGGGCAGGGGCTCGATCATCAACTTCTCCTCGATGGCCTCCTTCCGCCCGATGACCCGAGTTGCCGGTTATGCGGCTGCCAAGGCTGGAATATCTAATTTTACGGCTTATATGGCCACTGAATGTGCCAGGAAGTTCGGCGAGGGCATCAGGGTGAACGCCATCGCTCCCGGCTTCTTCATCACCGAGCAGAACCGTTCCCTCCTGACTAATCCTGACGGAACCTACACCCAGCGCGGTCAGGACGTGATCCGCCAGACTCCGTTCGGCCGTATGGGAGAGCCTGAGGAACTCTGCGGCACGATCCACTACCTGATGTCTGATGCCTCGAAGTTCGTGACAGGCACTGTGGCTGTCGTGGACGGCGGTTTCAATGTCTTTGCAATGTAGGCGGCATCTTGCTTGATGAATAACGTACAGACAAATTCGGCGATATCTGTTGACTGCGTCATCTTCGGATTTGACGGAGCCGGTCTCAAGGTGCTTCTTGTGCGGAGGAGGACTGCAGATCCTCTATACCATGACAGGGAACTGAAACTGCCAGGAGCCATGATCCGCGAAAACGAGACGCTGCCTGAAGCCGCTGCCAGAGTGCTGGAAGGAGCCACCGGTCTCAAGGGCCTTTATCTGAAACAGACCACTATATTTTCCGACCCTCACAGGGTGGATGAGGATGAGTTGAAATGGATATGTCAGTATCATGGAATAAGCACGGACAGGGTGGTGACAGTAGGGTATTATGCCCTCGTGAAGCTGGACAGGGGACTGGAGAACTTCACGGCTAAATCCGGAGCCGTATGGAGAAACGTTGATGATGTCCACCATCTCATCATGGATCATATGGACATTCTTTCAGATGCCCTGACTGCCATGCAGAAGGATATCCTGTGGTCTGACATCGCTTTCAGGATGCTTCCTAAAAAGTTTACGGTGAGACAGCTGCAGAATCTGTTTGAAGCCGTGCTCGGTATAGAGATCGATAACCGTAACTTCCGCAAGAAGATATTTTCTCTTTCTCTGCTTCAGGAGACTGATGAAATTGAAAGAAACGTCAGACACAAGCCGGCAAGGCTCTATACTCTGAACAGGTCCGTATTCGGGCGCAAGGGCGGGGCTCCAGGACTGCACTTCCTTGCCTCCTGGCTGTGACCGATATAGTATTTTGAAAATATTTTATACATTTGTAGTATGTTGATATATAATGGTATATCAACATACTTAGCGTAAATATGGGACAAAGTTTTCAAACCTGTTTCAATTCTGCTAATTTTGTATGTATAATATGACACTAAAACGTATCGGTATGTTTCTCTTAGGTTATGATATAGGAAGCTCGTCAGTGAAGGCGAGTCTCGTGGATGCCCAGACCGGCAAATGTGTGGCGACATCTTTCCATCCGAAATCAGAGGCGGCGATAATCGCTGTGAAGCCAGGCTGGGCTGAGCAGGAACCGTCCTCATGGTGGGAAAACCTCAAGCTGGCCACAAAAGATATAATGTCTGAGTCCGGGGTTTGTCCGAATGACATCAAGGCGATAGGTATCTCATATCAGATGCATGGTCTGGTGTGCGTGGACAAGGATGGAAATGTTCTCCGTCCATCAATAATCTGGTGCGATTCGCGTGCGGTGCCATATGGTCAGAGGGCCTTTGACGCGATAGGACATGAGCGCTGCCTGTCCCATCTTCTGAATTCGCCGGGCAACTTCACAGCATCAAAGCTCGCATGGGTGAAGGAAAACGAGCCTGAACTGTATGGGAAGATATATAAGATAATGCTCCCTGGAGACTATATAGCGATGAAACTGACCGGAGAGATCAGGACTACGGTCTCTGGACTTTCTGAGGGTATGTTCTGGGACTTTGCAGAGAACTCTCCGGCTCAGATTCTTCTGGATCACTATGGAATAGACCCTTCGCATCTGGCAGACATATGTCCTACATTCTCGGAACAGGGACGTGTGACGGCTGCGGCAGCTGCGGAACTTGGACTTGCCGAGGGCATCCCTGTGACCTACCGTGCAGGAGACCAGCCTAATAATGCACTGTCACTCAATGTGTTCAACCCTGGTGAAATTGCCTCCACAGCCGGTACTTCCGGAGTGGTGTACGGCGTTCTCGGAGACGTGAATTATGATCCTAAATCCCGTGTGAACACATTCGCTCATGTGAACCATACGGCAGATGACCCTCGTCTTGGAGTGCTTCTGTGCATCAACGGTACGGGTATCCTGAATTCATGGATGAAACGCAATGTTGCACCGGAAGGTGTCTCATATGCCCAGATGAACGACCTTGCAGCGACTGCGCCTGTAGGCAGTGCCGGAGTCAGCATTATGCCTTTCGGAAACGGTGCTGAGCGTATGCTGGAAAACAGGGAAGTGGGCAGCTCCATCCATGGAGTGAACTTCAATGTGCATTCGAAGGCACATCTTCTTCGTGCCGCCCAGGAGGGAATCGTGTTCTCCTTCAAGTACGGAATCGAGGTGATGGAGCAGATGGGAATGGATGTGAGCAGGATACACGCCGGCCACGCCAATATGTTCCTCAGCCCTATCTTCCGTGAGACCCTTGCCGGAGTGACCGGAGCAGTCATAGAACTTTATGATACAGATGGCTCAGTGGGAGCTGCAAAGGGAGCCGGAATAGGTGCAGGCATATATAAGGACAACAATGAAGCATTCTCTACCCTTGAGAAGCTGGCGGTCATCGAGCCTGCACGACAGGACGAATACACCGAGGCATATGAACTTTGGAAATCCCGTATGTGATACTGTCATTTCAGCGTAGTCAGGAAATCTATAAACAACAAAACATAAAACAATGGCAACAAAAGAATTTTTCCCAGGAATCGACAAGATTCAGTTTGAAGGCAAGGAGAGCAGAAACCCTATGGCTTTCCGCTATTATGATGCAAAGAAGGTGGTTCTCGGCAAGACTATGGCCGAGTGGCTCAAGTTCTCTATGGCATGGTGGCACACTCTCTGTGCAGAAGGTGCAGACCAGTTCGGCGGCGGAACAAAGACTTTCCCTTGGAACGGCGCTGCATGCCCTATACAGGCTGCAAAGGATAAGGTGGATGCAGGATTCGAGTTCATGCAGAAGATGGGAATCGAGTACTATTGCTTCCACGATGTAGACCTCGTGGAAGAGGGTGCAGATGTTGAGGAGTATGAGGCTCGTCTCAAGGAAATCGTGGCTTACCTCAAGGAGAAGCAGGCCGAGACAGGCATCAAGCTTCTTTGGGGAACAGCAAACGTATTCGGTCATAAGCGTTATATGAACGGAGCTGCGACAAATCCTGATTTTGATGTAGTTGCACGTGCTTCAGTCCAGATCAAGAACGCAATCGACGCTACTATCGAGCTTGGTGGTACCAACTATGTGTTCTGGGGTGGCCGTGAGGGATATATGAGCCTTCTCAATACTGACCAGAAGCGCGAGAAGGAGCACCTTGCAATGATGCTCACCCTTGCTCGTGACTATGCACGTTCAAAGGGCTTTACCGGAACATTCCTCATCGAGCCTAAGCCAATGGAGCCTACAAAGCACCAGTATGACGTTGACACAGAGACTGTTATCGGCTTCCTCAAGGCTCATGGCCTTGACAAGGACTTCAAGGTGAACATCGAGGTGAACCATGCAACTCTTGCAGGTCACACATTCGAGCACGAACTTGCATGCGCAGTTGACGCAGGCATGCTCGGCTCTATCGACGCAAACCGCGGTGACTACCAGAACGGATGGGATACCGACCAGTTCCCTATCGACTCCTTCGACCTCACTCAGGCAATGATGCAGATCATCCGCAACGGCGGTCTCGGAAACGGCGGTACAAACTTCGACGCAAAGACCCGTCGTAACTCTACCGACCTTGAGGACATCTTCATCGCTCACATCGCGGCAATGGATGCAATGGCACGTGCTCTCGAGAACGCAGCGGCTCTCCTCGAGGAGTCTCCTCTCTGTGCAATGGTGAAGGAGCGCTATTCAAGCTTCGACGGCGGTCTCGGCAAGAAGTTCGAGGACGGACAGCTCACTCTTGAGGACGTATACGCTTATGGCAAGGAAGTAAACGAGCCTAAGCAGACTTCCGGCAAGCAGGAACTCTACGAGGCAATCCTTAACATGTATTGCTAGTCGTCATCCCCGGCTCGACCAACCGTCATCCATGGCTTGACACAACGTCATCCCGGCTCGACCGGGGATCTATATACCATTGACTATGACAAATTCAAATAATAAAGGCAGCAAGGGCTATCTCTTCTCGATAGTCCTTGTGGCTGTTATAGGCGGACTGCTGTTCGGATACGACACAGCGGTGATTTCCGGAGCGGAAAAAGGTCTGCAGGCATTCTTCATGGGTGCCTCAGACTTTGTGTACACTGACTTCATGCACGGCATAACCTCTTCCAGCGCGCTCATAGGTTGCGTCATCGGAGCGGCTTTGTCCGGCATATGTGCATCAAGGCTCGGAAGAAAGAAATCCCTCATCATGGCAGGAATCTTCTTCTTCCTTTCTGCCCTGGGCTCATACTCTCCCGAGTTCCTCTTCTTTGAAAAAGGACATCCTTCGTTCTCTCTGCTGATTGCCTTCAACCTCTACCGTGTCCTTGGCGGTGTCGGCGTGGGACTTGCGTCGGCAATATGCCCGATGTATATAGCGGAGGTGGCTCCAAGCAATCTTCGAGGTACCCTTGTGTCATGGAACCAGTTTGCGATAATCTTCGGTCAGCTGGTAGTCTACTTTGTGAACTTTATGATTCTCGGAGACCATATCGCACCTGTCATTCAGAAGATGGCGGAAGGAATCAATCAGATCATGAATCCTGCTGATGCACAGTGGTGCATCGAAAAGGGGTGGAGATATATGTTTGTGAGCGAAGCAGTTCCTGCAGGACTCTTCACGGTGCTCCTTTTCCTTGTTCCTGAGACTCCGAGATACCTTGCCATGACAGGAAATGACGCCCAGGCGCTGACTGTCCTCACAAAGATCAATGGCAAGGTCAAGGCAGAAATGATATTGGCAGAAATCAAGGAGACAGTTGCCGAGAAGACAGAAAAGCTCTTCACCTACGGTTGGCTTGTGATTTTTGTGGGCATCATGCTCAGCGTGTTCCAGCAGGCTGTCGGAATCAATGCCGTCCTCTATTTCGCACCTCGTATATTCGAGTCCCTTGGAATGGGCAACCCGATGATGCAGACTGTCCTCATGGGTATCGTGAATATAACATTCACCCTCGTAGCCATCTTCACGGTGGAGAAATGGGGCCGTAAGCCTCTTCTGATATGGGGATCACTTGGAATGGCTGTCGGTGCAGCCGGCGTAGCTGTGACCAGCGTTGTCGCGTCACTGCCTCCTGTCGTGGCTGTCATCAGCATAATGGTCTACAGTGCCTCATTCATGTTCAGCTGGGGTCCGATATGCTGGGTTCTCATCTCTGAGATCTTCCCTAACACCATCCGTGGTGCGGCAGTAGCCATCGCAGTTGCTTTCCAGTGGATATTCAACTTCATCGTTTCGTCGACCTTCCTCCCTCTCTATAACATGAGCCTTGGCTCTATGGAGAACTTCGGGCATGCGTTCACCTATGGCCTTTACGGTGTGATCTGTATCCTGGCTGCAGTGTTCGTATGGAAACTTGTTCCGGAGACAAAGGGCAAGACTCTCGAGGATATGACCAAACTCTGGAAGAAGAATTAGACTGGCTCACCGGCAACCCACCATGTCTGTGATAGGCCTTGCGCCCTTACACCCCTGTGTGTGACCAAGTGCCTGACCCACAATGCTTTATAGTAAAACGCCTGCGGCATTTGCCGCAGGCGTTTTAGCGTAACGTGCTGATAGATAATAAGAAACGCCTCTCAACATTGTTGAAAGGCGTTTTCTTTGGTGGGAGCAGAGGGAGTCGAACCCCCGACTACTCTATATCACTTAACTTGCTGCTTTCTAGATCCTAATATTCGTTCAGACCAATGCTATCTTCAAAAGAGGTCGCAGATATTGAACACTGCAAAGATATGTAACTTGTATGAATAAAGCCAGATTTTCTTAGAATAAACAACCTTCTTCAGACTCATTTTTCTGATTCAGATAATCTTTTTTATACATCCATCTGAATCCATATGCAGACTTCTGTTTCCCTTTAACAACATTTCTGACATTGTCAGGTCTAGGCACTCCAAATGCTTGAGCAATCTCATTAAAGGAACTGTACTCAGCTACAATTTCACCATCAGATCCAATCTGAACAATGATCTTTTCATTCCTAGCTTCTTCAACTATTTCATCAGCTCTAGAATAAACATCATATCTTATATTTTCAGTCATTTCATCCTCTCTGAAGAATCTTGCTGCATCTATTGCTTCTTCAAACATAAACAGCTCTTCTTCATCAAGCAAATGGATCTCATCTAAGTCATAGTCTGAGACATTAAAAATGCCATTTGTGAAGATAAATTCTCTGACAAATTCTTTCTCCTCTGCTGTTAAAGGCTCTTTTGTATCATATACTTTGCAAAGGATCTGATCACACATTTCCTCAAAAGGTAGGCTTTCAATCTTAGCTTCTGCAAGCCTTGATCTCAAAGCATCGTTAAGGATCTCATTACGATCTGAGACAACCATTCCTTTTGAAAGCCTATTATATCCGAACTGTGGATCTGTTGCTTTGTATTCAGAAATGAGGTGAGATTCTAAAGCATTCAGTTTAGCTACAAGTTCATCAAGATTATCACTTTCTATGGTAGCTATGGTTGCATACTCACACTCTCCATACTTGGTATATGCCTCCCAAAAGCCCTTATTGGCAGACCCGATAGACTCTGTTAAATGCTCCTTAATACGGAGATCCTCAGGTCTTCTTGTCTGACCAATATAGACCTTGCCATCAGGGAATGTGTACCTATATATATAACCCTTCATAGAGAACAGTACAGATATTACAGATCCTCTCCATTTGCTTCATTATACTTGTTATCGTAGTACATCAAGATACGATACCTGTTACCTTCCTTATTGATAGTAAACCAAACAGACTTCTTTTTATATATCTCAAAAGCAATGTCAAATGTTGCTTTGAGTACCTCTTCTTGCATTTCTGAAGTTGGATTTGCTAATTGCTCCTCTGTGTATTTAGCAAGAACCCTTTCTCTTAAAGCTGTTTGAACTGCCAATGTGTCTACTTGTTCAGGTACTTGAAAATACAAAGCTTCATATCTTTTGTCCTCATAAAGCATCTGGTCACTAATATCCTCATCATCTGGAATAGATTGACCTTCTACTGCCATAGATATGTATCGTTTGTTGTTTTCAAACTGTTCGCACAGAGTATTGTACCTTATCTTAATGTTGTATTCATCAACAGTATAGGCATCCTGAACAAAGATCCTATAAACTTTATTGTTGTTTGTCACAACACTTACTTCTACATCTCTGCCATTAAACTCACCTACAAGAACATCTGGCTTATATGAATGCTCAGTATATCCCTTAGCTTTAAGTTTTCTGATCATCTCGGGTTTAAATCCATCAACAGGAATTCCCAAAAATTTTGTCACATCTTCCTGTGCAAAAACAGACACAGAGAATAACAGTGTTGTGATAATAAGAGCTAGCTTTTTCATAATGGATCCTTTAAGTCTTTCAAAGTTAGCAAATTTTATTTGGTTTGAACATTCACCTTGAACTTTATTGGCTCTAGTGTCAGTTGCTGATTACCGATGAACGGATTCTTCAACACCCATATTTTGGGGTTCTTACTGAGAATCTCATATACAAGGTAGACATAGTAATCCTCTTTCAAATCTTGAGCTGTCTGCAACTCATTGATCGTATAGAAGAAAGACATATCACCTGCTTTTCCTGTCGTAGACTTTACTTCAATGTATCTAGGAGTACCATCTGAGTTGACAGATCTTATGTCATAGCCTATAGCATCATTTGTAAGAGATTCCCTTATGACAAGCTTCTGAGCTTTGGCTTCAGAAACACCTCTCTCCTCCATCACTCTTTTGATCTCAGCCATCATTACTATCTTCTCTCCTCTATCTCCTAGCTTTGTCTTTCTCCTCTGCTCCTTCTCATAGTCAGCTTTACCATCCTTTGCTTTAGACTCCTTCTTCTTGGATTCTCTTTCAGCATCATAATCTATACTCAGATTCTCAATATAACTGAAGCCTTCGATAGTCTGGAATTTTAATTCTTTTTCCTGAGCACCAATATATTTTTCATCCTTTTTAGCTTTTGGCTCTTTTGGGTACTGACTTACCAAGAAGACAGCATACATATCAAGATCCCAAGCTCTCATATCAGGATCTGCATCTTTGAAGTCAACTAGAGCTCTTCTCTTGTATATGGCATCTTTCTTCAGAAGATCTGTGGTGTCAAGATCCAACCCAATGAGATAGTGATCAAGGTGCTCATTCGAGAAGATATTCAAATACTTTTTAGGATAATAGATGGATAGGATCTTACCCTTGAACATCGGAGAGAGCAGATTTTCTTCAATTCTTTCATATTCTTCTTTAGCACCTGCATCAAGAAGGTCTAGAATCTCATCCTTAATACACTTAAATGCAGATTTATAATCATCACCAAATCTGCTAACAAATCTATACTCTTGGTCTTCCTCTGAATAGTAGATACCGAACTTACTACAGTTTGATCCTACAATTTTACCGAGAGGATCAAGAAGCCACTCCACACCATAGCAGAATGATTCCTTATTTTGCTTACCTTGAACATAGTCATCAAGTTTCATCTTGGAGATCTTATCAACGGTGAATTTCTTAACAAAGTCCTTTCTCAACTTGTGAAAAGGTTTTCTTTCATTGAAGATCCTTGTGTATTGAAATGTTGCTTTTGCTTCTTGGAAATCTCTCTGATTCATAGGAGTGGTTATTAGATCACAACAAATTTACGATAAATTTTGAAGAGACATACACCAACTATAATAATCAGTGTAATCATCATTATTCAGTAGCTCTTAGGATACACAGTCTTCTCCACTTCTACTTCTACAGGTATTTCCTTCACAATCACACTGTCTCTGTAAACTTTCCTTTCAAGGTACTTGTACTCCACTCTGATAGAGTCCACTTTGTTTCAGATGCTGTGGTTGATCATATTGGTTGCAGTGTCAATGTAAGCTGTATGTGCTTTGCTGTGTGATGTACCTGAAGAGGAAGTATACAACCTCTCTGTGTCTGAAGCAAATGACCTTATAAGCAAGATACAGTGGCTCTCTTCCTTTGAGTTCAGTCATAAATTCAAGGGTGGCACAATCAAGATCGAAGACCAGGAATACACAGTTGATGTGGATCTTCAGCATATGACCATAGCACAGTACGGTGAAGGATATGATGCATCAAAGCTAGCTGAGAGTCTGAGAGAGAACATCAGCATCGTAAAGGCAAATGAGATCCTCTTTTTTTCTCAAAGACTGTCTGCTTTCAATAAAGGCTTTTCAAATTTATTTGGATTACCTGATGAGGAAGATGATGAGGAAAGAGAAGGATCCACAGAAGAAGGTCAAGATCGAAGCTCTGATGGAAAAGATAGAGGAGATGAACCGACTGCTTATAGCTGGCTTTGTCTCATCAAGAAATACTCCGATACAACAAAGCTTCCTTGAAGGGATGTCTGGGATGTAAATATCTACGAATTCTTCAACATCATCTCCTTTGCAGTGGAGTATGACAGAAGGCAAGCTAAAGATGTTGAGGAATGGAAAAGAACACACTAAGCCTATGGAACTGATAAAATTTGACAAGCTCATCTCAGTATTGGAACAGTATGGAAAAGATGTAGCAGAGAACTACAAGGATCAGCTCATTCAGAATGACAGTGTAGCTTCACAGAAGCTCCTTAACAGTGTCAGCTCTACAGTGGTAGTGGGATCATTCTCTTACATGGTCAATCTGTCTCTTGAAGAGTATTGGAAATATATGGAATACGGATCCAAGCCTCACTGACCACCACCAAACAAGATCTTGGAGTGGATTCAGATCAAGCCTGTATTGCCAAGACCAATGTCTAATGGAAAGTTCCCAACTCAGAAGCAGCTAGCCTTCCTTATAAGCAGAAAGATCACAACAGTAGGAATTGATCCAAAGCCTATGCTTAAGAAGACTCTTGATCAGTTTAATGGGTACTACCTTCAGATGATAAAGGATGCTATGTCTGAAGACATTAAAAAGGCTATAATATTCAGCAGATAACTACCAATTATCATCGGTAGCAAGCATTGTAGTTTTGTTGATTGCATTATCTATTTCTGTAGTCAAGTATAGCATATGCTGAATACAGTGATATATTTGAAAGCCATCAAACAATGGGAATCTACGATCCTGAGCATCATCTATAGTTTTATAGCTCTTGTAAAGATCTGGGATATAGACTCTCTCTGTTGTGGCAGGTTTGTCAGGGGCTCCATTATATCCCTTAGAACCTTTCCTAAACTCATCTATGTAGTCAATGGTGATGGTCACTCTAACCCTCTCATCCTTGCACTCGGCTTTAATGATAGGAAAGATATTATGCTTGACGGCATTGCCAAAGTTGATCTCGGTAATGTAAAAGGAATGATAGCCATTAGCTACGATAAGACCATTTTCCTTATCGTTTACCTGAATGACATCTGTAGAATCTTTATAATAACGATTTAAGAAATGGAGAACCTTTTCATAGAGTTTCTCCTTTGTACCAACTCCACTTATGACCTTTTGTACTGCAACTCCATCATCTGTGTATATGAATTGGTCTGCTAGACCTCTAAACTTAACAGCAAGAGAATACTCAGCAGATGAAGTGTTTTGAGAATACGCAATACTCAATGAAGCTAAAAGCAAAGTAATAGCAAAGACAAATCTTTTCATAAGACCATTTCTTTAGTTATGACAAAGTTAAGAAAAGATTTTAGTTGAGTGGTTTTTTCTTTCTATTATATACCCCTCTTTACAAAAAATCCACTCACTTATATGTTCGATATTTGCGACCAAATATGCCTTAGAAGAGCCTCATTGCCTTATATGGCTGATGGTTCGGTTTCTTTTTGGACTTCTGTGATACCTTATTATATACACCTTGCAGATATTCCTTCAGTTCGTTTGGCTTCTTGGATTCTGTGAGCTTCTTGAAGGTGGATGGCTGTTCCTTTCTTGGGAGGGAGAGGTAGGTTCTTGCTCCATTGATAACGATTGTCATCTCTACAGGAGCTAAGCCTGACTTCTGAGTCTTGGATGGTCTACATACGAAACCGATGTTGAATGTTGTTCTCATTGCGTAAATGATTGATAGTGAAACTTTTATTGTTTCAAAATCTGGTCGCAACTTTGAAAAAGCCATTGGTCGCAAGATAGGAACACATTCAGTCCATCAGAGAAGGGACTATAAACGAAAATCACCTCTCTAGCGAACTAGAAAGGTGATTTCTTTGAAGTGGTGGGAGCAGAGGGAGTCGAACCCCCGACCCTCTGCTTGTAAGGCAGATGCTCTAAACCAACTGAGCTATGCTCCCTTTTCTTGCTTCTTTTGTCCGATAACTGCGTCAGACTTCTCTCTTCAGTCGGTCACAACCATCAGGTTGCTCCCTCCTTCATCGTTCGTCTTCCTTGTTCTCGAACAAAATAAGCGGCGAAAGTATTCCGAAGAACTCTTTTCTGGCGGTGCGGACGGGACTCGAACCCGCGACCCCCGGCGTGACAGGCCGGTATTCTAACCAGCTGAACTACCGCACCATTTGTTCAGACTTATGCGTTTTTGTCGAACGCGGATGCAAAGGTACGCATTTTTTCGAAACCTGCAAATTTTTCCTGCATTTTTTCTGAAAAAATTACAAAAAAGTGATGGCGGTCTCCATCACTGAAAACCGCCATCGGATGCTCACAAAACCAAAACCAATGAAAACCAATCTGTTGAGCAATTGTTTGCATTATTTCACTTCGATCACCCTTTTTTCATTCTCCACCTTCTCTGTCTGGAGCTTTGGTATCCTTACATTAAGAACACCATTTTCAACGCATGCCTCGACTCCGTCTCTGTCCGCATTGTCCGGAAGCACCAGTGTCTGATGGAACTTCGAGTATGAAAACTCCTTTCTGATATACTTTCCTTCTTTCTTGCATTCCTTGTCCTCGCACTTCTTCTCCATTTCGATGACCAGGTTGCCGTCCTTGCTGATGTGCACGTCAAAGTCCTTCTTGCACATGCCCGGCGCTGCGAGTTCAATATTGTATGACTTGTCATCCTCCCTGACATTCATTGCAGGTGTGGTGCCGTTGAATTTTGTGAGGGCATTTCCCTCAAAGAAGTCAGTAAAGAAATCCGGAATCCAGTTCTGACCGTTGATTCTTTTTGCTGGTAACATATCTTGTTCTCCTATCTGTTAAATTGTTTTATCCTGCCTGCATCCGCAGGCTGTATCGACATTAGTCAATATCCATACCAAAAACGGCAGATCTCATAGTGGACTAACCGATAAAATGCCTATATTTGCCACGCTTTCTGAAAGGTAATGTAAACTTGAGATAATGAATCAAATGGAAAAGAAGTTATACCCGTTCAAGTTCATCCCTGTTGCTTCTCCAAGGCCGTGGGGTGGAGACGCTCTTGTCAAAGAGCTTGGAAAACACTTTGTTGAATGTGATGATGAGGGCAATGAGACTGTTCTTGGCGCAGATGTGAAGATCGGAGAAAGCTGGGAACTTGCCGATATGGGCATCGAGGACTCTGTATTGAGCAACGGATGGCTGGCAGGCAACACCATAAGCGAGATAATGGAAACTTATCTTGAGAGGGTGGTCGGAGAGAATGTGTATAACCATTATGGGCGTCAGTTCCCGCTTCTGATCAAGTTTCTTGATGTGAATGACCGGCTTTCTGTTCAGGTACATCCCGATGATGAGGTGGCCGCTGAAAGATATGACTCTCTCGGAAAGGCTGAGATCTGGTATATCATGGATGCGAAACCGGGTGCAAAGATATATGCCGGCTTCAACCGCGAGATGTCTGCCCAGGAACTTTATGACAGGTGTCATGACGGAACCGTGGAAGAGGTGCTGAATGTTATCTGCCCAAAGAAGGGAGACAGCCTCTATATAACTCCAGGTATGGTTCATGCCGCGGACGGGGGAATCCTTGTGGCTGAGATTCAGGAATCGTCTGACATGACCTTCAGGCTTTATGACTGGGGACGTGAGTTCAATCCGGCAACTGCCCGTAAGATACATCTTGATGAAGCCATTGATGTCATAGATTATGGCAGATTCGATGAGTCGTGCTATAACAAGGGACCTCTTTGGGAAAAGGAGTGCCATTGTCATGAGGATGAGTGCCATTGCCACGATGACGAGCCTAAGGTGGTGGAGACCTTGATAGAATCCCCTCAGTTCAATGTGACCAAACTGAACCTTACGGACCCTCTGCACATATATACCGAGCAGTTCGAGAGCTTCATTATATATATATGTGTCGAAGGTGCAGCGTCCATCCAGGTGCCGTCGGAAGATGAGAACGGACAGCCGAAGATGGATAGCTATGAGTTTGCCAAGGGCGAGACCATTCTGGTTCCAGCCGATATGCCTGACTTCTTCCTTGTTCCGCGAGACAAGGACACAATCCTTCTTGAGGCTGTGACACGCCCTGCGGAGGATGTGGATGAATATATAGATCCGAATACCGAAGCCTTCCTTGAGAATGAGGATTATGAAGGTCTCGAGGATGGTGCCTTTGATGATGATGAGCCTTCTGCACCGGCGGGGGCGAGTCCGTTGAACTTCTTCAGCTGATGGGTCTCTGAAATGGATGAGTTGAGAATAGATAAATATCTGTGGTCCATCAGGGTCTATAAGACCAGGACGGATGCGACAGATGCCTGCAAGGGAGGAAAGGTGCGTGTGAACGGTGCTGACACCAAGCCGTCCAAGGCTGTGAAGGTGGGGGATGTCATTGTGGCCCGAAAGGGTGCGGTGACCTATACATATAAGGTTCTGGAGCTTGTGGATAAACGTCAGGGAGCCAGACTTGTCCCGAGGTATGCTGAAAATCTCACCCCACAGGAAGAGCTGGACAAGCTGCGTGCTCCTGTGGAAACCTTCTTCCTCAAGCGTGACAGGGGAACGGGTCGTCCGACCAAGAAGGACCGCCGTCAGATGGAAGACCTTTGGGATAACCTCAGCTTTGATGTGCCTGATGATATCGCCGAGAGGTTTGCGACGGATTTCGGGTTTGATGATATGGAAGACTGATCCCCAAAGGGGTAAATCAAGCAAAGATAATGGCAAGTTACCTGCAGATAGAGAATATATCGAAGTCTTATGGACCTAAGGTCCTTTTTGAAAAGATAGGATTCAACATAAATGAGGGCGACAAGATCGCTCTCATTGCACCTAACGGTACCGGAAAGACCTCTCTGATGAGGATTCTGGCCGGAAAGGACAAGTCTGATTCCGGTGGAAAGATAATGTTTCTCAAGGATATCAAGATAGCCTTCCTAGAGCAGGACTATCCCTTCGATCCCGAGAAGACGATATTCGACCAGATCATGTCCTCGAGTGTGGAATTCACCAGCGGACTGGACCAGGAACATGTGTGGGAATATGAACGGAGGGTGATAAAGTTCCTGACCAACTTCAATCTTCCGGATCCGTATCAGCTCATGAAGCAGCTCTCCGGGGGTGAGGTGAAGAGAGTCGCGCTCACACAGATGCTTGCGTCGGAAGCTGAATTTTTCATTATGGACGAGCCCACCAACCACCTGGATATAGATGCAATCGAGTTTCTTGAGAGTTATCTGGGCCGTTCCCGCTGCACCCTTCTGATGGTCACTCACGACCGCTATTTCCTCGACCGTGTCTGCAACACCGTGATGGAGATGGATCATGGCGCGATATATACCTATAAGGGTAATTATCAGAACTTTCTTGAAAAGCGTGAGGAACGCATCGCCAACTATAATGCCGAGACAGATAAGGTCAGGAACATCCTTCGTCGTGAGCTTGAATGGATACGTAGCACCCCATGCGCCAGGACCGGAAAGGCAAGATACCGTATCAATGCCTTTTACGACCTGAAGGACAGGGCTTCTCAGGTATATACACAGAAGCAGGTGAGCATGGAGGCTGTCAAGGGAGGTACGAGGTTGGGGACCAAGATAATCAACTGCAAGGACCTGAGTTTCTATTATGGGGACAAGTGCTATCTGGACGGCTTCACATATAATTTCCAAAGATATGAGAAGGTGGGGATAGTGGGACGTAACGGAGCCGGCAAGTCCACTTTCCTGAACATTCTGACAGGACGCTTTTTTGAGGATGACCCCGGAATCATGACAGGAGTGATCGAGCGAGGAGAGTCCTTGAAGATAGGTTATTATCATCAGAGCGGAATGTCCTTCAATCCTGATGATACGGTGCTGGATATTGTCAATGACACCTGGCTGCTGAACCGTTTCCTCTTTCCTCATGAGATGCTGAACAACAAGGTGGAGAAGCTCAGTGGTGGAGAAAGGCGCAGACTGTATCTGCTTACCATCCTGATGCAGCAGCCGAATCTTCTGATTCTGGATGAGCCGACCAATGACCTTGATATCGTGACTCTTAACATCCTCGAAGAGTATCTCAAGGAATTCGGAGGATCTCTCATAATCGTCTCCCACGACCGTCATTTCCTGGATAAGCTCGTGGATCATCTTTTCATATTCTGTGGTGATGGTCTTGTGAAGGATTTTGTAGGAAGCTACAGCGAATATCGCGAATATATAAAGGAATATGAGGCTGAACAGCGTTCGGCGGCCCGCGCTCAGGAAAAGGCTGAAAAAGAACGTGCTGCAAAAGAGGCCGCCAGGTCCGCCGCCCCTTCGGATGCCCCTGTCAAAAAGAAGAAGCTGACATATAAGGAGCAGAAGGAGCTTGAGCAGATAGAGAGGGATCTGGAGGCGCTTGAGGCAGAGAAGAAGGACCTTGAGGACCAGCTGGGAAGCGGCGTGCTCCCTTTCGATCGCCTTCAGGAGGTATCCGAGCGCATAGGGCGGATTCTTGAGGAGACGGATGAGAAGGAAATGCGCTGGCTTGAACTAACCGAGGATATGTAGCCGGTTACTGACAGGATGGTTGAATGATACTGACATATTGTCAGAAATTTACGGGTGGCAGATTATTTGTTATCTTTGCGGCCGGTTTCCGTGTGGTAGTGAACGGGAATATAATGGAATATGTTGATAATGTTAAGTATAGCAGCGTTATTGGCGCTGTTGTTTGGTAAGATTAGTTATAAGGAGATCAAAAGATATGTCAGAAAACACACAGAAGGACATGGAACAGAATGTTCAGGAGGAGACTGTGAAGGAAGTACCGGTGACCGAAGCGGTAAAGGAGGAAAAGAAGGAAAAGAAGGAAACTCCGTCAAAGGAGAAGAAAGGTTTCATGAAGAAGGATCCGAAGAAGGAGAAGATGGCTCAGCTGGAAAATAAGGTGGCGGAGCTTGAGAATCAGGTGGCCAAGGATAAGGATGATTATATAAGGTTGATGGCCGAATTCGATAATTTCCGCAGACGTACCTCTCAGGAGAAGCTTGAACTGGTGAGTGTTGCATCGATGGATACCATCAAGGGACTTCTTCCTGTGCTTGATGACTGCGAAAGGGCATTGGTGGTGCTTAAAGAGTCTGATGACAGCTCTGCAGCCAAGGAAGGAACAGAGCTGATCTATCATAAGCTGCTGTCATATCTTCAGAGCAAGGGACTGGCTGTAATTGAGGCCAAAGGCAAGGAGTTCGATACCGATCTTCACGAGGCAGTGGCTCAGTTCCCTGTTCAGGATGAAGAGCAGAAGGGAAAGGTATTCGATGTCGTTCAGACAGGATATACACTTAACGGCAAGGTTGTACGCTTTGCAAAGGTTGTAGTTGGAATTTAATCAGGCAATGGCAAATAAGAGAGATTATTATGAAGTGCTGGGCGTCGGTAAGGATGCTTCAGCTGACGAAATAAAGAAGGCCTACAGAAAGCTGGCAGTCAAGTACCACCCTGACAAGAATCCTGGTAACAAGGATGCTGAGGAGAAGTTCAAGGAGGCTGCGGAGGCGTATTCTGTGCTCAGTGATGCTGATAAGAAGGCACGCTATGATCAGTTCGGCCATGCCGGCGTTGAAGGTGCCGGACCTGACTTCAGCGGTGGCTTCGGCAACCTGAACGATATCCTGAATGACCTTTTCGGTGGCGGCTTCGGTGGTTTTGGCGGTTTCAGCGGTTTCGGCGGAGGCTTTGGCGGAGGACGTGGAGGCCAGCGTCAGCAGAAGGTGTATCGCGGACGTGACATCAGAGTGCGTGTCAAGCTCACCCTGGAGGAAATTGCTCGTGGAGTCGAGAAGGAAATCAGCATAGAGAAGAGTGTGCCATGTTCTGAGTGTGGCGGCAAGGGCGCAAAGAACAGTTCAGACATCAAGACCTGTCCTGCATGTAACGGAACAGGCCAGGTGCAGAGGGTGGTCAACTCTTTCCTCGGTCAGACAGTGACATATTCCACATGTCAGCAGTGTGGCGGAGAGGGAAAGATAATAACGAATCCATGCCGTACCTGCGGCGGAACAGGGCTTGTACGCAAGCGTGAGACCATAAGGGTCAAGATTCCTGCAGGAGTAGAGGCCGGAATGCAGCTCACTATCCAGGGAGAGGGACATGCAGCCAAGAACAATGGAATAAATGGCGATCTTCTTGTGGTGATTGAGGAGCAGGAGCACAAGGACCTCAAGAGAGAGGGCAACAACCTCTTCTATACAAAGGTCATTTCGCTTCCGGATGCGATACTCGGAGCAGATGTTGAAGTGCCTTGTCTCGACGGGGCATATAAGATCAAGGTGGAACCGGGTACTCAGTCGGGAACTGTGGTAAGACTTCGTAACAAGGGTCTTCCTACTGTCAACGGCTATGGAGGAGTGGGTGATATGTATGTCAAGCTTGCTGTCTGGATTCCTAAGAAACTCAACAGGGAAGATAAGGAAATAGTCGAGTCATTGCGTGGGAAAGACTCCTTTAACCCGAATCCGACCAAGGAAGACAAGAACTTTTTCGATAAATTGAAGGATTTGTTCTAAAAAACTTTAAAAAAGTTTGGAGGTTTGAAATTTATTCCTACCTTTGCAGTCCCAAAATCAAAGCAACCTCTCACGCCGGGTGAAAATTAACGTGATGTTGCCACAAAACTTAATTTGAGAATAGAAATGGATCTTATTAAAGTAGTAGAGCAGGCATTCGCAAATGAGAAAGTAGCCAGCTACCCAAAATTCAAAGCCGGTGACACTGTTACCGTAACATACAGAATCAAGGAGGGTGACAAGGAGAGACTTCAGAAGTTCAGAGGTACAGTTATCCAGCTTCGTGGAGCATCTGCAGCAACAAGAACTTTCACAGTTCGCAAGGTTGCAAGCGGTGTAGGTGTTGAAAGGATTTTCCCTATAGAGTCACCATTCATCGAGTCAATCGAGCTCAATAAGGTAGGTAAGGTTCGCCGCGCTCGCATCTTCTACCTCCGCGAACTCTCAGGTAAGAAGGCTCGTATTAAGGAGAAGAAGGTTGCTACCGTTAAGGAGGCCTAAGGAAATAGCAGCGTAGCTGCAAATCGGCTCCGTAGCTCAACTGAATAGAGCATCTGACTACGGATCAGAAGGTTACAGGTTTGAATCCTGTCGGAGTCACCAGAGCAGAGCAATCTGTACAAACGCCCCGCAATTTGCGGGGCGTTCTGTTTTAGTGCAGTCGAAAGCTTGCTTTCGTAACTGCACTAAAACAGAACGCCAAAGGCGCGATAGCGCCTGGGCGTTTGCAGCTCCGAATGCTATGCCGTGACTAACATCAGGAAAAGGCATCGCGCAGCGATGGCTAATCCTGTCGTAGTCACTATTTCATACCTTGTCGTCGGTCCCGATTCTCCCATTTTGACCCACGTTTTGTGGGTACCGACAGGCCGGGTTCGGACGAAAACTATCCTAACTTTTTCTTTATGTGCTACACTTTGGCAAAAGAACATGCTATCTTTGCAAAGTAATATAGATAGTTATGACGCCATTCTTGAAGCAGGTCGCTGACCATTATTATGATATAGGTGATATAAGCAGCAGATGCTTTGTGTTTCCTAACCGTCGTTCGATGGTTTTCTTCACGAAGTACCTTTGTGAGGCAGTTGCAGGTGGAACCCCTGTGATAGCTCCTCAGATGCTCACCATCAATGATCTGTTCTATAAGGCATCCGGCTTGCTGTCATCAGACCGCGTTCGTCTCCTGTTGGAACTTTATGAATGCTATCGTGCATTGAATTCCAAGGCTGAGTCCCTTGATGAATTCATCTTCTGGGGCGATGTCATTCTGGGTGATTTCGATGATGTGGATAAATATCTCGTCGATGCCTCCCAGTTGTTTACGAATGTCGCTGATTATAAGGCCCTTCAGGATACTTTCGAATATCTCACACAGACCCAGCGTCAGGCTATTGAAGGCTTCCTGAGCCATTTCAATGACCAGTCAGGAAGGCTTACCGTTGACCTTGGTAGTGATAATCCCGATGTCAAGAGCCGTTTTCTTCAGATATGGAATATTCTACATCCAATATATTTAAAATATAGGGAAATCCTTAGAGATAAGGGTCTGGCTTATGAAGGAATGGTATATCGTGATCTTGCTGAGCGCCTGAAATCTGAGAGTGTGGAGGATGTCTTCAAAGGAGTTTTTCCGGATACGACTAAGTTTGTCTTTATAGGTCTGAATGCCCTGAATGAATGTGAGAAGACATTGCTGAGAAGGCTTCGTGATGCCGGACTGGCAGAATTTTGCTGGGATTGGTCAGGAGATATGATCCGTGACCCTCAGAACCGTTCGTCATATTTCATGGCTGCCAATGTGCAGGAGTTCCCTCAGGCTTATCGCTGGGATCCGGAAGGGGTGCAGGTCCCTCAGGTCAATGTGGTGAGCATATCATCTTCTGTGGGCCAGGCCAAACGGCTTCCTGACATCCTGAATCAAATTGTCGTGCAAAGGAAGGAGAATAGTTTGTCAGTTATAGGAGCGGATTGTGCCGTGGTCCTTCCTGATGAAACCCTTCTACGCCCTGTGCTGAATGCCATTCCGTTGGAAATCAAGGATATAAACGTGACTATGGGACTTCAGATGACCGGTAGCCTCTTCTATTCCATGATGTCCGATGTCGCATCCATCCAATTGCATATGGTCAATCGCAAGGATGGCTGGTATTTCTATCATAAGCAGGTTTGGGACCTGTTTTCAAGTGAAATCTTCAAAAAGGTGGCAGACGAGGCTACAAAAGAGGAGGTGGCATCGATAAGGAAGGCTGCCAAATACTATATCCCCCAGTCCGATCTCTGCCGGACACCTCTCCTCTCTGCAGTCTTCAGACCTGTAGTCACCGACCCGAAACTGGCTTCCATCGATCAGATCAAGTCTTTTGCGGACTACCAGAAAGAACTGATCCGCACGGTAGCGGCATTGCTTGTCGAAGATTGCGGGCTTGCTCTGGAACTGGAATATGCCAAGGAATATTACAGGTCTGTGAATATACTTCAGACAATAGCTCTTGAAGTCCTTCCCCTCACTTACATCAGGCTTTTGAACCAGATTCTTGGCAGTGTGTCAGTACCTTTCCGGGGAGAGCCCTTGAAGGGCCTGCAGATAATGGGACCTCTTGAGACCCGAGCTCTGGATTTCAAGGATGTAGTTGTCATGTCTGCCAATGAGGGGATCTTCCCGCGCCGTAGTGTGAGTTCATCTTTTGTGCCTCCTGAATTGAGAAGGGGATTCGGCATGCCCACATATGAGTATCAGGATGCAGTCTGGGCCTATTATTTCTATAGGATGATATCACGCGCAGAAAGGGTATGGATGCTTGTAGATTCCCGCACGGAGGGGCTGAAGTCAGGTGAGGAGAGCAGGTATGTCAAGCAGCTGGAATATCATTTCGGGGTCCCTGTAAGAAGGTATGTGGTGAAGTTCGATACTATGTCCGTACCTCAGATGGAAGATATTACCAAGACTGGAGATGATGTGGCTCTCATCAAGGATACCGAACTCTCAGCCACTACTCTTCAGAATTATCTGGCTTGTCCGGCGAAGTTCTATTATTCGACTGTCAAGGGTCTGAGGCCGGAGGAAGAAGTGGCCGAGTCACTGGATTATGGTATGTTTGGAACAGTGTATCATGATACGATGCGTGCCCTGTATACGTCAGAAGAAGCGATGAGCGCGGAGTTCTTCTTTAATGACATGGAAAGGAATCACGGATTGAAGAACGAGCCGCTGCGGAGGGTGGAGAAAGTATATCTCGAATCGTGGCTCTCAAGGGAAAATGATATTAGGGCAAAGGTAAAAGCTTTGATAATGAGTCAGTTGAGCGCCATAGAGGTCACCGGACGCAATCTTGTAGTGGCAGATGTCATAGTGAGATATGTCATGAAGACCGTTCAGAGGGATATCGAACTTCTTGAGTCCTCGGGAAAGACGGGGTTTGATATGCTCGGAACTGAGATCAAGTTCAAGGGAGAGTTCTGCGGAATGAAGTTCAAGGGTTTTGTGGACAGGCTGGATTCTCTGGGTGAAGGTCAGGTGCGTGTGGTGGATTATAAGACAGGAAAAGTGCTGGAGGATGATGAGAATATTGATGATACCAATGCGGAGAGCATAGCGGACAGCATTTTTTCACCTGACACCAAGGACCGGCCGAAGATAGCCCTCCAGTTCTATATATATGATATGCTTCTTCAGTCCAGACCCGATATGGCAGGAAAAATCATCTGGAACTCAGTCTATTCCACAGCCCATATATTCAAGAACGCACCGGCTGCAGTGCAGATGAATCAGAAGTTCTATGATGCTGTCTCTCAGCGTCTTGCACTGCTCCTGAATGAGATGTGCGACACAGATGTTCCCTTCCGTCGCACAAAGGATGAAAAGATATGCTCTTATTGTGATTTCAAGATGATTTGTGGACGATGAAACAGAAACTTCAGATCATAAAGGCGTCAGCCGGGTCAGGAAAGACCTATACTCTGGCGCGAAAATATATAAGTCTCCTTCTGGAGAACCCGGACAGATATGCATACAGGCATATTCTTGCTGTGACTTTCACCAACAAGGCCACGGATGAGATGAAGAGCAGGATTCTGAAGGAACTGTACATCCTGTCAGTCAGTCCGTCAGCATCAAAGTATCATGACTACTTTGTCCCGAAACGGATTTCTTCTGATGCAGACCTTCAAGCCAAGGCGCGTGCTGTATTGAGTGATATGCTTCATGACTACAGCGCTTTTGCTGTGAGCACAATAGACAGTTTCTTCCAGCAGACCCTCAAGGCATTTTCCAGAGAGATCGGCCAGTTCGCGTCCTATCAGGTGGAGCTGGACAAGGACTCCCTTGTGGCCGAGAGTGTGGACCGCATTCTGGATTCCCTTACGGAAGAGGATTCCGGCCTGCTTTCCTGGCTGACAGAGAATGTCCTGGAGCAGATAGAACAGGGTGGAAGATACAGCATGGATGCAAATCTTCTGGAAATGGCGAAGCGGTTGAAATCGGTTCAGAGACAGGAGGTTATGGAACGCAACGGGCTCTCATCGGATATTGATTGCTCTAAGGATAAATTGAAGGCGATAAGGGAAGAGTGCAGGAAGATCAGGAATTCATTTCAGATGGAAGTGCAGACGAAGGCAAGGCGGGCCCTGGATATATTGGAACAGGCGGGAGTGAACCCGGCTGACACAAACCGGGGTTTCATGAAGGCGCTTTATGCCTATGCGGAGCCGGAAACGGACAGCGTGATAGAGGCTCCGACACCTGCGTTCGTGACCAAGGCACTCGACAGCGACCTGTGGTTCCCTAAGGCCAAGGCATCCAGACTTCTGCCTCTGGTCCATCCGTTTCTTGTTGCTCCTCTGGAGGATTTCTGCTCACTGTTCGATAAGGAGTACAAGGTCTATAACACTGCAATCATCCTTGATCGGCAGATATACGGCCTTGGAATATCCGGTGAGCTGAACCGTGCTTTCAATGAACTGATGAAGGAAAAGAACGTATTGTGCATAGATGATTCGAACATGATTCTTCGTGATATAATCGATGGCTCTGATGCACCCTTTGTATACGAAAAGCTGGGAGTCAGATATGAGCATTTCCTTCTTGATGAATTTCAGGATACTGCTGGTGTGCAGTGGAGCAATTTCTATCCCTTGCTGCGTGAGAGTGATTCCAACGGCAGGGACAATCTAATTGTCGGAGACGTCAAGCAGAGCATTTACAGATGGCGTGGGTCGGACTGGAAACTTCTTGATGAGACCGTACCGTCTGAGTTCCCTGACCATAAGGAGGAGGTTCTCGACACGAACTATCGTAGTCTGTCCAATGTTGTGCACTTCAATAACTGTTTCTTCAAGTCTGCTGCGAAGCTCCTTGACCGGATGAGCGGATCCGGGGAGAACGGTCCGCTGACCCGGATATACGCTGATGTACAGCAGAAGGTCGGCACCAGGTTTTCCGACAGCGGAAATGTGAGCCTTACATTCTGTGACAGGGAAAACGAACTCCAGGCTGTGCTTGATGCCGTGAATGAGGTCAGGGACAAGGGTGCCCGGCTCTCAGATATCGCCATCCTGGTCAGAAGTAACGCAATCGGTGAAGAGGTGGCATCCTTCCTGATCGAGAATGGCGTCGCCGTGGTCACGGATGACTCGCTCAGGGTGAAAAGCTCGCTTACAGTCCGTCGTCTCGTATCCCTCATGTCCTATGTGGATAACCCTCAGGACACGGTCAACGGCTATCTTGCAAGGAGTCTCGATATATCCTTGCCGGAGGGATGTACCTGTCTGACAGATATGGCGGAGTCGCTTTTACGGGAACTGAAGGGGAACGATGGCGAGGGATATTGGAAGGGAGAGGTCCTGCATATACAGTCCTTTCTGGATTATCTTCAGGATTATGTGTCATCCAACGGAAACAGTCTGCGTGGTTTCCTGAAGCATTGGGAGGATAACAATCCGTCCATAGCCTCTCCATCCTCGGGAGAGAGCGTTCGTGTCATGACGATACATAAGTCCAAGGGACTGGATTTTCCTTATGTCATAATCCCATACATGGAAAATATAACTCTCTATAAGGCAGGACGTTGCTGGTGTGTTCCCGAGTTGGACGGCACTCTGCTGTCCGGTGTTGCGGACGGGGTGTATGATGTGACCCTCTCCAAATCATCGAAGGATACTCTTTTTGCAAAGGACTTCATGAAGGAGAGCTTTCTACAGCAGGTTGACAACATCAACACCATATATGTGGCCATGACACGTGCTGCCCTTGGTATGCATCTGATAGCAAGGACTCCTCCGGCCAAGTGTCTGAAGGCCATCGGTGATGGCGACCTGACTGCCTTTGCTGATTTTTCGCAGATGCTATATTGGTTTGCTTCAGTCTCGTCATCTGGTAGTGATGTTCCTGGTAATGATGAACTTATACCTCCTTTCAAGGTGGTGCGCTCGGCATGTGAAGGTGGGTCGGAAAGGTTCGATGTCGGTGAAATCGTGAGTTTTGCAGAATATCATGAAGACGGTGATGGCGACCCTGAAACCTTTATGACAGGTGGAGATGAACTTCCTTCCATCCCTCTTAATCCTGATGATTCGGATCAGGAAAAGTCTGTCGGAGAAAGAGGCCGTCTGAAGTTTTCTACAGATTCTCAGGACTTCTTTTCTGAAGACGGACATGCGGGAATATCCGCTTCCAGGAGGATCAAGGGTGTAGTTCTTCATGATGTGCTCTCGAGAGTGAAGGTCCCTGAGGACCTGCATGCTGCAGTGTGCCTGTCAGAGGCTTCAGGTGAGCTGACTGCAGAAGAGGCTGCCGAGGTGGAAGGCCTTCTTGCTGAGAGGATAGCTCAGGTGGCTGACCGTGGATGGTTCCATGATGGTGGAGCCGAAATCATGAATGAAGTCTCTCTGATCGATTCCAACGGAAAGGTATATCGTCCCGATAGGGTTGTGGTACGTGATGACGAGGTGATCGTGATAGACTACAAATTTGGTGAACATGACAGCAGTTATGAAACAAAATTGAGAAAATATGCGGGAATCTGGCAGAGAATGGGGCACGAAAATGTTTCTGCTTTCCTTTGGTATGTCCATTCCGGTGAGATTGTGTTTGTGATATAAAATGTGTATATTTGTCAGTTGTAAAGATGAATACTATGGAAGCGACAGATACATGCAAACTACTCTATAATACTGAACGAGTTACCCTCCATATACCAGAATACGGAAGAAATGTCCAGAAAATGGTTGACTATCTCAAGACGATTGAGGACAGGGCCAAACGTAATGAACAGGCAAGAGCCATAATCAAGGTTATGGAGACCCTCAACCCGGCCGTGCATCTTCAGGAGAACTTTGAGCAGAAGCTTTGGGACCACCTCTATATCATAGCGGATTTCGACCTTGACGTGGATTCTCCATATCCTATGCCGGAAAGGGAAAGCCTCAATCAGCGTCCTGAACCTGTCCCGCTTCAGAAGAAACCCATCAAGGCCTCTCACTATGGAAGGAACATTGAGAATATGATAGATCTTGTGGCTGAGAAGGAAGATGGCGAGGAAAGGACTGCGATGCTCCGTACGCTTGCAGTGTATATGCGTCAGCAGTACCTTATCTGGAACAAGGATACCGTGTCTGATGAGACTATATTTCAGGATATAGAAAGGTTGTCCGATTATAGGATCAAGGTTCCGGAAGGACTTCAGCTCAGAGGCGTTCAGAATGAAGGCGGCCATAACAGGCAGGGTAACGGACAGGCCAGGTTCAAGGGGCAGAAGCAGAAGAATAATCACAAAATGAGAAAACAGCATAAATAATATGGCTGCAAGGACTAAGAAGACAGATATGAAGGATGAGAAGCGCAGGAGCTTCTCGTTCTTTTCTGATATGGATCCGGAGAAGAAGTCCAATATACTTAAATATTCCGGGGTAGCCGTTCTGGTGTTTGCTCTATTCACCCTTGTCTCAGTGGTCTCCTACCTCTTCACGTGGCAGACCGATCAGAGTCTTCTGAGTCATCCGGATATGATGGACAGGGGAGTGGAAGTGGCCAACTGGGCGGGTAAGTCTGGATATAAATGGGCCTTCTTCCTTGTGACGCGCTGTTTCGGCCTTGGTGCCTTCGCACTCATCTTTCTCTTGGGTGCCTGTGCCTACAGACTATTCTATTGGGACAGGAGCATCGGTCTTCTGAGGCTGGCCTTCCTGTCAGTGAGCGGAACCTTCCTTGCTTCGCTTTTCCTTGCTTTCTGTTCCGAACAGCTTACATCCGATACATTCTTCGGTGGAGGACTTGGAGGTGATGCTGGTCATGCTGTCATATTGTGGATGAACAACCTCATGGGTTCCATAGTTTCGGCTCTTGTCATATTCATACTCATCATTGCGTGGGGACTGATGGCCAGCAGACGTTTTGCTCATTGGTTCGCCAATACCGGAGAACGCAAGGAGAAGGAAGTGGACCCTGTGGAGACGGAACCGGTTCAGGAAACAGAAGAGACAGCTGCCGAACCTTTGGCAGAAGGTGAGACTCTTATAGACATGTATTCTGATGAAGAGCCTGTCGTTGAACCTGTTGATGTCCCGCTTCAGGATCTTGGAACTGTCCAGACAGATGAGCCTGTCGTTGTGGAGAATGGGACTTCAGCGAATGAGTCCGGATCAGAAGATGGTCCTGGAACTGAGCCCGCTTCTGAGCCAGCGGAACTTGAAGTTATTCAAGGTGAACATTTTACAGAAGATATAACAGAGGAACTGCCTCGCATTGACAACAGGCTTGAGCTGGAGCGTTACGAATTTCCTCCATTGGACCTTCTGAAGGATTATGCAGAAGGACAGCACAAGGTCAGTCAGCAGGAACTTGACATCAACAACAACCGCATCCGTGCCACTCTTCAGAACTATAGGATTGAGGTGGAACGTGTGACTGCAGTCGTTGGTCCTACAGTGACACTTTACAAGGTGGTTCCGGCTCCTGGAGTCCGCGTGGCAGCAATCGAGAATCTCCATAGGGAGATCGCCATGTCGCTCGGTGCCAGTGGCGTCCGTGTGGTGACCCTCCCGGACAGTGTGGGAATAGAGGTGCCTAACAGCACTCCTTCAATCGTGCCGCTCAAGTCCATGCTGAATGATGAATCGTTCCGTGAAAGCAAGGCTGAACTCCCGATAGCCATTGGATATACCATCACTCAGGAGGTCAAGACATTCGACCTCACTGATGCTCCTCACCTCCTTGTCGCCGGTGCGACAAAACAAGGTAAGTCAGTGGGACTCAATGTGATAATATCTTCTCTCCTATATGCCAAGCATCCTACGGAACTCAAGTTTGTCTTCATTGACCCCAAGATGGTGGAGTTCACCTCGTATAACTCTCTCCTGAAGCACTATCTTGCCGTGCTTCCTATGGCGGCAAATGAAGAGGAGGAACGTAAGAATGCCATTGTAAAGACTCCTAAGCAGGCTGAGCAGATCCTCAACTCCCTATGCATAGAGATGGATGAAAGATATAATCTTCTCGCTTCAGCCGGAGTGAATGACTTCAAGCTTTATAATGAGAAATACAAGGACCGCCATCTTCTTCCTACTGACGGCCATAAGTTCCTTCCGTATCTTGTGGTGGTCATTGATGAGTATGCAGACCTCATCATGGCTGGTGGAGCAAGTCAGGAAGCCAAGAAGTCTGCAAAGAATATTGAGGCGTCCATCATCCGTCTTGCACAGAAGGGTAGGGCTGCAGGTATCCATGTGATAATAGCCACCCAGCGTCCATCAGTGAATGTGATCACTGGTCTGATAAAGGCTAACTTCCCTACAAGAATTGCCTTCCGTGTGCTTTCTGGAACAGATTCCAGGACCATTCTCGATTCGACCGGAGCTGAGAATCTCATAGGTAAGGGAGACATGCTCTACTATGCGGGTGTGAAGATGGAACGAATCCAGTGTGCTCTGGTCAGCATGGCTGAGATCAATAAGATCACCAAGTTTATCGGGGATCAGACAGGATGGAAGAAGTGCTGTAACACTCCGTATTACCTTCCGGTTCCTGAATCTCAGGATGGAGAGTCCGGCGGAGGTTCAATCGATATGGCCAACATCGATCCTCTCTTTGAGGATGCGGCCCGTATGGTCGTGAACACCCAGAAGGGTTCGACATCGGATCTCCAGAGACGTCTTGGCATGGGATATGCACGAGCAGGAAGGGTTATGGATCAGCTTGAAGCTGCCGGCATTGTAGGACCTCAGGAAGGCTCAAAGCCACGACAGGTCCTGATAACCAATATACTTGAACTTGATGAGGTGCTCTCTGCATTTGTCAAGGAGTAAATGAGATGGTCATGCTTCTTTCATTATTTCTCATATTGCTGACAGCAGCAGGCTCTGTCCCTCAGCCGTCTCTTCTGGATTCTGTCCGTCAGAAGTCAGAAGAGGAGTGTGTGGCTGTTGATTATGAGTTTACGGCCACCATGTCGGGTGTGAAGACTTCCGGGGAGGGCACAGTACGCATCCAGGGCAACTCCTATCATATGAGTGGAAACGGTCTGGAGATATACTGCGATAGTGAAACCACCTGGATGATTGACGGATCTGCAAAGGAGGTCTTTGTGGAGTCGGCTGAATCCCAGTCTGCCGGCTATCTTGCAAATCCGGCCCTTCTCCTGATGAATCTGGAACAGGAGGGGAAAGCATGTCAGGTCAATGGTGACACTCTGACTCTGGAACTCGATGAGGGAGTTCTGCTTGAAGTGAAGATCAAGGCAATGAAGGCGGAAGGCATAAAAAAAACGGAGGCCTTCCGACCTCCGATTGATTTCGATTCTTCCTGGATTGTGACAGATCTCCGTTAGAATTTCAGGACTCTACTTTCCGTAGAGTTCTTTTCTTGACTGCGGACCTTCACCCTTGAATACGTCCGGATCTGATATCCAGGCTTCCACTATCCTCTTCTTGCCCTGCATGATGTTGGTCTCGATGAATCTGAGCTGCAGGTCAAGTGTGGTCGACATCGAAGCAGCTATCTCATGTCCGTAGTCAATGAAATGGTACATGTTGTAGTTCAGCCCGAATTTCTGAAATCTTTCCACCAGTTTTCCGCCTCCGAAGAATCCGAGATTGAAAAAGGCTATCTGCTTGTATGGTACGAGTTCATCGGAAGTTCCATGAAGCATGAGTGTAGGGCATGGCGAAGTCTTGTATTCCACCTTTCCTTCACGAGAGAGGATTGCACCTGAGAAGGACATCACTCCGGCATAGTTGAAGCCCTCAGGAAGTGCGGAAGCCCATCTGGTCTTGTTTGCTATCTCATATTCTGCCTGCATTACGGTGATGGCACCCGCTGATGACCCGCTGATGATCATGTTGTCAGGATCGATCCCCAGTTCTGATGCATTGTCTATAATGAATTCAGTCGCGCTGAACAGGTCTTCCACGGCCATATGGATAGCCTTGTCAAGCACATTCACCTGTGCTATTCCCACCTTGTCCGATCCCTTGAGTCCGAGCCTGTAGTCTATTGAAACCACTCGATAGCCGTTTTCAGTGAGCTGTCTGAACCACTTGTGGTAGCTTTCGTCGTCTCTTGTACCTCTGATGAATCCGCCTCCGAACATGAAGATGACTGTAGGCTTCTCTTTGCCCTCAAAAATAGTCTGACTCCCTTTTGCCGGATTATATATGTCCAGGAACAGGTCGCATGTGTCTCTTTTGGCGAAGAGATACGTTGCATCAGGTGATATGAAATCGTCGGCAGGCTTCTCTGCCGCTGTGCAGACAAGGCTCAAGGTCATGGCTGCAGCAATGAGTGTCAAAATCTTTTTCAGCATAATATTTAGTCCGTTATAAGCTTCTCTGATGGAATAAGCCTGCGTATGGGTTTGTATTGTCTGAAGAACCGGAACGCTACTACCCTCACTGCAGTGTAGCACGGAATGGCCACAATCATGCCCAATGGTCCGGCAAGGTGTCCGGCTATAAGGAGTACGATGAAAATCTCCAGCGGTTTTGCCTTGATGCTGGTAGAATAGATTACAGGCTGGTAAAGTATGTTGTCTATCAGCTGGGTAAAGCTGAATATCGCGATCAGTATGAGGGTGAATGCCGTGAAGCTTACGTCAAGTCCCACAGGCACTGCGCTGCTGTATTTTATGACAAGTCCCAGCACTGTTCCCATCACACCTCCGATAAGAGGTCCTACATATGGCATCACGTTGAGTATGCCTGTAAGGAAAGCTATGCCGAGGGCTGCGTTGAATCCGAGTCTGGCGATGAGAAGGAGGCCGAGGAAATTGAGAAGAGCCACTCCAAGCACTTCTATCATCACTCCGATGAAATATCTTGAGAGGAGGTAGCTTATGTCTCCGATGGCCTTTGCCGATTCTGCTTCATGCTTGTCCGGAACCAGGGCCCTTACGATGGCTGTGAACTGGCCGTCGTCCTTTATGAAGAAGAAACTGATGAAGACTACAGAGAATATTCCGATTCCGAAATCTGTGACGAACGATGCTGCTGAACCTATCACGGACGAGAATATGGACGGGTCAAACAGCTTCTGCAGCTCCTGGATGGCGGCAAACTCGATGCGGAAGTCGTCGCCAAGCTTAGGGAAACTCTCTCTCAGGTGTGTGTTCAGTTCAGACAGAGGGCCTGAAATATGGCGTGCCGCAGTCTCTATGCTGTCCAGCGAGATACCCTTTATGATTCCGCTGACGATAGGGACGATCATGGTGATGACAGCGAAGAATATCAGTATCAATGTGGCTATGGTGATCATTGCGAGGAGCCAGTCCGGTGCCCTATGTCCCTTGATGCTGATCTTACGCAGGAGAGTCATCACGGGCTGGGCTATGAGGGAGACTACCACAGCCAGCAGGATATATATCAATATGTCGCTGAAGTACCAGCAGATAAGCCCTATGATTCCGATTCCTGCAGCTGCAAGAATGTATTTGGCAAGTTTGTCTGTGTATCTTTCGGTGTTGTTCATATGCTTTCCCTTGGGTTTAGTACCCATACGAGACAAAGTTATGAATTATTCCCGAACACTGAGCAATGCTTCTGAAATTTCAGATGGACTTTTTGCAAGCATCCACGGCGAATAGGCCGCCAGTTCTTCAGGTGACCGGAACCCCCATGTCACTCCGATTGTCCTGACGTCGGCGTTTATGCCGGTCTGCATGTCTACATTGGAGTCGCCGCAATAGACGACCTCGTCAAGGTTGATGCCGGGAAGTTCATCCATGACCTCACGGACGATTCCTGCATCCGGCTTGATGGGGAATCCTTCTCTCTGACCAAGCACTTTGACAAAGCTGAAGCCCTTGAAATATCTGTTGATGAGTTCTGCTGTTCCCTCCTGATATTTGTTGGATGCTACAGCGAGCTGGATTCCGGCATCGCTTAAATCTTTCAGCATTTCCTCGATGCCGTCGTAAGGTCTTGTGAGATCGCATTTGTGCTCGTTGTAGTAGGGGAGGAAATATGAACGCATCTTCTCGACCATTTCATCGCTCTTCATGCTTTCGGGAAGTGCTCCTCGGAACAGGTTCGCGATTCCTCGTCCCACCAGAAGCCTGTATTCTTCGGTAGGATGTGTGGGACATCCGCACTGCGACAGCGCATGATTGCATGCCCCGGCAAGGTCGTCCAGGGTGTTCAGAAGTGTGCCGTCAAGGTCAAATATTGCAAGTTTTATCATAAATCAATGAAATGTGCCGTGAATTGGCACAATGGGGGTCTATCTTTGCATCAACAAAATGATACAGAACACTTAAAATTTATAGTCATGAATACAGAAAACACTCTCGCACGCATCAGCTCAATGATTTCTTCCGAGGCGTCCTACAGAACTCTTGTGGATATGATTAACGAGATGGACCTCGAACTCATGGATATAAGTCTGGCTTAAGCCCATTCCACGACAGTGCTCTCCTTGTCCTTTGACAGGGCCACCCTCAGCTTGCCGTTTCCATGACCGCCGCCGAACATCTTGTCTGTGATGATGTGTTCGGATACAGGGTCTTCGATATACTTCTGGATGGCTCGCTTCAGTGGTCTGGCACCGTAGCTCGGATCATAGCCGGCATCCGCTACGAACCGTTTCGCAGCCGGGGTCACATTGAGATCGAATCCTGCGTCCTTCACTCTTGACTTCAGGCCTTTGAGTTCGATGTCTATGATCTTTCCTATGTCCTCCTTGGTCAACGGGTTGAAGAATACCTGTTCATCCACGCGGTTGATGAATTCCGGTGGGAAAGCCTTCCTGACTGCCTTTTCAAGAACGCTCCTGCGGTTCACCTGGACATTGCGTCCGGCAGTGTTGAATCCCACTCCGCTTCCATATTCGTCAAGTTCACGGCTGCCCACATTGGAAGTCATGATGACAATGGTATTCCTGAAACTGACCGTTCTTCCGTTGCTGTCTGTCAGACGTCCTTCGTCCATGACCTGAAGCAGAAGATTGAATACGTCAGGATGTGCCTTCTCGATCTCGTCAAGAAGCACGACACAGTAAGGTTTGCGGCGTACCCTCTCGCTGAGCTGGCCTCCTTCCTCGAATCCCACATATCCCGGAGGAGCACCGATGAGTCTTGACACGTTGAACTTCTCCATATATTCACTCATGTCGAGTCTGATCATATTCTCCTCTGAATCAAATAGGTACTCTGCAAGAGACTTGGCCAGCTGGGTCTTTCCCACTCCCGTCGGACCAAAGAATATGAAGGTGCCGATCGGTTTCCCCGGGTCCTTGATTCCGGCCCTGTTCCTCTGGATTGCACGCACCACCTTGTCGATGGCTTCATCCTGACCTATGATTCTGTGGCTTATCTTGTCGCGCATCTTCACGAGTCTGACACTTTCGCCTTCTGCAACCCTTCCGGATGGGATGCCGGTCATCTTCGAGATGATTTCTGCAACGTCTTCTGCTGTAACTGTCCCTGTCTTCTTCGGATTTTTCAGACGTACCATGCTTCCCGCTTCGTCCATTGCATCAATCGCCTTGTCCGGCAGACATCTGTCCGAAATGTATCTGTCTGACATCCTCACGCATGCCTCTATGGCCTCGTCTGTGAATATGACGTTGTGGTGCTTCTCATAGTTGGCCTTCAGGCGACCGAGGATGGAAATGGTGTGCGTTATGTCCGTATGTTCGACCACGATCTTCTGGAATCTTCTGTCCAGCGCTCCGTCCTTTTCGACAATCTTTCTGAATTCGTCCATCGTAGTGGCTCCGATGCACTGGATGTCACCTCTCGCGAGGGCCGGCTTAAGCATGTTCGCTGCATCCAGACTGCCGGATGCGCCGCCCGCTCCCACTATTGTGTGGAACTCGTCGATGAAAAGAATGACGTCAGGACTGGCTGCCACTTCGTTGATGATGGACTTCAGCCTCTTCTCGAAGTCACCGCGGTATTTCGTTCCAGCCACAATGGAGCCTAAATCCAAGGATATCAGTCTCTTGTCTGCAAGAACCGGTGGAATGTCTCCGTTGATGATCTTTATCGCGATTCCCTCCACAATTGCAGATTTTCCCACACCGGGGTCTCCCACCAGCATGGGATTGTTCTTTCTTCTTCGCCCGAGTATCTGAATCACCCTGCTGATCTCATCCTCCCTTCCCACCAGAGGATCCAGCTTGCCTTCGCGCGCAGCTTTGGTGATGTCATATCCGAATTCTTCGAGTGCAGAACCCTTCTGCTCTTCCTGCTCTGTCTCCTCCTGCACGGCACGTATCCTGATCTGCGGAGCTTCTTCTTCCTCTGCGCTCTCCTCCGGGCCCTTTTCGATCATGGAATTCTTTTCCATATATCTGTATATCATTCCATAGTCGACTCCAAGATCTCTCAGATATGTGACGCCATACGAGTCTCCTGCACGGCATAGGGCCAGAAGAAGATGCTCGACTCCGGCTTGTCTGTTCCTGAGTTTCGTGGCCTCGAGTATCGTGAAGCTCAAAACATTCTGCACTCCTCTTGAGAATGTGATGCTGTCGATCTCCGAATATGGGATATGTTCGTTGGTAAATATATGACTGTCAATAAATTGCTTTAGCTCTTCCACATCGACTCCAAGCCCTCTCATGGCATCCACTGCGGAGTTTTCCCTATGTCGCAGGAGACCAAGGATCAGGTGGTCTGGAGCAATTCCATAACTGCCCGTTCTCATTGCTTCCTCGCGTGAGAAGTTTATTACTGAATGGAGCTGGTCGGATATCGTGATTTCCATAATCTTTTCGGTGCGATTTAATTGAATTTGATTGCACAAAATTACTAATTTTTTCGTAACTTTGCCAAGATGTATTACAAGTATATAAAGTAATTGATGTATATGGAAAACGAAATAACTACAGGTAGAATTGAGCAGGTGAACATCGACCAGCAGATGAGGAGCGCTTATATCGACTACTCGATGTCTGTGATCGTGTCCAGGGCACTCCCTGATGTGCGTGACGGTTTCAAGCCTGTACATAGAAGAGTGTTGTTCGGAATGGACGGACTTGGCCTCAGACATACCAGCCAGACCAAGAAGTCTGCACGTATCGTCGGTGAGGTGCTCGGTAAGTTCCACCCGCACGGTGACTCCAGCGTATATTATGCAATGGCCAGAATGGCTCAGGACTGGAGCCTCAGATACCCTCTCGTCTTCGGACAGGGTAACTTCGGTTCGATGGACGGTGACCCTGTCGCTGCCATGCGATACACCGAGGCCAAGCTCTCGAAGCTTTCCGATGAGGTTCTGGCTGATCTTGAAAAGGATACTGTTGATTTTCAGAATAACTTTGACGACTCCCTTCAGGAACCTACCGTGCTTCCGACCAAGGTTCCGCTTCTTCTTCTGAACGGATCTTCAGGTATTGCGGTAGGTATGGCCACAAATATGGCCCCTCATAACCTCTCGGAGTGCTGTGACGCAATCTGTGCCTACATTGACAATCCTGAGATCACGGTGGAGGAGCTCATGCATTATGTCAAGGGTCCGGACTTCCCGACAGGAGGTATCATCCAGGGCCGTCAGGGCATCAAGGATGCATTCGAGACAGGTCGTGGCCGTATCGTCATCCGCTCGAAGACTGATATCGAGGTCAGCGATTCGGGACGCGAGACAATCGTCGTGACCGAGATCCCATACATGGTGAACAAGCGCGAGATGATCGAGAAGATCGCCGAACTTGTCGAGAGCAAGAAGATAGAGGGAATATCATACATCAACGATGAGACCACCATGAAGGGTGTCCGCATCGTGATCAAGCTGAAGAAGGATGCGAACTCCAATGTGGTTCTGAACACCCTCTTCAAGTACACTCCTCTCCAGTCAAGCTTCTCAGTGAACAATGTGGCCCTTGTGAACGGCCGTCCGCGCACGCTCAACCTCAAGGACCTCATCAAATATTTCGTGAAGCACAGGCATGAGGTGATCCTCCGCAGGACAAAGTTCGATCTTGACAAGGCCCAGAAGAGGGCGCATATTCTCGAAGGTCTGCTCAAGGCTCTTGACGTGATCGATCAGATAATCAACATCATCCGTGCATCCAAGAGTGTCGACGAGGCTAAGTCTCAGCTTATGGAGACATTCGGATTCTCAGAGGCTCAGGCTACAGCTATCGTCGAGATGCGTCTGCGTCAGCTCACCGGTCTTGAGCGTGAGAAACTCCAGAGCGAGTACGACGAACTCATGAAGTTCATCACCTATTGTCAGAATGTGCTTGCAGATGAGGCACTTCAGATGGGAATCATCAAGGATGAGACCATGGAGATGAAGGAGAAGTATGGTGATGCAAGACGTACTGAGATCGCCCTTTCTGCCGAGGAGTTCAATCCTGAAGACTTCTACGCCGACGAGGATGTCGTGATTACGATATCTCACCTCGGTTACATCAAGAGGACTTCACTCACCGAATACCGTCTCCAGAACAGAGGTGGAGTGGGAATGAAGGGTAGTGCTACCCGTGACGAGGACTTCATAGAGCATATATATGTTGCAAACATGCACAGTACGATGCTCCTCTTCACTCAGAACGGACGTTGCTACTGGCTGAAGGTATATGAGATTCCTGAAGGCTCACGTGCTTCGAAGGGGCGTGCCATCCAGAACGTGATAAACATCGAGCCTGATGACAAGATCAAGACCTACCTTAATGTAAGGAATCTCAAGGATGAGGAATATGTGAACAATAACTACATCGTCCTCGGAACCAAGAAGGGTATAATAAAGAAGACATCTCTCGAGGCATATTCACGTCCTCGTACAAACGGTGTCATCGCAATCACTGTCCGCGAGGGTGATGAACTTCTCGATGCGGTGCTCACAAACGGAAACAGCGAGATCCTGCTTGCAGGCCGTAAGGGACGTTGCTGCCGCTTTGACGAGAACGATGCGAGAGCACTCGGACGTACGGCATCAGGAGTCCGTGGTATAAATATTGATGAGGATGATGAGGTTGTAGGAATGATAACCTATGATCCTACAGCAGAAGATGCTGCAAACCATACGATTCTCGTAGTCAGCGAGCACGGATATGGAAAGCGCACGGATTTCGATGAGTATCGCAAGACCAACAGAGGTGGCAAGGGTGTGAAGACATTGAACATCACTGACAAGACAGGCGAACTCGTGGCCATAAAGAATGTTACAGATGAGAATGACCTCATGATAATCAACCGTTCAGGCCTCACCATCAGGATGGCTGTTTCCGGCATCAAGCAGGCTGGCCGTGCTACTCAGGGTGTGCGTCTGATCAATATCAAGGAAGGTGATTCCATAGCAGCAGTGTCTGCAGTCAACAAGACGGAAGATGAGACTCCGGAGATTCCTGAAAATGCGGAGCCTGCATCAGAGTCACAGGAACAGAGTAATGAATAATCAACTTAATACCTATCAGTTATGAAAAGAATTTTGATCGCGTTGGCTGTACTCCTTTCAGTACAGGTTGCAGACGCCCAGACAAAATCACCTGAGGCAGTCAAGAAGGCTATTGAGAAAGCTGAGGCAGCATCATTGGATCCAAAGAAGAATGTCAAGCCGGCTACATGGCTCAAGCTTGCAGATGCTTACGTGCAGGCGTATTCAGTTCCTGCAGGATCTGCATGGGTGGGAGCCTCAAAGCAGGAACTCCAGCTCATCATGGCAGGTGAGCAGCCTCTTTCAGTCGAGGTCGTAGAACTTAATGGTGCCCCTTATACAAAGGAGTCTTACGCTACAAGAGACTACTATTTCAACAATAATGGTATTCTTGAGATCATCCAGGTCACAAAACCTATCGTTGAGGATGCTCTCGATGGTGCTCTGAATGCTTATGTGAACGCTTACAAGGTAGATGTCAAGCAGTCAAAGCTCAAGGATATCAATTCAGGACTCGACAATATCGCAAGAAAGTACCTCGATGAGGGTATGAATGAGTATGTGTTCGGTAATCTCGCAGAAGCAAGTGTGAAGTTTGAGAAGGCTGCTGACGCTGCTGCCACAGCTCCGCTCTCAAAGGTTGACACTACTGCACTTTATAATGCAGGATTCACTGCCTGGATGGTTCAGGACTACGAAAGAGCCAAGACTTTCTTCGAGAAATGTCTTGCTGTAGGATACTACTACGAGGGTGGTGAGGTTTATGCAAAGCTTGCTGACATATATGGAAAGCTCGGCGACAAGGCAAAGACAGTCGAGACTCTTGAGGCTGCATTCGTTCAGTTCCCTCAGAGCCAGAGCATCCTTATCGGACTCATCAACTACTACCTCGAGAACAACGAGAATCCTGCAAGACTTTTCGAGCTCATCGCAATGGCTAAGCAGAACGAGCCAAATAATGCTTCTCTCTATTATGTAGAGGGCAATATCTACAATGAACTCCGCCAGGCTGAGAAGGACGAGGCCAAGGCAGCAGAGTATCTTGCAAAGGCTGTTGAGGCTTATGATGCATGTGAAGGCGTGAATGCAGAGTATGAGTTCGGTCACATCGGAAAGGGTGTCATGTTCTACAACATCGCTCTTGAACTTCAGGACAAGGCTGCAAACGAGCTTGACGACAAGAAGTATATGGCAATCGTGGAGAAGCAGGAGGAGGCTCTTAAGAATGCCCTTGCACCGTTTGAAAAGTCATATGCGGTTTCAAAGGACAGCAGTCTCAAGGTGAACATCGCCGAGTACCTCAAGAACATCTACTATCGCTTCATTTCTGATGGAGCAGAGTATGAGGCAGGATACAACAAGTACTCTGAGGTTGTAAAGACCGGAGTTGCTCAGTAGTCTGGGGCTCAATATATTGAAAAAGGGGAGCAGGTCTATGCCTGTTCCCCTTTTTCAAATGCCTTGACGATCTTGGCGACAAGTGGGTGTCTGACTATGTCCTCATTCCTGAAGGTGATGATCTTGATACCTTTTATATTCTTTGTCAGTTCTATTCCCTTCAGCAATCCGGAATCCTTTCTGTTAGGCAGGTCAATCTGACTCGCATCACCTGTCACTATGAATTTTGCATCGCATCCCATTCGTGTCAGGAACATCTTCAGCTGTCCCATATTAGTGTTCTGGGCTTCGTCAAGAATCACGCAGGCCCTGTCCAAGGTGCGTCCTCTCATATAGGCAAGCGGTGCTATCTGTATGGTTCCCTCATTCATGAACTCCTGAAGTCTCTTTGCCGGAATCATGTCACCGAGAGCATCGTAAAGAGGCTGGAGATACGGGTCGAGCTTGTCCTTGAGATCACCGGGGAGGAAACCGAGTCTTTCTCCGGCCTCCACTGCAGGGCGGGTGAGTATGATCCTCTTGATTTCCCTGTTCTTCAATGCTCTGACAGCCAGGGCTATAGCTATGTAGGTCTTTCCGGTACCGGCCGGTCCTACAGCAAAGATCAGGTCATTCTCGAAATATGCCTTCACCATTTCTTCCTGGGTCCTGTTGCGTGCCTTGATCGGCTTTCCGTCGTTTCCATGGACAATCACCGAGTTGCCGCACAGCCTGTATCTCTCAGGTGAGGACTCGCCGTCAAAGAGGTCTTCGACATCATATGGCGTCAGGTTCCTCTTGTGCTGTCTTCTTTCAATCAGCAGCATGACTTTCTGTTCGAAGTTGCAAATGTCAGCTTCTGTTCCTTCCAGAATAATTTCCTCTCCTCTTGCAACTACTTTAAGCTCAGGGAAGTAGCTGCAAAGAGACTCAAGGTTGCGATTGGCCGCTCCATAGATTTCTATCGGATCTATGGCTTCAAGTCTTATGGTTTTCTTAATGCTCATTATTGTGTGTTTTCCTTACTCTCTCGTATGTGGTCATCATCTTTTCGTATTCCCATTCTCCTATCCATTCTCCTCCTTTGCCTATCTGGTCTTCAACTGCCACTACAGCATAGCTCGTGCCGAAACCTCCTGGTCTTGAACACCATGTGTATGTCGGTTCCATCTGACCCAACCGGACTTTGCCGTTCGATTCAACAATCAGCTCTACTGTCAGGAAAAGTCCTATCTGGGTGTTTGCAGCACTCATGTTTGACACGGCGTTTCCCAGAGAATATACCACCGGAACGTCGTCTATATATCCTATGTCCTGAACCACGTGAGGGTGAGTGCCGACAATCAGGTCGGCCCCGTTTTCGATGAGCCACCTGGCGATGCTTTCCTGTTTCTCGGAGTGCAGCAGCTGGTATTCCTCACCCCAGTGGGGAAGTGCAATCGTGAAGGCGGCTTCATTCTCGGCTTTCTGAAGCATCCTTCGCAGAAACTCTCTCTGGTTGAGATAATTGATCTTCGGCCAGTGGTCCGTCGAACCTGAATTGGTCCCGTATGTGAAGTTGATCAGAGCAATTCTGATACCGTCTTCTTCTATGAACAGAGGGGTGGTGGAGTCCATTTCCTCCTGAGAACCTGCCGCTCCAGTGAATCTCACGCCATGACTTTCCGACAGTCTGCGGTATTGTTTCAGGGTGCGCTCGGCTCCTTCGCTTCCCTTGTCAAGAATATGGTTGTTTGCACATAGGAATATGTCCACACCGCTGTCAGCCACATGTTCAGCGTAGATATCCGGTGCTGAGAATTGCGGATAGCCTGTATAAGGTTCTCCTGCAAGCGTGAACTCCATGTTTGCGACTGCATAGTCGGCTCCCCGGAACAGATGGTCCACTTCCCTGAAGTAATTGCTGTAGTCATATTCCATTTGTCTGGAGTGCATCATGACGTCACCAGCGAAGCAGATCTTGATTGTGTCGGGAATATATATGGCTTTAGGTGGAGCCCAATACTTTGAGAACCTCACCTCCTGAGTCTTTGCTGTGAAATTCGTCGCAAAAGACAAGAGAAGGGTCATTATTATCGATATTTTTGCTGCCCGTATGCTCAATCTGACAAAAAATGAATGGTTTTGAATACAAATATATCAAAATTATTTTGTCTCAGTCCATTAAATAATTAAATTTGCAGAGATACATTGATGTTAGCTATGAAGAAATCTGTAATATTCCTTATGCTTGCTGTGGCTTTGACCTTGTCAAGCTGTGATTTTATGCGTAAGATGTCAGGACGTCCTACCAAGGAAGAGTTGAATGCTTTAAAGGGTGAGATGGAGAGAATTGACCAGCTTCGTCAGGAGGAGATCAGGGTGCGTGCGTGCATCGACTCTCTTGAGCAGGTGAGAAAGGCTCTCGAGGAGTCCCTTGCTTGTGTCGATTCTCTTGCCGAGGTTCAGCCTGAAGTTGCAGCCCAGCCGGTTCAGCCAGTTCAGCAGGTTCGCCAGGTAGTGGACAATTCACGATATCTGACCGCTAATCTGGAAAACAGGTATTATGTGATAATCGGTGCATTTCAGTCATATTCAAATGCGAAGGCTCTGTACAACAAGGCAGACAAGTTCGGTTATTCCCCTGTTTTCATCGGTTGCAGGAACGGTCTTATCGGAGTAGGTGTCTGCCCGGTCGATGATTATGAAGATGCGCTTCTGGCGCTTCAGATGCTGAGAAGAGAGAAGTTCTGTCCGGCTAATCCGTGGATATATACTAACAACAGATAGTACGGATGAAAAATATACCTCTTATTATAATGCTGGCTCTCATGCCGGCATTTTCTTCTTACGCCCAGTATCGTGGAAATCTTGCATATGCAGACCTTGATGACAGTGAAACTGTTGTGTCAATGAAGTCTCATGTGAGGTATCTGTCTTCTGCAATGTTGGAAGGACGCAAGGCTGGTTCTGAGGGTGAACAGCTTGCAGCTGAATATGTTACTGAAGTCTTGCAGTCCTATGGCGTGGACGTTCTCACTCCGGCCTCAGGAGAACTTTTCGGTGTCAGAAAGGAAAATGGCGACACCCTGACTTCACGCAATGTGCTTGGATTTGTTCATGGCTATGACAAGAAACTGAGGGACAGGTATATTGTAGTAGGTGCCAGGCTAGACAATCTTGGTTCCATGACCATGACGGTGGATGGCACGCCGGTAGAGAAGATATACTATGGAGCCAATGGAAATGCTTCCGGCCTGTCCATGATGCTTGAACTTGCGAGGATGATCCAGACCAACAAGGTACTGTTCAGACGCTCTGTGCTTTTTGTAGCATTCGGTGCATCTAACGAGACATTTGCTGGATCCTGGTATTTCCTGAACAGGTCGTTTTCTGATGTCGACAACATAGATGCCATGGTCAATCTTGACATGCTCGGCACCGGATATAACGGTTTCTATGCCTATACTTCATCCAATGCCGACATGAACGCTCTGATTGCCAGTCTCACTGTGGATCTTCAGCCTGTTATGCCTGAAATCACAGCTTCTGAACCTTATCCTTCAGACCATAGGGCCTTCTACTCCAATGAGATACCATCGGTTGTCTTCACTACAGGAAGATATCCGGAGCATAATACCGAACGCGACACCCAGTCTATCATAGACTACGAAATGATGGAGAGGGAGCTGGAGTACATCTATAACTTTACCCTTGCTCTTGCCAATACGGAAATGACACTGTCCTTCCGTCCTGATGAAGTCCGGAAACGGGGACCCTCATATGACGATGTGGTTTCCTTCTATGACTGTGACATACGTCCTGTATTCCTTCATAGTTCCGACCCGAGGACTTTCCTTGAAAAATGGGTGTACCAGTATCTGAAATACCCCGCAGAGGCTGTGCGTGACGGCATTCAGGGACGTGTAATGGTGGACTTTATAATAGAGAAGGATGGAAAGGTGACTGAAGTCAGGGTTCTTAAAGGAGTCTCCGAAGCACTTGATGCAGAAGCTGTCAAGGTCGTGAGCGCTTCTCCGAAATGGAAACCGGGCCGCGTCAATGGAAATAAGGTGAGGACATCTCTTACTATCCCCGTTGAATTCAAGCTGGAGAAAAAAGGCGGTAAACCGAGCTTCGGAATAAAGAAATATTGATTACATTTGTGGGATTTTATACTCGTGCATATGGACTATAATTTTAAGGAGATCGAGCAGAAATGGCAGGCATATTGGGCTGCCAATCATACATTCAAGGCAGAGATAGACAGTTCTAAGCCTAAATATTATGTTCTGGATATGTTCCCGTACCCTTCCGGTGCGGGCCTGCATGTCGGACATCCTCTCGGATATATTGCCAGCGATATATACAGCCGCTACAAGAGACTTTGCGGATTCAATGTCCTTCATCCTATGGGATATGATGCCTTCGGTCTTCCGGCTGAGCAGTATGCTATCCAGACCGGACAGCATCCTGCAGTTACGACAGAGAAGAACATCGCCCGCTACAGGGAGCAGATGGACCGGATCGGTTTCTCATATGATTGGTCCCGTGAAGTGCGTACGTGCGATCCCGAGTACTATAAGTGGACTCAGTGGGCTTTTCTTCAGATGTTCGGCAGCTGGTATGACAATCAGCAGCAGAAGGCCCGTCCGATAGCTGAACTCGAAGATATCTTCGCGAGGGAGGGAAGTGCCGGTGTCGATGCTGCATGTGGTGATGTGGAACCTTTCACTGCAGAGCAGTGGAATGCATTCACTGAGGCTCAGAAGGCTGCTTTGCTCATGCAGTACAGAATAGCATACCAGGGTGAGACGGCAGTTAACTGGTGTCCGGCTCTGGGAACCGTACTTGCCAATGACGAAGTCAAGGAAGGTTATTCCGTGCGTGGCGGACATCCGGTGGAGCAGAAGAAGATGACCCAGTGGCAGCTTCGTGTCTCAGCCTATGCAGGACGTCTCCTTGATGATCTCGAGGACCTTGACTGGACTGATTCATTGAAGGATATGCAGCGTAACTGGATCGGAAAGAGCCAGGGAGCGGAGATGATTTTCAAGGTCTCCAACGGATCTCAGGAATATGACATGACCATCTTCACTACCCGTGCCGACACCGTCTTCGGAGTTACTTTCATGGTACTGGCTCCTGAGAGCGAGTGGGTGGATGTGCTCACCACACCGGAGCAGAAGGAGGCTGTCCAGGCATATCTGGCTCAGGCAAAGAAGAAGACAGAGCGTGAGAGAATGACTGAGACCAAGAAGGTTTCCGGTGTCTTCTCAGGTTCATATGCGGTGAATCCTCTTACAGGAGGCAAGGTACCGGTCTGGATTTCGGAATATGTACTTGCCGGTTATGGAACCGGAGCCATCATGGCTGTTCCGGCGCATGATAGCCGAGACTATGCTTTTGCAAGACATTTCAACCTTCCTGTCATTCCTCTCATTGAGGGATGCGATTTCAGCGAGTCAAGTTTTGACGCAAAGGAAGGCATCATGTGCAACTCAGGCTTTCTTGATGGAATGACGGTCAAGGAGGCAATTCCAGCTGCCATTGATTATGTCGAGAAGCATGGAATAGGACGCAGGAAGGTCAACTATCGTCTCCGTGATGCGATATTCTCCCGCCAGAGGTACTGGGGAGAGCCGTTCCCTATGTACTTCAAGGACGGTATTGCGACACCGATGTCTTTGGAAGACCTGCCTCTGGAACTTCCTGAAGTTGACAAGTTCCTTCCGACAGAGAGTGGAGAGCCGCCTCTTGGACGTGCCAAGGATTGGACTTATGAGGGTTATCCTATCGAATTGAGTACAATGCCAGGCTTTGCCGGCAGCAGCGCATATTATCTCCGCTATATGGATACTCACAACACCCAGGCCCTTGTCAGCCGCGAAGCTGATGAGTATTGGCGTGATGTGGATCTTTATATCGGTGGTACCGAGCACGCTACAGGTCACCTGATCTATTCACGTTTCTGGAACAAGTTCCTCTTCGATCTCGGATATGTATGTGAGAAGGAACCTTTCAGAAAGCTGATCAACCAGGGTATGATCCAGGGACGCTCGAACTTCGTATATCGAATCATCAATACAAATACCTTCGTGTCTCTCGGACTCAAGGACCAGTATGAGACCACTGAGATTCATGTGGATGTGAACATTGTCCGCAATGACCGTCTCGATCTTGAGGCGTTCCGCAACTGGATGCCGGACTTCGCCGATGCCGAGTTCATTCTGGAGGATGGTGAGTATATCTGCGGATGGGCTATCGAGAAGATGTCGAAGTCGATGTTCAATGTCGTGAACCCTGATATGATATGTGATACTTACGGAGCTGATACACTGAGACTTTATGAGATGTTCCTCGGCCCGCTCGAACAGTCCAAGCCATGGGATACCAAGGGTATCGACGGCGTAAACCGTTTCCTCAGGAAGGTCTGGAGAATGTTCTATGACCGTGATGGCTTGATAATCAGCGATGAAAAGGCATCATCAGACGAACTCAAGTCACTTCACAAACTTATCGGAAAGGTCCGTGCTGATATCGAAGCCTTCTCATTCAACACTGCTGTCAGCGCATTCATGATTGCTGTCAATGAACTCACTGATCTCAAGTGCAGCAAACGGGAAATACTTGAGCCTCTTGTAATCCTCCTGTCACCATTTGCACCTCATATTGCGGAAGAACTCTGGTCAGTTCTTGGCCATGATGAAAGCATCACCTATGCCGAATTCCCTGAATATGTGGAGGCTTATACGATAGAGAACAACTGCACCTATGCGGTGTCATTCAACGGCAAGACCCGTTTCACTGTGGAGCTTCCTGTCGATATGCCTCGTGAGGAGGTGGATGCCCATGTGCGTGGAATGGAACAGACCATGAAGTATGTTGCCGGTGGCAATATCGTCAAGGTCATTGTCGTTCCTGGTAAGATAGTGAATATTGTAGTTAAGTGACAAGTCGTTATAACAATATGAATACCAATAAGATACTGACTACTATCTGGGACTACTTCCTGATGACTGTTGGATCCGTCATCTTTTGTATGGCCTGGACTTCCTTCCTGATTCCCAACGGTCTTGCCAGTGGTGGCCTGACAGGTCTCTGTACCATCATCCAGTACGGAACAGGTATCCCAGTGGGCTGGACTTATCCGACATTGAATGTCATCCTTCTTATAATGGGATTCCTCTCTCTGGGAAAGGCATTCGGTTTCAAGACCATCTATGTCATAGCCCTTACATCTCTACTTTTTGAGATGCTGCCTAAGTTCCCTCAGCTTTGCGTATACATTGATGAGAAGTTCTTTGTGGCACTTGTGGGTTCCGCTCTGGAGTCTGTGGGTATCGGACTTGTACTGCTGAGAGGCGGCAGCACAGGCGGTACCGACATCATAGCCATGATGATCAACAAGTATTGGCCGGTTTCCCCGGGAAGGGTGTATCTTTTCACAGACATATTCATCATATCGTGTCTTCTCTTCATCCCGGACAAGGGACTCGTAGATATGATCTATGCGGCGGTCGTAATGATAGGCTTCTCATTCGGAGTGGACTTTGTCCTTCTCGGTAATAAGTCCTCCGTGCAGATTCTTGTCTTTTCATCGCAATATGAGAAGATCGCGGACCATATCATCAATGATGTCCGTCGCGGTGTTACTGCCCTTCAGTCTGTCGGCTGGTATTCGCAGAAGGAGAGCAAGGTACTCCTTATCATCACAAGGAAACATCAGATGAATGAGGTTGTGAACGCCATAAGGGAAATAGACAAGTCTGCCTTCATTTCAGTCTCAACTGCGACCAGTGTGTTTGGAGAGGGTTTTGAAGAAGTCAAGACCGGCCTGAAGATTAAGAAGAAACCTCAGATAGATTCAACAGAGAATGGTGAATAAAATGACAAGGCAATCCTGGGGTACTTTAATAAAGGAGTACTCCCTTGTGACATTAGGAGTCGTTTCCTATGCATTGGGCTGGACCATCTTCCTCCTCCCCAATAATCTCATCGGCGGTGGTGTGTCCGGTTTTGCTTCGATCCTCTTCTATGCGACCGGTCTTCCGATGGGTGTGACATACTTCTTACTCAATGTGATGCTTCTGATAATCGGGACAAAGATTCTCGGGACAGGGTTCGGAGGCAAGACCATCTATGCCATATTGATGACCTCAGTCATGCTCAGTCTGCTTCCGAAGGTGGTGCCGGATGATTTCATCCATGAATTTGCGTTGTCCAACGGAAAACTCCTCTGCACCTTTATCGGAGGTATAATAGCTGGTTTTGGAATCGGTGTCTCGATCTCACAGGGGGGAAGTACCGGAGGTACTGATATCATTGCCCTTGTATGGTGCAAGTACTATGCGGCTTCTCCGGGAAGAGTCATCCTCATCATCGATGTGGCAATCATTCTCTCTTCCCTTTGTTTCCCTTCCTTCACGGAGACCGGAGAACTTCTGCCTTTTACTGAGAAACTTGCTGTTGTAGTATACGGTCTCATTCAGGTTACTGTCAGCGGTTATGCCATCGACCTCTATCTTTCAGGATCAAAGCAGTCCGTCCAGGCGTTCATCTTTACCAAGAAGGTTGAGGAAATGGCGGATGCAATTGCCTTTGATATGAAGAGGGGAGTCACAGTGATACCGGCTAAGGGATGGTTCTCCAAAGAGGAGAGACAGGTTATCATGGTAGTCACCAGAAAGACCGACCTTAATATCCTCTTAAGGTATGTAAAGTCCATAGATCCGGACGCATTTCTCTCGGTTTCTTCAGTAATGGGAGTCTACGGACAGGGCTTTGATACAATCAGATTGAAAGGCAAGAAGTAATTTCACCCCATATAGGACTCGAAACTGTATAAAAAAAAGAAATCTTTATAAAAAAAAGAAAAATCTGACATCTGACCCCTTCCCAGCCTGCTCTGAGAAGGGGTTTTTGTATACTTTTGCCCCGACAGAATACCAACGGGGATATGGATGTTTTCACGGTTACAGTGGTCGTTATGATCATGATTTTTGCTACGGTTTGCGTTACTGTCAGATATTTCAGGCATAAGGAAGTATCTGGCAGAAAAGTCCGTATTGCATCCGTCATAATGGGCTGCAGTATCCTGCTTGTGATTTCAGACATGTTTGCAGGCAAGGGAATCATCTCCCGACTTCCGTCTGACCTGATCTTCTCTCTGGCTCCTTTGCTCCTGGTCACATCATCCCTCTGGGATGAATCCTACACTCCGAAGACGGTCATATATTCTCTCCTGATGCAGCCGCTGCTTCTCCTGCATAATGTCATATCCTCAGCGAGGATCCTTCCCCATCAGCCGTCAGAATGCTCTCTGATCATGGCCGGTCTGGGAACTGCTTTCCTTTCTCTTCTGTTTCTCCATCACATTCATATGCGTGTAAGGGAGGTAAGGCTTGTGATCAAGCATGGCAATGTCTGGGATGCACTGTGCATGATGGTTGATGGCGTACATCTCCTGTTCATCGTCATTTATGTCCTTATCCTTTTGCTGGGCATGTCGGGTGGAGACCTTGTCCAGACCATTATACTTCATCTTGTGTCTTTGCTGCTCGCCCTTGAATTCGGGGCTCTCGGATTCAGACTGGTCAATGATTCTGCGTTTGTGCTGCGTAGCAGGCATGAGAGAAGGATAGTGGAGTCCATGAAGTTATCCTCAGTTGAGGTCTCGCCGGATTCGGCGAAGATAGATCAGATGTATAAGAATATATACGAGAGACTGGTCAATCTTTTTGAGACTGACAGGATATATCTGAACAGTGACCTGACAATCAATGATGTGGTCAAGATCATATATACGAACAAGCTGTATATCTCGCGTGCCATCAGCCAGTTCACCGGACGGAACTTCTGTCAGTTTGTCAACTACTATCGTGTCATCCACTCCATAAAGCTGTTCCGGGATAATCCTGACCTCAAGGTCCTGGAACTGGCGAATCGGAGCGGATTCAACTCATCGGTGACCTATAGCATGGCTTTCAGACTCTATATGAGTGAAAGCCCAAGTGACTGGTGCAGGAAAGAGAAATATAAGATTACACGGAAGAAAAAATGATTATCTTTGTATGTTTGTACTTTGAATTATAAATATTTGAACATATGGCAGACGAGAAGATAATTTTTTCAATGAATGGAGTGGGAAAGATTCTCCCGCATAACAACAGAGTGATCCTGAAGGATATCTATCTTTCATTCTTTTATGGAGCTAAGATAGGTATCGTAGGTCTCAACGGTTCCGGTAAGTCAACTCTCATGAAGATCATCGCAGGTATCGAAAAGGGATATCAGGGAGAGGTCGTGTGGGCTCCAGGATATTCTGTGGGCTACCTTGAGCAGGAACCTCAGATGGATCCGGACAAGACTGTGATAGAGGTCGTTCAGGAAGGTGTCCAGGAAGTGATGGACATTCTCAAGGAATATGAAGAAGTGAACATGAAGTTCTGTGAGCCTATGTCTGACGATGAGATGGCAGCACTCATAGAACGTCAGGGTGAGCTGACGGAAAAGATCGAGAACTGCGGAGGCTGGGAGATTGATTCCAAGCTTGAAAGGGCTATGGATGCTCTTCAGTGTCCTCCTTCAGATGCGAAGGTGAGCACTCTCAGTGGCGGTGAGCGTCGTCGAGTGGCTCTATGCCGTCTTCTTCTTCGTCAGCCTGATGTGCTTCTTCTTGACGAGCCTACCAACCACCTCGATACTGAGAGTATACAGTGGCTTGAGGCTCACCTTCAGCAGTATAAGGGAACTGTGATTGCCGTCACCCATGACCGTTACTTCCTTGACAATGTTGCAGGCTGGATTCTTGAGCTGGACAGAGGCGAGGGTATTCCATGGAAAGGCAACTACTCTTCATGGCTTGATCAGAAAAGTACCCGTCTTGCTCAGGAAGAGAAGCAGGAAAGCAAACGCCGCAAGGCACTGGAAAGGGAGTTGGAGTGGGTCCGTATGGCTCCTAAGGCTCGTCAGGCCAAATCCAAGGCACGTCTGGGTGCATATGAGAAACTTGCTGCAGACGACGGTAAGGAGAAGGAGGCAAAGCTTGAGATCTTCATTCCTAATGGTCCAAGGCTTGGAAACAAGGTGATTGAGTTTAAGAATGTTTCAAAGGGATATGGAGACAAGCTTCTTTATGAAAATCTTAATTTCGTGCTCCCGCCTGCGGGAATCGTAGGTGTGATCGGTCCAAACGGTGCCGGAAAGACCACTCTTTTCCGTCTGATAATGGGGCTTGATACTCCAGATACAGGTGAGATTACCGTAGGAGAGACCGTCAAGCTTGCATATGTCGACCAGCAGCACAGAAGCATCGATCCCGAAAAGACTGTATATGAGACGATTGCAGAAAACTCGGAGTTCGTCAAGCTTGGCAAGAGGGAAGTGAATGCCCGTGCCTATGTATCCAGATTCAACTTCTCGGGCGCAGATCAGGAAAAGCTCTGCGGTATACTTTCGGGTGGTGAAAGAAACCGTCTCCATCTGGCGCTCACACTCAAGGATGAAGGTAATGTCCTCCTTCTTGACGAGCCGACCAATGATGTTGACGTGAACACAATCCGTGCTCTGGAGGAAGGTCTTGAGAACTTCGCGGGTTGTGCAGTGGTAATTTCCCATGACCGCTGGTTCCTCGACCGTATTGCGACTCATATCCTGGCATTCGAGGGAGATTCCCAGGTTTACTTCTTTGAAGGAACATACACCGAGTATGAGGAAAATAAGAGGCGCCGTCTTGGTAATGAGGAGCCTAAGCGCTTCAAATACAAGAAGTTGATGGCTGAATAGTAATGATTGTGTACCTAAACCCTGAAAGATTATGATGAATAAAGCAAGACCTGTAATCCTGGTTGTTGCCGTGGTCCTGTCTGCACTTCTTGCATACGGACTGTGGACTCAACCGTCTCCGCAGCCTGCAGATGCCGATGGATTCTCTGCCGCTCGCGTAGTAAATGATATTGAGGTTATATCCAGAGAACACCATTCTGTGGCGCATCCTCAGGAAAGGGCCAAGGTCCGTGAATATCTGGTCGGACGTCTGAAGGAGCTTGGAGCTGATTCTGTGCAGATATTCAGATATGATTCTCTTGTCGGTCCTAAGAACAAGCATGTGGTGTACACCTTCGATGCCCATGATATTCTGGCAGAATTTCCACCGCTTCAGGCCTCTTCGGACACCACATATCTGATGCTCGTCGCTCATTATGATTCGAGATATTCCCAGCCTGTACTGAAGGATACCGTCTGGTCATATGGAGCTGCAGATGATGGATATGGAGTCGGTGTGGCTCTTGAGACCCTTTCTCAGATGCTGGATATACGTGAGTTATGGAAGCAGGGAATCAAAGTCCTCTTTACCGATGCAGAAGAGGTCGGCATGATGGGTATGACGGCAATATGGGAAAATGACCGTCATGTCTTCGATAATGTCGGACTCATGGTGAATATCGAAGCCCGTGGTCCATGGGGTCCTGCCCTCCTTTTTGAGGCCTGCCCTGGAAATGAAAAGGTTATGGAATTATACGCTGATGCCGCCAAGTATCCCTATACATATTCTCTGACCACTGTGGTCTATAATTTCATGCCTAACTTCACAGACTTCACCATTGTGAAGGACAGCATTCCAGGACTGAATTTCTCCACCATCGCCGATGTGAACCACTATCATACTGACCTGGATAACTTCAGCAATGTAAGTCCGAAGTCCATCCAGCATTATGGAGCGCAGATTCTTCCTGTCGTGAAGAAATATGTGACATCACCTGAGTATTCCGACAAGGATGCCATGAGAGCCGACAAGGATGCCACCAACTTCACCATTCCTCTGCTCGGACTGTTCAACTTCAGCAAAACCGGCTATCTGATATTCAATGTCATTGTATTCATCCTGTTCCTTCTTATCTTTGCTCTTGAAGGTGTAAGGGGAAGGCTGAAGGCTCTCAGAGTCTTCAAGGTGTCGGCATCAGTACTCGGACTTGCTGTGGCCGTTCTTGCCTTCGGTGAACTTGTCGCCTATGTCAGTGCAGTGTCTGTCGGTGCCGTATTCAAGCCTTTCGGAATAGTTGCCGGAATCAGTTTCGATAATGTGGTAATGATAGTTTCCACTGTCGTCATCTTCCTTTTGTCTGTATGTGGCTATCTCGTTCTCAGAGGTAAGGAAGTCCGTAAGGTCTCCGGATCGATGCGTGCAAGTGCCGCTCTGTCTGCTGCATCCAAGTATGCATGCAATGTGTTGTATGGTGCTTTGGCTCTTATGATGCTTCTTAGTGCAGTCCTTGTGGGCGTTCTGGGTGAGAATCTCATGTTCTTCGTGCCACTGTGTTTTGCAACAGGCGGTATGATTCTGTGGAGACTTACCGGATGGAGGGTGTGGCTGGTAGCTGCCATTGCCCTGATTCTTCTGCATGCATTCTCTTTCCTTTATGCCCTTGCAATGGCTTTGACAATCGGAGCCTATGGTGCAGTAGCCATGCTGGCATTCTTCGATTTCATGGTTCTTATACCTCTTGCAGATATCTACCTGATGAGAAATAAATAGCAGCCTTATGAACAGAAATCTTATCCTGGCCGTTACCGTAGTCTTCGCTACGGTGACGGCTTGTGTCGATTATCCATATAAGGATACGTCACTTGACCCGTCAGCGAGGGCTGAGGACCTGCTTGGACGCCTCACCCTCGAACAGAAAGTAGCCTTGATGAATTATGAGAGTCCAGCTATACCGGAATTGGGTATAGAACGTTATAACTGGTGGAATGAAGCACTTCATGGTTCTGCCCGCAACGGGCTTGCCACTGTCTTTCCCCAGGCTATAGGTCTTGCTGCCAGTTGGAACGAAGAACTTCTCCTGGATGTGTTCGATGTGGCATCCACAGAACAGAGAATCAAGTTCAACAAAGCAAGAAAAGGAGACGGTGTGGACAGATATCATGGTCTTACCGTGTGGACCCCTAATATCAATATTTTCCGTGATCCGAGATGGGGCAGAGGACAGGAGACTTATGGCGAAGACCCATATCTGACCATGGTCATGGGGCGTTCAGTCGTCAACGGACTTCAGGGTGATACATCGGAAAGATATGATAAGCTGCATGCATGCCTGAAGCATTTTGCAGTCCATAGCGGACCAGAATACGAACGCCACATTTTTGATGTGACTGACCTCTCCTGGAGGGACTTGAACGAGACATATCTCTATGCATTTGAAAGACTGGTCAAGACCACTGATGTGAAGGAGGTGATGTGTGCCTATAACGCCTATGAAGGAAAGCCGTGCTGTGGAAACGACAAGTTGCTGATAAAGATCCTGCGCGATCAGTGGGGCTTCGACGGTCTTGTTGTGACTGACTGCTGGGCCGTGCGTGACTTTCACACAGAGGGTTGTCATAACATATTCCCTGACGATCCGGCTTCTGCATCTGCTCTTTCTGTCATAAGCGGAGCTGACCTTGAGTGCGGAAGTTCCTTCCCGGCGCTTGTGGCTGCTGTGAAGGAGGGCAAGATTCCTGAGGCAGAACTTGACAGAGCACTTCGTAGAGTGCTGAAGGCACGTTTTGAGCTCGGTGAGATGGATCCGCTCAGGAAGGTTTCATGGGCGGACATTCCGGAAGAACTGCTCGCATGCGACGGGCATGATGCTCTTGCCCTTCAGATGGCCCGTGAGACTATGACCCTTCTGCAGAACAGGGACAATGTACTTCCGCTTTCACGTCAGGGGCGTTATGCTGTCGTCGGACCAAATGCAGCTGACTCTCTTGTCATGTGGGGCAACTATAACGGAACGCCCCGCAGGACAGTCACAGTTCTGGACGGCATCACCTCTAAAGTCGGAAGTGAAAATGTCATCTATGCAAAGGGCTGTGATATCGCTGAATCAATGAAAGATGACGGAGTCTATAGCGACACGGAAGGCAATCAGCACGATGCTTCGGTGCTGGCTCGCAGTGCAGCTGGTGGAACTGACGCCGGTGATATGTCCGTTTTCAATGAGGTGGATGCCATAATATATGTAGGCGGCCTCTCTCCGCAACTTGAAGGTGAGGAGATGCAGGTCAATTTCAAGGGATTCAGAGGAGGAGACAGGACCTCCATCGAGCTTCCGTCCACTCAGCGGGAATATATCTCTGCCCTTGCCGCTACAGGAAAGCCTGTTGTCTTTGTCAATCTCTCAGGTTCGGCTGTGGCAATGGTCCCTGAGACAAAGAACTGCGCTGCCATTCTCCAGGCATGGTATGGCGGCCAGCAGGGAGGCCAGGCTGTGGCAGATGTCCTCTTCGGAGACTATAACCCGGCCGGAAGACTCCCGGTGACGTTCTATGCCTCGGATTCCGATCTTCCTGATTTCGGAGACTATGATATGGAAGGACACACTTACCGTTATTTCAAGGGTAAGCCTCTCTTCCCGTTCGGCCACGGCCTGAGCTACAGCGAGTTCTCTTATGGCGAGGCAGTCCTTGCGGACGGCGTGCTCTCTGTCCCCGTGACCAATGTCAGCAAGGTGGACGGCGATGAGGTCGTTCAGGTTTATCTCAGAAGAAACGATGACGAGAACGGTCCTCTCAAGAGCCTTCGCGGCTTCCGCAGAGTCCATGTCAAGGCCGGCGAGACCGTTGTTGTCAACATCCCGATGGCTCCGGAGAACATAGACCTCTTCAATCCGGCCACGGGAACGTTCGACTCACCTGCCGGCACATACACCCTTTACTACGGCGGCACCTCCGACACCTCCCGCCTCCGTACTCTGGAATTTGAAATATAAATTCACCGTAATAGATACCGACAGGCAGAGTTTTGTTCAAAATAACGCCTGTCGGTCCCCAAAACCGGGCAAAATACAATAAAAACGGCACCGTCAGGCAGGAAAATCACCATTTCTCTGCCTGACGGTGCTGTCTTGTGTTTCACCCGCATGACCGTCGTATATCAGTCATGCGGCTGTATGTGATTTTCTAATATCCGAAGATCTCCTCAAGACTGAGTGTCTTGACAGGACCAAGGGTCCTAAGGAACTTGGTGTCGAGATCCTTGATGTCGCCGAGGATTCCGTAGTGGTATGTACGGTTCTTGACCCATTTCTCCTGTGCTGCCTTCACGTCGGCGAGAGTGAGTCCCTGAAGCGCTTCATAGACTGCCTTCTCACGTGGCTCTGTAATTCCAAGGTCACGGTCATACAGATAGTTGTACAGAATCTCGTATCCTGTGGTGCGCTCCGTACGCATTCGGGTAATGAGAGCCTCCTTTGCAACAGCAAATGCAGCTTCCGATTCCGGCATGTCGTTGATGATCTCGTCGAATGCCTCGATGGCTGTCTTCATCTTGTCGTTCTGTGTGGCTATGAATGCGTAGTACATATAGGTGTCGCCCTTGTATGACGGCTCGTAGAGTCTTGCGTTGGCCGAATATGCCAGACCGCGTGCCTCGCGCATCTCCTGGAAGACAATTGCGTTCATGCTTCCTCCGAAGTATTCATTGTAGGCCGCAATATATGGGTCTGAAGCTATGTCAAGTGTTTCACCACGGTTGGAGTACTGCAGGTAGTATATCTGCTTTGCATCGTACTGGGCAAGGAATACCTCGTTGCTGTCTGTGTCCTGACGTTTTGCGTACGGCAGGTCGAGAGGCTTGAGGCTGCCTGTCCTGTGGTTTTCTCCGAGAAGTTTCTTGACTCCATCCTCAGATTCAGGTCCGTAATACATCACTTCGTGGTTACAGTCCATCAGTTCACGTACTTTGGACAGGAGTTCCTCAGATGTGAGTGACTTCAGAGCCTTGTCGGTGAGAGTGGTTTTTCTGATGAACTCAGGTCCGTACATTATATACTTCTGAAGAGCTCCGAAGCATCTGCTCTGATTGAGTTTTGCGTCCGCGCGTGATTTGAGCATATCAGCCTTGAGGTTCTCGAGCACCGCTTCATCAGGAACGGCATTGTAAATCAGGTCTTCAACAATCTCCATAGCCTTCCCCATATTCTCGCTCAATCCGTTCATATATATTTCGGTCCTTGAACTTCCTGCACTCAGACGGAATGAACATGCCAGCTGATACATCTCCTGAGCTATATCTTCAGCGCTTCTGGTAGGAGTACCGAGGTATGACAGATAGTCGAATGCCAGATTAAGAGCCGGATCGGCTTCGGTTCCTGTCTTGAACGAATATGTCAGATTGGCGATATCGTTCATTCTGTTGCGGACGTAGAGCACTTCCACACCGTTCTCGTTGAACTTGGAGAGTTCCTTGTCATAGTCTATGAATACAGGCTCAATAGGCTCCACCACAGTTGCCTGGATTTCAGTCAGGAATGCGCTCTGAGCATCTCTGTTTGATTTGATAGGGGTGATCTTCGGGGCAGTGACCTTCTGGACTGTCTTGTCCTCACCCTGTCTCTTGTAAACGATGGCATAGCTGTCAGGTCCCAGATACTTCTGAGCCCATTCTGCCACATCTTCCTTAGTGACCTTGCTCATGTCTTCGAGTGCAGCGACTTCTTCAGCCCACTCAGTCCCGTTGATGAATGAGTTGACGAACAGGTCTGCGCGACTTCCGTTGCTCTCGAGATCCTGCATCTGCTGGAGTTTCAGATTGTTGATGGTTCCCTGCATAAGCGCCTCATCGAACTCTCCGTTCCTGAGCTTGGCGATCTCGGCAAGAAGAAGGTCGCGAACCTCCTCAAGAGTCTGACCCTGTTTCGGGTTTCCCATCAGGATGAATTCTCCTGCGTCAGGACGTGTATATGCCATTCCCGCAGCTCCAAGGACAGCCTGTTTCTGATTCAGGTTCAGGTCAATAAGTCCTGCCGAACCGTTGTAAAGGATATATGCCGCCACATCGGCCACAAGGGCATCGTGGTCTGAGGCTCCCGGATATTTCCATCCGATCATGACATTCTCTGCATCCAGACCATATACATCCTTCGAGATAGGTGATGAGATTGTGCTCTCTGTCTTGAGCGTGAGTTCCGGAAGGTTCTCGTTAGGCTTCATCTGACCGAAATACTCCTCTATGACAGCTACCATTTCATCCGGGTCAAAGTCACCGCTGAGACAGATCGCCATATTGTTAGGAACATAGTATGTCCTGTGATACTCCTTGATGTTGGTGATTGAAGGATTTTTCAGGTGCTCCTGAGTTCCGAGAACGGTCTGAGTGCCATATGGATGATCAGGGAAAAGCATTCCGTCCATGGCTTCGAGGGCTTTTCTGAAATCTCGTGTCAGCGACATGTTCTTTTCCTCATACACGGTCTCAAGCTCTGTGTGAAAACCTCTGATTACAGGATTCATGAATCTGTCGGCCTGGATGCGTGCCCAGTTCTCGATCTGATTTGCCGGAATATCCTCCACATACACGGTCATGTCGGTCGAGGTATATGCATTGGTGCCGTCAGATCCTATCAGAGACATCAGCTTGTCATATTCGTTAGGAATGAAGTAGTCTGATGCGAGATAGCTGATTGAGTCGATCTGGTGATAGATTCTTGCCCTTTCAGCCTCATCTTCAGTATTACGGTATACCTCAAACAAAGCCTCAATCTCGTCAAGGAGCGGCTTTTCGGCAGCATAATCAGCAGTTCCGAAGTTAGGAGTGCCCTTGAACATAAGATGCTCGAAGTAGTGGGCGAGACCTGTTGTCTGAGCAGGGTCATTCTTTCCTCCCACCTTTACGGCTATGTCAGCCTGAATGCGTGGAGTCTCCTTGTTGACGGTCATATAGACTTTCAGACCGTTGTCAAGGGTATAGATCTTTGTTTCGAGGGGATCACCTGGCACAGTTTCGTATCTGTACTGTGAACAGGATGCAGACAGCAGCAGCACCGCAGCCGTTGCAAACAATAAGGTCCGTTTCATGATATTATGGTTTTGGTGTTTTCTTAGTCCCTGCTTCTGGCTATACCTATATAATATAGCAGAGTGGCGAGTGAGCCTATTGCGGCTATTACATATGTATAGGCAGCCCATTTGAGCGCATCGATTGCCATCGGATGGGTCTTCTGGTCTGTCACTCCGGTGTTTCCGAGCCATGCTATTGCTCTCGTGCTTGCGTTTATCTCCACCGGGAGGGTTATGAAGCTGAATATGGTGGTCATGGCAAAGAGTCCGATTCCAAGCCAGAGAAGGCTCGGGAATATGTTGAAGAAGATTACACCTGCCAGAAGCACCCACTGCACTATGTTTGATGCAAAACTCACCACTGGTACCAATGCAGAGCGCATCCTGAGTGGAGCATATCCGCATGCGTGCTGGACAGCGTGACCACACTCATGGGCTGCCACTGCAGCTGCAGCGACGCTTCTGCTCTGATATACCCCTTCACTGAGGGCGACTGTCTTTGTCTGGGGATTGTAATGGTCTGTCAGCATTCCCCGTGTAGGGACCACCTTCACGTCGTAAATTCCATGATCCTGCAGCATCTTCTGAGCTACTTCCGCTCCTGACATTCCGTTGGCTGTACCGACTCTCGAATACTTGTTGAAACGGCTCTGTAGCATCTGCTGTATGATGAGACTGAGCACCATCACAACAATCATTATTGTCCAAATGTTCATTCCTTCTTTTTTTTACGGTTAGTTTCTGCCAGAATGACACAATGTCATCTGTGCGATCTGTTTTTATTCCGGGCGCACGATTATGCGAAATGCGTGCCAGCAACAAAATTAACATTTATATCAGATAATTTAGTAATTTTGCACTCTGTTTTTAGGAATCTCGCATATGTATATCAATAACGACTTTTCAAGACTGGAAATCAACCTCAATGGCTGTCTTGAAAACTATAGGTATTTCAGGTCCAAGCTCGACGCCTCCACACGACTTCTTGTGCTGGTGAAGGCCAATGCCTATGGTCATGGTGCGGTGGAGTTTGCTTCACTTATGGAGGAAGCCGGGGCGGATTATCTGGCAGTCGCTTATCCTGTCGAGGGTATAGAACTGCGCCAGGGAGGCATAAAGTCTCCTATCATGGTTCTGACTGCGGGTACCGATTCCTTTGAACAGATAATCAACTATGGTCTCGAACCAGGAATTCCTAACCTGTATTCACTTAAGGTGCTTTGTTCTGTGCTGGAAAAAAGAGGACTGAAGGATTTCCCTGTTCATCTCAAGCTGGACACAGGAATGCATCGTCTCGGTTTCATGACTGAGGAGCTGGACGAACTGTCTGAGTATCTGAGGAACTGTGACTGCGTGAAGATCAAGTCTGTATATTCCCATCTTGCGGTAGCGGACGAACCGGCGCATGACGTGTATACCCTGAGGCAGATAGAACTTTTCAAGACCAATGCAGACAGGCTGACTTCGGTTCTCGGATACAGGCCTTTGTATCATATACTTAATTCCGCCGGAATAGAGCGTTTCCCTCAATATCAGTTCGATATGGTCCGCCTCGGGATAGGAATATATGGCGTGAGCGCTGTGCCAGGAACTGAACTGACCCCAGTAGCCTCGTTCAAGTGTAAGGTCCTGCAGGTGAAGATACTCAAGCCTTCGGATGGTACTGTCGGTTATGGTGGACATGGAAAGATTGCCGAGGATGGAACTGTAGTTGCCACCATTCCTGTGGGCTATGCTGACGGTCTTGACAGGCATCTGAGCAGGGGAAAGGGAAAGTTCACTGTGAACGGTCATAAGGTTCCTGTCATCGGAAACATATGCATGGATATGACCATGCTGGATGTGACAGGGGTGGATGTGAAGGAAGGGGACACCGTCACCATCTTCGGAGAGGACCCGACGGTATCCGAACTTGCCGAGATCCTGGGAACTATCCCATATGAGATCCTGACCTCCGTGCCTCGTAGAATTGAAAGAGTAGTCATACGTTAACTCTATGGAAAAAGTCAACAGCAAATACAAAGTCCTTTTCGTGTGCCTGGGGAATATATGCAGGTCACCTGCTGCACAGGGAATATTCGAACATATCATCAGTGAGGAAGGTGTGCAGGATTGTTTTGAAGTCGATTCAGCAGGAACATATAGCGGTCATAGGGGAGAGATGCCTGACCGTCGTATGCGTAACGCTGCCATGTATCGTGGCTATGCCCTTACTCATCGTGCCAGACCGGTTTCCGGACTTGATTTCCTGGACTTCGACCTTATCGTGGCGATGGATGACCAGAATTATGAGGATCTCATGCATCTTGCCCCCTCTGTCGAGGCTACGCATAAGATAAAAAGGATGGCCAGTTACCTGACCACCCATAAGATTTCCTATATTCCTGACCCTTATTACATGGGTGCAGAGGGATTCAGTCTTGTCCTTGACCTTCTCGAGGAAGCATGCCGTAATCTCTACACCGCCATCGTCAGGGCCAGATTCTAAAGCATGAGTCCTGCCTTCACTTTGTCTGATGTCTCCTGACCCTTTATATGTGCCAGGATAGCGAGACCGAAATCGACTGCCCAACCTGGTCCACGGCCTGTGATGATGTTGCCGTCTGCCACTACTCCATCCTTTACATATTCGGCTCCCTTGGCAGTCAGTGCATCTTCAAAACCGTCATAGCATGTCATCTTTCTGCCGGTCAGATCAGGGATAAGGCTCAGTACCACGCTCGGCGCAGCGCAGATGGCTGCCAATGTACCTCCGTTTGCATGGTGATCCTGCATGATGTCCATAAGTTTTCCGAAGGCCGCAAGATTTGCAGAACCCGGCATACCTCCCGGGAATATCATCACGTCCGTAGGCAGGCAGACTCCGAACGTGGTCGATGCCCTGAACTCGCCGAATGCCATATCTGCCACCACAGGAATCCTGTTTGAACTTGTCACGATCCTGTCGTCGTATATTGAAACTGTCTTGACATTCACTCCGCCTCTCCGGAGCATATTGACGGTTGTCAGTGCTTCGGACACCTCGAATCCATCAGCTAAAAAAACATATACGCCTTTCATTATAGTCTCTTGGTTTATTTCAGTTTAATCCAGAAAGGAGCCACAGGCATTCCTTCAACATTCTTCAGGTTTCCTGGGTTGAAGTCCCCCCAGCCATATCTTACTTCACACGGGTCGTGAACAAATTCCGACCTCACACGCAGCACTTTCGGCTCCCACTCGAAGTAGGCATAGGTCACCGGATAGAAGACACCGTCGCTTCCGGCAACTTCCAGACCCTCTATTTCCATCCATCTGTTCAGCCCGTTATGGCAGTTTGTAAGCTCCACACATATTTCTGCGCCATTACTCATTGGAGTACACTTAATTGCGCGAGGACTTTCGCATGCCACTCTGCTGAATCCATAATTGCGGTTCAATGCCCAATATGCCAGTCTCTCTCCGACCTGGCGCTTCTTTGCAGGATGGATATTGTCTTTCTCATAGGACTCCACGAGGTCGTTGGTTACCACGATTCCGCAGTTGGGAACTGTGGCGGCAACTTCATGCTGTGCCTGCCTGAGATATGATGCATAGCTCACCTGATCCCGCGACTTATACCTATATGGAGCAATCTCCACCATATAGAAAGGCATCTGGGCTTGAGTGTCCTGCCAGCATTCTCTCCAGTGATTTATCAATGTGGTCATTCTTTCTGGGAATTGCTCGTGCTTTCCGACGTTCGAGCATCCCTGATACCATATGAATCCCTTTGCCGTATATCCCTTGACTGGGCAGAGCATGGCGTTGTAGGCAAGATAAGGCCTCACATAATGTGTCTGAGCCTCAATGGCTTCACGACTGAGGTCTTCGTCAGGATAGCCTTGAAGGATTTCCTTCGGCAGCCAGCTTTCCACTCTGGCTCCACCATATGCGAATGACACGACCCCGACAGGGATGTCAATCACTTCGTTAAGCTTGCGTGCAAAGAAATATGCAGTGGCGCTCATGTCGGGAATAGTTGCAGATTCTGCCCCCTTCCAGCTTCCTTCAAAATCACTCAGTGGCTCATAGGACTGACGGACAGGGATAGTAATCATCCTCACCTTCTCCTTTGCAGGGGGTGCTGCGATGAACTCCGCCGCATCTTCCACAGGACAGTTATAGAAGCCTCTCATCGGCATCTCCATATTGCTCTGGCCGGATGCAAGCCAAACCTCTCCTATGAGGATGTCTTCGATTCTGATCGTTTCTCCGTCCCCCTTCACTGTCATGCTGTAGGCCCTGTAGCTTCCCGCAGGAGTCGCTACAGATACGCACCAGTGGCCGTTGGAATCAGCCTTGCATCTGTATGCCTTGCCGTTCCATGATGGAGTGACCGTAACTTGACTTTCCGGTGAACTCGTGCCCCAGATCTTCGCTTCGGCATTCTGCTGCAGTACCATGCCGTTGCTATGAAGCCTTGAAAGATCAAGCTTGGCTTCTACTGACACGAAAACGAAAATCAGAAGAATGATTGCTGTCAGTTTCTTCATGATGTCATTAATTATGTGTTGAGCGGGTGACGGGGATCGAACCCGCGGCCCTCGGCTTGGGAAGCCGATGCTCTACCACTGAGCTACACCCGCAATTTTCTACAAATATAATAAATTTTGGTTATATAAGTAATCGCGTGAAAACGACAGGCAGAGTTTTGAGCGTTTTAGCGCCTGAATGTACTGAAAATACATCAACTTGCCTCCTTTCCGGCACCGACAGGCAGAGTTTTGGCTGATTTAACGCCTGACACCCGATGTCAATAAGTCCTTTGGCTCTAACTACGGGCAACCATCAATAAAAATGAGGATGACTTTTCAGCCATCCTCATTTCCAATATTATTATGGAATTACTTTCCAGCCTTGATTGCAGCCTGAGCCGCAGCAAGTCTTGCGATTGGAACGCGGAATGGAGAGCATGACACGTAGTTGAGACCGATCTTGTAGCAGAACTCAACTGATGCAGGATCACCACCGTGCTCACCGCAGATACCGCACTTGAGGCTCTCACCGGCAACTGCCTCACGAGACTTGCGTCCCTCTACGACAGCGTACTCAACGAGCTTACCTACTGACTTCTGGTCGAGAGTCTTGAATGGGTCAGCGTCGAGGATCTTGTTGCCGAGGTAGTCACCCATGAATGTTCCGATGTCGTCACGTGAGAAACCGAATGTCATCTGAGTGAGGTCGTTAGTACCGAATGAGAAGAACTCAGCTGTACGAGCCATACGGTCAGCAGTGAGGGCAGCACGTGGAATCTCGATCATAGTACCGAACTTGTACTTGATGTCGAAGCCGAACTGTGCCTCAACCTCTGCACGGATCTTCTCGCAGATGGCCTTCTGGAAGCAGAGCTCACGCTCAGAGATGGTTACAGGAACCATGATCTCCGGCATTGGGTTGAATCCTTCCTTCTTGAGCTCTCCGGCAGCAGTGAAGATGGCGCGGAACTGAGTCTCGGAAATCATAGGATATGTGATGTGGAGACGTACACCACGGTGTCCCATCATAGGGTTCACCTCGTGAAGTGATTCACCACGCTTCTCGATCTCGCCTACAGAGATGTGGAGTTCCTCTGCAAGCTCGTTCTTCTTGATCTCGGTCTGAGGAACGAACTCATGGAGAGGTGGGTCGAGGAGACGGAAGGTAACAGGCTTGGCGTCCATAACCTTCATTGTGCCCTTGACTGCAGCCTTGATGAATGGCTCGAGCTCAGCGAGAGCTGCCTTACGCTCGTCATCTGTCTTTGCAAGGATCATCTTGCGGAGCTTAGAGAGCGGAGTCTCAGCGTTCTGTCCGTAGAACATGTGCTCAATACGGAAGAGACCGATACCCTCAGCGCCGAAGCTGATTGCGCGAGCTGCATCCTCCGGAGTGTCTGCGTTTGTGCGTACGCCCATTGTGCGGAACTTGTCCACGATGTTCATGAACTGAACAAAACGTGGGTTGTCTGATGCGTCCATAGTGTCGATGGCCACGTCATATACGTTACCCTTTGCTCCGTTGAGCGAGAGAACATCACCCTCGTGGTACTCCTTGTCAGAGCCCTTGAATTTGATCACCTTGTTCTCGAGGTCGATGTGCATAGCCTCGCAACCTACGATGCAGCACTTGCCCCATCCGCGTGCCACGAGAGCAGCGTGTGAGGTCATACCACCGCGCTGAGTGAGGATACCTGCACAAGCACGCATACCCTCTACGTCCTCTGGTGAAGTCTCCTCACGTACGAGGATTGAAGCGATTCCCTTCTCGTTATATTCCATTGCAGCCTCAGAAGTGAATGCGATCACACCCACAGCTCCACCTGGAGATGCTGGAAGACCGTTTGCGATCACTGAAGCCTTCTTTTCAGATGCAGGGTCAAGGATAGGGTGAAGGATCTCGTCGAGCTGAGCCGGAGCGATACGAGTCACAGCTGTCTTCTCGTCGATCATACCCTCCTCAAGCATGTCCATTGCCATGTTCAGGGCAGCGAGACCGGTTCTCTTACCCACGCGGCACTGGAGCATCCAGAGCTTTCCGTCCTGGATGGTGAACTCGATGTCCTGCATGTCGTGGAAGTGGTTCTCAAGGTGGAGACGGATTCCGTCGAGCTCCTTGTAAACCTCAGGCATAGCAGTCTCGAGAGACTCGAGGTTCTGGTTGTGAGGGTTCTTTGTAGCCTCGTTGAGAGGGTTAGGAGTGCGGATACCTGCCACAACGTCCTCGCCCTGTGCGTTGATGAGCCACTCGCCGTAGAACTTGTTGTCACCGTTTGCAGGGTTACGTGAGAATGCCACACCTGTTGCTGATGTAGAACCCATGTTACCGAACACCATTGACTGTACGTTCACTGCAGTACCCCACTCGTCAGGAATACCCTCGATGCGACGATATGCGATGGCGCGCTTTCCGTTCCAAGACTTGAACACACCGCCGATCGATCCCCAGAGCTGAGCCTCAGCTGAATCAGGGAACTCAGTTCCGAGAACCTCCTTTACGCGTACCTTGAACTTCTCGCAGAGGTCCTGAAGCTCCTCGGCAGTGATGTCTGTGTCAGAAGCGTAGCCCTTGGCCACCTTGAGCTCCTCCATCATCCTGTCGAGCTGCTGGCGGATACCCTGGCCGTCAGCCGGCTCGATACCCTCAGCCTTCTCCATCACGACGTCAGAGTACATCATGATGAGACGACGGTATGCGTCATATACGAAACGTGGGTTGTTTGTCTTTGCGATCATGCCAGGGATGGTCTCAGAGCAGAGACCGATGTTGAGGATCGTGTCCATCATACCAGGCATTGAGCTGCGGGCACCTGAACGGCATGACACGAGGAGAGGGTTCTCCTTGTCACCGAACTTCATACCCATGATAGCCTCAGTCTTCTTGAGAGCCTCAGCTACCTCTTCCTTGAGTGCGTCGTTGTATCCGCCGCCGAGCTCATAGTACTCGGTGCAGCACTCTGTTGTGATTGTGAAACCTGCAGGAACAGGAATGTTGAGAGTACACATCTCAGCGAGGTTTGCACCCTTTCCGCCGAGAAGCTCACGCATAGTGCCATTACCCTCGGCAGTCTTGCCACCGAAGCAATACACTCTTTTCTTGTTAGATTCCATAAACGTTGTAAGTATTTAATTAATAATAGATTATATATTCTTTTTGAGTGCCGCTCCCTTAGAGGGAGAAATTTTAGCAAAAATCCGGCGCGAATTTAGTGAAAAATATTGAGAAAACATCGGACTCAAAGGGCTAATTTTCTTAATCTTCTCCTTCACTGGCTTGTGACAGCAATGACGCAAGGATATCTGCTACTCCAGCCTTGGCTTTCTGAGTGATTTTCACCTCTTTATGATCACAGGAAGGACGTCCTATAGGATAATATGCAACATCCTGGAGAATCAGCTGTGAATCAAGATAATCATAGTCATTGTCACTGACCTGCAGCAGCACTCCGGGGATTTCTCCAAACAGGATCTTCATGCTGTCATTTTCCTGATAGGATGCCATGAGCCCCCCTATATCTATGTCGGCCCCGCATTCCTGACACAGGGTCCTGGCTGCAACAGCGAGTCCACCGTCACCCACAGCAACTCCGGACATTATGACCCCGTCTTCCACCAGTTCTCTCACAACTTCATAACAGTCAATGAAATAGTCGGGATCCTGAATGTTTGGAGCAGCTCCTCCGTTATGACAGGAAACCTCAGTGAGAAGTGATCCGCCAAGCTTGAACGGACAAGTGTCGAAAGGTATGTATATCAGCTGGCTTTCAGGATCGCTGACCAGCTGGCGGGGGCACTCCCTCTCCTCGCTGATCCAAGGATGCGAACTTTCATAGGGCGCCTTGAACAATATGGTTCCCTGTGGCATTCCGGTAGGGATCTCGTGCATCTGTTCCTCGTCAGGGTCACTTTCTTCTTCAGGAAGCCATGCGTAGAACTTGGCGCTGCTGGACTGATCGCTTTCGATGAATATGTAGTCGGTCAGTTTCACGCCGAGCCCGTAGATATAGTCACTTGCCTCAGAAATGCTGGAATAGAATGCCGCCATGTTGCCCACAGGTCTCGTGTTCCATTCCCACTGTGCCCATAGCCGCAGGTCTCCAAGGCGGAAATGTCCCTTGCTCCATATCCTGCTTATAAGTGCCTGGGCTATCTGCAGACGGGTGAAATGTCCCGGATACAGCATTCTGAAAGAACGCTCCTCTCCGGCCACGCGAGCAGTGTTTGCAAGAAGTTCCTGATAGGATGAGCTGTCATATGCGAATGAGGACAGAGGCGCTTCTATGGTTTCGTCCACGATGTCCTTGAAGTCCCCATCGGCAAGTTCATCATCAAACGGGTACTCCATGCATTCGTTAAGGAGCTCGGCAGGGGTGGCTTCACCCAGAATGCCGTCGATCACATATCTTGAATGTAGTGCATTCTCGTTTTCCTTCATAAACCGGAATAATTTAGGCATAACTTGGTAAAAATACGTATTTTTGTGCATTCAACAAGCATTTTTTGACGTAGATGGAAAATATTTTTTCAGAAAACTCATATCAGGAAATGATAGAAGGCCTTTTCAAGCGCTTTCCTTCCTTTCAGAACGCAGGAGCCGGAGCATATAAGCCAGGTATCGCCAATATGGAGTTCGCCGATCAGCTGATGGGGCATCCGCACCGGAAATATAAGGTCATACACGTTGCCGGAACCAACGGAAAGGGCTCTGTATCCAATATGCTGACTTCGGTTCTTGCTGCTCATGGACTTAAGGTCGGCCTGTATACATCTCCACATATTCTTGATTTCCGTGAGCGCATGCGTGTCGTTTCTGACTCCATCCGTCTTGTGCCGAAGGAATACATCTGGGATTTCATCCACAGGTGGCGTGATACCTTCGATCATCTTGACATGTCATTCTTCGAGATAACGACTCTTCTCGCCCTGAACTGGTTCGCATCTGAAAATGTGGATGTCGTCGTACTGGAGACCGGTCTCGGAGGCCGTCTGGACAGTACCAATATAGTCACTCCAGTCTTGAGCATAATTACGAATATAGGTCTTGACCATTGTGATCTGCTCGGAGACACGCTTCCTGAAATTGCCTTCGAAAAGGCGGGGATCATAAAGCCTAAAGTGCCTGTGGTGGTGGGGGAGAGTCACCCGGAAACAGATCTTGTCTTTGAGCGCAAAGTCTTGTATACCAATATTTCTGAACCTGAGTTTATGGGATCGCGCACAACCGTGATGTCTCTGTTGACCTTTGCTGATAAAGTCGAACCTTCGCTATGGGACAGGCATGAAGAAATCCTCTCGGGCATGGACCTTCAGGGAGAATATCAGAGAAAGAATCTCAGGACTGTGCTTGCTGCCCTCGATGTGCTGAAAGGTTCTGTCCTTGGTGCCAATGCCGATGACGAAGCGATCTTGGAGGCTATTGCTCACACGGCATCGCGTGTCGGCTTTCATGGCCGCTGGGAGAAGCTTTCAGACAGTCCGTATACCATCTGCGATATAGGACACAATGAACATGGACTGAAATATAATTTCGCCCAGCTCTCAAGGATGGTGGCATCCGGGAAATTCTCGAAGCTGATTCTTGTCTATGGCTCCGTCGCTGACAAGGATGTTGATTCTGTTCTGCATCTGATGCCGGAAAATGCAGTCTATATCTTTACTCAGGCTGACTCGAAAAGGGCTCTCCCAGCAGAAAAGATCAGGGAGAAATATATGTCCTTCTGCCTTCAGACCGGCCGCCCGACCGACAATATCCATGCTGTCCCTTCTGTAAAGGATGCCGTCACCCTGGCAGTCAGACTCTCAGATCCAACATCTCTGATCTACATAGGCGGCAGCACCTACGTCGTCTCTGAAGCAATTCCCTTGATATAGCCGTCTGACTTTCTTCAGGCTCCCGGTTAAGAGAGATAATATGTTGATGATTAATTACTTATGAGGTAGAACAGGATAATAAAAAAAAGGACAAGCTAATCCAGCTTGTCCCCTTTCTCGTTGTAGAATTCATTCTGCAAGACGGTGAAGTCGGTGATTTCCACCAGATCTATCTTACATCTGTACTTCTTCTTCCAGCGTCCCAGAATCGATGTGAATACTCCCTTTGTCAGATATGCTCCAAGAATCGGGCTTACCTTCAGGGTAAGGTGTGTCATCCTCTTTTCAATCACATAATATGCGAGCCTTCTCTCGATGGCCTCGTCTATCACGACACTTGATGATATCTTTCCGGTACCGTTGCACACCGGACACACCTCCTGGGTGTTTATCTCCGTTGCCGGACGGACCCTCTGCCTTGTGATCTGCATCAGTCCGAACTTTGTCAGAGGCAGCACGTTATGCTTGGCTCTGTCCTGTTCCATCAGCTCCTGCATCTTCTTGAACAAGGCGTTCTTGTGTTCATTGGAATCCATGTCTATGAAGTCCACGATGACTATACCGCCCATGTCACGAAGCCTGAGCTGCCGTGCGATCTCTTCGGCTGCATTGCAGTTGACATCAAATGTGTTCTGTTCCTGTTCCTTGTTCTTGGTACGGGTTCCGCTGTTGACGTCAATCACATGCAATGCCTCTGTGTGCTCAATCACAAGATATGCCCCCTGCCTGATAGGTACCACCTTTCCGAAAGAACTCTTTATCTGTCTCGTGACTTCAAAGTGGTCGAAGATAGGTGCCTTGTCCTTATAAAGCTTGACTATCTTCTCCTGCTCTGGTGAGATCAGTGAGATGTACTTGCGGATCTCCTCATAGATGTTCTCGTCATTTACAAATATGTTGGTGAACGAGTCGTTAAGCAGATCCCTCAGGATTGTGGTGGTCTTGCTGTATTCTGTGAACAGCAGCTGGACTCCCTTGGACTTTGCCAGTTTCTTCCAGGAATTCTCCCATTTGTCAATCAGAGATATGATTTCCGCATCAAGGACTGCAGCGTTCTTGCCCTCGGCAGCCGTGCGTATGATCGCTCCGTAATTCTTTGGAAGAATGTTCCTTACAAGTGTCTCAAGTCTCCTCTTCTCTTCTTTTGAGGAGATTTTCTGGGATACGCTGACCTTCTCTGCGAAGGGCAGCAGTACAATGTTTCGTCCTGCCAATGAAATCTCTGCAGTCAGTCGTGATCCTTTTGTCGAAATCGGCTCCTTGACGATCTGGACTATTATCATCTGTCCGGGAGTCAGCACATTCTCTATGCGGCCTTCCTTTTCCAGGATCTTGCCAGGCTTGATGTGCTTGTATATCCCCTTGGCATCTGTGTTGGGATTGAGTCTCTTGACAAACTCGTCAAAGGCTTCAAAATAAAGTCCCAGGTCAAGATAGTGGACAAATGCCTCCTTTTCATCTCCGATGTCGACAAAAGCAGCGTTCAGGGAAGGAAGAATCTTCTTGACTTTTCCGAGATATACATCTCCTACGGAAAAGCTGTGTCCCTGGCTGGACTCCTTGTTCAATTCGATCAGCCTGTGGTTCTCCATCAGCGCGATCGATACCTCCGTTGCGCTTACGTCAACAATCAGATCTTTTACAGACTCCATAATATTGGCTTCTTCAAAACTAAAGAGGCCGACCTCCAGGCCAGCCTCTCTTTAGCAGACTGCTAAAATGGCAGACACTGCAAGAAAATTACTTTCTCTTCTTGTGTCTGTTCTTACGCAGGCGCTTCTTGCGCTTGTGCGTTGCCATCTTATGCCTCTTATGCTTCTTTCCGTTTGGCATAATAATAGGTTTTTATATAGTGATACTTAATTATTTAACCTCGCTCATGAACACCTTTGCAGGCTTGAATGCCGGAATGTTGTGTGCCGGAATAGTCATTGTCGTGTTCTTGGTGATGTTTCTTGCAGCCTTCTCAGCGCGATGCTTGATGATGAAGCTGCCGAAACCGCGGAGGTATACAGGGTTACCCTTTGCGAGAGATCCCTTAACGCACTCCATGAATGATTCTACTACAATCTGCACAGTTGCCTTCTCAATACCTGTAGACTTTGCAACCTCATTTACGATTTCTGCCTTTGTCATGATTTATTCTCTTTTTAAATTTACTATTAGCGATTTAGCCCGCAAATGTACTTCGATTTTTTTAATAAACCAAATTCCATTTTGAAATTTTTTCATTTTTTGTTGGCACAGTGATTGACCATATATATATGTGTATTGAAAAACGAGGTTTAATCTGCCAATTTGGCAGAACTCTTGTCGTGTCAGGGGTGTAAACTGACATAAATGCTGTATATTTGTAAGTTTTAAAGGACATATAGATTGACTATGAAAGATATTTTTAACGAGATGATGGCTCCTGCAGGGGCAGAGGTGAGCATCATCCCTGTTGTGCAGGGTGAGGGTATGATGAAGATAGACGAATCGCAGCTTCCGGATTCGCTTCCGGTTCTGGCGTTGAGAAATGCCGTGCTGTTTCCCGGAACCGTATATCCTATAACCATAGGTCGCGAGAAGTCCATAAGGCTTATCGAGGATGCCGAGAAGAACAATACATTCATCGGTGCAGTGCCGCAGAACGACCTTTCCGTTGAGGATCCGCGCAAGGAAGACCTGTATCCATATGGAACCGTTGCGAAGATCATAAAGACTCTGGAGATGCCGGACGGCACCATAACTGCCATTCTTCAGGGCTACAAGAGGTTCCAGATCGAGGAGATTTTCGATTATGAGCCATATATGCTGGGCCGTGTGAGATATCTGGACGACATCGTGCCGGAGAACGACACGCAGACACGTATGGTTGCGGAGACCTTGAAGGAAAAGGCCACAGCGATAATCCGCAGCTCCACATTTGTGCCTCGGGAGGCTGCAAGTGCTCTGAAGGGAATCGACAGCTTCGAATTCCTGGTGAATTTCATTGCCACAACCATCGAGGTGGAGAATTTCATGGATAAGGTGGAACTCCTTCAGTATGGGGAACTTGTGACCCGTGCAATGAAGCTTCTCTCAGTGCTTGACACCCAGATCGAACTCCAGAAGATAAGGCAGGAGATCAACCAGAAGGTAAAGACAGAAATAGACCAGCAGCAGAGGGAGTACTATCTGAATAACCAGCTCAAGACCATCCAGGAAGAGCTCGGAATGGATGATGTGGAGGAGTTTACCCAGCTTCGTGCCCGTGCGGAGGAGAAGATGTGGGCTCCGGCTGTCCAGGAGATTTTCGAAAAGGAGATGGCCAAGCTTGAGAGATATAACCCAAGTTCTCCGGACTATAGCATCCAGTATAACTACATTCAGTTCATGCTGGACCTTCCATGGGGCGAGATGTCGAATGATAATCTCGATCTGAAGCATGCTCAGAAGGTCCTGGACGAGGATCATTACGGACTTGAGAAGGTCAAGGAAAGAATAATCGAATATCTGGCTGTGCTGAAGCTCAAGGGTGATATGAAGTCACCGATCCTTTGTCTTTACGGCCCTCCGGGAGTGGGAAAGACCAGCCTTGGAAAGTCAGTCGCAAGGGCATTGGGAAGGAAATATGTGCGTATCGCCTTAGGTGGCGTGCATGATGAATCGGAAATCCGTGGTCACAGGAAGACCTATGTCGGAGCGCTCCCGGGACGAATCCTGAACGGCATCAACAGGGCAGGTACTTCGAATCCTGTGATTGTGCTCGACGAGGTGGACAAACTGACTAAGGACATTAAGGGAGACCCGTCTTCAGCTCTTCTCGAAGCGCTTGATCCTGAGCAGAATACGGCGTTCCATGATAACTATCTGGACATTGACTATGACCTGTCGAATGTTCTCTTCATTACGACTGCCAACAACATCGAGTCCATCCAGCCTGCCCTGAAGGACCGTATGGAGATGATCAATGTCAGCGGCTACCTTGCAGAGGAGAAATATGAGATAGCCAGGAACTATCTTGTGCCTAAGCAGCTTACCGAGCACGGACTGGATAAGTCTCAGCTCAGGTTCGACAAGTCTGCGATAGAGAAGATCATCGACGAGTACACTCATGAGTCGGGTGTCCGCGGGCTTGAGAAGCAGATTGCCAAAGTGGCTCGTGTGACTGCCAAGAAGATAGCTCTTGAGGAGAAATATCCTAAGACCATCAAGCCTGCCCATCTCAAGGAATATCTCGGTCTTCCTACCAATTCGCATGATAAGCAGAAGGGTAATGAGGCGCCCGGAGTAGTCACAGGATTGGCCTGGACATCCATGGGCGGAGAGATCCTGTTCATAGAAAGTTCGGTGAGCAAGGGTAAGGGAATCCTGACAATGACAGGAAACCTGGGCGATGTCATGAAGGAATCGGCCACGATTGCCTACCAGTATATCAAGGCTCATCCTGAGCTCACAGGCATGTCATACGAGGAATTTGCTGAGAAGGATATTCACGTGCATGTACCTGAGGGAGCTGTACCTAAGGACGGTCCTTCGGCGGGAATCACCATGGTCAGCTCTATGGTTTCCGCTTTCCGTGGCCAGAAGGTCAGGAGCGGAATTGCCATGACCGGCGAGATGACCCTTCGTGGACGTGTGCTTCCTGTCGGTGGCATAAAGGAGAAGATTCTTGCAGCGAAGCGATCGGGAATCCACACCATCATTATTTCGGAGGAGAACAGAAAGGATGTGGAGGATATAAAGGAAATATATGTGAAGGGGCTGGATTTCGTATATGTGAAGAATATCAATGATGTGATCAAATATATATTCAGTTGAATGTAGATTCCGGTGTATAAGATATATTTCTTAAGATGGAAGTACGTATAGAAAGTAGTTGGAAGAACGCGCTTGCGGACGAATTCGGGAAACCGTATTTCGAGTCGCTGGTGCGTTTCCTGCATCAGGAAAAGGCTGAGGGAAAGAAGATATTTCCGCCCGGAAGCCAGATATTCAGGGCTTTTGACCTCACCCCTCTCGACCAGGTTAAGGTCGTGATACTTGGCCAGGATCCATATCATGGACTCGGACAGGCTCACGGTCTCTCATTCTCAGTTCCTGAGGGAGTGCCGGCACCTCCTTCCTTGAAGAATATATTCAAGGAGATAGAGTCGGATCTGGGCGTTAAGATGAGCGGCTATCCGAATCTGGAAAACTGGGCACGTCAGGGAGTCCTGCTCCTGAATGCTGTCCTGACTGTGCGTAGCGGTGAGGCTGCCTCACACAGCAAAATCGGCTGGGAAGAATTTACTGATGCTGTAATTCGCTGCATATCAGACAATACGCAGGGTGTGGTGTTCCTGCTTTGGGGAAATTTTGCACGTAGCAAGAGGGATCTGATAGACAGGTCGCGCCACCATGTTCTTGAAGCGGCCCATCCGTCTCCTCTGGCGCGTGGAGCGTTTTTCGGATGCCGCCATTTCTCTCAGACCAACGACCTGCTGACATCACAAGGCAGATCTCCGATAGACTGGAAATTGTAAATAGTTGATTAATAATAAAATAAGCTAAAACGCCTGCTCCATATGACGCAGGCGAATAAGTCTAAGTTGCTGATTATGAAAAGAGTAGCAATGTTTCCTGGGTCATTCGATCCGTTTACGGCAGGCCATCTCAATATCCTGAAGAGGGCATTGACCATGTTTGACGAGGTGGTCGTGGCTGTGGGAGTCAATATTGACAAGAGAGGTTTCTTTCCTAATGAGAAGAGGATTGAAATCATACATCAGGCCACGCAGGGACTGAAGGGGGTCAGTGTCATTCAGTACGATAACCTGACCATAGACAAATGCCGTGAACTTGGTATCCGCCACATCGTCAGGGGAGTCCGGAATATGATTGATTTCGAGACAGAACGCTCCATAGCCGATGCCAACCGTCGTCTGGCTCCTGATGTCGAGACCATAATCATCCCGACAGCCCAGGAGTTCGCCCATATATCCTCCACTGCAGTACGCGATATCCTCAAGCACGGTGGCGACACTTCTCTCTTTGTTCCCGATGGGGTGGTACTCTGATCAGTCACAAGATACAGTTCAGAAGTTCTTGCATCTGTAATGGCCAGGAAATCCATAATATTCCTCCTTCTTCTTTGCACATTTGTGGGCAGAGCGGCAGTCTTTGTGTGTCCGGCTGATGTACTTGAAATACGCCATGACAACGAGAACCGGTCAGCTGAATCGGATACGGCCATATATGTGGCCCTGGACAGGAAACTGGCTGAATATTTCGAGGCAATCAAGCATGAACCTGTTGAGGTGCAGATGGGAGAATGCGATTTCCTTATTGAAAGCACTACAGATTCTCTGGTCCGGGCCCATGTCGCCCAGACCATATATGACCATTATCTTGACAGCCCTGTGATGGGCTTTGAAGCTGTCGCCATTCATGTCTACGACAAGTGGTTCGAGTCAGGGGTGGTGAAGATGTCCAGCGATCTGGACATGCTCGGAGCCAAGATATTTGCTGAATTCAATCGTCAGTCTCTGCTCGGTTGCAGAGCTCCTGAACTTAGGATGTATGCACCGGATAATATTCCTGTCCACATTTTTGGCTCAGAAGATCCGATAGGTCGTTTCCGCGTCATGTTTTTCTATGATACGGACTGTTCCAAATGCCGCATGCAGACCATTCTTCTCCGTAATATGCTTTCCACCGAGAATTTTCCTGTGGAGTTTTATGCCATCTATACTGGTGACAATAGAGAGGAATGGGCTCGATATATTGAAAATCAGTGGAATATATATCCGGTATCAGCTAAGTTGACTCATCTATGGGATCCGGAGATTGACTCGGATTTTCAACGAAAATATGGCATCCTTAAGACTCCGCGCATGTTTCTTGTCGCTCCAGACGGAACGATTACCGGACGTGGACTTGATGCTGCAGCATTATCTCAGATGCTCCATGGCATATTTGATGAGGTTAAGCTGACATATGGCAGCGACGAGTCAGCAGGCCTTTTTGATGGAATATTTGCACTGGCAGAGCCTTCAAGACAGGATATACGGGATGTGGTAGACCATATTGCTGAGTCTACATTGCCGAAAGGAGACACTGTCATGTTCCGTCAGATGACCGGCGATCTGCTCTACTATCTCTCGACCCGTTCCGGAGAAGGATTCAAGGAAGGTCTGGCCGATCTGATCCATGAGCGGGTGCTTTCGCAGCCGAGGATATGGCGCACTGCTGATGACTCCCTGAAGGTGATCGGTTTTGCCGAAATCATGGATGACCTTCTTTCCAAGGCAGCTCCAGGCTCAAGGATATCAAACCAGAAGGTTCCTGGTACTCTGATCACGATCAAGGGTGAGAAGCACACAGCCCGCAGACTTCACAGACTGGGAGGTACACGTAATGTGATCATATTCTTCACCGAAGGGTGCAGTATATGTGATTCGCAGAAAGCCGCGGCACGTGAGCAGGTCAGAGAATCATCAGATAAAAGGACCAGAGTCTTTCTGGTCAATATCGACGAAATCATGCTCACAGATCCTGCCCTTGCCGGCCGTCTCTTTGACACCTTCGATCTGTCAACCCTTCCGTTCCTCCTTGAGACCGATCGTAGGGGAACCATCCTGCATAGATATTTCCTCTTATAGTAATATATTGAATATTAATGTATTACCTTTTTGTTTCGATCTGAATGTAGATTCTGGCACGATGCTTGGTTATGGAAGTTCTGAACTAACTTAACAAACATCATTATGGGTACATTCATCGAGGATTATCTCCACAATCCGTCCCTTGCAATCTTGACTGCAAAGAACTCAGTCGACGAGTCAGACCGTTTCGACAATATCAACGAAGATGACATATATGCACAGCTTTCTTCAGGAGAGTTCCGTCTTTATGAGGAAATCATCTTCAGTACTTCAGCCGAAGATTCCCCGCGTGCTGAGAATTATGCAGTGGTTTCATAGAAGGTATTCCACTCGGAAGGATAAAATTTTGACTCCTGCGAAAGATAGGTTATATTTGTATCGTTATGAACGGTACAATTATTTTCATTGCGGCTTTAGTGCTGCTGGTGACGGTTACAGTTGTTTTCGTCATCGCCCTCAATAATGTCAGAAGAGACAAGGAAAACTCAATTGAGCTCGTGCGTGGAAGCTACGAGAGGACCATCGCTGAGATGAAAGGCAGTCATGAGAAGGCTGTGGCTGACCTCAAGGAAGGTCATGAAAAGACTATATCTGAACTGAAGAAATCCCATGATGAAGCCTTAGGACAACAGCTCCAGACACTTAAGGCTCAGATGACTGCAGAGAGTGAAAAGGTGCTCAAGGCCCGTGAGGAAGAACTTGACAAGCGTGCCAAGGCCACATTCGAAAATATTGCCGGAGGGCTTGACAAGAATATCAAGGACATGAAGGAGGCCTTTGAACTGAATCGCAAGACCCACACTGAGACTTCCCAGATACTGAAGGTGAATATAGAGAATGCTGTGAAGAATCTACGTGAGCAGACTCTTTCCATCGGAGACAAGGCAGACAATCTGGCTGAGGCGCTCAAGGGAAGGAATAAGGCTCAAGGCAACTGGGGTGAGGTCATCCTTGACAATCTTTTCACAGCCGAGGGACTCCGTGAAGGGCGTGACTATGATAAGGAAGAGACACTCAGGGATGAACGTGGAAACATAATCCTGAACGAAGAGACTTCCAAAAGGATGCGTCCGGACTTTATCCTGCACTATCCTGACGGCAATGATATAATAATCGACTCAAAGGTCGTCCTGACCGCGATGTATGACTATTTTTCATCTGAGGACGAGACTGCCAAGTCAGAGGCGATGGCCCGCAACCTTGCTGCCATGAAGGAACAGGTCAAGAGGCTGTCCAAGAAGGATTACAGCAGCTATCTTCAGCCTGGACACAGGATGCTGGACTTTGTGATTATGTTTGTCCCTGTCTATTCGGCTCTCAGACTTGCCTATGAGGCTGACCGTAACCTCTGGCATGATGCCTATTCCCAGGGTGTGCTCATAACCACGGAAGAGACCCTGATGCCGTTCCTCAGGATGATAAATATAGCATGGACCAGTCATGAACAGGTTGCCAATCAACAGCAGATAATAGCTGCAGCAGAGACAATTCTTGCGCGTGTCTCGGATTTCTGCGCTGCACACGCCAAGATGGGAAAGAAACTCAATGAGGCTCTGGAGCAATATGATGCCTGCGACCGCAAGATCCGCGAAAGGGGGCAGAGCATAGTGGTGGCTGCCAATAAGCTCATCAGTTATGGCGTGCCTCAGAACAAGAAAAAAGCCCTTCCTCCGGTGATCGGTATGGAAGAACAGGATATTGTTGAGGAGGCAGAGGATTAGAGATACTGTTTTCTTGATAAAAATCCCTATATTTGGCAGAAATTTGTGAAATCTCCGCTGAGCCGGACAATCAATCCCATAGTGGCAGGAAAAAGAAAGAAATCTTCGTCCGGAATAGATCCGGAATATCTGAAGAAACAGAAGGAATCTCTGGTGAGAAAGCATCGCCAGGTAATATATCTGAATGACAGCGAGATGGCTGCCATAAGTCGCTATTGTGACCAGTTCCGCGTAAACACAAAGGCAGTCCTTTTCCGCGAAGCAATAATGGAAAAGGTTCTCTCTGAACTGGATGATAATCATCCAACATTATTCTGAATAAGAAAAATCGGGCAACTGTCAGTCAGTAGCCCGATTTTCATGTATTTATCCTGCAGGATTACTTCGATGCGATAGCAGCATTGTAGCAGTGACGGCAGAGAGGCTCATATGAATCTTTCTCTCCAAGCACCACCAGCTGGTCGCTTGATGTCAGTCGGTGTGAGTGGTTGGCAGGGCTTCCGCATCTGACGCATATGGCATGAACCTTCTGGATGTCCTCGGCAACTGCCATGAGTGCAGGCATAGGACCGAAAGGCTTACCGAGGAAATCGGTGTCAAGACCGGCGATTATCACTCTGATTCCTCTGTTTGCAAGCGTCTGAACGACTTCCACAAGTGTTTCGTCGAAGAACTGTGCTTCGTCGATTCCCACCACTTCCACATCGCTTGAAAGCAGCAGCATGCTTGCAGGAGACTCGATAGGGGTGGACGGAATGCTGTGTGCATCGTGAGAAACCACCTGATCTTCGGAATACCTTACATCAATGCATGGCTTGTATATCTCCACCTTCTGTTTGGCAAACTGGGCACGCTTCATTCTTCTTATGAGTTCCTCTGTCTTTCCTGAGAACATCGAACCGCAGATCACCTCGATAGAGCCTGCTTTTTTTGGACTTTCTAAAAACATTTCGTTAATTTTGTGGTTTGTTAAAGTGATAGGTCTTTCCCTGTTTTGACCCAGGGGACGCAAATATAGACAATAATTGTTTTATGGGAAATAGAGAACAGCAAATTTTAGATGAAATTAAGCTGATGGTGGCCTCTCTCAAGCGCCAGCTTGAAATGCTTGAGATGAAGATGAGTCAACTTCAGGATATGGATGTTGCTCTGATGGAACTTTCTGAGAATCAAAATGATGAAACTGAGGGTGAGGCTCATGAAGATGTTCATGAAGATGTCCATGATGATGTTGTGATGGAGGTGTCTTTCGATATAATGGACATGGATATCGCTCCGGAACCTGAATCAGAACCTGAATCCCTTCAGGAACCGGATGAACTTCCCGAACCGGAAGAAATTCCGGAACCTGATGATCTTCCCGAACCAGAAGTGCTTCCGGAGCCTATCCCGGAGGTCGAGGCCTCACCAATTCCTGATGATCTCCCTGAAGCCGATCCGCTCCCGGCATTCTTTGCCTCTTCTGTTCCGGTAGAACCTGAGGCTGAACTTCCTGCACCGGCTCCAATGAATCATGTCCCGTCAGAGATCATAGAAACTCCGGTGAAGGACCAGGCCCCTATGGCTGTCATCGACGCAATGGCAGAAAAGCAGGCATGGCGTACCGATATGCCCGGAACTCCGGTGAGGGACATCCGCAGCGCCATATCCCTCAATGACAGAATCCTCTTCATCAACTACCTCTTCAGTGAGGATCCGATAGCTTTTCAGGAGACCTTGACTTCCCTGAATTCGATGCCTTCATTCGACGAAGCTGTAAATTATCTCGTGGTGAAGCATCCTGAATGGGATCTGGAATCAGACACGGTGTATCGTTTCATGATGGCATTGCGACGCCGTCTACAATAGAAAATTATGGCAGGTATATTATATATTGTACCGACTCCTGTCGGCAACCTTGAGGACATGACCTTCAGAGCCATCCGCATTCTGAAGGAGGCTGACCTGATTCTGGCTGAAGACACACGCACAAGCTCTGTCCTGCTCAAGCATTTCGACATCAAGGGACGTCTTGAATCACATCATAAATTCAATGAACATAAAACAGCCTCGATGATCAAGGAACGCATTCTCGCCGGACTCAATGTCGCTTTGATAAGCGATGCAGGCACCCCAGGCATTTCAGATCCGGGCTTCCTTCTTGTCAGGACTTGTGCTCAGGAAGGAATTGAAATACAGACTCTTCCTGGAGCCACAGCATTCGTGCCCGCTCTGGTTTCGTCAGGTTATCCTTGCGACCGTTTCTGTTTTGAGGGCTTCCTTCCGCAGAAGAAGGGACGACAGACCAGATTGCAGGAACTGGCTCATGAGACACGAACCTTGATATTTTATGAATCCCCATATCGTCTGGTGAAGACGCTGGATCAGTTGGCAGAATTCTTTGGAGCTGACAGAGAATGCTCTGTGGCCCGTGAGATTTCCAAGAAGTTTGAAGAGCACAGGAGAGGAAGTCTGACAGAAGTCGCCCAGTGGTATCGTGAACACGAGCCTAAAGGGGAAATTGTGATCATTGTTGCTGGAGCTCCCGACAAAAAAAAGCAAAAAAAAGATTTTAACCACGATAAAAAAGATTTATTTGAATAAAAAAAAGAAAAATCTGCATCTTCAACGGTGCGGATTTTTTGTTTTGCCATGCGTTATGCCTACTTTAGCCGCATGGATAAAAAGAAGAAAACCGGACTTTCGGAGTCCGTTGTGGTGGGAGTAATAGCCATGGTCTTCCTTATTGTTGGCTATCAGACAGCCGTGTTTGTCTATCGCGCTTCAGTCATGAAGATCGTCAGCAACAGGGATGTGCCTGATACCGTCTATGTGTGTTCCGAGACTCTTCAAGCCTTTTCTGAGGCAGTTGAGCCAGGAGAGAAGTCATCCGCACCGGTGAAGACATACAGAAAGAATGCGTCACATTCAGAAATGGCGGAAGAGGTCCGCAGGGCGAGTCCGAGGACTAAGGTGGAGTCATTCCGTTTCGACCCGAACACGGTTTCAGTAGACGACCTCTGCCGTCTCGGATTCTCGCAGAAACAGGCCCAGTCCATAGAGAATTATCGTCATAAAGGCGGGCGTTTTCGCAGGAAGGAGGATTTTTCCAGATCTTTTGTCGTCTCTGACAGCATTTATCGTCGCCTGGAATCTTATATTGACATTCCTTTGCTGGACCTTAATCTTGCAGACTCCGCTGCCTTTGATGCCCTTCCCGGTATCGGAGGATGGTTCGCACGTAGGATCATTGAACACAGGGCAGCCTTGGGAGGATTTTCATATAAGGAACAGCTGATGGATATCCATCGTTTTACAGAAGATAAATATCATGCTCTGGAGGACCTGGTGACCGTTTCTCCCGAACACATCACCCCATATCCCCTGTGGTCCCTGCCGGCTGATTCACTTAGGCATCATCCATATATCAGTGATTATCAGACTGCTCGTTCCATAGTCCTCTTCCGCGATAATTCGCCACCATCGTCATGGACAGCAGCTTCCCTTGCAGAAGCAGGAATCATTTCCCGCTCAATGGCAGAGAAGCTTGCCAGATGCGTTATTTCTTCTGAATGAACCTGCATCGGACTCCTTTTCTGTCAGCCAGACTGACTATTTGTCAGTATTTCGCCAATGGAACATATTTTGACTATATCGCTCCGTCCCAGTGACATCATATGGATATAATATAAACAGAAAAATATAAGGATTATGGCTACATCAGGTAAAATTGGAGTAACGACCGAGAATATATTTCCGGTCATAAAGAAGTTCCTTTATTCAGACCACGAGATATTCCTCAGAGAACTCGTGGCAAATGCTGTGGATGCGACTCAGAAGATGAAGGCCCTTGCCGCATCAGGCGAGTTCAATGTGGAACTTGGCGAACTGTCTGTACGCATTGAACTTAATGAGGCAGACCGCACACTGAAGATCATAGATAACGGTATCGGAATGACAGCGGAGGAAGTGGACAAGTATATCAATCAGATTGCTTTCTCGTCGGCAGGGGAGTTCCTGGAGAAGTACAAGGACCAGCTCAGCAGCATAATTGGTCATTTCGGACTCGGATTCTATTCTGCATTCATGGTTGCAGAAAAGGTGACCATAGAAACCCTTTCATGGAAGGAGGGTGCGAAAGCTGTCAAGTGGTCATGTGACGGCTCGCCTGAGTATGATATGGAGGATTGTGAAAAGTCTGACCGCGGAACCGTCATCACTCTCTACATCGCAGAGGATGAGAAGGAGTTTGCTCAGAAATCGCGCATTGAGAGCCTTCTGAACAAATACTGCAAGTTCATGCCTGTTCCGGTCATCTTCGGAAAGGAGCAGGAATGGAAGGACGGCAAGTATGTCGACACCAATAAGGATAATGTGATCAATAAGGTCGAGCCTCTGTGGGCACGCAAGCCTGCAGACCTCAAGGATGAGGACTACAATGAATTCTACAAGGCCCTGTACCCTATGGCAGATGAGCCTCTCTTCCACATCCATCTTAACGTGGACTATCCTTTCAACCTCACAGGAATCCTATATTTCCCTAAGATCAAGAACAATGTGGAGATATCCCGCAATAAGATACAGCTCTACTGCAATCAGATGTTCGTGACCGATTCAGTGGACAATATTGTCCCTGATTTCCTCACCCTTCTTCATGGAGTCATCGACTCTCCGGACATTCCTCTGAATGTCTCAAGAAGTTATCTCCAGAGCGATGCCAATGTGAAGAAGATATCCACATACATCACCAAGAAGGTGGCTGACCGTCTTGACGAAATCTTCAGGAACGAGCGCCAGCAGCTTGAAGAGAAGTGGGATAATCTGAAACTCTTCATTGAGTACGGAATGCTTTCCGACGAGAAGTTCTGTGACAGAGCCATGAAGTTCTGCCTTCTCAAAAATACTGAAGGCAAGTATTTCAGCATAGAGGACTATAAGAAGGCTATAGAAGGGGAGCAGACGGACAAGGATAAGAAGACAGTCTTTCTTTATGCCACAGATGTTGAAGGTCAGTACACCTTCATCGAGGCGGCAAAGAACAGGGGATACGATGTCCTTCTTCTTGACTGTCAGCTGGACAGCCATTTCGTGAATCTCCTTGAGGCAAAGGTGGAGAACACGCGTTTTGCCCGAGTTGACTCAGACAGCATCGACAACCTCATCCCTAAGGAAGACAGGGTGAAGCCTGAAATGTCTGAGAAAGAGCAGGAAGACCTTTCCACCATCTTCAAGGCTGTTCTTCCGAAAGATAATGAATATCATGTCCATGCAGACAATCTTGGAGCAGACGCTGCGCCTATCCTCATCACTCAGAGCGAGTTCATGAGGCGCTACCGTGAAATGTCCGCGATGGGTGGCGGAATGAATTTCTATGGCGAGATGCCTGCGATGTACAACATCACCGTCAATATGGAGAATCCTCTCGTGGCCAGAATCATGGAAGCTGCATCCTCACATAAGGAAGATCTCGCAGCATTTGCCGGAGATAACGAAATGCTCCGCCAGATCACAGACCTCGCCCTCCTGGCCAACGGTATGCTGAAGGGCAAGGATCTCAGCGACTTCATCGCGAGAAGTTCAAAGGTTGTTGAGGATGCCTATCTGAAATAGATTTTCGAAACACTTCGAAATACTATTTTATAATGATTTGCGTTGTGGTAAACTATTGATATATAGTTGAATATGTTTTCGGTGGGTAACTAATCAGTCATAACTTTTTAGTCACCCACTTATTTGTTTGCATAAAAAAGAAAAATCTTCATGTCGATTGTCACATTTTACTTAGTTTCTTGAATTACAGAAACTGGACATCAGAGAATACCGGAGAAAACGACTTATTTTATCAGGTTAAGGAACTCATTGCGAGTTCTCTCATCGCGGAGGAATATGCCGCTGAAAGCTGATGTAGTGGTTACAGCATTGGCCTTCTGTACTCCTCGTAGCGTCATGCAGGTGTGTGAGGCTTCAATGACAACAGCCACGCCCAGCGGATTCAGGGTGTCCTGAATACAGTCACGGATCTGGGTGGTCAGTCTTTCCTGCACCTGAAGACGACGGGCAAATGTCTCCACGACTCTGGCTATCTTGCTGAGCCCTGTGATGGTACCGTTAGGGATGTATGCAACGTGCGCTTTTCCGATGAATGGCATCACATGATGTTCGCATGTCGAGTAGAGTTCGATATCCTTTACAAGGACCATCTGCTGATATTCTTCCTTGAACATTGCGCTCCTGAGAATTTCAGCTCCATCCTGCTGCATTCCATGTGTAAGAAACTGAAGGGCCTTAGCAACTCTTTCTGGAGTCTTCATAAGCCCTTCACGCTCAGGATCTTCTCCGAGAAGTCTGAGAATCTCGCGGTAGTGTGCCGCTATGGCTTCAGTTGTATCCTTATCGTATATTTCTTCCTTCAGGTATGCCATTTTGCAAAGTTTTTGTAGATAAGCTATAAAATATGTGCAAAAATAGCAAAAAGAACTTCATCATTAATTTTTTTTGTCTATATTTGCGCCCCCTTAGAAAAAGGGATTGCCTTAAATGTTGATAATTAACAAATTAAACGAATAAGAACTATGTATTGGACACTTGAACTTGCATACAGACTTGAGGATGCCCCATGGCCAGCAACCAAGGAGGAACTCATCGACTATGCCACCCGCTCAGGAGCACCTCTTGAAGTGGTTGAAAACCTTGAAGAACTCGAAGACGACGGTGAAATCTACGAGAGCATCGAAGACATCTGGCCAGACTATCCGACCAAGGACGATTTCTTCTTCAATGAAGAGGAGTATTAATGAGGCAACTTGTTTGAAATCAAACAGATAGCTTTACAGACGGGAGTAACTTATGTTGCTCCCGTCTGTGTTTTACATACTTCCACGATATCCTGACCGATAAGTCACAAAAATAAAAGCGGACGTCGGAGATCACTCCCAGACGCCCGCGGGTTTAGAATTAGTACGTCGCTTTCGCGATATCTTACTGGTACATGAACCTCTTGATACTCATCTTAGGAGTCTTTTCGAAAGGTCTGTCCATTACTTCTATCTTTGCTATCTTGCTATATGTTGGCATAGACTTGTTCACCTCGGCCTTGATCATTGCAACATGAACATCAAGGTCAACTCCGTCTGCCTGCATCTTCTCCTTGTCGAGATATACAAGACCCACAAGGCTTGCTTTCCTGTCCACAACCACAGACTCCACCACATATGGCTGGTTGTTCACAGCAGCTTCAATCTCTTCCGGATATATGTTCTGACCGTTTGCCGAAAGAATCATATTCTTGCTGCGGCCCTTGATGAAGATGTTACCCTTCTTGTCGAGGAGTCCGAGGTCTCCTGTCCTCATCCACCCGTCCTCAGTGAATGCTGCCTTGGTAGCCTCTTCATTCTTGTAGTATCCGCTCATGATGTTCATTCCGCGTGCCTGAATCTCACCGACCTTCTTGTATGGGTCCTCAGAGTCAATCCTTACTTCCACTGTGTCTATAGCCTTTCCGCATGACTTTGGAGCAAACTCCCACCAGTCTTCATATGCCATGAGCGGTGCGGCCTCTGTCATTCCATATCCTACGGTGAATGGAAGCTTGAACTTCCTGAACCACTTCTCCACCTCAGGACTCAGTGCTGCTCCACCCATCACGATTTCACGGACCTTGCCTCCGAAAGCGTTCAGGAGCGTGTTGCGTACCTTCTTGAATATAATCTGGTTAAGTCCTGGGATAGCACACAGCACTTTCATGACCGGCTTGTTTATGATAGGTGCCACCTTGCTCTTGAATATCTTCTCCATCACGAGAGGAACCGTGATTACAAGATATGGCTTGACCTCTGCCATTGCTCCGAGAAGGAGGGCCGGGGTAGGGGTCTTTCCAAGATAATATATCGATGAACCGCCGCAGAGAGGATAGATGAGCTCGAACATCATTCCATACATATGCGCCATCGGGAGCATTGACACTATCTTGTCCTCAGGATATGATGGCAGACGCTTCTGGCCGAATGTTACGTTTGCGCTTATGCACTCATAACGGAGCATCACACCCTTAGGCGCGCTTGTGGTTCCTGATGTGTAATTGATGATGGCAAGATCCTTGGCATTGTCAGTAGGGTAGCATACATCAGCTGCAGTGAATCCGTCGGGATATTTTTCTGCAAAGGCTGAGTCAAGTTCGTCGCTTGCCTTCTGTATCTTCTCATCGGCGGCGTACAGGAGCTTGAAGTCTGCTGTCGAAACCACAGCCTTGACCCGAGGCATCTTGGAAATGTCGAGCTTTGCCCAGATGTCTGAATCTGTGAACAGAATTGCGCTCTCCGAATGGTCTACAAGACTATTTACGCTGTCAGGATGGAAATCGGCGAGAATTGGAACGACGACAGCCTCATATGTGTTGGCCGAAAAGAATGCAATACCCCAGCGTGCAGAGTTCTTTGCACAGAGGGCAACCTTCTCCCCCTTTTTGAGTCCGCAATTTTCATAGAGAAGATGAAGTTTTGCAATGTTGGTTGCAATTTCTCCGAAAGTGAAGAGTTCACCCCTGTAATTTCCGAGTGCCGGACGGTTCCAATTTGCCTTGATCTGTTCTTCAAGTCTTGTGAAATAATGTTTCATGAGTATGGTTGTGGTTTTGAAATCTCGCCGGCAAAAGTACTTAAATTTGCCAACAAGCTTGCCTCAGATATTGTATTTGTGGTGAAACATAGTATTTTTGTGGTGAAATTATGAAATATAAGGTGAAATTTTATGCGAAAGTATCCTATTGTAGCCCTCATCTATGACTTTGACGGCACATTATCACCGGGGAATATGCAGGAATTCGGCTTTATTCAGGCCATCGGAAAGAAACCTCAGGAGTTCTGGCAGGAGAGTGACGACATAGCTGTCGGCCAGGATGCCAGCAATATCCTCAGCTACATGAAACTTATGTTCGATGAGGCGCATAAGGCCGGAATAAAGCTCCGCCGAGATGACTTCAGGAGGTTCGGTGCCTCTGTCGAACTCTTCAATGGTGTCCGTGAGTGGTTCTCTCTCGTCAACGAGTATGGAAAATCCAAGGGAGTCAGGGTTGAGCACTATATTAATTCCTCTGGCCTGGCTGAAATGATAGAGGGTACTGAAATCGCCAAGGAATTCAAGCGTATATTCGCATGCTCCTTCATCTATAACAAGGATGGTGAAGCCGAGTGGCCGGGTGTGGCGGTCGACTATACGGCGAAGACCCAGTTCCTGTTCAAGATCAACAAGGGAATACTCAGCGTACGTGACAACAAGAAGGTGAATGAGAGCCAGATGGAGGAGAACAAGAGGATACCTTTCCCTCATATGATATATTTCGGTGACGGTGAGACTGATGTCCCTTGCATGAAGATAGTGAAGATGTTCGGCGGAAATTCCATCGCCGTATACAATCCTGATATAAAGAGAAAAGTCAACGTTGCCAGGAAACTTCTTCGCCAGCAACGTGTAAACTTCATCACCCCTGCGGATTACACCAAAGACAGCCGCACATATCAGCTGGTATGTGCCATAATAGACAAGATCCGCATCGACTTCGAACTTCTGAAACTGGCAAAATAGCTTAGTAGACTTTTACCTCAAGTTTTGAGTATGCGCGTTCGGCTTTTGCAAGAGCGGCGGTGACATTCTCGTCAGTAGCGAGGATTACTCCCACACGGCGGTGTCCTGAGATTTCCGGCTTTCCGAATATCCTGATCTGTACTCCTGGTTCCTCAAGGACCTTGTCGAGGTTGCAGAACTCATATTCCTTAGTGTTTCCTTCCACTACGATGGCCTTGGACGCAGATGGGCCGTAGAACTTCACATCCGGGATAGGAAGCCCGAGAATCGCTCGTGCATGAAGGCCGAACTCAGACATGTCCTGGGATATCATGGTCACCATTCCTGTGTCATGAGGCCTTGGGGAAACTTCACTGAAGATCACTTCCTCACCCTTTACGAAAAGCTCCACACCGAAGATTCCATAACCTCCGAGGGCGTCAGTCACAGCCTTTGCGATGGCTTCTGCCATTTCCAAAGCCCTTTCCGGCATAGCCTGAGGCTGCCATGATTCGCGGTAGTCTCCGTCCACCTGATGGTGCCCGATAGGTTTGAGGAAGGTCGTGCCTGCGCTGTGGCGCACTGTGAGAAGTGTTATCTCATAGTCAAAGTTCACAAATCCCTCCACTATGACCTTTCCGCTTCCGGCGCGTCCGCCTTCCTGCGAGATCTGCCATGCCTTGTCTATGTCCTCCTTGCACTTTATCGTGCTCTGACCATGTCCGGAAGAACTCATTACAGGCTTCACCACGCACGGAATGCCGATTGCTTCAACTGCTGCATCGAACTCCTCTCTCGTCTGGGCAAATCTGTATGGTGAGGTCGGAATCTCCAGCGTCTCGGCTGCCAGCCTGCGGATTCCCTCACGGTTCATTGTAAGTCGTGTCGCTGCTGCTGTCGGAATGACATTGAATCCTTCCTCTTCGAGCTTTACGAGCCTGTCTGTGGCAATCGCCTCGATTTCTGGGATGATATAGTCGGGCTTTTCCTCGCGTATAACAGCCTCAAGCGCGTCGCCGTCCAGCATTGAGAGTACATGACTCCTGTGTGCTACATGCATGGCAGGAGCATTGGCATATTTGTCAAGTGCCACCACCTCCACGCCGTATCTCTGCAGCTCAAGTGCCACTTCCTTTCCGAGCTCACCGGATCCGCAGAGGATCGCTTTCTTGCCCGAATTAGTGAATGTCGTTCCGATCTTTGTCATAGTCTTGAATTATAATTACGCAAATATACAAAAAAAAAGGAGGCCTCAGCCCCCTTTTATCAATTCTCTATCAGAAAGTGAAGATTACTGCTCTGCTGAGTTCCGGCTTAGCCGCATTTTTGATAACTTCCGTCTTCACGAGAAGTCTTTCAGGTGAAATTCCGTACTTTGTGGTGAGGATGTCGAAAATATATTTACCTCTTGCCTCACTCAGATGCTGATTGCGTTTCATCGACCCTGTGTTGCCGTCTGCTGACCCCATTACTGTAAGCATGATCTGGGTATCCTTGTCAGCTGTTGTGATGAGGTTCCTGGCCAGGAAGTCGAGCTGAGCCATCTGTTTCTCATCGAGCGTAGCCTTGCCTATATCGAAATAAACGGCTGCAGGTGTCATGCCCTCGAAGAAACCGGTAGCGTCAAACTCAGGCTTGTTTGCAAGATTCTTTACCTGCTTTGAGAGCTGGCTGTTCTTCTTGGTGAGTTTCTCGTTGTCTGCCGCAAGTGAGGCATTTGCCGCTTCCAAGGCCACTATTGCTGTTTCAAGAACTGCTGTTTTCTCGAGGTTTGCCAGTTCTACAGCGCCCACTACAGTGGAGGTCCTCATGAAGTTTGGCCAGCCGAGATCCACTGCAAGTCCAGCTGTCACCGTAGGAAGAACCGCCACACCGTCTGCTCCATGAATCCTTCCGTTCACGACAGTCGCTCTCATGTCGATGATCAGGTCAAGCCTGTCTGCAAGACGAAGATTATGGAGGAGACCTGCACCCATAGCGAACTCATTGTCATAGAACTTCACATCGTCGAGTCCGTACGTGCGGAAGAAACCTGCATGGAGGTAAGGGACGAAGTTCCAGAACCGGGTCTCCTTATAGCCGCTTAATGCATTGGATATATTCCATAGGAAGTCCCCGTGGATGTACATATATCCCATCTTCTGGAGATACATGTCTTTCTCAGTATCGAGTGTCGTACCGAGGAGGCTTGGCGTTTCAGACCAGATCTGAGTGCTGAAGCCCTGATATCCAACCCTCATACCGACAGATGGTGTGAACCATTTACCGAAGTTGGCATCGATGCTGGGACCGATCTTCACGTTGTCGTATCCTTCATTCCAGAGGATGTTCACGCCACCCCCGACTCCGATGAACCAGTTGTCACCGAATCTGTTGGTTTCGTAAGGGCCACGGACGATTTTTCCGTTCTCGTCCCTGTTTCCATTCTCCTGAGCATTCAATGCTGGAGAGGCTGTCATAGAGACAGCAACAAGAGCCGCAGCTCCCAAAATTAAATTAAGACGTTTCATAACCACTACTAATTAAAATGTGTTGTTATGAAACGCCTATACAAATTTGGTGTACAAACTCGATTTTTTCAGGAAAAAAAATTAGTTTTCCTTCTTTTCTTCCTCCACAGTAGGGGCTGAATCCTTGTACTTGAAACGTCTGATCTTCTGTGTGGCAGTCTTCTCGAACGGCTCCTTCATCACCTCCACCGAACTTACCTGTGAAGCCTTGCTCACATTCTTGTTTGTAATCTTGAGAACCTTTGCCTTCCAGTTGTCAAGCGTTTCGTAGAGTTTGTCCTCTCCCTCCTTGTCCCACTGGATGAAGTTCTCGGCAGGCTGCACAAGAGCCACGAGACGGCCATCGCGCTGAACGACTATGGATTCGCTCACGCCCTCCACATTGTTGATGACATTCTCGATCTCTTCCGGATATATGTTCTCTCCAGAAGGTCCGAGAATCATGTTGTTGTTTCTTCCCTTTATGAAGTAGCGGCCCTTTTCGTCTATCACAGCTATGTCGCTTGTGCGGAACCATCCGTCTTCAGTAAAGACGCTCTTTGTGCGGACAGGGTCCTTGTAGTATCCGAGCATCACGTTAGGTCCCTTTGCCACAATCTCACCTTCTCCGGTTTCCGGATTCACATTGTGGAGCTTCAGCTGGACATTATAAACAGGATATCCGAATGATCCGACCGCTCTCCATCCGTGCATAGCATATCCCAGAAGCGGGGAGGTTTCTGTCAGTCCATATCCGATTGCGTACGGGAACTTGGCCTTGAGGAGGAATTTCTCCACCTCCGGATCCAGCTTGGCTCCTCCGATTCCATAGAATGAGATACGTCCTCCGAACGTCTTCTTGAGCTTCATGCCGATGATCCTGCACATAAGGCCGTGCATATGCTCGTTCATCCATGTCAGAGTGCGGCTCTTCTTTATTGTAGGAAGCACGCTTCCCTTGTAGACCTTCTCTATGATGAGAGGTACCGTAAGCATAGTGGTAGGCTTTACGATAGGCAGTGCCTTAAGGAGGAGCGATGCCACAGGAGGCTTAGGAAGGTAATAGACAGTTGCTCCACAGTACATCGGGTAGAGCATGCTGAGAGTCATTTCAAGCGTGTGGGCCATAGGAAGCACGGAGAGCCATCTGTCTTTCTCTGTCCTCTTGCATGCATGGTAGCAGGTGATTACGTTTGAAGACAGGTTTCTGTGGCTCAGAACCACACCCTTTGCACTTCCTGTAGTTCCGGATGTGTAGATGATGGCAGCTATGTCGTCCGGTGTCGGAACTGATGTCCTTCCGTCGCATGTGAACTGTTCTTCATCAGCGTGAATGACCTCGAAAGTCTCGATTTCGATGATGAGGGTCATCTTCTCGCGGCACTCCTGACTGATCTTGCCGGCAAGCTTCTGCGATACGAAGACCACCTTGCTCTCTGAGTGCTTTAGGATGTTGGTAACCTCGTTCTCAGAACTGTCAGGCAGGATAGGAATGGCGATTCGTCCGAATGGAACGATGCTGAAGAATGCCACAGACCAGTTCGGCATGCTCTGCGAAAGGATAGCCACCTTGTCGCCTGCGCCCACTCCGTACTGAGTCAGCTTCTTTGAAAGACCGTCACATTTTGCCTTGAAGGTATTATAGGTATAGCCACCTTCCTTGGTGTCATACCACTGAGTGTACTGATTCTTAGAGTACACTGTAGTTGCATAGTCATACAGCTTGGCGAGGGTGTCCACATATTTCTCCCTCATCCTCTGCATTCTTTTGTACAATTGAATCATAAAATAATAGTTATAGTCAGGTTTAGTACATCCGTTCTTTAATGGGTACGATACATCTCAGGATGCTTGCCCACAAGATGCATTTCCTCATAAAGTGCCTGAATGCGCTCCAGATCTGCCTTTGCGTCATCTGTCAGCTCCACCTTATGCCCGCGGCTGATGTGCTTGGTTCCCCAGTTGAAGTATCCCATATACACAGGACATCCCACCTCGCGAGCGATTGTGTGGAAACCGGCCTTCCATCTTTTGACCGGCTTGCGTGTCCCCTCAGGAGCAAGTGCAAGGTGCGCCACCGGCAGCCTCTTCATTTCCCTGATGACACTGAGCATCACATTGCTTCCCTTTTTCCTGTCCACAGGAATTCCACCCAACTTTCTCAGGAGCCAGCCAAGCGGACCCACGAAAAGGTCAGCCTTGATCATGCAGTATGGTTTGCCCCCCACCGAAACATAATATAGGTATGATATGACGAAGTCCCATATCGAGGTATGAGGTACGCCAAGAATGATACATTTCTCTTCTGGTGCAACCGGTTCGTCTGCTGTCCATCCCAGGACCTTAAGCAGCCATCCGCAAAATTTTCTCCACATAATATTGTGCTATTAAAAATCTACATCTTCCAACTCCTGAGCCGAACGGAGGTTCTGACTGATGAAAAGCTGTCTGTCAAACGTGTTCTCTCCCATATAGAACTCCATTATGTCAGCAAGCGGCTCCTCGTCGCTGAGTCTCACCTTGTCCAGCCTCATGTCCTTGCCTATGAATCCTGTGAACTCATCCCAGGAAATTTCTCCGAGACCTTTGAATCGAGTGATCTCCACCTTGGTCTTCAGTTCCTTGATAGCCTTTTCCTTCTCCTCCTGATTATAGCAGTAACGGACTTCGTTCCTGTTCTTGACCCTGAAGAGGGGAGTCTGCAATATATAAAGGTGTCCGCGACGGATAAGGTCCGGGTGATACTTCATGAAGAAGGTCAGCACCAGCATACGGATATGCATTCCGTCGTCATCGGCATCGGTTGCCACGATTATCTTGTTGTAGCGAAGGTCCTCG
>JAFVVN010000076.1 GCA_017502125.1 Bacteroidales bacterium | reverse complement strand
TCAAAGGTGGTATTGAACAAGGGACTTGACGCAGGAACAGCATTCGAGATCCTCTCCATCGACATAGCCGACATCGACATCGGAAAGAACATCGGTGCAGTCCTCCAGATGGACCAGGCGGAAGCTGACAAGAACATCGCCCAGGCCCGTGCAGAGGAGCGCCGCGCCATGGCGGTAGCCCTCGAGCAGGAGATGAAGGCGAAGGCTCAGGAGGCACGCGCACGCGTGATCGAGGCCGAAGCTGAAGTGCCTCTTGCAATGGCAGAAGCATTCCGCTCAGGAAACCTCGGCATCATGGATTACTACAAGATGAAGAATATCCAGGCCGATACGGAAATGAGAGAAAATATTGCAAAACAGTAGTTCTTGCAAAGCAGCTTACTGAATAGGATCTTCGTATAGCATCTGCAGTTCGTGCAGCTGCTTCATGAGATCCGGAAGAATGATTGCCGCTTCAGGTGTATGATATATGTTGTGCATCTGGAGCGGATCGTTTTTCAGATCATAAAGTTCCCACGAGTCCGTATCATGATAGAAATGCATCAGACTGTACCTTTCAGTCCTTATCCCGTAGTGACGTCTGACAGCATGTTCGCCAGGATATTCATAGTAATGGTAATACAGCGCATCTCTCCATCCCTTTCCCGTATCTGTCTTCATGTCCTTCGCGGAGGTGCCTTTCATTAATCCGAGAAAGCTTTCTCCCTGTATCTCTTCAGGAATCTCTACTCCGGCATATTCAAGAATTGTAGGTGCGATGTCTATGTTCTGTACCATTTCCGATATGTCGTAGTCTCCTTTGCCGAAGTTGGGTCCGTAGACTGATGTTTCAGCTCTGCCAGGACGTTTTCTTTCCATACGGTCCGGCAGGCGTACGATAAGGGGAGTTCTGAAACTTTCTTCATACATGAACCTCTTATCGAAGAATCCGTGCTCTCCCATGAAGAAACCCTGGTCGGATGTGTATATTATCATGGTGTTTTCCAGTAATCCTTCCTTTTCCAGATATTCGTACAGATGTCCTATGTTCCTGTCTACGGATTTTATGACGCTGCAGTAGTCCTTCATGTATCTCTGATACTTCCACTCTGCGAGTTCCTTCCCTTCGAGGCTGTCTTTGCGGAAATCTTCAATGATGGGATCGTAGTATGAGTTCCACGCTTCCTGCTGCTCATGGTCCATTCTTCCCGGCCTCAGTCGTTCTCCTTCTTTGGTACCTCCCCTGTACATGCCAAGGGTCCATCTCCATTCAGGGTCGATCATGGCGCCATCCTTGTCAGCTATCTTAAGGTCATATGCAGTGTTCATGTCGGCTTCTATGGTCATTTCCTGCAGCGAAGCGGCCGGACGGCCTTCGTAGTTGTCTTCAAAGTTTTCAGGCAAAGGAAATTCCACATGGTCGTGACTGCCCAGGTCGCATACGTCCGGCATCCATGACCTGTGAGGGGCCTTGTGATGCACTAGCAGGCAGAAAGGCTTGTTTTTGTCCCTTTTCTTCTCCAGCCAGTCTATGGTCTGCTCGGTTATTATGTCTGTGACATATCCGGGTCTGAGGAGAGTGTCGCCGTTGCATATGAATACGGGCTGGTAATATTCTCCCTGTCCGTCAAGTATGTCCCAGTGGCTGAATCCGACAGGTTCGGAGCCGAGATGCCATTTGCCTATTACAGCTGTCTCATAACCGTTCTCCTTCAGTAATTTCGGGAAAGTTGTCTGATTACCGTCAAATATCCTGTCGCGGTTATCGGTGAATCCGTTTTTGTGGCTGTGCTTGCCTGTCAGCAGACAGGCTCTGGAAGGACCGCTCAGCGAATTCGCAACAAAACTGTTTGTAAAACGGTATCCCTCGTCACAGAGACGGTCTATATTAGGTGTGTTCGTCAGAGTCCTGTCATATGCGCTGATTGTCTGATATGAATGATCATCGCACATGATATATATTATATTCATAGGCTGCTCGGGACTTTCTGAAATGTCTGAGCAAGAACCTATTGCTGTGACTGCTGCGGCTCCGGTAAAAATTTTCCTGACTTCATTGAGCTTCATGGCTGTCATAAACTTTATCGCAAATTTAATAACACTTTTAATTTTTCCTTATCTTTATCGGAGAATCCGGAAATCATGATGAGTATCCACGAACATACTCTTTTCCTGCGTGATGCTGAGAGATTGTCAAGACCTCCTGCCTTCAATGTCATGGTGAAGCCTGTCGGTTCCTTGTGCAATATGGACTGTGCCTATTGCTATTATCTTGACAAGTCCCGTCTGCATGGAGGAAGAAATTATATGATGGATGATCTTATTCTTGACAGGGTTATCCGCGACACGATAAATTCAAATGCTGCAGAAGAGATTACGTTTGAATGGCACGGAGGCGAACCTTTGCTTGCCGGGATCGATTTTTTCCGGAAAGTCGTCAGTCTTCAGTCGCGCTATGCCGACGGCAGGCGTATCAATAATTCAATTCAGACCAACGGCACACTCTTGACTCCCCGCTGGGCTGACTTCTTGAGGGAGAATGACTTTCTTGTCGGCATTTCCATTGACGGACCGGAATATGTCCACAACAGATTCCGTCGGGATAAGGGCGGACGTTCCTCATTTTACCGGGTAATGTCAGGTCTGACTTGTCTTCATGTGGCCGGTGTCCGTTTCAATACGATGACCGCTGTCAGCAGTGCAAGCGAGGGGTTGGGAACTGAAGTATACAGGTTTCTGAAATCCATAGGGAGCCATCATATGCAGTTTATGCCGGTTCTGGAATATCTCAGGCCAGCAGATGAGCCGGGCGGGCTCCGGATAGCTTCTCCTTTCGAGACGGATACAAGGCGGGCGCCATGGTCGGTATCATCCGAAGGGTTTGGAAGGTTCATGTGCGACATCTTTGACCAGTGGGTCAGGACTGATGTCGGGGAATATTTTGTCGGACTGTTTGACGCAACTCTGGCAAATCTCTGCGGTGTCCCTTCCGGCATTTGTGCATATGGTGAAGTATGTGGCTGTAATCCGGTGGTAGAGTGCAATGGTGACGTTTATCCATGCGATCACTTCGTATATGAGCGGAATGTTATCGGCAATGTAGCCTCATCCTCGCTGAAGGATATGGTCGAAGCCGGTACTCAGATGTGGTTCGGTATGGCAAAGCGTAATACCTTGCCGCCACAATGTCTGCGTTGCGAATTTCTTGCCCTGTGTCACGGGGAATGTCCCAAGCATAGATTCGATGCGGATACTCAAGGATATCCCGGCCTGAACTCTTTGTGCCGCGGTTATGAAATGTTCTTCAGACATACGGAGCCATATTTCAGGGAAATGAAGCGTCTGCTGGAATTATCGTTGCCGCCATCGCTCATTATGGGTCTTGAAGAGCAGAAATAAGATAATAAATGTTGCAAAACCCTCAACATGTTAAAAATGTCCAGGTCCGGAACAACCAATGCTGAAAGTGATTATATTTGTTGTAGT
>JAFVVN010000028.1 GCA_017502125.1 Bacteroidales bacterium | reverse complement strand
CTTATAATTCTTCAAAAGAATTAACGCTTCTCGATAAATTGTATTTTCTCGGTACTTGCTTCTTGTACAGTAAAACAGTCTTTTCAATGAACTTCCTGAACCCTCTCTCGAGGACCCGTTTTTCGAACGGGGTTGCAAAGGTACGCTTTATTTTTGAACTTCCAAACTTTTTTTTGAAAAAAATTTTGAAAAATCTTCTTTCAAGCGTCAGTCTTAATAAGAACTCCCAGCCTCAACAGCCACCCGTTTTTCATTTGGGACTGCAAAGGTACGCTTTTTTTCATTACCTCCAAATTTTTTCGCACCACGAAATCACAAAAAATCGCAAAAGAAACGGCCGCAGGATCATAAGACGATGATACCCACGGCCATACACCATTGTTACAATTTTGTTAAATCAAGTCCTTACTGTTATCCGGACCGTTTATTGACTAGAAATTGTATTTCACCATTACATTGATGCGGTTATTTCCTACCCAATGAAGATTCTTGTCAGCAAGTCCGTACGAATTAAGATTTCCATTGTCATACTCACCATACTGAACTCCTGTATACTGGTACTCCAGACCAACATTGAGCTTACCTATATTATATATAAGCTGAGGATTGATCCTGTACATCTGGTTGATATTAGAGAATCCGTTGCCGCAGAAGTATACATCAGAGGAAGGAATCTTCGCATCAAGATATGGGATATGCGCTTTATCTGAAAGACCGAGATTCTTTACGTATCCAAGGAAAAGCACACCCTGCCACTTCTTTCCATAGCTGAGTGAAAGCCATGATGACGAGTTGCGCAGCGAAGCATAGTTCCAGCTTCCATCCGAGTTTTCCCCTACCTTCACATAACCACTCATAAGATTCATATGCTCTCCACCTTCACCGTAGGTTGTTTTTGCCTTTACAGCAAAACTTTTATAAGAATACTGGGCAAATGCGTAATAAAGGAGTGAAGTCTTACGGTCTGAGACCTTCACGGTAGCTCCTTCCTTTGTTCCCAGTACACGAGGTTTGATGCTCACCAGGTCTGCACCCAATCTAACTTGGAATCCCTTGGTCTTATACGCCACGGCAGCATAAACTTCAGGAGTCAGACCATACTTCATATATATGGCAGACGAACCTACAGGACCGGTGGACTGATACTGCATCTGCCAGATTGCCGCAGCAGACACCACCCAGTTCTTACCTATATTTGCATCCATCTGTACAAGTGGGGTGCGGGAGAACGGTCCGAATGGGGCACCGACCTCAAGAGAAAAGAGGTGTGGATGGTCTGCAGCCATAGGGTGCCATGCCTGACCGACCTTTAATCCTACAGAATTAGCCTTTTTCTCACCAAGTTCCTTCCATGTCACTGTCGCATATGCCTGACGGAGACGCGCCGTTGCCGTGCCCGAAATCTTTGAGTTTCCTGGAAAATAGACAGAAGCATTCGCATTGGATGAATTGGACAATCCCGAATAGAAGTCTCCTTCAATCTTAGCTCCGAAATGCACATTTCCTACACTGTAGCCACTTACATCCACACCGAGACGGGATGTAAGAGCAAGGAATCTGAAGGAGGACTGGTCATTTACATCAATGCCATCCTTCATGTTTACATCCTTAGGAAGATAATAGAAAAGGTCTCCTGTTCCGGATACGCTTTCACGAGAGTCAAAGATAAAATAGTTTCTGATGAAACCATATAGTTTGAAATGATTCTTCGGACTCTCCTTCGGAGCAGTCTGAGTATCCGCCTTCATTGTCGCAAAGGCAGACAAGGAAAGTATAAGGGCTATTAAAGTCAGTAGATTTCTTTTCATATATATTTAAGTTAAACAGATCCCCGGTCGAGCCGGGGATGAGTGTAATTCCATGAAACGTCGGTTAGAAGCCAATAAACACCAGCATTACATATCCAAGGACAAAACCGACTACACCAATGATGACACCTACAGTCGCCATCTGCTTTGTAGTTATCATGCCGGTAGAATGAGCAAGGGCATTCGGCGGAGTACTTACAGGAAGGCACATTGCCAGTGATGCTGAAATCGCAATACCCACAATCATTGCAGGGACTCCTCCAAGAGACTGGAAAGCAGGGACATCCTTCATTGCAGTTCCGACTACCACGAGAATCGGCACAACAAGGTTGGCTGCTGCAGAGTTCGATATGAAGTTCGAGAGGAAATAGCAGATGAAACCTCCAACGAGCATGACAACCAGTGCATTCCAGCTTGCGAAAGGAATAATCTGAATCAGAGTCGATGCCAGACCTGTCTGATTAAGTGCGGTTCCGAGTGCAAAACCTCCGGCAACCATCCAGAGGACCGCCCAATTGATATGTTCAAGTTCACGAGCCTTGAGTATACCTGTTGCAGAGAACACGGCAAACGGTATCATAGCCACGATATTTGAATTGATCTTAAAAAGGCCCTCACCTACCCATAGGATGATGGTCAGCGCGAATGTAACCCATACCACATATTTCTGGAAAGGAGTCACTTTCACAGGTGCACCTTCTATCTTGAGTTCAATTCTCTTTGCCTTGAACGGATACATTTTCATGAGGAGGAACCAGGCAAACAGAAGCATGATAATCACATATGGGACCATACGTAGCATCCAGCCCACGAATGTGATATTGAATCCAGCCTCCTGGAGAGCACCGAGGGCGATTGCATTCGGAGGAGTTCCGATAGGAGTTCCCATACCTCCGATATTGGCCGCGATCGGAATAGCAAGAGCAAGGGATATTCTTCCACCTCCGTCCTTAGGCAGGGTCGCCAGGACCGGTGTGAGGAATGTGAGCATCATCGCAGCTGTCGCAGTATTACTCATGAACATTGAGAATATACCGATAACAAGCAGGATTCCGAGAAGTACTGTCTTTGGGTTTGTTCCGAACGGCTTGAGCATTACACGGGCAAGCTGGACGTCAAGACCGACCTTGGTCGCTGCAAAGGCGAGAACGAAACCACCGAGGAAAAGCATGATGACCGGATCTGCGAATGCCGCCATGACATCTTTATAGTTGGTCAGAGCACCGACATTCTCCTTGGAAATCAGAAAGCCTAATCCCTTATTGGAAGTGGTAAGAAGAATGGAAACAATAGCTACGACTGAAGTGGTCCAAGTTGGAATAACTTCAAGAATCCACATGAGTGCGGTGAATACAAAGATTGCAATTACTCTCTGCTGAGTCAGAGTGAAGAGTGTTTCACCGGTTACAGGATCGACCCCGTAAAAAGAAGTAGGCACAAGTGCCAGGAAAAAGGTGATGACACATACCGCCAGAAATGCAAGGCAGCGCTTGAGGTTCATCGGATGACCTAAAAAATGAAAATAGGACATGGTTAATAGGTTTTGTTAATAATTACAGCCTATCGGCATTGGGAGTGTAAAGTTGGAGATTTTATTTATAAAAAACAAGAGGGCAGCCGATTTGCGGGCCGTCCTCTTGGCATATATTGGGATAATGCTACTTCCTCACAATTGTAAAGTAAAATAATAAGTCCAAACCATTGCCATCAACCTTGACCTCGAAGCTATCGCGGTAGAAACTGTTACAGGCAAAGCATGAGTTCACGCATACTATCTCGTCCGGTTAACCGGCCGAAGATCATACAGAGCATCTGATTCCAGCAAGTGAATGACCTGACATATTTGTCATCATCATATTTTGCGACGAGCCTGTCAAAGACTCCATGGGGCAGAAAATCTGTAAGGTGAGAGAAGACATATTTACTAATGATTACTGATTTTCCTTATATAAATCCACAACATGAGCTTTAAGACGAGCCTTGAATTCATCCGAGATGAGAGGAGTATCACCCTCAAGATATTGTTCATACTTCGGCAGGTTTGTCTTAAGGTCTTCTACATATTTGAATACATTCTGAGGATCTGCCATAATGAAGTTCGGGCACTGGGATACTTTGAGATACTCAATCGGCAGCATTATTCGTCTATCCCTGAGACCTTGCTCATTCTTATATGGTTCAGAGATATGCCTGCATCTCGAGAAGACACCTTTGAGGCCATATAACTCTTCATCAGTATGTCCTTGAGGGAGTATAAGTTCAACTACGAGAGCTTCATTTACAGGAATATCCTTCAGATACACGATAGGCGCAAGATTATATGCATCGTATGTCCACTGACCTGATTTCGCATATCTTGCATAAGGAAGTTCAACACCATTGACAAGAACCTTTTCAGGAGTACGAGTGTTCATAAAGCGGAGTTCATAGCTTCTTGTGTCCTTCATTCCGGCATACTGTCCTTCACGAGGAGCTACAGTAATAACGACATTATTCTCAGTTCTTTCCTGAGTAACTTTGGTAATGGCATATTCAGTCACATAATCTCTGCTCAATCCATCATCTTCATAGTATGACAGCTGGCCATCTGCACCCGGAATTGCTGTCAGAACCAATGTATCGCATGGAACCTGAGTTGTACGCACATGTGCAGGATTCATAGGCAGGATTGAGCCAGCCTTAACGTACCAAGGGTTATCATCGATAGAATATCCGATATTCCTTACCTGACCACCCTTGTACATTGTACCTAAAGCCATGTCGAACCAGTCATTTCCTTCAGGGAACCACATATCGATTGTTGCAATACCGGTAATCTCATCTCCAGGAACAGCAATACATGTGGCAAGGATATCATTACCAAACATGAACTGACGCCTATACTGATAGGCCTCCTCTGCTTCAGGATAATCGTAATACATCGGATAGCACATTGCGACACCTGTATCAAAGTTCTTGCGTGCTGCATTATAGATGTAAGGAATGAGCGCGTAACGGAGGTGGAATGCTTCGATCATCTGGAACATTGTCTCAGGGAAGAGCCAAGGATAACGCTTGCAGTCAGGATGCTTGGTCGGATGGATCTTATAGAATGGAGAGAAAACACCATACTGGAGCCAGCGGGTATATCTCTCTGCATTCTCGACACCCTTATGTCCGTGGAACATATGTCCGCCAAGGTCGTGTCCCCAATAGCCATAGTTCACGTTTGCTGAAGTAGCAGTAAACTCAGGCTGATATTCAAGTGACTCCCATGTGATGATCGTGTCGCCAGAGAATCCGATAGGATATCTATGTGATCCCAATCCACCCCAACGATGATAAAGGAATGGCCTCAGACCAGGATAGTTTTCCTTTGCATAGTTGTAGAAAACATGGTTAAGCCAAAATGTATTGGAAAGGCCGGGGTTATACTTAGACTCCTTCCACTGCTGCCAGTCGAGCCACCAGAAGGTATTTCCCTGGTCTTCGATCGGTCTGAGCACAGCCTTATAGTACGCATCTGCCCATTTCTTCTCGTCTATCTTGAACGGTACCGACTTGCCCGGCTGATCCCATCCATACTCCTTGCAGAAGCGGTCATAGCATTCCTCATATGGCTGGATACCCGAAGCCGGGTGAAGATTCAACGCTGTCTTGAGTCCGGCATTGTCCGCCCACTCAAACATCTGCTCAGGTGCAGGGAAAAGTTCCTTCTGCCATGTGTATCCTGTCCAGCCGATGCGCTGACCATACTCATCAAGTTCCGGGTCCTTGTCCAGGCCCCATGTCTCGTGCCAGTCCATATCGATGATGAGCACATCCACCGGAATGTCAATCGAGCGGAATCTTTCAATGATATCCCTGAGCTCGCTGTCAGAGTACTGCCAATAGCGGCTGTACCAGTAACCGAATGTATAACGAGGCGGAAGAGGTGCCGGACCTGAAACCTTTGAATAGTCTGCCAGAGCACGTCTATACTCATGACCATATGCAAAGATATACCAGTCGAGATAGTTCTCCTCTCCAGGACGTGCAGTCACCCACCCTGTCTCATCCATAAGATAGTTTTTGCTATCATCAACGATTGCCCAGCCATCACGAGAAAGAAGTCCCTTTTCAAGCGGGTCCTTTGTTGTATGCAGGCGTCCGTCGACATTATCGAGCGTACGGGTCGTACCCATAAGATTGGCGCTATCATCCATACCTGGAGTCCAGACAGTCTTCTTTCCTGCTGTCAGGAATTCTACCTTAAGATTTGATTCACTAAACGGACCACAATCATCAACATAAGTCAATGTTACGTCAGCAGTCTTAACAGTAACTTTTTTCCCGTTCTTCCTAACCTTAAATTCAGGAACAGGAAGATTACGATTGATGAATGTGAGTGATGCACGGTCTTCAAACACACCATCCTCGCTCCACTCCATACGGATAAGTTGAGAAGTCAGGACTGTAAAACGCGCATTTCCTGCGACTACCACCGCTTTCTCGGATGCATATGGATCTGATGCAGAATCTGTCGTCGCACCAACCGTGACTATAGTCAGCAAGGAAGTCAATAGTACAAATAGAATTCTTTTCATAAAGTATCGTTAATTATTAAAATTTATATGTTACTCCTATATTGACCTCAAACGGTCTCATGTACTTGCCGGACATGAGGTATCCCTCAAGTTCAGACGCATCCGAAATGGTATCGGCCACATCGATACTTCCCTTTGGTCCTCTCTGGAAAAGCCAGTTGACCACATTGAGGGAGATCTTCAAGTCAGATGTAATCTTGTAATCGATGCCACCGAATGTTTCCCATCTGCCTTTGAAGTAGGCAAGGTTGGTCCTTGAAGCGTACTGTCGGCTGAAATATCTGGCACTGGTCCAGAATCTCCAGTCCTTATATGAATATGACGGGTCGATTTCAAGCATCACACGCGAGATACCGGTCACGAAGTTTCCTGTGTACGAAATCTTTGACACCGATCCGTCGCTGAATACGAACTCGTTATCGTAGTTCTTGTACTTAGGATCCTGAAAGGTGAACATCAGGTGCAGGTTGAATCCATTCCAATGCAAGTTTCCGTCAAAGTTGAATCCGAGAGTTCCGATTCCGTATTGTGCGGTATAGTCAAGGGTCTCACTCACTCCACCGATCTGCTTTGTGACAGAAACAGTCGCCGCATTGTTCCAGCTTGTGATATACGAGACCATTGCCGTAGCGTCCATCCAGTCATTCTGATACATCAAGCCTCCTCGTCCCATGGCATTTCCTATCGCCTTGAGAGTGGGGATTTTAGTCGCCTTGAAGTAGCTCATTGCCTTGTTGGTAATGCTGTAGAATCCTTCTCCCATGACAAACAGACCGTCTGCTATACGATATGTTCCATATGCTGTCGCAGCATAGTCCAGTCTCTTCAATGTCACATTACTTTTCCTCGCAACTCCATTATTAAGGTAGAATCCTTCGGTCTTCTTGTTTCCGGCGGTTGCCTCATCGAGCACTGAAGCCCCGTCAAGACTCTGATAAAGAGGTCTGAGACGTACTCCCGCCCTCAGAAGAAGTCGGTCATTGATCTGCCAATCGTCGAAAGCGTACACTGTGGCAGACCATCTGATTCCGTCTACATATTGGGCGTTCATGTTATGTCCCCAAGTAGAGCTGCCGTCCTGGAAGATTCTGGTCGGATTGGCACTTACAGTATGTGCTATTCTTGTAGATGCGGTCTTTTCATACTGATTTACATAGTAGATTTCGGCTCCAAGGTTGAGGGTGTTGTTGTCCCAGCTTTTGTCTGCCTCAAAGAGGGCCGTCACATCAATAGACTTGGCGTCAACGATGCTGACCACCCTGTTCTGGATTTTTCCGCTATATATGCTTCCGTCTTCAAGAGTTGTAGTCCTGCCGTTTTTCAGTTTTCCATCAATTGATTCGTCAATACCGGAAACAACAGACTTCACCCAATTGTTTCTTGGAGAGATGCATCCGTGAAGTGATCCTCTGAATTCCCAACCGCTGAGATGCATATATTTACCTTTTATGGTGATGTCATGAATCTGCCTGTCGTCCATCTTGCCTATGTTTCCTGTCTTGACCGCACCTGTGGTAAGGTCTATATATGAGATATCATCCATTGACGGGAAATAGCACGAACGGCCGATCCTGTAGTTTTCGTCAACAGGGGTTATGGAGCCGTCACCATTGTAGATGAAAGGAGCTTCCGCATATCCTCCAAGATTATCTTTTGACAAAGAAAGTTTATATAAAAGACTTATCTCTGCATTTTCCCATCTTTTGGTCAGAGCCATCTTGAAAATCTTTCGATTCTCCACAAAGGTTCTTCCTGGAGCATTGACGCTTGTCGGGTTCATGTTGATGAAGGCTCCAAGAGAGTAGTGCCATCCTTTGCCCAAAGGTCCGTTTGCCGCTCCGTCAAAATTGATCAGACCAAAAGTAGATGATTTCAGAGAGAATACTCCTGAATGTCTGCTTCCTCCGAGCTTTGTGTGAGAGTCAACAACCATTCCTATGTCTCCTGTCTTGATTACCGACTCGGACAAACCTCTCAGTCCTACTGTCGAGTATGAGTTTCCTCCTGCCCAGTGATAGAACCCCTTCACGAAGCTGTAAGAATGCTTGACTCCATCTTCGCAGATTGCAGCTCCATTGTCACCGGTAGGCAGACCGATCGAGATTTCTCGTGGCATGGAAGCTGACTCTGCGTTGAGCATTACACCTCTGTCCCCTCCGGCTTTTAACGAATCTGCCTCCTGTGCGAATCCTGCCACAGACAATGACAGGCCGCACAGAATCGACAGAATCGTATTTCTTTTAGAAAAATTCATATTACGCGATAATATTTGATTATTAATCTTTCAGGCTCTCTCTATATTTCTTTGGGCTTACACCAAATTGTTTCTTGAAACAAGTCGAGAAGTATGCATGAGATCGGAAACCGACCATGATGCTGATCTGCTCGATGGAGAGTTTTTCGTCTTTGAGCAGTTCTACAGCTTTTTTCAGTCTGCTTATGAGAATGAATTCATTGGGACTGATACCAATGGTTGCCTTCATCTTCTTGAACAGACTGGATACACTGACGCATGCCTCTTCAGCAAGCTTATCCACATTGAGTTCATCGTCACCAAGGTGTTCCCGCACATATTCGTCCACTATTTTTACAATCTTGATGTTGTGTTCCTGCGTACCTTGTTCATTGCCTTCCGAGTTTGCTCCTCCTGCCTCCAGCAAGGCATCCCTAAGACTTAACTGATTCTGTATGACCACTAAAAGTTCCTTTATTGAAAATGGTTTCGGCATATATGCGTCTGCTCCGTATTTAAATCCTTGCAGTTTTGACGTCTCGTCTGCTAAGGCGGATAACATTATGAATGTAATGTGCTTGGTTTCAGGGGCCTTCTTTATCTCCTTGCAAAGTTCCAGGCCATCCATCTGCGGCATCATAACGTCACTGATGATTATTTCCGGGAGAGTGTTCTTGCTTCTTCTTATAAGATCAAGTGCCTCGACGCCGTTTCTTGATGGTATCACATGATATATGGGGGATAACTGCCGTGTTATGAATTCTCTCATATCATCGCTATCCTCAACTATAAAAATCGTTCTCCTGGACTGAGGCATATCTATATATGGGAGTTGTTCTGTCTGCTCCACTGCCTTAGGAGGAATTTCCACGATAGGTATCGTAAGGATGAAACGGTTTATTTCCGTGTCATTATCCATTTCCAATGTTCCGTTCAGCAGTTCAGCGAAATTCCTGCTCACATATAGTCCGATTCCCGTTCCTGTCTCAATGCTGCTCGAATCCACAAACCGTTCGAAAGGCTTGAATATCCGGTCTCTTGAGTCCAAGGGAACAATTGCTCCGTCATTTTCAAGGACTATCTGGAATGCATCCGGATGTTTTACCAATGAAAGCTTGACTTTAGAATACGAATATTTCATAGCATTTGCCAGGAGGTTGCTCAGAATCTTGTCCATTGCTATCTTGTCTATCTGACAAGACAGAGATTCTTCTGGCATAACAAGAGTATAGCTCAGGTTTCGGTTCTTGGCAAGTCTCGAGAATCTGTCAAAGACCACCCTTACGAGATCGTTGACATTATATCCGCTCACTTTCAGTTCATATCCCGTACTGTTTATTTTCTTGAAGTCAAGCAACTCATCCAATAACTGACTGAGTTTGTCTGAGTTTCTGCTGACTACATGAAGATCATTTATAAGATCTTTATTTGATGAGCCAGAATACCTTTGTATAAGGTCGTCTATCGGTCCTTTTATAAGAGTCAGAGGTGTTCGGATCTCATGGGCGATGTTCATCAGGAACTCCACCTTTGATGCGTAATACTGCTTCTGCCTCTGGACTTCGAACTGTTCCCTCTCTCGGTTAGCCTGCTCCATTGCAGTCCTCAGACTCTTCTTTCTTGTCAGTCGGATCACCAGAAACAATATTATCATCAACAATAAGACATATGTGATGATGGCCGGCACAGATATAAGAATATGCGGCTTTATAATAACTCTTCTGATTATTTCATTGTTGCAGAAGCTTCCGTCCGTTCTTATAGACCTTACACGAAGCAGATATGTTCCATGAGACAGACCGGTAAGCGTTATCTGCCCCTTATCAACGGGGGACCAGTTGTCATTAAGTCCGTCGACCTTGTACATGAGTCTGCTTTTGGCCGGTCTTGAGTATGTCATATCGGACACACCGATGCGCAATGAGTTTTGGTTATGCTTGAGAACAGTTTTCTCCATGTCCATATTGATGGATATTGCCTCTTCTCCCAGATTGTCCATGACGTGTGCAGACGTGATGACAATTGCCGGTGCGGTGCCGTCATGTTTTTTGAATTCCTTATGATTTAGAGAAATCATGCCGTCGTGCAATCCGGCATACATTGTTCCGTCTGAGGCAAGGAATAATGAAAACTCCCTGAACCTTCCATCCATCAGTCCGTCCTCACCGGTAAATGTCGTATGGTTACCTTCTTCCGGGTCGAATACGATGATGCCTTCAGCTGATGTTATCCAGATATCCCCGTCGGAGTCCTCTGTAGCAGCATAGAATATATTCTTTACATCTTTCCCGAATGAAGAGAAAGTCTCGATCTTCCGCTTTTCAAAATCAAGGCAGGCTATTCCGCGGTTCAACATCGACACCCAAAGTCTTCCTTTGGAGTCAAACAGCATAGGAGTGACACCCGGCTTGGATATCAGGTCAAAGTTTTCAGTGTCCGCATCAAAGAATTCTACGACATGTCGGACTTTGCCGTTCTTAAGATTGAATAAGGCAGAGTTTCTACCGCCAGTCCAAAGCGATGTATCAGGAGATTTCCGGATAGGACCTGTCCTTACGTTTGTAAGTTCAGGCATATGGAATTCTTTAGGTTCTTCTGTGGTCAGGTCAATGAATGAAATGCCGCTTCTGTTGACAAGCATCAGAATCCCTTCCTGATATTCTTCAATATGGTATGTGCATTTTGAGAATTCAGGGAATGTTTCTGCCTTATTGGTTTTAAGGTCAAGCCTTATAAGCGGGTCTGTAAAGGAATAAGAGCCTACCCACAGATATCCCCCATAGATCTTCAGAGCAAGGATATTATCTGTCTTTATAGGAAGTTCTATCTGCTGTATGCAGCCAGAATGGGGATCATATTTAGCCAGACCTCCATTTTCCGATCCTATCCATATATATCCATCCGGATCCTCTACGATCGATCTTATTCGTCTGCTTATCGGACGGGTTGTCGATTCCGGATAGAAGTAGTTGATTTTTGCTGAATTCTTATAGAATGTATACACTCCTCCGTGGACTGTACCAACCCATAGATTGTTCTCCTTATCCTTACATATTGTTCGGATTGACTTGTCTTTCAAAGCATATTGATCAGAGAATGATTCTGCATAGTGACGGATGGTATTAAAATTTCCATCAATGAGAGTCAGTCCTAAACTTGTAGCCAAGGCCATTGTGCGGTCGGACATTTTGATAGCGTCATTGATGTCCGACCAGCCTTTGGTCGTGGTAGTGTTCCTTTCAAGATCGTATATAAAGGTCTCGTCAGCAACGCCGGCAATAATGCATCCGTTGAAGTATTCGATATTATCAATAGAAGGAAACTTTATGAACGGGTTGTTTTCCTGCGGATCCAGCAATCTGGCTGTTTCCCTGTCCGAAGAAGAGAGGCAGTAGATACCTCTGTCCCTTACAAGAATATAGACAATGCCATCTTCTGTGCGGCACAATGAGGAAGAATAATACTCTTCACTGTCATTGCCGATCTTGATTCTGGTGCACCTCTGAGTAGTTTCATTGATCAAGAACACACCGTATTCTCTTGCAGAAACCAATATGGAGCTATCATCGAATCTGATGATCTTCGTAATAAGAATTGAAGAGTCTTCCCCGTTGAACTGATGTCTGGTCACTTTATTAGTCCTGCTGTCAAATCTCAGCAGTCCGGTAGCCGAAGCAATCCACATGTCATTCCCAAGGCCTTCGCATAGGTCATTGATGATCAGATATCCGGGATTATGGATAGGGACTTCGATCTTTCTGCACTCATTTGCATCATAACGGTAAAGGCCGTCTTGAGTTCCGATCCATACATATCCTTTTGTATCCTGCAATATAGTGTTCACCTGGCTCTGCGGAGTCTCTCCCAGAGGATTGAAGTGATGGATAAGGTATGAGTCATGAGCATTTGCAGGGATAATGCTCCATACAAAAGACATGACAACAACTATATTGCAGAAAATCTCTTTCATTTATTTTTCTTTATTACAAAAAAGGGAAAGTTCCTTCATATTTCCATCCATGGTAACGTGCACATGATTCCCTCAGGGTCAAAATGATGGACGAGATATGGCTCTGCAGCCTTCGCCATGATGGCGAAAGCTGCAGATGCCAGAATGTATCTACTCGAGGTTAGTGTTTACTACTGCGAAGAATTCACCGCGTGGAGCAAGCTTGAACATATCACCGTTAGGGAATGCTCTGAACTGGTACTGCAATGTTGCCTCCTTAGGCGACTTTACAGTCCAGCTGCCGTATACATACACAAGGCCTGACTCATCTGCAGCCAATGCGTAGATCATTGAAGCCTTGCGGCCTTCTGCATCCACAAGTGGACCATGGTCAGTGATCACATTGTGGTCATCTCCCTCCTTAAGTGATACACTTCTGAGGTGCATCTTATAATCAACGTAGTTAGAATCGGCTGGGGTCAATTCGCGTGCATCTTCTGCCTTGAGTACTCTCTCGTCCTGAATATCCTCGTACTGCACAAAATAGAGTCTGTCTCCAGCAAGTGCT
>JAFVVN010000075.1 GCA_017502125.1 Bacteroidales bacterium | reverse complement strand
TACCTCCGTGAAGCTAAGACGAGGCTGTCCCTAAAGACATTTCGGGGAGTACGAGCTATCTCCCAGTTTGATTAGCCTTTCACCCCTACCCACAGCTCATCCGAGCACTTTTCAACGTAAACCGGTTCGGTCCTCCATCTCCTGTTACGGAGACTTCAACCTGGCCATGGGTAGATCACTAGGTTTCGCGTCTGCTCCATCCGACTGAACGCCCTGTTCAGACTCGCTCTCGCTTCGGCTTACGCACCTGAAGTGCTTAACCTCGCCGGACAGAAGCAACTCGTAGGCTCATTATGCAAAAGGCACGCCGTCGCTCTTATAAAGCTCCGACCGCTTGTAAACGAACGGTTTCAGGTTCTATTTCACTCCCCTGCGCGGGGTGCTTCCCACCTTTCCTTCACAGTACTGGTTCACTATCGGTCTTCTGGGAGTATTTAGCCTTGCGGGATGGTCCCCGCGGATTCAGACAGGATTTCACGTGTCCCGCCCTACTCAGGTGCCGGTCTCGTCATCATAAACTTACCTGTACGGGATTATCACCCTCTGTGATCGAACTTTCCAGAACGTTCCAGTTCGTTCACGATAATCTTATGACCGGTCCTACAACCCCGGGACTGCCGTAACAGCACCGGTTTAGGCTCTTCCCCGTTCGATCGCCACTACTAAGGGAATCGATAATTTCTTTCTCTTCCTGCGGGTACTGAGATGTTTCAGTTCCCCGCGTTTGCCCTGACACAGTCAGTGACTGGCCTTCAGCCAGCCGGGTTGCCCCATTCGGATACCTCCGGATCAAAACCTGTTTGCAGTTCCCCGGAGATTTTCGCAGCTTACCACGTCCTTCATCGCCTCCAGAAGCCTAGGCATCCGCCGTTCGCTCTTGTAACCTTCTCTCTGAATGAATTTCTTTGAATCACAAGCCAAGTGTCTTATACACTTGTTCTCACTTTTCTTACTCGTTGCCTTGAAATTGCAGTCCACAACATCACGATAGACTCTCTATCTTTTACTCTGTTACAGACTAAATAATTTCATCTTCTTTTACCTCGTTATCTTTTCTCAAACTTGTCAATGAACTTTCATTTGATGCTCGGTGTTAACCACCGTTGTTTCTCAAATGGGCTGCAAAGATACGGACTTTTTTTTATCCTCCAAATTTTTCTGCAACTTTTTTCACACTTTTTTGCAACTTTTTTTGTCCAAAAATCACAAAACACTCTATTTCAATAATTTACAAAATAGTGATTTTTTGACAAAAAAAGGCTGCATTGCAGCCGACCAAAAGGAAACGGCACTCTTTCAAGAAGAGCGCCGTCTGCTGATTCCTAATAATAATAAGGCATGAACTCCAGATTGCAGTAATTCTTTTCTCCGAATGGAGCCTCCTCATCATAAACGAGGTCGTCATTTCTGCTGAAATAGCAGCGCAATCTGAAATTGTCCGTATCGAAATGTTCCACTCCTATGACAAAGCACAATGTCGAAATCAGGGACTCGTTATATCCCTTCTCCCAGAAACCGGATGTGACATGGAAATGCCAGTCCACCGCACGATAGATCACCTGACTGGTGCCTTGCTTCAGAAAATCGAGGCTCTCTATAAGTCCGGTAAGACGTCTTACGTCATATTTCGGGTTGACACCATGATTCTCACCGAAACGGACCGCCTCTACAAGAGCAGGGAAATCTCCCCTGTTGTCATATGGGGTATTGACCTGAACTATCATCGGCTCATCATCATTCGCAAGATACATGACAAGGATGAAATCCTCAGTTTCCAATGCCTTGGCATAACGAGCCTCAAGATATCCGATGACCTCTTCGGTAGAAGTGTCGTCGTCGACGGCAACATAGGCCAGACACATCGTCTTCCTATAATCGTCAGTCTGTGCATGAGCAGTCACGCAGATACCCATGACAGTGACAAGAGCCATCAATATTGATATTATTCTTTTCATCGTATCCCTTATATATATTAAAACTTGAAGACAAAGCCCAGGTCGATCCAGACAGCACGTCTCTTGAGATAGAAACTGTCATTGAACATATATTGGGCAACCTCTTTACCGGTTCCATACGATGCCCTGATCGGATTCTCATAATCCTTGTAAGAAACAAGTGGTGACTGATAATAATAATTCAAGCCATACTCATATTTGAATCCGAAAGTGAACAGCGAGGTCTTTGTCATGTTTATATTGAGTCCTATTCCGGCTACGGCACTGAGAGGACAAGGCCAGACATCAGGCTGAAGGTCCATCTGGTTTGCTACCGTTTCCGGCTTGAAATGACCACGCACGTCGTATGTCTTCTCATCATAGGTAACCTTATAGTCACTATATATGATGCCACTATGCGCAAGCAGATTATAATACGCCTTTCCACCCAGATCCATTGTAAGGACCGCACGTCTTGAAAGAGCGAATTCCATGGCAATTCCTCCGGAAAGTGCTCCATCAATCAGCGAATACCTCTGTCCAAGGACGTTTATATCATACTTTCTCGGTTTCTTGTTATACTGATACGTATAACTTAAATCCTTGACACCGACATCGACATAGTTATAAACCACACCCAGACCGCCATAAATGCCGAGATCGAACTTATTGCCAAGATTGAACAGATATCTGAGGTCCACACCAATCTCGTCCGAAAGGGAGAAACTCTTGTCAAGGTCGCCCTCGATAAGAAAAGCACCGGCCAATGTTGTGGAATTATAAACTCTTGCACGGAAATTCTTCTTTTTGCGTGTGAACTGAATCTGCCTGTCTTCTGATACCGACACATTCAGAAATTCGTCCGGATCGAAAGACGACGGGAAGTCCTGCATATAATACCAGTCCTCGTCAGCCGCTTCGGCAGGGAGAAAAGCGAAACCGCTTTCACCGAAATCGACGGTACGGCAATCTTCCGCAACATAATATCTCCCATCCTTTGCGGCACCTTCATTCTTATAACGAAGATTGTCCCCAAGATTTCCGGAAGGCTTCTTCAGCACCAGATGATCCTTTTTCAGAAGGCTTGCCACAGCGATTTCCCCTTCCAGAGACTCTATATAGCAGATCTCATCGAAATCGTCATAAGAGATGACGGCCTTCATTCTGTAAGGCACTCCATATATTTCCTGTGACGAATAATATATGTTCTTCTCATTGTAATAACTGAGAGTCTTGTCAAAGGTGACGTCAACACAGATGCTTCCGGCCGAAACATATGGCTCTGACTTGGCCACGTTACTCAAAGTCACCTCCACTCCATGCATGCCATGAAGCGCAGAAGCATACTCGTGCAAACCAAGATACGGTTCATCGGACACTCCGATAAGATCATTGTATATCGTCATCTTCGGAGAACGGAACATCGCCACAAACTCTTCTATCTGTCCTGCTGTAGCCACTTTTGACAGACGTTCGTATTTATCCAAAGTCTCCATCACGGCCAGATTCATACGCCTCTTCTCAGTATTTGAAATATTCTGAGCGGAAAGGCCGATTCCGAAAACAAACAGGAAAACCGGTATAAACGTAAAAAATTTCTTCATCTTATATCATTATCTATATTTCACAATAGGTGCAAAATACAAAGTTATGTTTTTTTTCATAAATTTGCATTGGACATATATGAAAATCTATTTATCTATTTTATCAAGACATGGAAAACAAAAAGACTCAATTGCCCGAAAACGCCCATAGGGAACTGAAACCGGGTGAGGAATACCAGCCGTTGCTGTCTCCTCAGAAGAACTATCCGGAAGTGACCCCATGGTCAGTCACACTCGGACTTATCATGACCGTTATATTCTCTGCCGCCGCAGCATACCTCGGTCTTAAGGTGGGACAGGTTTTCGAAGCGGCCATTCCGATCGCAATAATCGCTGTGGGACTCTCCGGCCCATTGGGACGCAAGAACGCATTAGGCGAAAACGTGATGATCCAGTCAATCGGATCATGTTCAGGAGCAATTGTAGCAGGAGCGATATTCACGCTTCCGGCACTTTTCATCCTCCAGGACAAATATCCGGAACTTACAGTCAATTTCACAAAGGTATTCTTCTCTTCTCTGCTCGGAGGTATCCTGGGAATCCTCTTCCTGATTCCGTTCAGAAAATATTTCGTCAAGGAGCAGCATGGAAAATATCCTTTCCCTGAAGCCACGGCGACAACTCAGGTGCTCGTAAGCGGAGAAAGCGGAGGAAAGGGAGCGAAGACCCTCCTTGTCAGCGGACTCATCGGAGGTCTCTATGACTTCATCGTATCCACATTCGGGCTCTGGGGCGAAACCCTCACAACCAAGTTCCTTCCATGGGGAGCGGCAATCGCCGACAAGGCCAAAGTCCTGCTCAAAGTAAACACCGGAGCAGCAGTCCTTGGTCTCGGATATATCGTAGGACTCAAATATGCGTTCATCATATGCTGCGGAAGTTTCCTTATATGGCTCGTGATCATTCCGCTGATGAACCTCATCTGGGGCGGCGATGTCATAGACCTGATGAACACAGGAGTGACCATGACCATAGGAGAGATGTCGCCTGACCAGATATTCAAGGATTACGCAAGACATATCGGCATCGGAGGTATCGCAACCGCCGGAATCGTCGGAATCGTCAAGTCATTCGGCGTAATCAAATCCGCTGTCGGACTCGCCGCAAATGAATTCAAGAGAAAGAAGACCGGAGAAGAGGCTGAGGTCATCAGGACCCAGAGAGACCTTTCGATGAAGATAATCGTCATCGGTATCGCAGTAACTCTCGTGGCCGTATTCGCATTCTTCATGTTCGGAGTCGTGGACAACATCTGGCACGCGGTCGTAGGCCTTCTTATCGTAGGAATCATCGCATTCCTCTTCACCACAGTGGCTGCAAACGCCATCGCCATTGTCGGATCCAACCCTGTCAGCGGCATGACCCTCATGACATTGATCCTTGCCTCCCTCATCATGGTGGCTGTAGGCCTCAACGGCACAGCAGGAATGACGGCGGCACTTATCATCGGAGGCGTCGTATGTACCGCGCTTTCAGTAGCAGGAGCATTCATCACTGACCTCAAGATCGGTTACTGGATCGGATCGACACCGAAAAAGCAGGAGTCATGGAAATTCCTCGGAACCCTCGTTGCAGCCGCAACGGTAGGAGGCGTGATGCTCGTGCTCAACAAGACATATGGATTTACAGGAGAAGGAGCCCTTGTCGCTCCTCAGGCCAATGCAATGGCAGCCGTGATAGAGCCGATGATGAACGGCGGAAGCGCACCTTGGCTTCTCTACGGCATCGGTGCGGTCATCGCCCTTGTCCTTACATTCTTCAAGGTCCCTGCACTTCCTTTCGCCCTCGGTATGTTCATTCCTATCGACCTTAACATGCCTATGCTCATCGGTGGAGCCGTTTCATGGTTCGTAGGCAGCAGGAGCAAAGACCAGGAACTCAATGCGGCACGCACTGAAAAAGGCACGCTCATTGCTTCCGGATTCATCGCCGGAGGTGCCCTCATGGGAGTTGTAAGCGCAATCCTGAGATTTGCAGAAGTGGACATGTATATGGAACCGTCTCCATGGACTGAACCTATCGCGATCATCCCTTACACAGCGATCATCGTCTATATGATCTACGCTGCGTTGAAGGCAAAGAAGGAGAAGTAGGAGATTCCCGGTCAGGCCGGGAATGACGGGAAGGAAGGTCGGAATGAAGGGAAGGAAGGCCGGGAATGACAGAAAATGTTTAAATTATGAACGGAGTATTGGGTGCATTGATATTGACGCTGATTGCCGGTTCCGCGACCGGCATCGGCGGTGCGCTTGTACTCTTCAAGAAAAAGGTCAGCAGCAACTTCCTGGCAGCAGCCCTGGGCCTCAGTGCCGGAGTGATGATATTCATCTCCCTTGCTGAACTTTATCCTGAAGCACAGGAAATGATTGTGCAGACCGGCATTCCGCATGGAAAGGCATTCGCACTCGTGGCATTCTTTGTCGGAATGGGCATAATCACGTTCATCGACTTTGCAATCCCGGAATACGAAAACCCGCACGAAGCATCCGGACTGTCACTTGACGCAAGGACCGCAGCAGTCGGAATGGTTGAGAAGACCGGAAATGAAAAGGCATTGCACCGTCTCGGACTGATGTCGGCCCTGGCGATAGCGGTACACAACTTTCCGGAAGGAATCGCCACATTCATCGGAGCCCTCAATGACCCGGAAATGGGAGCAGGAATCACCTTTGCCATAGCCATCCATAACATCCCGGAAGGCATCGCAGTAGCGATACCTATATATTATGCCACGAAGAGTAAAGGCAAGGCACTTCTGTATGCCACCCTCTCCGGTATGAGCGAACCGGTAGGAGCATTGCTATGCTGGGCCATTGCAAGCGTTTTCGGAGTGGAACTGACAGGCAGCAGCCCTGCCTTCCCTATCATACTTGCAGCCGTCGCCGGTATCATGATCTACATTTCCCTTGACGAACTCCTCCCGACAGCGGAAAAATACGGCAAGCACCACATAGCCATCGCCGGCGTCGTAGGCGGCATGGCCATAATGGGCATCAGCCTCCTGCTGATGTGACACCCGTCCGCAAAAACAGCCTTTTTACGGACAAATGCACCAAAAACACTGGTCTCATCCGTAAAAACGGGCATTTTACGGATGAACACGAGGATAACAACAGAGATAAACAACAAACACAACGATATGGAAAAAATTTTAGACAGATTCCTCAGGTACGTCGCTGTTGACACTCAGTCTGACCCCGAATCAGACTCACAGCCAAGTGCCGCCAAGGAACTCAACCTCCTCAAGATGCTCCGTGACGAACTCGTCGCAATGGGCGTGGAAGCCACCCTCGATGAATACGGCTATGTAATGGCGAAGATCCCGTCAAACTGCGGCAAGGATGTTCCTGCCATCGGATTCATCGCACATGCAGACACCGCTCCAGACGCTTCGGGAGCAGATATCAAGCCACAGATCATAGAGAATTACGACGGCGGAGAAATCCCGCTCAAAGGCGTTCCTGGCCTCAGTCTGAAGCCAAGCGAATTCCCTGAACTCGACATCTACAAGGGCCAGACCCTCATCACGACTGACGGAACAACCCTTCTCGGAGCGGACGACAAGGCAGGAATAGCGGAAATCATGAATGCTGTCCAGTACATCGTGGAACACCCTGAATTCAAGCACGGAGACATATGCATAGGCTTCACCCCGGACGAAGAGATCGGACGCGGAGTAGTCAAGTTCGACGTACAGAAATTCGGAGCGAAATATGCATACACCCTCGACGGAGGACGCCTCGGCGAACTCGAATATGAGAACTTCAACGCCGCAGGCGCGACAATCCGCATCCAGGGACGCAACGTACACCCGGGCACAGCAAAAGGCAAGATGAAGAACGCCATCCTCATCGGAATGGAACTCAACAGCCTCCTTCCTGTAGACCAGCGTCCTGAATATACCGAAGGATATGAAGGTTTCTTCCACCTGATAAGTTTCAAGGGCGAGGTCGAGACTGCGACATTCTCATACATCATCCGCGACCATGACATGGCCCTCTACGAACAGAAGAAGGCATATATGCAGAGATGCGTCGATTTCATAAATGCAAAATACGGTGAAGGAACTGCCCTTCTGGACATGAAGCACCAGTACTACAACATGAGAAAGGAAGTCGAGCCTCACTACCACATTGTCGAGAAAGCGATGAAGGCTATGGAGATGGAAGGCATTGCACCGAGAATCCAGCCTATCCGCGGCGGTACAGACGGAGCAAACCTCTCATTCATGGGCCTGCCTTGTCCGAACATCTTCGCAGGCGGACACAATTTCCACGGAAAGATGGAATATGTTCCGCTTGAAAGCATGGAAAAGGCAAGCAAGGTCATCCTGAACATCATACAGTTATTCGCTGAATAATTTGAAGACGCCCGTGATTTCCAAATTGAGAATCACGGGCGTTTCATATGACTTATTTCCTGTCAGAGGCCTTCTTGGCCGCTTTTTTTGCAGCCTTGGCATCTTCAGCGGCCTTCTTTCGGGCATACTTCTTACGGTACTTTTCAAGAGTCTGCATGTCCTTTTCAGCCTGCTTGGCAGCGTCTTCAAGAGCCTTACGCTTGTGCTTGCGTTCCTTCTCCAGACGCTTCGCCTCCTTCTTTGCGGCCTTTTCGGCATCACGCTTGTCAAGTTCAGCCCACCGGGCCTCACGTTCCTCCTGCTTCTTTTTCTTCTTCTCTTCCAAAGCAGCCTTCTTTTCCGCCTTCAAGCGTTCTTTCTCCTCCTTCTGACGCTGTTTTTCAGCCTCTGCCTCAGCCTTTTCCTTGGCGGCAATCTCCTCCGGAGTCAGATCCTCAGGAGCAATGGCAACAGAATCTGCCACTGCAACCGAATCAGCAACAGCAAGGCTGTCTGAAAGATTTGCTGTCAGACTATCCGATACTGTAACAAGCGAATCCGCTATTGCCAATGAATCAGCCAATGAGATGCTGTCGGCAATAGCCAGACTGTCTGCAATAGCCAAAGAATCCAGTCTTGCCCTTTCCTCAGCCTCACGTTCTGCAATCGCCCTTTCACGCTCACGCACCTTGCGGAGAGAATCCCTAACCTCAATCTGACGGTAGACATCATTCATGTAGCCAGGGAAATATATGTCGGTCTGTCTAAATTCTGTCCTCGGACGGGCAGAATATCTCAATCTTTCACTCGGACGCAAAGACAAGGGTGTCACTGCATTACGGTCGGCAGGGCGTCTTTCAGGCTGCCAGTTGAAGCCTTTGAGTTTACGTTCCTCTTCCTCCAACTGCACCACAGGATATCCGTCATTCTTCGGAGCCTCAAAGTAATAGATCCTCTGGATCTCACCATCCTTGAATGTTGCGGAAAGCATCTTTGACTCCGTCTTGTTTACCGTAGCAAGCGATCCGTTTTCCTCAAGGAAGAACAAGGCTGAAGCACCTCCAAGCACATCAAACCTTTTCAATCCGCCCTTCTCATCAAAATATGCCATCATTTCAGCACCTTTGATCTGGTCATAGTGGGAAGTATCTTCCTGTATCACTATGAATGCATTGGACATGAGACTGGCTTTCTCCATCGCACCGTCATTCACAACGACAGTCACGCTGTCTGCTGAATACTGCCTTGTGATTTCCTGCCATATGAGAGGTTCCTTGAAAAGACGTGCAAGAGAATCCAGGTCACAATACAGGAGCGAATCACATGAGACCTGCATGGTCTTCTTGTAAATCTTGACCTTGCCGATAGCCTCGAGGAATCCGATCTTTGTCGTATCGCCCGGCGTCGCAAGGCTATCAGATACCGCAAGACTGTCAGCAACAGAAACGTTGTCAGAAACGGAAGTCTTCTGAAGCATTGCCAGTTCATCTGCCGACGGTGCCATCGGAACGACAGAAAGAGAATCAACTGTCAGAGAATCCGACGGTGGAGCCGCAGATCCTCTTGCCATGGAAGGCTGAGCCATACGTTTGCCTGCCCCGCCTCCTGGTGTTCCCTGACCCGGTGCCGGAAGATTTCCTCCCGGAGGGCCTGGCTGGGCACCTTTGCCTCCCGTGCCTTGAGGACGGTAATTCGGGTCTTTCTTAGCCTCTTCCTCTGCTGCCTTGGCCGCTTCTTCAGCAGCCTTCTTTCTGAATGTTCCCACCGGATCGACATCAAGAGAACTCAATCTGGCCTCGGCATCAGCAATCACAGACTCGCTTATATCGCATTTCTTGAGAGTGTAATATACAAGTTTTTCAGCACCAAGATAGACCGTATCGATGCTGCCGTCCTCTTCCTCGGTCTGGGAAATCACAGCCGGTTTCCTGGTAAGGGTGATTTTGGAAAGAGAATCCATATAATGGATCCTGCCGGCCAGCGCAAAGACATTCCTGGTGGTATCACTGACCTGGGCATTGCCCAACATTTCCACGTCGGAAGTATTCCTGTAAAAGAAAAGACTGTCGCTCCATCCTTCCTGATCTTCCGTCATCACATGGACATTGTCAGTGAAGAAGAATGTCTCCACTCCCCTGTCGTACCATCCCCGGTTCGATGAAAGCATGTTGTCGTCCTTCCATGCATCGGTCGAATGGCCGAAAGTGGCAAGGTCAAGATCTGACTCATACACAAGTTCGCGTGTCTTGACGAAAATGGAATCCGTGAACATGTTCACATCATTCTCGAAGACGAAAGTCTTTATCTTGGAGTCATATGTACCGGAGCGGCTCTCTATGATCTGACCGTCCTTGTCCCTCATGGCTCCGCCGTTCATGAACACGGCGACAGAGTCTTTCGTATTATAATCCAGATGCCTGGTCCTCAATGTGTTGTGGTCCTTATCGGTCAACTGCACCACAGCACCTCTGAACTGGGCAAGATCTTCTTCGATCAGATATTTGAGTTTCTCACTTGTCAGGACGGTCTCATCCTGAAGTATGCTCACATTTCCCCATGCATCGATGATCTGCGTCTCCACATTCCAATATGCAGTGTCACATATCAGATATGTATTGTTGTGAAGGAAACGGGCAGGTCCGACCACCTTACGGTACCGTGCACCTTCCACATCCACCATCTGAGCGGACTTGGAACTCAGCAGCACCACAAGGCTGTCCTTGTCCTCCTGTTTATTTTCCTGAGCGGAAAGATGAAGAGGGGCCAAGAAGATTATCGATAAGAGTATCAGTATCTTATGAATACGCATGTCTTATTTGCGGATTTTATCTGCCCATCCGTCACGCTCGAAAGCGCAATCCTTGAAGAGTGGGTCTATGATGATGTAGGTGGTATGGATCTTCGAATCAATGAACTCGTCAATTGCCTCCATCTGCTTCTTCTGGGTAGCCTGCTCATGCAGAAGAGTGTAATCGTTGGTGAATGAGGCAGGGTGAGCAGGAAGAATCTTGTCCACCTTTATGATCTTGTATACAAGGTTTCCGTCGCGTCCTTCATTGTCGAGGGAAGCAAACGGCTCGGAGATCTCACCTTCCTTCAAATCCTTGATAGCCGCATAGTCCTGTGGCTTCAACTGGTCGATCTCGAAATAAGACGAACCGGTATATGGATCGGCCATCTGGCCTCCGTTGGTTCGTGTGGCAGGATCTTCAGAATAGAATCTTGCAGCCAGTTCGAATGTAACCGCCTCATTTTCAAGTTCAGTCTTGAGACTGTCGAGCATATGGAAACCTTTCTCCATGTCATCAGAGGTATATTCAGGTTTCAGAAGGATATGACGTGCGTTGAACATGTCACCCTTCTTTTCAATCACTTCGATTATATGGAAACCGTCCGGAGTCTCGACAATCTGGGATACGACACCCGGCTTCAGAGACATGGCAGCATCAGAGAATGCAGGCCAGAAGATTGACTTTGAAGCCATTCCGAGTTCACCTCCCTTTCTTGCACTTCCCGGGTCCTGGGAATAGATACGTGCAAGCGTAGAGAACTTCTCTCCGTTGATGATACGCTCACGGATGGCGAGAAGACGCTCCTTCACCGCAAGATTTGCAGCCTCTCTGTCCGGATATATGCATATCTGCCTCAACTGATACTTGATAGGCACCATCGGAAGATCCTCCTTGTCGACAGACGCTATATACTGCTCCACATCATAAGGGGTAAGTTCAGGGACCTTCTTTGCGACCTCCTGCTGCATCTGCTGCGTAAGTGTCTGTTCCTCAAGCATCTGTTTCCATTCCTGACGAAGTTTATATACAGATTTGCCGAATTCCTTCTCCACACCTTCGGTACCACCGTAATAACTCATGACACGGTCCATTCTGTCGCTGAGGTTACTCTCCACCATGTCATTGTTGACTTCAAGAGAGTCCACCCTTGCCTGCATCAAGAAAAGTTTTGCGACCATCATCTGCTCCAGCATCTCGCATCTTCCGGTCTTGTCTGACATATATCCGCCCATAGCCTGCATCTTGACTTCCTCCTCAATGTCGGATATCATGATGACCTCATTACCCACAACAGCGACAGTCTTGTCCACAAGACCGCCGTTATACTTCTGTGCAGAAGCGGCCGCCGAAAAAGCGATGCAAGCCACAACTACAGCGGCAAACCTCATCTTAAAGAGATTCTTCATATCATTCTAAAATTATAAATTGTCCGTTATCGCGCGCGTCATCAAGCAAATCCCGTTCCAGATCGGAAATCAAGGTCTGCTTTCTCGCACTCACAATCATATCCTTTATCGTAGCCGCACTATATTCAAGCGGAGCCACACGTCCAGACATGATCATGTCCGAAAAGTAAGCCACGCTTATCACGCCTGTCGAATCTGTACTCTCCGCCCAATTCCCTTTCTTCATGGACATGAGCGACACATAATCAGTACCGAACTCACGTGCCAGCACAGCAAGATCTATCCATGAGTCATTCCATGTCTTGAATGCCAAAGCCGAAGAATATGCTATGCTGTCAGCCTCCACAAGGTCCTGCACCTCGTCAGACGACATCCTGCCTTTTATTTTCGGAAATGCAGGAGAGTCCTGCGTCATCTTCAGGAATCTCGCTTTGACAACCGGCCTCTTCAGGACAAACATTTCCTGATGAGTGACATAATATTCCTCTATCTGTTCTACCGATACCGCAGTATCAAGCCTCTCATTCACATACAACTGCTCATATCTGTACTTGAGAAGCGACCTGCGATACTCTTCCAGTTCCTTCGTCACATCTTTCTCCGACTTGGACAACTGTTCCTCCGCTACATTCTGGAATACCTGGTCCAAAGCCCATGTATTTATATACTGCCTTGCAAGACGGATACTGTCCTCAGAAGACAACCCTTTGGGAATCAACTCATTAAGTTCACCACGATATAATTTTGCAGTTCCGACTTCAGCAACCGCCTCATCTGAACTCAAAAAGGATGAAATCGCCCTGCACGACGTAAGAGCCGGCAGGACGATCCCTAAGATTGCTGTAATATGGACAATCCGCCTCATCAGCAGACTATCTTGAATAGTTCGGAGCCTCGCGTGTGATTGTCACATCATGCGGATGACCTTCAAGATATCCGGCATTGGTGATGCGGACGAACTTGGCGTCACGAAGTTTCTCGATGTTCGGAGCGCCGACATAACCCATACCTGCACGGAGACCGCCGACAAGTTGGTATACCACCTCGTTGAGAGTTCCCTTGTAAGGCACCTGAGCCACGATTCCCTCCGGAACGAGTTTCTTGATGTCCTCTTCCATATCCTGGAAATAGCGGTCCTTCGAACCCTGCTGCATAGCCTCGAGAGAGCCCATGCCGCGATATGACTTATATTTACGTCCGTTAAGGATGATTGTCTCACCTGGCGACTCCTCGACACCTGCGAAGAGTGAACCTGCCATGATTGTGCTTGCACCTGCCGCAAGAGCCTTCACGACGTCACCCGAATAACGGATACCACCGTCTGCAATCACAGGAACACCTGTTCCCTTCAATGCCTCTGAAGCCATCATGACTGCTGAAAGTTGAGGCATACCCACACCTGCAATCACACGTGTAGTACAGATCGATCCCGGTCCGATACCCACCTTCACTGCACTTACACCCGCATCAGCAAGAGCCTTGGCTCCTTCTGCTGTAGCGACGTTTCCGGCAACGATCTGAACATCAGGAAGAGCATCACATGCACTCTTGATGACATTGAGAACGCCCTGAGAATGTCCGTGGGCTGTATCGACAACAACTGCATCCGCACCGGCACTCACGAGCATTTCGATACGCTCGATGGTGTCTGATTTCACGCCTACTGCTGCAGCGACGAGAAGACGTCCCTTGCTGTCCTTTGAAGCGATAGGGTTGTCCTTTATCTTCATGAGGTCCTTGTATGTGATCAGACCTACAAGTTTTCCGTCTGCATCCACAACAGGAAGTTTCTCGATCTTGTACTGACGGAGGATGTCAGTAGCATCAGGAAGGCTGATACCCTTCTGTGCTGTCACGAGATTTTCCCTTGTCATGATTTCAGACACAGGCATCTTCGGATCCCTCTGGAAACGGAGGTCACGGTTGGTCACGATTCCCACAAGGAAGCCCTTGTCATCCACAACCGGAATACCGCCGATATGATGCTGGGCCATCATTCCGAGAACCTGGCCTACAGTAGCGTCAGGGTGGATGGTCACAGGATCATAGATCATTCCGTTCTCGGCCCTCTTCACGCGACGAACCTGATTCATCTGTTCCTCGATGGTCATGTTCTTGTGAATCACACCGATACCGCCGGCACGAGCCATCGCAATCGCAAGGTCAGCCTCGGTCACAGTGTCCATTGCAGCAGAAACGATAGGAGTCTGGAGAGTGATGTCTCTCGTGAACTTGGTAGATACGTCTACAGTTCTGGGGAGGACCTCAGAATGTGCAGGAATCAGCAATACGTCGTCGAAGGTAAGTCCTTCAATAATCGGTGAATTAGTAAATGTCTGCATCTCGTATATAAAATTTGGCAAATGTAATCATTTTTTCGGAAAGATTAAAGGCCTTGAGGGTTTTTCGTCCATTTAAGCCTGCTATCCAGGGCTTATCTGGTTTCATTTGCCTGCTGTCACCAAGGCCACCCCATCCCAAGTTTTTCACCGCAACACCTAAAACACCCTATATCAATCACTTACGTAATATGTTAAAAGACAAGGGGTTACATATACACGAACTCGGAATGTGTCATAGATCTTGACATTTTTTTAAGCATATCAATGATAATCTTCACAAAGATATGAAAATCAATTCATTGCAGCGGTTTCATCACCCAGAATGTCCACCCCGCCGTTTTTGTCAATTATATCGGAATTGCTTCGATATGGCAGGGGATGATAATAAACCCCGCTCTGACTGAGCGGGGTTGTTAAGTGGTGCTGGGAAGTCCTTTTTTAGCGTTTAACAGGGTTTGGTTGAGTATTATAATTGTTTGATACAGAGCGCAAATAGTTAAGTCAAGTTCATCTCTGTATAAGATGATATAGC
>JAFVVN010000027.1 GCA_017502125.1 Bacteroidales bacterium | reverse complement strand
CTGGTCTGACATTTTCTTCAACTGTTCCTTGATTCTGAAAAGGCGTACGGAAACATTCTTGGCGGTGATGCCGACAATAGACCCTATCTCGTCGTAGCTCATGTTCTCGAGCCACAGCAGGACGATGGCCCTGTCGAAAGGCCCAAGACGGCTGATGCGGCTCTGGAGCATCCTGATCTGCTTAAGGTCCTCTGCCGAATCATCAAAGAGATTGATGTTCATGTCGAGGGGGACGGTCTCGCCTTTGCGTTTTTTCTTGCGCTCTGACGAGATACATGTGTTCAGGCTGACACGGTAAACCCATGTATTGAGACTGCTGTCCCCACGAAACCTCTGAAAGCCACTCCATAGATTGATGAGAATGTCTTGGAAAAGGTCGGCAGCCTCATCCTCATTTTTTGAGAACATATAGCAGATGGTATATATGGTCCCTTTATGCTCTCGCACGACCTGTGCAAAATCTTGTTCCAATAATTCCATTTTTGATTCAGTTTTGTCAATTAGACGCAAATGTTGTCGATTTACTACATAGTTTGCAACATTTTTTACAAATATAATAAAAGATAGCGCCCTCTCGATTCACATCGGGAGGGCGCCGCAATTCTAACCTAAAACTTAACCTATGAAAAAACTATTCGGTCGGAAATAATTGCCAATACCGTGCCAAAGATGCAAGTCTTTGCTTTCCCAAAATATCTTTTGAGATTTTCTGACAAGTTCCTATCTTTAAGGGTTGATTTCGGATCGGTTGGTGATATATGGACCTCGTATGCCGGAACCGGAAGAAAATAGACGGAGTGATATGAAGAACGAATATATAGAGATCAAGGGGGCCAAGGCTCACAATCTGAAGGATGCCAGCCTGTCGATTCCGCGCGGAAAGTTCGTCGTCGTGACCGGACTCAGCGGAAGCGGAAAGTCTTCCCTGGCATTCGACACGATATACGCTGAGGGGCAGAGGCGTTATATGGATACGCTTTCGACCTATGCGAAACATTTCATGGGCATACTCGAGAAGCCGGAGGTGGAATCTATCACCGGACTCAGCCCGATCATCGCCATTGAGCAGAAGACCACAGGCAACAATCCGCGCTCGACCGTGGGAACCATAACGGAGATATATGACTTCCTCCGTCTGTTCTATGCAAGGGCCGCCACAGCCTACTCCCCTCAGACCGGCAAGCCGATGATCCGCTACACTGACGAGCAGATAGTCTCCCTCATCATGGATAACTACAAGGACAGGAAGTGCTACCTTCTGGCTCCTGTGATAAGAGGTCGAAAGGGACATTACAAGGAACTCCTTGAGCAGATGAGGAAGAGGGGCTACACTCAGGTGCGTGTGGACGGAGAGCTTCATGAGCTCAGCGAACTGGATGCCCTGGACCGTTACAAGGCCCATTTCATAGAACTGGTGATAGACCGTCTCAAACCGTCGGAGAAGGATGCCAGGCGCATAAAGGACTCCGTGATGACTGCTCTGAACTATGGCAAGGGGTCCGTGGCCATAATGGATATGGAGACAGGTGCCCTCAGCCACTATTCCAAGCATCTTGTCTGCCCGGACACAGGACTCTCGCTGGCCGAACCGGCTCCTCATTCGTTCTCGTTCAACTCACCTCAGGGCTATTGCCGGCACTGCAAGGGACTCGGTATGATAGTGGATGTGAATATGGACACCATCATCCCGGACCGCAGCCTGTCCATAGCTGAGGGAGGAATCGTTCCCTTGGGCAAGGTGCGCGAGACTAAGAAATTCGATGTAATACGTTCGATAGCAAGAAAATACAACTTCTCGTTATATGACCCTATAGATGAACTTCCTGACGAGGTGGTGTCTCTGATCGTGTTCGGCTCCGATGAACTCTTCAGGGTGGGAGAAGGCTCGTCTTCCGAGATGGTGTCCTTCTCGGGAATAGTCAGCGACATCAGTGACAAGGTCGTGTGTCCGGAGTGCGGCGGAACCAGGCTGAACAAGGAGACCACATATTTCAAGATAGACGGCAAGACCATATCGGAGGTGGCCGCAATGGAAATCAGCCAGCTCGGCCAGTGGCTCGGGACCCTGGACGGAAAGCTCGGCGGAAGGGAAAGCATAATCGCCAGGGACATCCTCAAGGAACTCAAGGACAGGGTCGGCTTCCTGCTCGATGTGGGACTGGACTACCTTTCTCTGGATCGTGCGACAGCCTCGCTTTCAGGTGGTGAGAGTCAGAGAATCCGTCTGGCCACTCAGATCGGCTCGAAGCTGGTCAACGTACTCTATATTCTTGACGAGCCGAGCATCGGACTCCATCAGAGGGACAACCGCAAGCTCATAGCCTCGCTTAAGAAACTCCGTGACGAAGGCAATTCCGTGATGGTCGTCGAGCATGATGCCGAGACCATGATGGAGGCGGACTGGCTGGTGGATGTGGGACCCGGGGCAGGTGTCGGAGGAGGCCGTATATGTCTTTCTGCACCGCTGACCAGTCTCGGATTGGCGAAGAAGGGTGAAAGTCCGGTGACGGAGCCAGATGTGCCGGCAGACAAGCTCATAATAGGACGGTCCACGACTCTGGACTATCTTCGTGGCGACAGGAGCATAGAGGTTCCGGCCAGACGGCGCAGGGGTAACGGACTCACACTCGGTCTGCGTGGTGCCAGGGGAAACAATCTCAAGAATGTGGATGTGGATTTCCCGCTCGGAATGTTCATAGGCATAAGCGGAGTCAGCGGAAGCGGCAAGTCCTCCCTGATCAACGAGACCCTGATGCCTGTTTTAAAGAACCGGTTCTACAATGCCAAGATGCATCCTCTTCCATATGGGGACATAGTAGGTGTGGAGAATATAGACAAGCTTATAGAAATCGACCAGAGCCCTATAGGACGTACCCCTCGAAGCAATCCAGCCACTTTCACAGGAGTGTTCAACGACATCCGCACCCTCTTTGAGGCCACTCCCGATGCAAAGGTGAGGGGTTTCAAGGCGGGACGTTTCTCGTTCAACGTGCCGGGCGGACGTTGTGAGGAATGCAAGGGAGCGGGAATAAAGGTCATAGAGATGAACTTCCTCCCGTCTGTGAATGTGGTCTGCAACGAGTGCCGCGGCCGACGCTACAAGAATGACACCCTTGCCGTCAGATATAAGGGAAAGAACATAAACGATGTCCTTGAGATGACGATCAGCGAGGCATATGAGTTCTTCGAGAACATCCCTTCCATTGCCCAGAAGCTGAAGGCTCTTGTGGATGTGGGATTGGGATATGTGCATCTGGGCCAGTCTGCTGTGACCCTGTCGGGTGGTGAGAGTCAGCGTATGAAGCTTGCCGCAGAGCTTGCGCGAAGGGGTACCGGCAACACATTATATATATTGGATGAGCCGACCACCGGTCTGCATTTCGATGATATAAAGGTGCTTCTCGGTGTGCTGCAACAGCTTGTGGATCAGGGAAATACCGTGATAATAATCGAGCATAACCTGGATATCCTCAAGTCTGTCGACTACATATTCGACATGGGTCCTGACGGTGGACGCCGCGGGGGAATGATTGTTGCAGCCGGCACCCCGGAACAACTGGCCGACAATCCGGATTCAGTGACAGGTCCGTTTCTTAAAGAGGTTCTATAGATATGGAAGAAATCAAGATATTCTGCGAAAATTCAGGGACACGGATCAGTGTACCTATGGGAACGACACTCAAGGAGCTTGCGCTTTCGGATGGCAGGACGCTGGCTGCCCTTGTCGACAACAAGCTCAAGTCCTTGGACTATAAGGTCATCAATCCTCATAATGTGCGTTTTGTCGACTATGGCCACCCGGACGGAAGAAGGACATATATCCGTTCTCTCTGCTTCGTGCTGCAGAAGGTCATCCATGACATGTATCCTGACAAGGTGCTTGCCATAGACTATTCCCTCCCGAGCGGGCTCTACTGCGAGGTCCGGGAGCGGAGGCTCATGGATGACGGCCGTCCTCAGGTATATTTTATGACGGATGACGAACTTTCTGAGATTCAGGGCCGTATGAGGCATATCATAGAGGCTGACCTCCCGTTCACCAAGCGGATGATGACCCTCGAAGAGGCTACTTCTATCTTCGAGTCCAACGGACAGCATGAGAAGTCGCGACTTTTGAAGAGTCTTGGACGTTTTCATTACAATGTCTATTGGCTGGATGGCCTTGCGGACACCTTCTATGGTCCTCTGACCACTTCCACAGGCTGTCTGACCACCTTCGACATTTCGGGGTTCAACGACGGTTTCTGTCTTCAGTACCCTATGGACGGATCTCCTGACAAGGTGCTTCCGATGAAGAGGCAGTCCAAGCTTGCCACTGCACTCGAGGAGCATTCGGACTGGTGTTCGGTCATGGGAGTCAAGGGAGTGGGTGCGCTCAACCGCAAGGTGAAGTCCGGAGGGATAGTGGACCTGATCAATCTTTCCGAGGCACTTCATGAGAGGAAATATGCGGAGATCGCTGACCAGATCTATGCACGTCGCGGCAGTGTGAAGATTGTGTTCATCGCCGGTCCATCCAGCAGCGGAAAGACCTCCACATCAAGGCGCCTGGCGATCCAGTGCCGTATCCTGGGACTGAATCCGAAGGTTATCGAGCTGGATAACTATTTTGTGGACAGGGAGTTGACTCCTCGCGACGAAAATGGGGAATATGACTTCGAGGCTTTGGAGGCGATGGATCTCAAGTTCCTCGGGCAGCAACTCAATGAGCTTCTTGAGGGACGCGAAGTGGAGATTCCGCGTTTCGACTTCAAGGAGGGAAAGAGATATTTCAACGGGGACATGATGCAGCTTCACGAAAAGGACATTCTCATCATGGAGGGAATCCATGCTCTGAATCCTGCAATGATTCCTGGAGTGGACAGTTCCAAGGTCTTCCGTGTCTATGCCTCCGCCCTCACATCGCTGTCCATCGACGAGAACAATAATATCTCGACTTCTGATAACCGTATGCTCCGTCGCATGATCCGCGACAACCGCACAAGGGGAGTGGTTCCGGAAGACACCATTATGAGATGGCAGAGCGTGCGTCGTGGGGAGAACCGCAATATCTTTCCGTTCCAGGAAAATGCCGATGCGGTGTTCAATTCGGCCCACATTTTCGAACTTCCGGTGCTGAAATATTATGCAGAACCGCTTCTTCGCCGCATTTCACCTAACTCTCCGGCTTATACGGAGGCCTCGCGCATGCTGAAGTTCCTGGACTATATCGTGGCTCTGTCGCCGACTGAGATTGCGGCTATTCCGCCTACTTCCATTTTGCGGGAGTTTATTGCGGGGCAGACCTTATAACCCCCAGTCACCTGCGGTGACAGCCCCGAGGGGCATGCGGCCTTCACTTTGTTTCGGCCGGCGACCTTTTCGCCTTTCCATATTTGCTGTCGCAAATACCCGGCCCGGTCGCGCCTCTGTCGAGGCAGTCGCTTCGCTCCGAAAACCCCCAGTCACCTGCGGTGACAGCCCCTTGGGGCATGCGGCCTTCACTTTGTTTCGGCCGGCGACCTTTTCGCCTTTCCGTATTTGCTGGCGCAAATACCCGGCCCGGTCGCGCCTCTGTTGAGGCAGTCGCTTTGCTCTGAAAACCCCCAGTCGGTATAGGCATCGACAGGCAGCTTTTCAGTCAAAACATTGCCTGTCGGTCCCTGAAAGTGGCCAAAATGTGTCAAAAATGGCATCGACAGGCAGAGAAACAGCCATTTTTCTGCCTGTCGATGCTAAACTAGTCTTCAAGAGGCTGGTTGAACGGGAGGAGGAACGGATTGGTCATGCGTTCGTCGGCTATGGACGTGTCCGGCCCATGTCCCGGCAGTACTTCCACCTTCCCTTCCAGGCAGATCAGCTTTTCGAATATGCTCTTCATGAGCAGGTCGTAGTCGCCTCCCGGATGATCGGTGCGCCCGATGGCCCCTGCAAACAACGTGTCTCCGCTGAGCATTACGTTCTCTGTGCGCTCCAGGAAACATACGCCTCCGGGAGTATGTCCCGGCGTATCCAGCACCTCAAACTTCAGACTTCCCACATGAACGGCATTCTGACCGTTCACGGAACCCCCTTCACCAGCCTCCTGTATGGGATTCCACTCGAAAGCGGCCGGTTCCGGCAGCCCGAACATCTTGCAGAGGTAAGGGTTGGTCACCTCCAGGGTGTGCTTTTCCGCAGGATGCATATAGACTGGAATGCCGTATGAGTCAGCCAGGCGTGAGACTCCATAGATGTGGTCGAAATGCGCATGTGTGAGCATTATGCACACAGGCTTCAGCCCCTTTGCAGCTACGAATGAAGTGAGTCTTTCCTCCTCTGATGCGTCGAGGAATCCGGGGTCGATGAAAGCGCAGTTACAATCGTCGTCCCAGACCAGAAATGAACGCTCCTGAAAGGCGTTGAATGTGAAATGTTTGATATGCATTGGTTAAATTATTCTTAAAAACACACAAAAATACGAAAAGAATTAGTATGTTTGCTAACTATTATGGTAGAAAAGCTCCATCACTGTTTCTTGACTGGAAACTGAACTTGTCATTCTGACCGGCCTGCGTCTGTCATTTTGAACAAGCCAGGCGAGTCGAGAAATCTTGATGCGGAATAACTTAAAATGATAAACTTATGCATATAGCGATTGCCGGAAACATCGGCAGCGGAAAGACCACTCTTACAAAGATGCTCGCTGCCCACTACGGTTGGACTCCGAAGTTCGAGTCCGTGGACTATAACCCATACCTTGCTGATTTCTATGAGGATATGGAGAGATGGTCTTTCAATCTTCAGGTGTATTTTCTTAATAAAAGGTTCAAGGATGTGGTGGATATCTCAAAGCTTGACGAGGTTATCATCCAGGACCGCACCATATATGAGGATGCCCGTATCTTTGCCCCCAACCTTCACGGAATGGGTCTGATGAGCACAAGGGACTTCGAGAATTATTCGGACCTCTTCGATCTCATGATGTCATTGGTGAATCCGCCGGACCTTCTCATATACCTGAGAAGCTCCATCCCTAACCTCATCGGCCAGATCCAGAAACGTGGCCGCGAGTATGAGAAGAGCATCCGGATCGATTATATCACAGGTCTGAACGAGCGTTACGAGAACTGGATCAAGGACTACAAGCACAGGCTCCTTATCCTGGATGTGGACCGCATCAAGTTCGAGAACCGTCCAGAGGACTTCCAGGAGGTGACCGACAAGATAGATGCGGAACTCTTCGGACTTTTCAAGAATGAGTAAACTGTACTAAACCTATAAATTTAATGTTATGACTGAAAGATTGACAATCATTGACTTTGTTGAGAAGTATGTTGCCAAGTTTTCCAAGAATCCTTTCCTGTGGGAGAAGAACCTTGACACAGGAGTGTGGGAACAGACCACTTATGAGGAAACATTGGCTAAAGCAAAACGCATCGCAGCCGGTCTTATGGCTCTCGGTGTTCAGAAAGGGGAAAAGGTTTCATATCTCAGTGAGGGACGCGACCTTTGGGTGATTGGAGAACTTGGAGTTCTTTATGCCGGCGCCGTAAACGTGCCGCTTTCGATCAAGTTAGGTGAGACAAATGATCTTGTCTTCCGCGTGAAGCATTCGGATTCGAAGTATATAATCACCTCAAAGTTCCAGCTGCCGAAGATCAGAGCCATCCTTCCTGAGTGCCCTATGGTGGAGAAGGTCATCCTCTTCGACGAGGTCGCTGACAAGAAGGAAAATGAGATATTTCTCAGCGAGATAATCGAGATGGGTGACAAGTTCCTGGCTGAACATGAGGATCTCTTCATCCAGAGATACAAGTCAGTGGGACCGGATGATTATGCAAACATCAGCTACACTTCAGGAACTACAGCAGACCCTAAGGGTATCCTCCTGACTCATAGAAACTATACTGCTAATGTGGAGCAGGCACACTCCGTTATCGGCGTGACCCCTGAGGACAGAATGCTCATCATCCTGCCTCTCGACCACTGCTTTGCCCATGTGGCAGGTTTCTATACAATGATGTCCTATGGTGCATCCCTCGGAATGGTTCCTTCAGGAAAAAGCGGCAAGGAAGCTCTCAGAAACATATCTCCAAGTATTCAGGAGCTTAAGCCAAGCGTAATGCTTTCGGTGCCTACTCTTGCAAAGAGCTTCAAGAAGAACATCGAGACCACCATCGCAAAGAAGGGCAAGACCATAGAGAAACTCTACAACTTCGCTCTCAGGAACGCGATCGCATACAACAAGGAAGGCTACAACAAGGGAACACAGTTCGTGGATATCTTCCGCAAGCCTCTCATGCTCCTTTTCGACAAGCTCATATTCAAGGCAGTGCGTCAGGGACTTGGCGGAAACATGAAGTTCTTCGTCGGTGGAGGCGCCCTCCTGGATATCGATCTCCAGAGATACTACTATGCTATCGGAATCCCTATGTATCAGGGCTATGGCCTCTCTGAGGCGACTCCTATCATTTCTGCCAACTCTCCGGCAAAGCACATCTTCGGATCATCAGGAAAGATCGTTTCCCCAATGGAGATCAAGATTCTGGATGCGGACGGCGTAGAGCAGCCTTTCGGCGTGAAGGGAGAGATATGCATCAAGGGTGAGAACGTGATGGCAGGTTACTGGAAGAACCCTAAGTCTACAGCCGATACCATCATCGACGGCTGGCTCCACACAGGAGACATGGGATATATGCGTGACGAGGAGATGCTCTATGTGGTGGGACGATTCAAGTCGCTCCTTATTGCTGCAGACGGTGAGAAGTACTCTCCTGAGGGAATCGAGGAGAACCTTGTGGAAAGTTCGAAATATATTGACGGAGCCCTTCTCCACAATAGCCAGGACCCATATACTATCGCCCTCATCACTCCTAACAAGGAGGCGCTCAAGGCTTATGCGAAGGAGCTGGGACTTGATCCGGCCTCTAAGGAAGCCAAGGTCAAGATGCTTGAACTGCTTCAGGATGAGGTCAATATGTATCGTAAGGGCGGCCGTCTCTTCGGTGCATTCCCAGAAAGGTGGCTCCCTGCTGCAGTCTGTGTTCTTCCTGAGCCTTGGACCGAGCAGAACCATTTCCTCAACAGTTCGATGAAGGTTGTCCGTGGTCGCGTGGAGGAAGCCTACAAGGCAAATATGGAGTTCGCCTATACTCCTGAAGGCAAGAACATCGTCAACGATATGAACCTCGCTTCACTGTAAGCGGACCTGTTATAAATACGGAAGGCTCTGAATCTTCAGGGCCTTCCGTTTTGTTTCTGTCTGTCATCTCGTCTTTTCGAAGTGCTCCTTGCCTACTCCGCAGGCCGGGCATGTCCAGTCATCCGGGATGTCTTCGAATGGGGTTCCGGGGGCGATTCCTGAGTCGGGATCTCCTTCTGCGGGGTCATAGATCCATCCGCAGATGTTGCATACATACTTGTCCATATCATGTTCGTTTTAATGTTGGTTCCTGGAGTGTGACTTTCATCATTTCTCTCCAGATGGCTCCATTCAAATCGCTTGCCAGTCCGGATTTCCTATATGTTTGTCATAATTAGGACAGGTAACGGTAATATATGATGCAAAATGCGCCCGGAGGCGTTAAAGATTTGCGGAAAAATTTGGATATTTGTTTTAAATCGTTAACTTTGCGGAAGACATCTGAAATTTATTTCGTGTCTATTTGTTAAGTTCGTTTTATATACGGCAGGGTTCCTTGGGGAGGGGACCCTGCTAATTTTATGGCAAATCTGAAATTATACCATGGCTTTTGGCTTTTGGTGTTGATTTTTTTCGTAACTTGGGCGCGGTTTTGACGAAACTATATAATTATTAACATAAAACTATCAAAAATGAACAAGAACAAGACTAACTGGGTTGCGGTACTGACCATGATGTTCCTTTTCGGAATGATTTCATTTGTCACTAATCTTGCAGCCCCTATCGGCGTCATCTGGAAGCAGGCTCCCGGAATCGACGGATCAAGCTTCTGGGGTATGATGGGTAATATGATGAACTTCCTCGCATATCTTTTCATGGGTATCCCTGCGGGAAAGCTCATCACAAATCACGGTTACAAGAAGACAACCCTCATCGGAGTGGGCGTTGGATTCTGCGGAGTCCTCGTGCAGTTCCTTTCAGGTAAGATCGGTGTAGGCGCAACTCTGGCCGGCCTTCCTGCAAACTTCTTCGTGTACCTTCTCGGTGCATTCATCTGCGGATTCAGCGTATGTATCCTCAATACAGTGGTTAACCCTATGCTCAACCTTCTCGGAGGCGGCGGAAACAGAGGTAACCAGCTCGTCCAGATCGGTGGCTCGTTCAACTCTCTCATGGGAACCCTTACTCCTATGCTCGTAGGTGCTCTCATCGGTCAGATTACAAAGGATACTGCAATTTCAGATGTCAACACAGTCCTCTACATGGCAATGGGAGTGTTCGCAGCAACATTCTGCGTGCTTATCTTCGTTCCTTTCGTCGAGCCTGAGCAGGATAAGACCAACGCTTCAGTAAAGAGCCTTTTCCAGTATCGTCACCTTGTCTTCGGTGTGATCGCCATAGCTCTTTATGTCGGTGTGGAGATCGGTATCCCTGGTACACTCAACTTCTTCCTTGCTGATTCAGAGAAGGGTGCTGGACTTGATCCTGCAACTGCTGCGTCCATCGCTGGTTCAGTTGCTGCAATGTACTGGCTCCTCATGCTCTGCGGCCGTTTCGTGTCAAGCTTCATCAGCGGAAAGGTTTCCAGCAAGATGCAGCTCACAGTCACTTCTGCAGTCGCTATCGTTCTTGTCGTTCTCGCAATGTTCACTGCTGAGGTCGATATAAAGATGCCTGTCCTCAAGGGATTCTCTGAGGGATTTGCAGTGATGACACTTCCTCTTTCTGCACTTCTCCTTGTGCTCTGCGGTCTCTGCACATCAGTGATGTGGGGAACGATCTTCAACCTCTCAGTCGAGGGCCTCGGAAAGCAGTCAGCTCTTGCATCCGGCCTCTTCATGACGATGGTTGTCGGCGGTGGAGTGCTTCCGCTCATTCAGAATGCCATCGCAGATGCAACTTCATATATGGTCAGCTACTGGGTTGTGGTTGCGGCTCTCGCATATATCCTCTGGTTTGCTGTCATGGGCTCGAAGGTAAAGAATGCATAATCATTAACACTTTAATAACTTTATCATGGATTCACAATTGGTAGTAGGTATCGATGTCGGAGGACAGACCAGTAAACTCGGTGTTGTAGATGCAAGAGGAACTGTTCTTGCACAGACAGTCATCCGCACTGACACATATTCAGAGGTAGAACCTTATATTGCTGAGCTTGCAGAAGCTGTAAAGAAGGTAATCAAGGAAGCAGATGCCGAGGGCAAGGTTCGTGGAATCGGAGTAGGTGCTCCTAACGGAAACTATTATACAGGTACCATCGAAAATGCTCCGAACCTTCCTTGGGGACACAGCGGAGTGGTGGAGTTCGCCAAGCTTCTGTCTGAGGCAATGGACGGACTTCCAGTGGCCCTCACCAACGATGCAAATGCAGCTGCAGTAGGTGAAATGACATATGGAGCAGCCAGGGGTATGAAGAACTTCATCATGATCACTCTTGGAACCGGAGTGGGCTCAGGTATCGTGATCAACGGTGAGGTGGTTTACGGCCACGACGGATTTGCAGGTGAACTTGGTCACACTGCAGCAGTCCGCAATAACGGCCGCCAGTGCAACTGTGGCAAGACAGGCTGTCTGGAGGCTTATGCTTCCGCGATGGGCGTTGCCCGCACGGCACGTGAGTGGCTTGAGCTTACTGATGAGCCTTCTGTCCTGAGAAACCTCGACAGCATAGCATCCAAGGATGTCTATGATGCAGCAAAGGAAGGTGACAAGCTCGCCCTCAAGATCTTCGATTTCACAGGAAAGATTCTCGGTCGTTCATTCGCTGACTTCATCGCATTCAGCGCGCCTGAGGCAATCGTCCTCTTCGGCGGACTTGCCAGGGCAAAGGAATTCCTCCTCGCTCCTATGGAAGAGGCAATGAATGCCAACCTTCTTCCTTTGTGGAAAGGCAAGGTGAAGATCGTGTTCTCTCAGCTCAAGGAGTCTGATGCAGCCATCCTCGGCGCGTCCGCTCTTGCTTGGGAACTCTGATCGAGATATTCTAATTTATTTTGAGTCAGTCCGATACGGGCTGACTTTTTTTATCCCCCACACTGAATTTTTCTCACATAGGTCTAACTTTTATTTTTACATCCCATTGAAAATTCGCATATTTGCAGGTTATTATGCCCGAATACGATATTATTGTAAATAACTAAACCAAAATTAGACAAGACCAGATGAAAAAGATCAAATTCTTTCTCATGACGCTGACGCTGTTCGTTTCGGTTCTGGCTTATGCTCAGAATATTACGGTCACAGGTTGTGTCAAAGATTCTTCCACTGGTGAAGGTGTTCCGTTCGCTTCCCTTCAGGTCAAGGGAACGATGGTGGGAACAAGCACCGATCTGGATGGTTTCTATTCCATTTCGGTCCCCGCAGACGGAGTTCTCATCTTCTCATCAATCGGATATGTGAACAATGAGGTGCCTGTTTCCGGCAGGGCGAAGATAGATGTCATGCTCGATCCGGACACCCACATGCTGGAGGAGACCATTGTCGTGGCCTTCGGTACAGCGACAAAGGAATCATTCACGGGATCGGCTACTGTCGTGAAGTCGGATGATATCGCCAAGGTCCAGACATCGGATGCAACCCGTGCTCTTGAAGGAGTCGTGGCCGGTGTGCAGATGACCACCACATCAGGAGCTATCGGCAACGAGTCTCCCACTATCATGATCCGTGGTGCCAGCTCCATTTCTGCTGGTACAGAACCACTTTATGTGGTTGACGGTATTCCATCTGCAGGAATCAGCAATATCAACCCTTCTGATATCGAGTCCATGACAGTCCTCAAGGATGCGGCTTCCAATGCACTCTACGGTGCCCGTGGTGCGAATGGTGTCATCATGATCACCACAAAGAAGGCAAAGCATACAGATGCTGTTGTGAATGTGGATGCGAAGTGGGGTCTGAACACAAAGGCGCTCAGAAATTACGACTACATCACCAATCCGGGACAGTATTATGAGGTTTATTATGCCGGACTCAAGAGATATCTTGTAAACAAGCAGGGAATGTCTGATTATGAGGCACATATCGCTGCAAACCAGTATATGGTGGCTTCTTCGGACAATGATGCTGCAACGGGATATACCCTTGGCTATCAGGTGTTCTATGTTCCTGAGGGCGAGACTTTCATCGGATCTAACGGCCGACTCAATCCGAGCGCATCACTCGGACGTGTGGTTGACTACAACGGTCAGTCCTACTGGCTGACTCCTGACAACTGGATGGATGAGACCTATCGTAATACACTCCGTCAGGAATATAATGTGAGCGTGTCCGGAACTTCCGGCAAGGCTTCGGTTCTTGCGTCCTTCGGATATCTGAACAACAAGGGTATTACCTATGGTTCAGACATGTACCGCTACACAGCCCGTCTTCGTGCAGACTATCAGGCAAAGGAGTATCTCAAGATCGGAGGTAACTTCTCATACACTAATTATAACTACAATAACAGCAATACCGACGAGGGTTCAAGCTCTTCTACCGGAAACATCTTTGCGATTGCTAACCAGATCGCTCCTATCTATCCTCTTTACGTGAGGGATGCAATGGGTCGTGTGATGGTGGACAGGTACGGATATAATATCTACGACTACGGTACTGGTGAGAATGCAGGTGCAAGCCGCCCGTATCTCCCTAACTCCAACGCCCTTCAGGCTGCCCTCCTCGACAAGAATAACTCGGAGGGTAACGCCTTCAACGCAACTGCTTATGCCGAGGTGAAGTTCCTCAAGGATTTCACATTCACCTTCAACGCAGGTCTCGGACTTGAGGAAGCCCGCAGTTCAAGCGTTATGAACATGTACTATGGCCAGTATGCCCCTATGGGTGGTTATATCGGTAAATCACATGCAAGAAACTTTACCCTTAACCTCCAGCAGCTCCTCAACTGGAACCGTACTTTTGCCGGTGTGCATAACGTGGGAGTCCTCCTTGGTCATGAGAACTATCAGGTCAAGTCTACTTCACTGAGTGCAGCAAAGAGCCAGATGTTCTCTATGGAGAATGACGAGCTCAACGGTGCTGTGGTTGATGGAAAGACAGCGGCTTCTTCAAGAGGTGAGTACAATAACGAAGGATATTTCGTACGTGCCCAGTACGACTACATGAACAGGATATTCGCGAGCGTGTCTTATCGTCGTGATGCATCCTCACGTTTCCACCCTGATCACAGATGGGGTAACTTCTGGTCTCTTGGTGGAGGTTGGATCATCAATCAGGAGTCATGGTTCCCTCGCGCCCCTTGGATTGACATGCTCAAGTTGAAGGCTTCCATCGGTTCCCAGGGTAACGACAATATTGCGAACTACCTCTATACAGATACCTCAAACCTCTCGAACAATGGTGGAACTCCAGCCCTCAGCTTCGGTGTGAAGGGTAACAAGGAAATCACCTGGGAGACCAACACCAACTTCAACGCGGGTGTGGAGTTTGACTTCCTCAGAGGTCGTGTTTCAGGTAGCGTGGAATATTTCTACCGCAAGACTTCCGATATGCTCTTCTGGTTTACCGTTCCTGCTTCAATGGGTTACAGCGGATATTACGACAATATCGGTGACATGAGAAACCAGGGTATCGAGTTCGCGACCAACCTTGTTGTGATGCAGAGAAGGAACCTCCTCTGGAATTTCTACGTGAATCTGACCCATTATAATAATAAGATCACAATGCTTCCTGACGAGAGAAAGACTGTCGAAGTGGAGGGGCATCCCGGTTACGCAAACGGAACCACATTTGTCGGTGAAGGTCTTTCTCTGAATACATTCTATATGCAGAAGTATGCTGGAGTGGATCCTGAGACAGGAAACCCAATGTGGTGGATGAATGATGCTGACGGCAATCAGGTGAAGACAGCTGACTATTCCAAGGCTTCCAAGTATCTTTGCGGTGACCCGATTCCGGCTCTTTATGGTGGTTTCGGTACTTCGTTGGATTTCTATGGCTTTGATGTAGCTGTGGCCTTTACATATCAGGTAGGCGGTCTTGCATATGACTCAGGTTATGCAACCTATATGAGTTCTCCTCAGCAGTCGAACCTCGGTACCAACTTCCACAAGGATATCCTCAAGGCGTGGACTCCAGAGAACAGGAATACGGATATACCTAAGTTCCAGTACAATGAACTGTATTCTGCTGCCACTTCAGACCGCTTCCTAACCAATGCAAGCTATCTGAACTTCCAGAATGCACAGCTTGGATATACTCTTCCTGAAAGAGTGACAAGCAAACTTCACGTGAGCCGTCTGAGAATCTATGCCGCATGCGACAATATCATCTACTGGTCTTGCCGTCGCGGTCTCGACCCTCGCCAGAGCCTTTCCGGTGCAACAAGCAACGCCATGACTTCTCCAGTGAGAACGATTTCAGGCGGTCTTAACATAACATTCTGATAATTTAACACACGGAAAAGATGAAGAATATTATAATCAAATCATTTGCAATGCTTTCTGTTGTGTTGATTGCAGCAGGATGTATCAAGGAAACCTTCCCGACTGGAGGTACCATCACTACAGAGCAGCAGCTGGCATCTCCTAATGCCCTGCAGTATATGGTGAACGGTATTCCGGCCGCCATGATGACTTCAGGAACAGCAGGTTATGCGTCCCAATACGGATATCACGCAGATTTCGGTATTGCCGGTATCCATATGATGACAGAGTCCATGCTCGAAGACTTCACGGTCAGCGGTGACCTCGGATATTTCTGGTTCGGAGCCTTCTTCCAGAATGTCTCAATGGGAGCTGACTATATCTACAACGCATATTTCTGGGACTGCTACTATGCTTGGATCAAGCTTGCCAACGACGTCATTCTCATGGTTGGTGAGGTGGATGCCGACACAGACAAGACAGTGAGGACAGCCCTTGGTCAGGCATATGCATACAGGGCTATGTTCTATCTCGACCTTGCGCGTCTCTATGAGCCAAAGCAGAACAAACTGGCTCCTGTGCCTGAGGAGGTCCTCGGTCTAACTGTTCCTATCGTGAAGGAAGATATCACAGAAGAAGTGGCCAAGAAGAATCCTCGTGCGACAAGAGAGGCTATGTATGAATTCATATTCTCGGACCTTGCAAAGGCTGTGGAATATCTTGATGCTTCAGTCAATACATACAACATCCCGACTGTGGGTGCGGTATATGGACTGTATGCACGTGCATATCAGGAACTTGGAGGTACATATCACGAACTTGGCGACGAGGCCAAGTCAGATGCCAACTATCTCAAGGCAGCGGAATATGCCCGCAAGGCCATCGAGACCAGCGGCAAGACTCCTCTCACCCAGGCACAGTGGCTTGACCCTAAGTCCGGATTCAACGACGGAAGCGCCAACAACGCATGGATGTGGGGACTTACCCTTTCTGTCGAGAATGCATCCAACATCATCACATGTGTGGCTCACCTTGCTCCGGAAGCGATCTGGGGATATTCAGTCCTCTCTCTTCCAAGCATCAGCAAGGCTCTGTATGACAGAATCGAGGTGACCGACTTCCGCAGGAAGGCATGGCTTGACCCAGACTATACATGGAATCCATATCACGAGAACTATTCTCCGGCAAACGGCTATCAGTTCGCCGGAATGGATGACGCTCTTTCCGGATATGAGCAGTGGGGCATTACCAACGCATATCAGTATTTCATGAACTTCACCGCTCCTTATGTGAACATCAAGTTCCGTCCGGCAAGCGGACAGTGCGTGGAGTACACCGAGGGTAATGTTGCAGACCGCGTCCTTATGCGTGTCGAGGAGATGTACTTCATAGAGATCGAGGCTGCACTCCGCACCAAGGGAGTGGGCGAGGCTCAGAAGCTCCTCAATGACTTCATGCGTACATACAGATACAGGACTTATGACTGCAGCTATGCAGCTTCGGAAGTGTCATTCATCCAGGAGATGCTGCTACAGAAGAGAATCGAGTTCTGGGGCGAGGGTGTCATGTTCTACGACTACAAGCGTCTCAACCAGAGCATAACCCGCGGATATTCCGGAACGAACTTCCCTGCTGTGGCAAGATTCAACACAGAAGAGCGTTCTCCTCAGTGGAACATCGTGATCACCCGTGGCGAGGTTCAGGCGAACCCTGCTCTTGACGGGCTGAACAACCCTGATCCTACAGAGAAACTTGTCCCTTGGGCTGAATAATCATAGAAACTGTTTCTTAATGATACCGATGAATATGAAAGCAATTAAGTTTTTGAAATATATCCTTGTGGCTCTTCTGCCATTGACGGCTGTTTCATGCGTGGAGGAGGAGTTCACTCCTGGCGAACCGGACCGTTGGGACTGTCACAAGCTCTTCTTCCCGCAGGACCAGAAGACCGATTTCGTGATATCTCCGTCTGACAGCCATGTCCTTACATTCACTGTCCAGAGAGAGGAGACTGACGAAGAGGCCGAGGTGCCTTATATCCTCACAGAAAGCGAGGAGGGAATCTTCTCACTTGAGGAGGAATATCTCTATTTCGACGAGGACCAGTCCAGGGCGACCTTCAAGGTCATGGTGTCCGACGAGTGCGAACTCGGAAAGAAATACACCTGCTCCATCAAGGTGACCGACCCACAGTTTGTTTCGGCCTACGGTCTGTCCAGCTCGGAACTTTCGTTCTCTGTGACAGTAGTGGAGTGGAAGAGACTCACTAAGGACGGAGTGGACGTGGGACTTTGGAGAGATGACCTCTTCACAAGCTTCGGCCAGCAGCTCGGAGCATCTCTTGAGGTGCCGTATGCTGAAAAGGAAGTGGCTGTATATGAGCGTTCCGATATGCCAAATTATTTCAGGGTAGAGGCTGTATACACTCCTGAGTATGTGTCATATATCTATGCCGGAAATGACTCTCAGACATCTGCTCTTGAGAAATACTGCCTCGGTGGAGACCTCTACATCAATGCGACAGACCCTGAGAAGGTCTATATCGAGACCCAGTTCGGTTTCAACGACCCGTTCATGAACTACGGTGCAGTGTATTTCTGCTCTGATGTGGCTGAGAATTTCGATGCAGGTTATTCAAACCTCTATGGAACATTCAAGAACGGAGTGGTGGAATTCCGTCTGAAGAATTCGATAGTTCTCTATCTGCCTTCTGCCGGAGTCGCATTGGGTAACCTTTCAGGAAAGACGAGGCTTGTCCTCCCGGGATATAAGGGATATGACTATTCGGTGACCGTGAAGTCTTCCCCTGCAGTGGACGGAGTACTTCCTGTCGAGTTCACCCTCGGAGTTGACGTGGCCAAGGTCAAGTATCAGGTGTTCGAAGGCAATCTTTCTGATGTGGAACTCGTTTCAAAGCTTGAGGAGGTGAAGTCCGGCAAGAATGTCAAGGAACTCACAGCTTCGACAACTCTTGATTTCACGGCTCCTAAGACCGGATTCTACACCCTGATAGCTTGTTCCTATGGAGAGGGTGACGTATATCAGGAATATGATTTCGTGAGATTCGGATACGACACCAAGGAAGATCCGCGTGCCGTGGACTACAGCATGGGTCTTATCGTGTCTGACAAGCATGGCGCCACTGGCAAGACCAAGGAGAATTCGATGGAGTTCTATATATATGGAGAGGACATCGTGGATGCGAAGGTGGCTGTCTACAAGAGTGTGAATTACGAGGACTTCAAGTCTTCGATCGACTCACTTGTCCAGTACTATATGCCGAGTCTGGATGCAATGCAGATTGACTCCCTCAACCGTGTGGGATATACCGGTCTCATCTCCGGTCTCGCTTCAGGTGTCGAGTACACTATGATAGCATATCTTGACAACGGATATCACAGCGGAATCTTCACTACGACAGCTTCTACTGAGGGTACATACAACCCTCTCGACGAGCAGTTCCAGTTCTATGACATGCCTAAGGAGCTCCAGCCGGCAGCTCAGGAGGACTATTTCAAGGATTGGACTCTCTGGTCAGTGGATCCGTTCACAACCAAGAACTGGGTGAGGACCAATCGTGGAACAGTCACATTTGCTGAAGGACTCGACTGCCTCTTTGATGAGAAGGGCAATCTTCTTGTCGATCCTGAGACAGGAAAGCGTGTCCAGTCTTCAGTCCTTGCCGATCCTACGAAGACCATGGAGGTCATCACACTCTCAGGAATGTATCCTACCATCAAGGAGAAGTATGGCATGCCAAGCGATGCTGTCGACTTCCACTATTATGAGGGATATATATATTCGATGATGACCCAGTTCGACAAGACTTCTGTGGACAAGAAGGATGCATGGCCTACCAACGCATACCTCTATTACACAGGTGACGGTCTTTCACCTTTCCTTGAGAACTATGCTATGCTCGGAGGATTCGTGAGAAACCCTGTGGACAAGGCTTCCAAGGATATCATCGCCTTCGTGGCCAACCCTACGGCAAGTGCAGACTATCTTGCGATGTGTCTGTGCTGGTTCGAGGATGCAGAGTACAAGAGCAACGGATATCTCTTCGAGGAGGAAGGACATGCATATCCGATCCTTGTCAATCCGGATTCGGACTATGCTGACGGCGAGATGGGCAATGTGTCTGCTCCGGCATCATGCAGGATCATCTCCAACATGCTTGCAAAGGGCCGGACCAACTGCGTCGAGACGGCGGACGGATTCATGAAGTCCACTATCGACAGCTTCAAGGCTCTTCCATACAACTATATGGAGAATCTCACCGATGTGAAGGTCACCTTCGACAAGCCGGTTGCTGAATACCAGATGACCGAGTCCACTTCTGCAGGAAAGAGCGGACAGGAGGGACATCTCACATTCGTGGAAAGGGTTATCCGATAAATCCAGAAAGATAAAATATGATTAAAAGATTATCAATTGTCTTATCTGCAGTCATCTGCGCAGCTTCCTGCGCAGATGAACTGTATGAAGGCGTGTCGTCTGTTCCGTCAGAGGACTCAGTGATGACCAAGGTCATCAACACCCCTTCGGATGCGGAGGAGGGACAGCTTCTGCTTTGCCTGACCGAAACAGCTGCCGATGCAGTCGCGGCAGGTGACCGGAGCCTCTATGGAAATATATCCGGAGTCCTCCAGGTGAAGTCCTTTGCTCCTGTATTCAACTCGTCTCCGGACGATGAGGTGGCCCGCAGACACAACCTCCACAGGTGGTACTATGTGGAATTTGACGGTGAAGACCTCAGGGGAGCAGCTTCGAAACTGGCCGCTTTCTCTGATGTGGCAATGGTGCAGTTCAACAAGAAGCTCAAGCCGGCTTCCGACTGCAGTTTCAATGCATATACGCCGGTCCTGGGGCAGATGTCGTCAGACGACCTCCCTTTCAACGACCCTATGCTCGGTGACCAGTGGCACTGCATCAACACCGGAAGTGCCCTTGTGTCCAATTCATCTGTAGCAGGTGGTGATATTGCGGTCAAGGATGCCTGGAGACTCACAGGTGGTGATCCGCGAGTGATAGTGGCTATCATTGACAGCCCTGTGAAATATGATCATCCTGACCTTGCTGCAAACATGTGGAGGAATGAGGGGGAGATTCCTGCAAACGGAATTGATGATGACAGGAACGGATATACCGATGATGTGTATGGCTGGAACTGTGAGAGAAACAACGGTGAGATCAACTGGTCTTCGCATAAGGCTTCCGGTCACGGAACCCATGTGGCGGGAATTGTGGCTGCTGTGAACGCCAACGGAACAGGAGTCTGCGGCGTGGCAGGCGGTACAGGCAAAGGTGATGGTGTCAGGATGATGTCATGCCAGATATTCGAAGGCGGAATATCTTCCAACCTGAAATCCTCCGCAATTGCCTTTGAATATGCCGCCAAGAACGGTGCCAGCGTGGCACAGTGCTCTTTCGGACTTATCGGTGCAGAATATGAGTCAGATGCGGAGTATGAAATGTCATATGGTGCTGAGCATGACGCGATTGAATATTTCATGGACAAGGATAACAACAACAGCGAAATCCTTGACGGAAACATCGTGATTGCAGCTGCCGGAAACGAGCAGGTGCCATATTCAAGCTACCCGGCAGGACTTCAGAATGTGGTGTCAGTGACCGGACTCGGCCCCGACTATCTTCCGGCTGTGAACTACACGAACTATGGTCCCGGATGTAATATCGCTGCTCCTGGCGGAGACTTCTATATCGGAAACATAACCAGCTTCAAGGAGAACAGAAGCCGTGTGCTTTCTACATTCATCGACACCATCGTGGATGACAACCTCCAGACAGCCGGACACGAGTATGTCTATATGCAGGGAACCTCCATGGCATGTCCATGCGTTTCAGGAGTGGCAGCGCTCGGACTTTCCTATGCATACAAGCTCGGCAAGACCTTTACCCGTGAGGAGTTCATATCACTTCTTCTGACATCTGTGAACAATCTTGACAGCCGTCTGACCGACAATAAGCTCAAGGTTTCCGGTTACACCAACGGACTGGAGCAGACTGTCGACCTCGGTCTTTATCGCGGCAAGATGGGAACAGGCGCAGTGGATGCGTGGAAATTTCTTATGGCGATCGAGGGCACACCTTCGCTCACAGTGAAGGTCCTGGATGAGTCAGCAAAGGCTGAGAGATATGATCTGACTTCTTATTTCGGTGGATCGGCCTCATCCCTTACCTATCTGAGCGTTGACTGCGACCAGGATACCAGGACTTCTCTGGGACTGTCTGAGGATCCGGAAATCAAATATGGCAAGCTCAGCATCAAGCCGACCAAGGTGGGATCCGGAAAGATTACCATCACGGCCATTGCCGGATATGACGAGGACGGACTCGTGGACGGTGAGACTCAGACAGGTGGAATGGAGATAACAAGGACCGTTTCGATCATGTCCCGTGGTGTCGCCAGCGACAATGGAGGATGGCTGTAGGTCATCCCTGGCAAAACGGAAGATTTCTAAATCAAAGCGAAATGAAAAAAGCAATCAATATATTCGTTACCCTGATTTCGGCAGTGACTCTTGCTGTTTCCTGCGGGATTATCCCTACAGCCGAGGAGGGAATAGTGGCTGAATGGACGCTCACGGAAATGACTGGATATGAGACTGAGGACCTTCCTTCTGTCTACATCGACTTCCGTGCTGACAAATCCTTCGAGATATACCAGAAGGTGGGTGATGTGCCAAGGTACAGGAAATATGACGGTATCTATGAGATTTCCGGTTCCACGCTCAAGGGTGAATACTCTGACGGAGAGGACTGGGGCAGCACCTACAAGGTCTCTTTCCAGGCAGATGGGGCTGTGCTTGTCCTGACTGCACTTGAGACGGACAAGTCCGGCAATGTACTTTCCGAAGGTGAGGTATGCAGATATGCAAAAGCATCCCTCGACCAGAAGGAGAAGGATGCTGCAGATGTTGTCACCAAATCTGTTGAGGAGGTCTCAGCCCGATTCTTATAAGGAATGCTGTCATCTCGAGCGAGGCTGAAAGCTGAGTCGAGAAATCTATAATGTATTCCTTTTAAGATTTTCAATATACCGGTCGATCCGGTGCAGTTGCTTAGGAATGTCTATGTTCTGAGGACAGTGACTGACACAGGTGTCGCAGCCGATGCACCGGGAAGCCTGACGAAGTTTCGGAATAGCCCTGTCGTAGCTTACAAGGTAGGCGCGACGGGCTTTTTTGTAGTTCTCGGACTGGGAACTGCTTGCAATCTCGCCTTCATTGACGCATTTGTTATAGTGCAGAAGAATGGCCGGGATGTCTATGCCGTAAGGGCAAGGCATGCAGTATTTGCAGTCGTTGCACGGCACTGTAGGATATTTCTGCATCAGTTCGGCTGTCTCTTCGAGGAATTCCAGGTCCTTGTCTGTTAGCGGCTCGAGAGGGGAGTATGTCTTCAGATTGTCCTGGAGGTGCTCCATATATGTCATTCCGCTGAGTACACAGAGGACTCCTTCATGAGTTCCGGCAAAACGGAAGGCCCATGATGCTACGCTCTTGTCCGGTGCCCTCTCCTTCAGACGGTCAGCAATGTGCTCGGGAACCTTTGCCAGACGCCCGCCGAGCAGGGGCTCCATGATTACGGACTGTATGCCTCTCTTGTCCAGTTCTTCCTGAAGATATCGGGCATTGGTATTCCTGCCTCCTGCATGAGTCCAGTCCACATAGTTCAGCTGGATCTGCACGAAGTCCCAATGATATTTCTCATGAAGCTTCATGAATTCGTCGAAGCTTTCCTGATCTCCGTGGAATGAGAAGCCGAGGTTGCGGATGTGTCCGGCCTTGCGCTCTTCCATCAGGAAATCAAGCATTCCGTTGTCGACATATCTCCTGTTGAAGGCTGCGACGCCTCCCCCTCCGATAGAGTGAAGAAGGTAGTAGTCTATATAGTCTGTCTGGAGATTCTCGAATGACTTACGGTACATCAGCATCGAGTTCTCCCGTGTGTGGTTGCTGAAGTTGGACAGCTTGGTGGCGATGAAGTAGCTCTCGCGTGGATGCCTCTTCAGGGCTATTCCGGTGGCAGTCTCACTCTGTCCCTGAAGGTACACCGGTGATGTGTCGAAATAGTTGACACCGTGTTCTATCGCATGATCCACCAGGCGGTTCACTGCATCCTGGTCGATGATGTCCTTGTCGTCGGCATCCTTTATCATAGGCCATCTCATGCATCCGTATCCAAGGATGCTCACCTTGTCTCCGTTGCCCTTGTTGGTCCTGTATGTCATCTCCTGGGCGGGGTGCTGAACCTCACCTGCATGGGCGGACCTTCTGCCTGACCCTGCGATGAGTCCCAGGCCTCCCACGGCCAGAGCAGTTCCTCCTGCCTTCTGTATGAATTCTCTTCTGTTTATATTCTTTTCCATATTCATCTTCCTTAATCGTTTGCGGTTAGCCTTAAATATGCCTGTGTACCTCGTGTCCTTCCACATGGATGGCGGTCAGCGGTCTGGCCGGACAGAGGTTTTCGCAGGCTCCGCATCCTATGCACCTCTCCTCATTCACAGTCGGAATCATGAGCGATTCCTTGTCATCCGGATTCTTCCGGACCATCCTGATGGCTCCGGCCGGGCAGTGGCGGGCACAGTTTCCGCAACTTACCTCATCCGTGTTCACTACGCAGATATCGAGGTTGACCACGGCATGTCCTGTCTGGACAGATGATTTTTCCTCAATGGATACAGGTCTGATTGCTCCTGCCGGACAGACCTGAGAGCATCTGTTGCATTCCGGACGACAATATCCTCTTTCATACGACATCTCAGGAAGCATGAATGTGTCGAGGTCAGCCGACGGTCTCAGCACATGGTTAGGACATACGCTCACGCATAGCTGGCAGGCTGTGCAATGCTCCGTGAAATTCTTGAGGCTGACAGCGCCTGCCGGCACTATAGGAGTCTGACGCTCAGGCTTTTCTGCGCGTGCGATGTCGGCCAGTCCACCGTCCACCTTCATCTCCTGAGCTTTCATTGCAGCTGTCGTAACCATAAGAGCTCCTGTAGTCAGGAAAGCGCGTCTACTCTCGTTTGTCGCCTCGTTCCTGCTTTCAGGGACACTGCGACCTCTCCTGCGTGCATAACTTATAGCTCCCTCCTTGCAGGTGTCGATGCAGTCCATGCATACAACACATCTGCTGAGGTCTATCTTATGCTCCTTCATGTCTATGCATGAGGCCTTGCATTGCTTTCCGCAGAGACCGCAGTTGCGGCATTTCTCCGTGTCGATGACCGGAGCGAAAAGGCTGAATCGTGAGAATAATCCGAGGACTGTTCCCACCGGGCAGATGGTGTTGCACCAGGTCCTGCCGTGTCTCCATGCGAGGAATCCGACAGCAAGGAAAGTTATGACTGCCACAGCGAAAGTGGATGCAGACCTGATCCAGACATCCACGCTATAGAACGCATAACTGTCCAGTCTCTCGGCCGCCCATGCCAGAAGATTGTTGCCCCATTGGTAAAGCGGAGCGAAAAGATTAGCTGCGATCCTTCCGTATGCGCTGTAAGGTGCTATCAGAATGGCGATGGAATGTGCTCCAAGCGCAAGCCCTATGATGAACAGCACCAGCACCCCATATCTCAGCCATTTCTTGGCAGGGGAGTAGCTGAAACGGAACCTGTTCTTCTTTTTCGTCTTTCCATGAACCCATGAAATGATGTCCTGCATGACTCCGAGCGGGCAGATGACTGAACAGTACACTCTTCCGAAAAGGAGGGTCAGCAGCAGAAGTGCTGCCACGACTCCGAAATTAAGCGCGAGTACGGCTGGCAGGAGCTGCACCTTGGCCATCCATCCCAGCCAGGCATGAAGGGTTCCTGTGAAGTCGAGGAACAGCAGGGTCACTCCGACAAAGAAGATGGTTGCCAGAATGATACGTGTTTTTCTTAGCATATATGTCAGTTTAGATTTGAGTTATAATTTTTTCATCTATGCCTCATATCGGTCCAAGGCCTCCTTCATGAGTTCTCTTCCTGCCTCGGAAATCTCTCGGGCATGGGCATAGTCGGCAATCTCGTCATATGCATCGAAAGGCATCTTCACAAGGATGTCCGGCTTGTGGATGTCGGCAGCCAGTTTGGCCAGAGCATGATTCATGATGGAGAAAGTGCGTGACAGGATGCTGTAGTAGTTCTCCTCAAATGCCAGTTCCGGTTCGGGGTCATTGCTCTGCAGCCGGTGTCTCAGGACTTTCTGCCCTTGTGCTCCAGCCAGCTTCAGCTTGTCCATGAAGGTGAGCGAAGTGTTGTTGCGGATGGCGTTCATCACTGTCTTGGTTTCAAGCGAAATCGCCTTGTCTTCCGCCGCCTTCGCTTCCACCTCGCGTGCCTCTTCGATTATCGTCGCCCTTATGCCTTCCACGTCGATGTCATTAACGTCAAAAGCTACAAGAATGTCATTGCCGCTCCGGATTACCTTGTCGATAGGCATGGTGTTCACGATTCCTCCGTCCACAAGCGTGCGGAAGCCGTATTTTACCGGTCTGAAAAGTGACGGAATTGAAATCGATGCTCTCACGGCGTCAAAGAGGGGACCGCGGTCGAAAACAACTTCTTCACCTGTGTAGAGGTCTGCTGCGACTGCCCTGTACGGAATCGGGAGGTCTTCGATATTGATGTCCGGGACTATATCCTTCAATGCCTCGATCACCTTGTCTCCCTTCACTATATGGTTCTTGCTCAGTGAAAGGTCCATAAGGTCGAACACCTTCCAGGCATCAAGCGTGAACAGCCATTCCTTGAGCTCCTTCAGCTTTCCTGCAGCATATATCCCGCCCACAAGAGATCCGATGGAAGTTCCTGCAACTGAAGTTATGTTATATCCCCGACTGATGAGTTCCTCAATCGCTCCGATATATGCCCATCCCCGCGGCCCGCCGCTGGACAGCACCAGTGCTACATCTTTCATGGCTGTCAATATCTTAACCTTACAAATATATCGAAAAAATCTAGAGACTTACACAAAAATATATACCTTTGTAATAATCAGGTTAATGGCGATATGATGGAAACGATTTCGGAATTAATAGGAGGTCTGTTGTCGAATGTAGACTTTGACATATTAGCAGGAGCGGATATACTGAACCTTACCTCTGTTAAAAACATCCAAGCATGTCATTTGGTCTTCAGGATTTTAAGTTGGGCTGCTTTAGCGGTTTCCCTCCTGTCCTTTATCTTCTTGCGCTGGTTTGCCTCCAAGAGAGGTACGAAAGAAGACCTGTCGTCAAATCTCATTTTTGCAGTTGTTGCTGTCATCTGCACAAGTCGTACGGGACAGTTGCATTGGTGGGTAATAATCTCACCTTGTCTGTCAATATACCTGTTGATGTATCCGTTCAGATACCTGAGGGTGTATTTTAAGAAACTGATGATGGTTGTATATATTGGTCTGTGCGTCTTGTTTGCCGGAAATTATGCAATATCAACCTTACAGGTATATCTGCTGAAGTTTAAATTGATTGCTCTCGCCATGTGGCTGATTGCATGTGGCGCATCAGTGTTTTTTGTCTGGTTGCACTCGTCAGGTGATAAGTGTCCTAAGTGTCGGAGATATATAGACCCGGTCAAGATTGGCGAAAGGACAGACAAAATAAAGAAATATACGGACACTGAACATCATACAAGGGTTGTCAGGGAAGAGGATGTGAGAAATTTTCGTGGTGATGTTGTCGGTAAGAAACAATACGTTGAAAATCTCGGCAAGTCGGTTTATGATGTTACAGAAAGGGATTATACAGAGATTATCGAATGTCCGGTCTGTGGTTTTGTTCATCAAAGACGAGATTCGTCAATTGAAAGGGAGGTACGTACATAAGGACGCACCTCCCTATGGTAAGAATTAATTGACCATCACGCAGTCAAAATACTCATTGAACAGGGATTCTGCCCGTTGCAGCTGTTCCGGTGTGTTGGTCTTGGTGTCCTTCAGGGCATATTCCTGACCGAGTGTCTCGTACTTATGGATTCCCAGGGTGTGATATGGAAGAATCTCCACTCTCTGTATCATCCTGTAGTCCTTGAAGTGCTCTCCCAGTGTCCTGATATCCTCCTCGAAATCGCTTATCCCCGGAACCAGGACATATCTGAGCCAGAATGGTTTACCTGTGTCTTCAAGCCATTGTGCCGTCTTCAGGGTCTGGCTGTTGCTTCTTCCGGTGAGGTCCTCGTGCCTTGCCGGATTTATCTGTTTTACATCAAGCAGGGCCAGATCCACCTCGGTGAGCAGTTCCTCCACCGCCGGATTCCACACGCCTCCGTTTGTGTCTATGCATACATTGATGCCTTCTTCATGAAGACGTTTCACAAGGGGCAGAAGTTCCTTGGCCTGAGATGTCGGCTCACCTCCGGAGAAAGTCACTCCTCCCTTCTTACCGAAGAAAGGCTTCTGGTTGACTGCCATTCTGACGATGTTCTCTATTTCGGTCGGCTTGCCTCCGTCAAATGAGATGGTGTCAGGATTGGCACAATACAGGCAGCGGAAAGGGCAGCCTTGAAGAAATACGACGAGCCTGAGTCCCGGCCCGTCGTATGTTCCCATCGATTCGTATGAATGTACCTTTATCATAGTGAGATCCCCGAACAGGTCGGGGATGACATTAGGGTGATTCGTCTATGACGATTAAAGTGATTCGTGGAATGTGCGGGCGATCACTTCAAGCTGATGCTCACGGCTGAGCTTGGTGAAGTTAACCGCATATCCGGAAACTCGGATGGTGAGCTGAGGATACTTCTCGGGATGCTCCATCGCATCTTCAAGCATCTCCCTGTTGAGTACGTTCACGTTGAGGTGGTGTGCACCCTTGGTGAAGTATCCGTCCATCATTGTGATGAGGTTGTCGATCTTGTCCTCATCAGTAGGACCGAGAGACTTAGGAACAATCGAGAATGTATTTGAGATACCGTCCTTGGCATCGTTGTAGTCGAGTTTTGCTACAGATGAAAGGGAAGCGATGGCTCCGTGAGTGTCACGTCCGTGCATCGGGTTTGCACCTGGAGCGAATGCCACTCCCTTTGCCCTTCCGTCCGGAGTCGCACCAGTCTTCTTTCCATACATCACGTTTGATGTGATGGTGAGGAGTGAGAGGGTCGGCTCTGCATCCTTGTACACCTTGCGTGAGCGGAGTTCTGTGTCGAAGAAATGAACCACCTCGCGTGCGATGACGTCCACTCTGTCATCGTCGTTACCGAACATAGGGAATTCACCTTCGATGTCGAAGCCCTCTGTCAGACCGTCAGCGTTGCGGCGAGCCGTAACCTTTGCATTCTTGATTGCAGAAAGTGAGTCGGCAACGATTGAAAGTCCTGCCACTCCGTATGCGAGGTTGATTGTAGGGTTGGTGTCGATGAACGCCATCTGTGACTTCTCATAGTCATACTTGTCGTGCATGTAGTGGATGATGTTCATGGTCTCGTTGTACACGCGTGCCACCTCGTGGAGAACCTTCTTGTAGTTGGCCATCACCTCATCATAGTCGAGCACATCGCTCTTGAGCGGCTTGATGCCCTCAACCATAAGTGTACCGGTGTTCTCGCAACGTCCCTCATTGAGTGCAAGGAGGAGTGCCTTTGCGAGGTTGGCGCGTGCTCCGAAGAACTGGATTGCCTTTCCGATGGCCTGATACGACACGCAGCATGCGATACCGTAGTCGTCGCATCCTCTGACCTGACGCATGAGAGAGTCGTTCTCATACTGGACAGAGCTGGTGTCGATGGATACCTGTGCACAGAACTGCTTGAATCCCTCAGGAAGCTGCGGATGCCAGAGAACAGTCATGTTAGGCTCTGGTGCAGGTCCGAGGTTGTAAAGTGTCTGGAGGAAGCGGAACGATGTCTTTGTCACCTTGCTCTTTCCACCTGTGAAACGTCCTCCGATGGACTCTGTGATCCATGTAGGGTCTCCGGCGAAGATTTCGTTGTATGAACCCATCCTGAGGTGACGCACCATTCTGAGCTTCATCACGAACTGGTCGATGAGCTCCTGTGCGAATGTCTCGTCTATAAGGTTGTGGTCGAGGTCATACTGGATGTAGATGTCAAGGAATGAAGACACGTTTCCGAGTGACATGGCAGCACCGTCCTGCTCCTTTACGGCAGCGAGGTAAGCCATGTAGAGCCACTGAACAGCCTCCTGGGCGTTTGTTGCAGGGCGGCTGAGGTCGAGGCCATAGTAGCTTCCCATGATCTTGATCTCGTTGAGGGCCCTGATCTGGTCAGAAACCTCCTCGCGGAGAGTGATGCGTGAGCGGGTCATTGTTCCCGTGATGTTTCTCAGGTCTTCCTTCTTAGCCTCGATGAGTCTGTCAAGTCCGTAGAGTGCAAGACGTCTGTAGTCACCGATGATACGGCCACGTGAGTAGTTGTCAGGAAGTCCTGTGAGGAAGCCGAGTGACCTGTACTTGCGGATTTCCTCGGTATATACATCGAACACGCCGTCGTTGTGTGTCTTGCGGTAGTGTGTGAAGATCTTCTTCACCTCAGGGTCGAGTTCCACTCCGTTCTCGATACAAGCTTTCTCGACTACCTTCCAGCCGCCGAATGGCTTGATGGCTCTCCTGAGAAGCTCGTCTGTCTGAAGACCCACGATGAGCTCATTCTCCTTGTCAATATATCCTGCTGCATGTGATGTGATCGTCGAAATTGTCTTTGCATCTATCGAACGGACTCCTCCGTTTGCCCTCTCTTCCTCAAGAGCTTCCACACATTTGTTCCAGAGTTTCTTTGTACGCTCTGTTGGTCCCTGAAGGAAGGATGCATCCCCTTCGTATGGGGTGATGTTGTTGAAGACAAAGTCTGCAACGTCGATTCTGCGGCTCCATCTGCCGTCGTTGAATTTCTGTTCCATATTCTGTAAATTATAATTTCTCAAATTTAGTGAAAAATCCGCGATTTTCCAAATCGGCTGCAAAGATACCTTAAAAACTATAATTTACAATCTTTTATGACGCTATGTTTCGACTTTTTTTAAGATAGTTTTGAAAAGTGTCCTCCATCACAAAGGATGGAGGCACTTCCCGCACATGCATTCATTATCCGAGTACCTATTCCTCGTCTTCCTTGAGGACCCGCAACCTGGTGGCCAGCAGTTCATATACCTGCTTCTCAGTGCCGTCCTGCCCTTCGAATCTGCTGCTGCGTAGTCGTCCCCAGACATGGACTATGGCTCCTTTCTCTATCTTCTCCAGCATCTGGACATCCTTCCCTTCCCATGCCGCCACATTGAACCATGTGGCCTCCGAAACCGGAGTGCCATCCTTTGTCTTGTACATGATGTCAGTGATGAGTGAGAAGTTTGCGACATGGCTTCCGTTCACGACATTGTTCCTCACGGTGCCGACCCTTCCTTTCATTTCTACTTTGTTGATGTATTCCATAAGATTTTCTCTCTTTAATAGATTAAACTTTCTTCCCCACATCTTATGCGCGCTTTGTAGGTTGAGGGCAAAGTAAGTCAAAAAATCTTCAGGTCACACCGCTTGGAATGCGTTCCAGTGCAGATTTTTCTTTTTTTTATTCAAATTGCCGGCAAGGAGTGGATGATAAGATTTTTTTTACAGGCACTAAAATAAATTCATACGCAATAAAAAAATATTTATGCCTGTGACGATCATAAAAAAGAGAAAAATTTTGAATAAGAAAAGGAAAAACCGACATTGATGTGTTTGAACACCCGACTATCTTGCTGATATTTGTGCCGGTCAGATTGTAAGACAGGACCTGATCCCGATAGAATTTTAAGTATGGACTACGAAAAGAGAGAGAAGAACATGCCTGTCTGTCTGGAATGCGGAGACAGGATCAGATATGGCAGGGCGGACAAGAAGTTCTGCTGCGACGAATGTAAGGTCAGACATTATAATAATCTGGCCAAGGTGAGCAGGGCCTACAGGCGAAAGATAATGAACCGCCTGTCGCGGAACTACCAGATTCTCGAGCAGCTTGTCAAGGCGGGGGAGTCCTCGGTGGAGCTGACAGACCTGATGTCTTTCGGCTTTTCTCCGGATGCTGTGACAGGATTCCATAAGAACCGTTTCAAGTCGGATGAATACTGGTGTTTCGACATAAAATACAGAATGACGGATTCGCGGATATATTCCATATCGAAATTACAGAATGTTTCGCTAAATTTGCAGGTTGATATGGAAAAATCTATTTAACAGAACATCAATATGACAAAGAAACTTCTTATTGCAGGCACAGCGCTTGCACTTATCAGCAGTTGCACTATGAAGAATCCGCTTTTGACGGAGTCTGCCGCTCCGTTCGGCGCTCCTGAGTTCGACAAGATTTCGAACGAACACTATCTTCCTGCATTCGAGAAAGGTATCGAAGAAGCTAAGGCTGAGATCGATGCCATCGTGGCAAATCAGGAAGAGCCTACATTTGAGAACACCATCGAGGCGATGGAATATTCCGGTCAGACTCTGGACAAGGTGGCTGGTATCTTCTACAACCTCATGGAGGCGAATACAAACGACGAGATGCAGGTGATAGCCGAGCAGGTGTCTCCGATGCTGACGGAGTACTCCATGTATGTATCCCTGAACAACGACCTTTTCCAGAGGGTGAAGGCTGTTTATGAGAAGAAGGACGAACTCGGTCTCGACAAGGACCAGCTCAAGCTTCTGGAGGACAACTACAAGAGCTTTGTGCGTGGTGGAGCCAACCTCTCTGACGAGGACAAGTCACTCTACAGCAAGTGGTCCGAGGAACTCTCGCTGGCGACCCTCCAGTTCAGCAAGAATGTACTTGCAGCCACAAATGCCTACACTCTTCATGTTACAGACAGCCTTGATCTTGCCGGTCTCCCTGACTATGTGAAGACAATGGCTGCGGAAACGGCAAAGGAGAAGGGACTTGAAGGCTGGGCTTTCACTCTTCAGTATCCAAGCTTCAGCCCGTTCATGAAGTACAGCACCAACCGCGAGCTTCGCAGACAGCTCTGGACTGCCTACAACTCAAGGGCCATCGGAGGCGAGAACGACAATACGGAGATCGTCAAGCAGATCGTGGATCTCAGAATCAAGATTGCAAACATACTCGGATATGAGACTTACGCAGACTATGCTCTTGAGGAGAGGATGGCAAAGAGCAAGACCACTGTGAACGACTTCATCAAGAGTCTTCTTGAGCCTTCTATGAAATATGCAAAGAAGGATGTCGCTGATGTCCTTGCATATGCAAAGAAGAACGGATTCGAAGGAAAGGAACTCATGCCATGGGACTTCTCATACTGGTCTGAGCGTTATCAGGAGGCTGAATATTCTCTTAATGCAGAGGAACTTAAGCCATATTTCCAGCTTGAGAGCTGCATAGATGCAGTATTCGGACTTGCAAACCGCCTTTACGGTGTGAACTTCAAGGAACTTGACAATGTTCCTGTATATCATGAGGATGTCAAGGTGTATGAGGTGACAGAGGCAGACGGCACTCATCTCGCACTTTTCTATGCAGACTTCTTCCCGCGTGCAAGCAAGAGAGGTGGTGCATGGATGACCGAGTTCCGTGGTCAGAGCATCAGGAACGGTGTGGAGTACAGACCGTTCATCAGCATCGTATGCAACTTCACAAAGCCTACAGCTGATGCTCCTTCCCTCATTACACATGACGAGTTCACCACCTTCCTCCACGAGTTCGGTCATGCCCTCCACGGCATCTTCGCTCAGGGACGTTACGGCTCACTCACAGGAACAAGCGTTTCACGTGACTTTGTGGAACTTCCTTCACAGATCATGGAGAACTGGGCATTCGAGCCGGACTACCTGAACTCTTTTGCAAAGCATTACCAGACAGGCGAGGCCATCCCTGCCGAGCTCATCGAGAAGATTGTGGCTGCAAAGAACTATCTTGCCGGATACGGTCAGGTGCGCCAGCTCCACTTCGGCTATCTTGATATGGCATGGCACACCCTCAAGGAGGTTCCTTCAATGAGTACTCTCGAGTTCGAGACCAAGGCCCTTGCTCCATATGCTGTGATGCCGGCTGTCGAGGGAACAGGCTTCTCTACATCCTTCTCTCACATCTTCTCAGGCGGATACAGCGCCGGCTACTACTCATACAAGTGGGCGGAGGTTCTTGAGGCAGATGCATTCAGCCTTTTCAAGGAGAAGGGAATCTTCAATACTGAGGTTTCAAATTCATTCCGTGAGAACATCCTTTCAAAGGGCAGCACAGAGGATGCAGATGTGCTTTACCGCAACTTCCGTGGTCACGATCCTCAGCCTGAAGCTCTTATGAAGAAGCTCGGACTCACGAAGTAATATACGATAGGATTAAAAATCAGTCCGACTGGTTGAAGGTGACATGCCACCCCCGGCTAGGGGGTGCCTCCCAAAGGGAGGCGGGGGTCACCGGAACACCAGTCGGACTGATTTTTATATGACTGTATCTCTAAGCTACTTTGGCAGTGGAATCCTTCGGCTCCTTGAAAAGGATCATGAAGAGGATGGCAACCACGAGGGCGTAGCCGGCAAACACATACCATGCTGCACTCCAGTTCGGCTCGGCTGCATTGTAGACGAAGTGGTTCACCACGGCCTGTGCGCTGAGGGTTCCGATAGTGGCTCCGATTCCGTTTGTCATGAGCATGAAGAGTCCCTGTGCACTGTTCTGTATCTTTGACGTGGTCCTCATGTTCACATAGAGCGAGCCAGAAATGTTGAAGAAGTCGAATGCCACTCCATATACGATCATCGAGAGGATGAGCATCCACACTCCTGATCCCGGGTCACCGGCTCCGAAGAGTCCGAAACGGAGCACCCATGCAAACATGGCGATGAGCATGACTTTCTTGATGCCGAAAAGTTTCATTGCTACAGGAATGAGAAGGATGCCGAGGGTCTCGGATACCTGTGATATGGATATGAGTGCGTTGGCGTTCTGTGCACCCCAGCTGTCTGCAAACTGCGGCACTTCCTTGAAATGTGAGATGAAAGGATTCGCAAAGCCGTTAGTGATCTGCAGAGCGACTCCCAGAAGCATCGAGAAGATGAAGAATATTGCCATCTGCCTGTCCTTGAAAAGGCTGAATGCATTGAGTCCCATGCGCTCGGCAAGTGTCTGGTTCTCACCTGTGTTCCTGTTGCATGGACAGTCAGGAAGGGTGAAGCAGTACAGGAGCATCAGGATTCCGAGAGCTCCGGATGTGAGGAACTGGTTGTATGAATGCTGGAACTGCACTCCGCTTCCGTCTTTCATGAAGTTTACAAAAAGCATTGCACAGATGAATCCGATGGTGCCGAACACTCGGATAGGAGGGAAGTCCTTTACTGTGTCGAATCCGTTCTTTTCGAGGATGTTGTATGCAACGGAGTTGGAAAGTGCGATTGTCGGCATGTAGAAGGCAGCTCCGATGGAGTATAGGCTGAAAAGGATGGCGAATGAGACCTCGCTTCCGGCCGTCATACCGTAGAATCCGGCTCCGAGCATTCCGATTCCTGCGATTCCGTGGCATAGACCGAGAAGCTTCTGGGCAGGGATGAACTTGTCAGCAACGATTCCCATGAGTGTCGGCATGAATATCGAGACTATTCCCTGCATTGCGTAGAAGATTCCGATGCGGGTTGCCAGTCCTACGGATGCGAGGTAGCTTCCCATTGATGTCAGGTAGGCTCCCCATACTGCCCACTGGATGATGTTCATCACGATGAGCCTGAGTTTGATTGATTTATTCATAGTGTCTGATTATTAGTTTCGGTTTAAACTATCAGACAAATATAGTCGTTTTTAACTAAAAGTTCGTATCTTTGAAGGTTAAAAATATACGGATGAAGTTTGTCAAGACACATAATGACCCCAACTGTGCCGCACGCTGCGGTGTGATAACCACTGATCATGGTCAGATAGAGACCCCTATATTCATGCCTGTCGGCACTGTAGGTTCTGTCAAAGGTATATACCACCGTGACCTCAAGGAAGACATAAAGGCGGAGATCATTCTTGGCAACACATACCATCTCTACCTTCGTCCCGGTCTTGATGTGCTCAAGGCCGCCGGAGGACTCCATAAGTTCGAATCATGGGACAGGCCCATCCTCACGGACAGCGGCGGATTCCAGGTGTTCTCCCTCAGCCCGATCAGGAAACTGACCGAGGACGGCTGCATATTCCGTTCGCATATTGACGGATCCAAGCATATCTTCACTCCGGAGAACAATATGGACACCCAGAGGATAATCGGAGCAGACATCGTGATGGCTCTTGACGAGTGCTGTCCGGGTGATGCAACCTTCGACTATGCGAAGAAGTCCCTGAAGCTCACTCAGAGGTGGCTGGAGAGATGCGTGAAGCATTTTGATGAGACAGAACCGCTATATGGATATTCCCAGGCCCTCTTTCCTATAATTCAGGGATGTGTCTATCCCGACCTCAGGCGTGAGGCTGTCGAACATGCTGCAGCGCTTGACCGTGAAGGTTATGCTATAGGAGGTCTCGCTGTGGGGGAACCGACAGAAAAGATGTATGAGATGCTTGAGATCGTGTGTCCTATCCTTCCGGAGGACAAACCGCGCTACCTCATGGGAGTGGGAACTCCGGCCAACATACTTGAGGGAATCGCCCGCGGAGTCGATATGTTCGACTGTGTGATGCCGACCAGAAACGGTCGCAACGGCATGTTGTTCACCTGGGACGGAATCATCAACATGAAGAACAAGAAGTGGGCGGACGACTTCTCCCCGCTCGATCCTAAGGGTACGTCATTCGTAGACCATACATATACAAAAGCATATCTTCGTCATCTTTTCGTGGCAGGAGAGATATTCGCCGGACAGATTGCCAGCGAGCATAACCTTGCCTTCTATCTTGATCTCGTACGCGAGGCCCGCAAGCACATCAAGGCAGGAGACTTCAAGGCATGGAAGGACGAGACAGTCCGCAGAATAACGACAAGACTTTAACGGAAATGAAGTTCGACCTCAGACCTAAGCGACTTGATGCATATATCGTCAGCAAGTTCATATCCACATTCTTTGTGGCGCTGCTTCTTATCATCGGCATCGTCATCATCTTCGACATCAGTGAGAAGATCGATGACTTTGTGGAGAAGGAAGCGCCGCTTGGGGCCATCATATTCGACTATTACATCAACTTCATCCCATATTTCATGAACATGTTCAGTCCTCTGTTCGTGTTCATAACGGTGATATTCTTCACCTCGAAGATGGCTGCCGATTCCGAGATAGTCGCCATCCTGTCCTGTGGAATCAGTTTCCATAGAATGATGGTTCCCTATATGTTCTCGGCGACCCTGATCGCGATCCTTTCACTCTGTCTGAACCTCTTCATCATTCCGGAGGCCAACAAGACGAGGCTCGATTTCGAGAACCAGTATATAAAGGAAAGGACCAAGAGTGTGGGAAGGAACGTGCACTACCAGATCGCTCCCGGTGAGTTCGTCTTCGCAGAATCCTTCAGTTCCTGGAACAACACCGCCTACAGGTTCACACTTGAGGAGATAAGGGACCACAGGCTTGTCTCGAAACTCTCGGCAGAGACTGCGGTGTATGACACGACAAAGGGAGTATGGAAACTCAAGAAATATTTCATCAGGGAATACAACGAGGACCTTACCGACAATATCCGTAGCGGAAAGCAGATAGACACGGTTCTGGCTCTCTCTCCGAAGGACTTCTATCTTAATGAAAAGACGGTGGAGACTCTGACATATTCGGAACTCAATGAACTGATTGATACCCAGAGGATGAGGGGAGACGGCAACGTGAAGTTCGCCCTCATCGAGAAGAATACGCGCTTTGCCCTTCCTTTCTCAGCCTTCATCCTGACTATAATGGGTGTGGCTCTTTCTTCAAAGAAGCGAAGGGGAGGTATTGGATGGAACATAGGTATCGGCATTGCGCTGGCATTCACCTACATCCTCTTCCTGCGATTCAGTCAGATGTTCGTCTACACGGACACTCTCCCGCCGTCAATAGCCCTTTGGCTGCCGAATGTGGTGTTTGCGGTCATAGCCGGATTCCTTTACAGGATAGCTCCGAAGTAGCTTCTGCAGTTCATTGTCGGGTAATATACAAAAGTCGTCTGCCACAATCTCTTGGACAGACGACTTTTTATTCAAGAGGTCCCGAGGGACGGAACTTAGTCTACGAACACGTTCCAGCCGAATACATCTTCGATTTCGCCGCGCTGGATACCCTTGATGTAATTGTACAGCCTGAGGGACTTAGGACCGCACTGACCGTCTCCATATGTGTATACGGTCTCTTCTTCTGACTCAAGGAACGGCTTGTCCACGAGCTTGTGCACAGGGGTGATTACCACGGCAGTTCCGCATTCTCCGACTTCCTCGAATGTGCTGAGTTCCTCCACAGGAACCGGTCTTCTCTCGACCTCCATTCCGAGGTGTGCGGCAACAGTCTCAAGTGACATGTTGGTGATGGATGGAAGGATGGAGTCCGACTTAGGAGTGATGTAGGTGTTGCCCTTGATTGCAAAGAAGTTTGAAGAGTTGAACTCGTCGATATGTGTCTTGGTTGCCGGATCAAGGTAGAGGACAGCCTTATATCCCAGTTCGTGAGCCACATTCAGAGAATAGAGAGAGCATGCGTAGTTGCCGCCTACCTTGAATGAGCCTGAACCGTTAGGGGCAGCTCTGTCATAGTTTCTTGCGATGACCACGTCCACAGCATCGAGTGCGCCGCCTACATATGCACCGACAGGGGAGCAGAGGAGCATGAATGTGCTCTCCTTTGAAGACTGGACTCCGAGCTGAGGGTTTGTTCCGATGAGTGTAGGACGGAGATAAAGCGATGCTCCTGCCTCTTCATATGGAGGGAGATAATCTATGTTCTCCAGTACGGCTCTCTTGCACATGTCCACGAACATCTCGATGGAAGGTGCCTCTATTCCGAGAAATTTAGCTGATCTCTGAAGACGCTTTGCATTCTCCTCAGGTCTGAACAATCTGATTCTGCCATCCTTGCCTCTGAATGCCTTGAGACCTTCGAAACACTCGATTGCATAGTGGAATGCGCCGCAGAAGGTGCTCACGTTCATATAGTCGTCGGTGAGACTTTCAACAGGGGTCCATGCACCGTCCTTGAAGGTGGTTTTCAGAATCGTATTGGTCTTTGTGTAGGAAAATGTAAGTTTGCTCCAGTCAATATTTGCCATGATGTTATCAGATTAGTATTTCAAATAATTGGTTGTTTTCGTTTATGTATTCGTATGCGAATCCGTTCTCTGTCATTCGTTTGAGGAATGGTTCGAAATCATCTTTCGAAGCCAGTTCTATGCCGATGAGTGCCGGTCCGAAGTTCTTGTTGGTCTTCTTGATGTACTGGATGTGAACGAGGTCGGCAGAAGAACCGATCACATTCTGCACGAATGAGAGGATGGCTCCGGACTTTTGAGGGAAGTTCACTATGAAATAATGCTTCAGACCTTCATAGAGCAGGGATTTCTCACGGATTTCCTCCATTCTGGTTATGTCGTTGTTGCTGCCGCTGACGATGCAGGCAACCCTCTTGCCCTTGATATCCTCCTTATAGAACTTGAGTGCTGCCACAGCCAGGGCCCCTGCAGGCTCCACGACGATGGCGCTCTTGTTGTACATATGGACGATGGTCGTGCATACAGCTCCCTCAGGAACCACGATTATGTCGTCCAGCACTTCCTTGCAGACCTCGTATGTCAGGGCTCCAGCCTTCTTCACGGCAGCTCCGTCCACGAACTTGTCTATCTCGTCAAGTTCCACCACAGCACCGTTCTCGATTGCTGCCTTCATGCATGGCGCACCACCGGGCTCCACTCCGATGACCTTTGTGGTCGGCGACATCTGCTTGATGTACGCTCCAAGACCTGATGCGAGTCCGCCACCTCCGATCGGGACGAAAATATAGTCGAGAGGCTCGGATGCCTGCTTGAGGATCTCCATGCCTATCGTTCCCTGGCCTTCCATCACCTTCGGGTCATCAAACGGCGGGATGAAGGTCTTACCGTTTTCCTTTGCATATGTGATGGCCGCCGAGTTGGCTGCGTCGAATGTGTCTCCGGTCAGAACAATCTCAATGAATTCCTTTCCGAACATGCGTACCTGCTCTATCTTCTGCTTCGGAGTGGTTACAGGCATGAATATGGAGCCCATGATCTTCAGTTTGCTGCATGAGAATGCCACACCCTGTGCATGGTTTCCTGCACTGGCGCAGACGATTCCGTTCTTCATGCTGTCCGGATCTATCGAACGTATCTTGTTGTATGCTCCTCGTATCTTGTATGACCTGACCATCTGAAGGTCTTCACGCTTCAGATAGACTTCGGCACCATAGATGTCCGAAAGGTTAGGGTTCTTCTGGAACGGTGTAGGGGTGAGGATTTCCTCAAGCACGCCGGAAGCCTTTTCTATGGCTTCAACTGTAGGGAAGTACTTTGTGTGTTCCATTTATTTAATGATTAAAACCGGAATTCAATCCAAGCGTCAAAAATATAATTAAAATTGCGTATTTCCTAATAAATTTTTTATCGGCGGGGTGTTTCAGTCCAATATTATCAGAGCCATCGACCTGTGGCTGAATTCCAGCCGCACATTGTCCCGGACCGCCTTGTTCAGAGTGGCCTTCCACCAGTTGTCGAAGATCACGCCCTCTGTCTGATATTCAAGACCTTCAGACCTTATGTTCAGACTGTTGTCCGGTGAGAATATCGACACCTGTCTTCCTATGCCGCAGTCAAATTCAGTAGTGTCGTTCACAGCGAATGCGGTACCCTCGTCGGTTACGGCTTCGATGGTTATCTCACCGAGGTCGAACATCCTTGTATACTCCATGAGAAGGGACAGATTGCCGATGGTGTGGTCGGCGCGGCCGCCCGTTGACCCTAATATATATATATAGTCTATGTCCGGGATGTTTCCGAGCACCCACCTCACTGCCTTGGTCTGGTCGTTGTGTTCCTGTTCGGTCTCCCTGATGATGATGTCTGCATATTTCTTCTGCCAGGAAACCGGCAGGGTGTCCATGTCTCCGATCACGAGGTCAGGCAGCCTCTCGGCACCGAATATTCCCTTGCTGTTTCTGATGAACTTCCTCAAGGCACCGTCGCAGCAGACAAGGAAGTCTGCCGTGCGGATCAGGTAACGGGGATATTCGCTTTTAGGAAACTGCCCGTCACATATTATGACAACTGTCTTACGCATGCTTTCCAGTGACCTGTGATGATGTTCCCTTGGTGGTGGTATAGCTCTGAGGCTCCCGGAATCCGATCAGGAAGTCCTTGACCGGCATCCTCTTCTTTCCAGCCAGCTGGAGTTCCGTCACTGAAACGGCGCCGTCAGCTGTGGCGAATGCAAGGAAGGTCTTGCCGTCGGAAAGCACGGTACCCGGTGCGGCGGCCTCAAGACTGCAGGCTGAAAGCATAGCTGCATATGCTTCGCCTTCCACCTTCACAGCCTTGTATATCTTCATCTGCAGCACCTTGTCGTCCTTGACCAGCTCGGTGAATGCGGCCGGGTATGGACTGAGGCCTCTGATGAGGTTGTATATATGTCTTGTCTTTCCGTTCCAGTCTATGTGGCAGAGCTCCCTGGTGAGCTTAGGGGCAGGACGAAGAATCTCCGAGCCCTGGACGAAGCTGCTCTGTACGCGCATATCCACATTGTTCTCGATTATGGCCTCCACGGTCTGGACCACGAGGTCGGAACCGATCTGCATGAGCTTGTCGTGCACCTCTCCCACCGTCTCGTCCGGACCGATGAGACACTGCTCCCTGAACATGATCTTTCCGGTGTCCATTCCGTCGTCGATCATGAAGGTGGTTACTCCCGTGGCCTTGTCACCGTTGATCACAGCCCAGTTGATAGGGGCCGCGCCACGGTACTGAGGCAGGAGGGCGGCGTGAAGGTTGAAGGTTCCCAGGCGTGGAATCTCCCAAACCACCTTAGGAAGCATCCTGAATGCCACCACCACGAACAGATCCGGCTTCCATGCCTTCAATGCCTCGAGGAATTCAGGGTCCTTGAGTGAAACAGGCTGAAGCACAGGGATATTGTGCTCGACTGCATATTTCTTGACAGCGCTTTCGTTTATCTTCAGACCCCTTCCGCTTGCCTTGTCTGCCACAGTGACAACTCCAGCGATCTCGTAGCCCTGGCTGATGAGGGCATCGAGCGGAGCCACAGCGAACTCAGGGGTTCCCATATATACGATGCGTGTCTTCTTGAATCTTTCTGTTATCATTGCCTTTATCTTTCGGATTCCGTTGAGGATTGAATCCATATTGAATATAGCTGAGTCATTGATTGCCTTCCATGTGAGGTAGAGGCCGGTAGGCAGCAGCACATAGCTGGAGAAGAACACTCCGCTGAATGCTCCCACAGCGCCGTCCTTGGCGAGTTTGGTTCCCGAGATGTCGATCACCCAATAAGCCACGAAGAACAGTACTGAGATTATGGCCGGCGTTCCCAGTCCTCCCTTTCGGATGAGGGCTCCGAGCGGAGCTCCGATGAAGAAGAAGATGAAGCAGGCTATCGACAGGGCGAATTTCTTCAGAATCTCGATGTCTATGAGTCTGAGCGTGTATGTGTTGTAGTATCTCTCCCTCGAGAATGACATCAGGGAGTTCTGGAGCTCCTCTGCGTTCTTCTTTGCCTTCTCCACTGCGTTGATCTCGTCCTGGATCTTCTTCCACTCTCCTATGTTCTCCGGAACGAAGGCTGAAACAGGCCTTTTCCTGGATGCAGTGTCGAGCTGGGCGTTGTACCTGAGTGTCCTGGACCTTTTGAGCGACTCCAGATTCTTCTGCCTTCCGGTTTCATTGACCTTTCCGATGGAATCCTGGCTCTCGTTGAGCTGGGCAAGATTCATGGACTTCACCTGGTCGCTGAACCGGCTGGAATCCGATTTCTGGAAGGCGTAGTTCTTCAGCGGAATGATCATTTCCTGTCTGTGGAAGTCTATCTTCTGGAGCTGCAGGGTCGTGTCCTTGTACTTCTTCGTGTTGGTCTCCTCGTAGTTGGTGCCGTCGTAGAGGGTGAAGGTCAGGTAGTTCTTGCTCTTTGACATCTTCATCATGGCCGAGTCGGCGATGGTGAGGCTGACGTTGCCCTTCTTCTTGGTGTGGTTGTACACCATCACTCCATGCATCATTCCGGTCTCGTCGTCCCTGTCGTCCACTCGCAGGATATAGCCCTCGATGCCGTTGTAGAAGGTTCCCGACGGAATCTTTATCTCCTCCTTTGTCCTTCCGATGTCCTCGCGGAGCTGGTATATATTGTTATATGCCACCGGGATGAGGTCATTGGATATGAAGAACGCGCCGACGCTGATCACAAGGGAAACAGCTGCAAGCGGCACCAGCACACGCTGGAGGGATATTCCGGCAGCCTTGATGGCGAGCAGCTCGTTGTTCTCTCCCAGGGTTCCAAGTGTCATCATCGACGACAGGAGTGTGGCTAGAGGAAGGGACAGAGGCAGCAATGTGGCGCTGCCCCAGCCGAGGAATTCCAGGATCACCTTGAAACTCAGACCCTTGCCGACGAGTTCATCGATGTAGAGCCAGAGGAACTGCATCATGAGAATGAACACAACGACCAGAAGGATCGCGAAAAACGGTCCTATGAATGACTTCAATATGAACTGGTCTAACTTCTTCATGATTCATATGGTCGGACACCCTGCCGGCTCCATTGGCCCCTCCAGTTCCTGCTGCCGCAGGCTGTTCGCTGCAAAAGCCCACCGGGCCGTTTGCCTGTCGCTCTCGAGGGTGGCAAAATGCCAATCCGCCTATCAGGTTGCTCCTCCTTGTCTAAATATTTAGCATGTGGCGAGTTCAATCAGTTTTGAAAGAGCTGCGCTGAGGCCTTCCACGTTCTTTCCACCGGCAGTCGCAAGTCCCGGCTGTCCGCCGCCACCGCCCTGGATCAGTTTCGCAGCTTCGCGCACGTCAGCTCCTGCATTGTGTCCCGCCTTGACGAGGTCATCAGAGTACATGAGAAGGAGCTGTGGCTTGCCTGCAGCCTCGAATGCAGCTGCAATGACAAGGTTCTGAGCCTCCTTCTGGAGCATGAAGGCTGCGTTCTTGAGCATCACAGGATCCACATTGTAGTCGATTGAAACGACGTTGACCCCATTGATGTCCTTGCCCATCGTCTTGAGACTGTTCTTGAGAGTGATTGTCTTTTCCTTCACGATCTCCTCCATCTGCTTCCTGTATGTCTCGTTTTCCTCGACCATCTTCCTGATTGCGGCGGCGAGGTCCGGAGCGTTGTTGAAGAATGCCTTTGCAATACGCAGGGTGGTCTCCATTCCGTCCACAAGAAGTTCGGCATGTACGCCTGTGGTGGCCTCGATACGGCGCACTCCGGCAGCTATCGCAGACTCGGAAACGATCTTGAAGAAACCGATCTGGCCTGTAGCAGCGGCATGTGTACCTCCGCAGAGCTCGCATGAGTCTCCGAACTTAACCACGCGGACTGTGTCTCCGTACTTCTCCCCGAAGAGTGCCATTGCGCCCATCTCCTGAGCCTGTTCCATTGTCGCGTTGCGGTTCTCGTCGAGCGGGTTGTTGGCCCTGATGAGGGCATTCACGCGGTTCTCCACAAGGTCGATCTGCTCCTCGGTGAGCTTCTCGAAGTGTGAGAAGTCGAAACGGAAATATTTGTCGCACACATATGAACCCTTCTGCTCCACATGCGTTCCGAGGATCTCGCGGAGTGCCTGGTGGAGAAGGTGGGTGGCGGTGTGGTTGTTCTCTATCTGAAGTCTTCTCTCCGCATCCACATGGAGGCTGAAGCTCTCTGTGCAGTCTGAAGGAATGCGCTCTGCAACATGGATGGTGAGGTTGTTCTCCTTGATGGTGTTGACGATCTGGATCTTCTCCCCGCTTTCAGAAAGGATGTATCCGGTGTCGCCCACCTGTCCTCCCATCTCGGCATAGAACGGAGTGCGCTCGAACACGAGCTGGTACATTGTCTTGTTCTTTGCCTTCACGGTGCGGTGACGGGTCAGCTGCACGCCTTCGAGCTCGGTCGCGTCGTAGCCGAGGAACTCGATGCTGTCGCAGTGAGCGAACTCCACCCAGTCTCCTGACTCGATGGCTGTGGCGTTACGTGCCCTGTCCTTCTGCTTCTGGAGCTCCACCTGGAATCCCTCGAGGTCGATCTTATATCCCTTCTCGGATGCGATGAGCTCTGAAAGGTCTATAGGGAAACCGAATGTGTCGTAGAGCACGAATGCATCCTCACCGCTGATGAGCTTGGTCTCGGCAGATTTTGCCATGATGCTGTCCATCAGGCGGATACCTCTGTCGAGAGTGCGGAGGAAAGCCATCTCCTCCTCCTTGATCACGCGCTCGATGAGGGTCTGCTGCTTGACGATCTCAGGATAGAACTCTCCCATGTCGTCCACGAGCTGCTGCACGAGACGGCAGAGGAAAGGCTCGTTGAATCCGAGGAATGTGTATCCGTAACGCACTGCGCGGCGGAGGATTCGGCGGATCACATATCCGGCCTTCACGTTTGAAGGAAGCTGTCCGTCAGCGATGGAGAAGCTGATCGCGCGGATGTGGTCGGCAATCACGCGCATTGCTATGTCCTCCTGCTCGTTCACTCCGTACTTATGTCCTGAAAGTTCCTCGATCTTTGCGATCATTCCTGTGAACACGTCTGTGTCGTAGTTTGACTTCTTTCCCTGAAGAGCCATGCAAAGACGCTCGAATCCCATTCCTGTGTCCACGTTCTTGTTAGGAAGGAGCTCAAGCTCGCCGCTTGCCTTGCGGTTATACTGCATGAACACGTTGTTCCATATCTCGATCACCAGAGGATGGTCCTTGTTCACGAGTGACGCACCTGGAACTGCCGCCCTCTCCTCGTCGTCACGAAGGTCGATGTGGATTTCGGAGCATGGTCCGCAAGGGCCTGTGTCGCCCATCTCCCAGAAGTTGTCCTTCTTGTTTCCAAGGAGGATCCTGTCCTCAGGAAGATGTCTCTTCCATGCCTCCATCGCCTCTGTGTCGAGCTGTGTGCCGTCAGCCTCAGAACCTTCGAACACTGTTGCGTAGAGTCTGTCCTTGTCGAGCTTGTAGACCTCTGTGAGGAGTTCCCATGCCCAGTCGATCGCCTCGTTCTTGAAATAGTCTCCGAAACTCCAGTTTCCGAGCATCTCGAACATCGTGTGGTGATATGTGTCGCGTCCCACCTCCTCAAGGTCATTGTGCTTTCCGCTCACGCGGAGACATTTCTGGCTGTCCGCAACCCTCTTCCATTTCGCAGGGCTGTTGCCGAGGAACCAGTCCTTGAACTGATTCATTCCGGCGTTGGTGAACATGAGTGTCGGGTCGTTCTTCACGACCATAGGTGCCGAAGGCACGATCTGGTGACCCTTCGAAGCGAAGAAGTCGAGGAATGCTTTTCTGATTTCCTTGGATGTCATATGTTTACGTCTTTTCTGTTTTACTTTTTCGGATGCATCACGCGTGTGCGCGGCATAATAATCTGCAAAAGTACAAAAATTTCTGGAAAATTATTACCTTTGCGCGGATATGGCAAAGGATAAGAAATATATATTCAACCCGAAGACGCTTTCATATGAGGTGAAGAGGCATTCGAGGAAGTACCGTGCCCTCAGGACTGTGGCTCTGTTCGCCATGAGTGTGGGCATGGCTGTGCTGTATTTCTGGCTGTATACCGGCGTGCTGGGACTGGAACTTCCCAAGACCGTCCTTCTCAAGAAGGCCAATGCCGAGTGGCGCTCCAAGGTGGAGGTGCTGAACAGGCAGCTTGATGAATATGATGACGCCCTCGCCTCGCTCCAGATGCGTGACGACGACATATATCGTGCTATATTCGGTATGCATGAGATACCTTCCGAGGTCCGCAACGCGGGTTTCGGAGGAGTGAACAGATATGCCCACTATGATGTTCTGGACCATTCCGCCCCTTTGCGGAAGACAGCCGTCCGTCTGGACATGCTGACCAAGAAGACCTATGTCCAGAGCCGTTCGTTCGATGAGGTGGCGCAGCTCTCAAAACGTGCCGGCGACATGGCATCATGCATTCCGGCGATCCCGCCTGTGGTTCCGGATAAGCGCATATATCGTCTTTCCAGCACCTTCGGTTTCAGAAGCGATCCGTTCACCGGTCGTTCGACCCGTCATATGGGAGTGGACTTCGCCCTGAAGCCGGGCAACCCTGTCTATGTCACGGGAGACGGTGTGGTCGAGAAGGTGAAATATGAATTCTTCGGCTATGGAAACCATGTCCTGATCGACCATGGATTCGGATACAAGACAAGATATGCCCACCTGAAGTCCATCAGCGTGGTCGAGGGAATGAAGGTCAAGAGGGGAGAGTGTATCGGAGAGAGCGGAAATTCAGGCCGTTCTTCGGGGCCGCATCTCCATTATGAGGTCATATACAAGGACAGGCATGTGAATCCTGCCAACTATTACGACCTGACCATCACTCCGGAGGAATATTCCACAATGGTTCACAACACCGCAGAGACATCGGACAAGATAACCCTCCATCCGTCCCATCGCAAAAAGAACAAGTAGTCAATGGGAAGCCAGTACATAGTCGACAAGGACTTCAGATTGAAGAAGGAAAAGCCCTCCGTGTGGACCGTGATCCGCAAGGTGCTTACGTTTTTTGTCGCAACGGTGTCATTGGCGATAGTCTATTACGTGCTGTTCTCCTTTGTGTTCAGTACGGAGGAGGAGCGCCGTCTCAGGCAGGAGAACAGGCTTTACGAGGAAGAGTATCCTCAGATGGCTGCCAAGGAACAGCTTCTGGCGGATGTCGTGGAGGGTCTCAAGCTCAAGGATGACAGGATATATGAGGAGATATTCAACACGGCGGCACCCAATATGGACCGTTTCTCTTCGCTGGACTTCCTGATGGGGCTGGACTCCATCCCGGACTCGGATATCGTGATACATTCGGAAGGCAGACTGGACAAGCTTGAGTCCAGCGCCGGTCGTGTCGAGGAAAATTTCGCCAGAGTCATGGAGATCATCTCCGGTGAGGATTTCGTAATGCCTCCGATGACCAACCCGCTGAAGGACTTTACCTTTGCCCAGACCGGAGCCTCTGTCGGCGACAAGATAAATCCGTTCTACAAGGTCCCTATGAAGCATAACGGACTGGATATGATTTCACCTGCCGGGGAACCTGTGTATGCGGTGGCTGACGGTGTCGTGAAGGAGGTCGTGAAGTCCAGAAAGGGTCTCGGAAATGTGGTGACCATCGACCATGGCAACGGTTACGTGACACGATATGCACATCTGTCCGATATAGAGACCCGCAAGGGGCGCAAGGTCAGGAAAGGGGCGCGTATCGGATATGTCGGAGTGTCGGGAAACTCGTTTGCCCCTCATCTCCATTATGAAGTCCTCCGTGACACCCTGGTCCTGGATCCTGTGAATCATTTCTTTGCCTCTGTGACTCCGGAGGAATATATGAACATGATGATCATGTCCGTAACGACCGGACAGTCAATGGACTGATGACTGCATGGCAGTGATGGACATGGAAGCTGTAAGAAAATATAAACAGATTCTATATGGAAAAGTACCTGTATACGATCGGCGAAGTGGCTGAGATTCTGGGCGAGAATGTCTCGCTGGTGCGTTTCTGGTCCAATGAATTCCCTAAATTCATCAGGCCTCAGAGAAATGCGAAGGGAAATCGTCTGTATACCAAGGAGGACATAGAGACCTTCAAGCACATCCATCTTCTTGTGAAGGTGGAGGGTCTGACTCTTGAGGGTACTGCCAAGCGTCTGAAAGGTGACAGGAAGGAAGTGATCAGCAAGGCCAAAGTGCTTGAGACGCTGAAGAATATGCGACAGCAGCTGACTGAGATCAGAGAGGAACTTAAATGATAAGCCCGGAGGTGGATATGGACTATAAGGTAAAGGACGTAACAAAGGTCATGGAAGATTTTGCCCCTCTTTCCCTTCAGGAGAAGTGGGACAACAGCGGTCTGTGCATCGGATCGCCGGAGGACTCCGTCAGCAGTGTGCTCTTAGGTCTGGACTGCACTCCGGAACTGGTCGACGAGGCTGTGGAATGCGGTGCGGATATGATAGTCACTCATCACCCGCTGATCTTTTCCGGTCTGAAGAAGATTTCGGAAGACGATATGGTGGGCTCTGCGGTTGTCAAGGCCATAAAGGCGGGCATAAGCATATATTCGGCCCACACCAGCGCCGACAAGGTGCTCGCCGGAGTCAGCGGAGCGATGGCTGCCAGACTCGGGCTGACTGATGTGCGGATACTGGATGAGGATGGCGAGGGAACCGGACTTGGAGTCGTGGGCGAATTGCCGGAGCCTCTGACTGCCGCCCAGGCTGTGGAACTTGTCAAGGAACGCTTTTCTCTGAAGGTGGTCAAGGCATCCAGGCCTGTGGATGGCCTGATAAGCAGGGTGGCCATGTGCGGCGGCTCGGGAGGTTCGCTGATAGGGACGGCCCGTGCTGCGGGTGCCCAGCTATATATAAGCGGTGACATTTCCTACCATAATTTCTTCACTCCGGAGGGCTTCATGCTTATGGATATAGGCCATTATGAAAGTGAAATAGAGATAGTTGATATTTTATTTTCTTTGATAAAGAAAAATTTTCCTACCTTTGCGGTTCGCATTACGCGGAACAAGCAGAGTAATCCGATATTTTATTATTAAGAAACATATAACAGTTTTTAAGCGACATGGCTAAAAAGACAAAGAAAATCGATACTCCGATCGACCAGAGAGAGACCTTCGTGTCCATTCAGAAGAGCTTTGCTGACTCGGACCTCAGCGTAGGTGAGAAGCTTCAGACACTCTATGAACTTCAGCAGGCAGACACTGCAATCGACAAGATCCTCCAGCTCAGGGGTGAACTTCCAATGGAGGTGGAGCAGCTTGAGAATGAGATCGTGGACCTTAAGGCTAAGTCGGTGCGTATCGCTGAGATGATCGAGGAGTTCAACGCATTCATCACAGCCAACAAGCTGAACATCACTGAGTGCGATGACCAGATCGAGAAGTATAAGGCTCAGATCGAGAACGTGGCTAACAGCCGTGAGTACGACTCTCTCAACAAGGAGATCGAGAACCAGGGACTCCTGAGGCAGATTGCTGAGAAGCATATTGCAGAGGCTAAGGAGCGCATCTTCGACAAGAAGAATGAGCTTGAGATCGTGAAGGATAAGATCGCTGTCAGGGAAGAGGACCTGAAGGCAAAGCAGGCTGAGCTCGAGACCATCGTGGAGTCTACATCCAAGGAGGAGGAGCAGCTTCGTGCAAACAGAGAGGCGTGTGCAGAAAAGATCGACGAGAGAACCATGAGTGCATACGAGCATATCCGCAACAGCTGCAACAACCGTCTTGCTGTGGTGTCCGTGTTCAATGGCGACTCTTGCGGAGGATGCTTCAATACAATTGCTCCTCAGAGACTTATCGACATCGCATCAAACAGGAAGATGATCATCTGCGAATACTGCGGAAGAATACTTGTGAATCCGGATTTCGAATAATCTGACCTATGGCTGAAGAGGTAAAGAAAAGACCGGCCAGAAGGAAGAATCCGTCAGTCAATCTTGATACGCTTGGGCTTGAGGTGGGAAACAGACCGCCTCAAGCTCTTGACGTCGAAGAGGCTGTCCTCGGAGCGCTTCTGATTGAGCCGAACTGCATTGATGAAGCTATGGACGAGCTCACCCCGAGCTGCTTCTATAGCGAGAAGAACAGGATGATATTCGAGGCTATGCGTTCCTTGAACAACGAGCATGTGGCCTTGGATTTTCTTTCCGTGTCCCAGAAGCTCAAGTCCAACGGAAACCTTGAGGCGGTGGGAGGCACGGTGGCCCTTGTTCAGCTCTCCCAGAAGATCGGTGCGGCGGCCCATATCGAGTATTACATCAGGATCCTCAAGCAGAAATGCATCCAGAGGGAACTGATCACGGCTTCTTACGACATCCTCAGGTCCTCATATGATGAGGCCATAAATGTGGATGACCTCATCGACACAGCCCAGACCAAGCTCTTTGCAGCCATCCAGAACAATGTCAAGAAGGATGTCCAGGAGATCGGAAAGGTCATAAACGATGCACTTGATGACATCCAGAGGCTTCAGGACTCTTCGGGGCTCAGTGGAGTACCTTCAGGTTTCCCTTCGATAGACAAGATCACCCTGGGATGGCAGGCCTCGGACCTCATAATCCTTGCAGCCCGTCCGTCAGTCGGAAAGACGGCCTTCGTGCTCAATCTTGCCCGCAATGCAGCTGTGGAATTCAATATGCCTGTGGCCTTCTTCTCCCTTGAAATGCCTGCCATACAGCTCGCCAAGCGTATGATGGTGTCGGAGACCAGACTTAGTGCAGACAAGATCAAGGGTGGTGTGAAACTCGCCGCGTGGGAGTGGGAACAGCTTGATATTCAGCTGAAAAGACTTGCCAAGGCACCTATATATATAGATGACACACCTTCGCTTCCAGTCATGGAGTTCCGTTCCAAGGTGAAGAAGCTGGTGAAGCAGAAGGGTGTGAGACTCATAGTTGTCGACTATCTTCAGCTCATGCAGGGGCCTGCAGAACTTCGAGGCATGCGTGAGCAGGAGGTTGCAGCGATTTCGCGAACACTCAAGGCTACCGCCAAGGAGATGAATGTGCCTATCATTGCCCTGTCCCAGCTCTCACGTCAGTCCGAGAACCGTCAGGGAAGCAACCGCAGGCCTCAGCTCAGCGACCTTCGTGAGTCGGGATCCATCGAACAGGATGCCGATATGGTAATCTTCATTCATCGATATGACTATCAGGGACTTTCGGACAATCCTGATGATGTGGGTAGGACCCAGATCATCATAGCAAAGCATCGTAACGGTGCCATTGCGGATGTGGATATGAGGTTCCGTGCGGATGAGGTGCGTTTCGTGGATGAACAGGAAAGCCTCGTGAACCAGGCAGATTCCATGGGTTTCGCTTCGGCGATGAACGATGACAACCCTCCTTTCGGACCTGATCCGATGATGGGTGGCATACCGATGTCTTCCAATGAGTTCGGAAACACTGAGTTCTGATGAAGGGATGAGAAGATCGGGACATATATTCGGAATGATTATGCTTCTCCTGTGTACATGTGTGGCTTCGATGCCGATGCATGCACAGGAGAATGCTGATTCTACGGCATCCCGTGCTTCTGTCAAGACTGCCTGTGTGCCTGTGATGTCCACCAAGGAGGACAGCCTTGTGTTTCAGGCCGGTGAGAAGCTTTCATTCGCCCTCCAGTACACATGGGGCGCCCTTTATACGGATGTGGGCCATGCCGTCATCAGTCTGGATTCGCTGACCTTCAACGGCGAGGAGGCCTTCCGCATATCAGCCTACGGGCAGACCACACGTTTCTTCGACTGGGTCTTCAAGGTGCGCGAGGACTTCAAGTCGTGGTTCACGCGTGACGGAATGAGGCCTCTGAAGTTCACCAGGGACACATATGAGGGAGGATATGAGGCGAGGAATACCTATCTTTATGACTGGAATCCGGGCAATCCCCTTATCCATGCCGACGTATATTCCTCCAAGCGCGGGCAGAGGTCTCTGGACCTGCCGCTGACTCCATGCACATTCGACCTTCCGTCACTGTTCTATTTTGCAAGGAACATGGATTTCGATGTGGTGGAGCCTGGACGGAGATATCCCATGACCTTTGCGATCGACGATGACATATACAATGTATATTTCATTCTATATGGACGTGAGACCATCAAGGTCAAGGGTCTGGGAGAGGTCAGGACAATAAAGTTTGCCGCCAAGCTGCTTGAAGGAGAGGTCTTCAAGGGCGAGGAGGATATGATTATATATATATCGGACGACATGAACAGGCTTCCGGTGTATTTCGAGGCTCCGCTGCTGGTGGGGCGCGCCACCGGACGTATCACGGGATGGGAGGGACTCAAGCACCCGTTCTCGTCGCTCGTACGTCGTTCAAAATAGAAAGGATATGGCAAAAAGAAATGAAATAGAACACACAGGACGCATTCTGGAGATGACTCCGGATTTCACCACTGTCGAGATTGTGGTCTCGTCCGCCTGCTCTTCATGTCACGCGAAGTCCCTGTGCGGGATGTCCGAGGACAAGGAGAAGATAATCATGGTGCCGACTGACCCGTATGCGGAATATAAGCCCGGTGACCAGGTGAAGGTGAAGACGAAGATGTCCATGGGGTTGAAAGCCGTGTGGATATCTTATGTTATTCCTTTGGCGGTTTTAATGATTTTGATATTATCTTTGTCATCAGTTCTGGAAAGTCAGCTGCTTTGCGGTCTGGCTGCCATTGGAGGCGTAGCGGTGTACTATCTCGTGATATGGCTTCTGCGCGGCAGACTCCAGAACGAGTTCTCATTCTACATCGAATAACAACAAAACAATTAAACTATATCAGTAATGACAACAACAATCATCTGGACTATTGCAATCCTTACCATCCTCGGTGCGGCTCTCGCGATTGTCCTTTACTTTGTGGCTGAGAAGTTCAAGGTGGAGGAAGATCCGAGAATCGATGAGGTGGAGGCGGTATTGCCTGGTGCAAACTGTGGCGGATGCGGACAGGCCGGCTGTCGTGCCTTCGCCCAGTTCTGTGTGGAGTCGTCTCCGAATCTGGACAAATGTTTCTGTCCGGTGGGCGGTAACGACGGTATGCAGAAGGTTGCTGCCGTGCTCGGCGTTGAGGTGGCTGCAAAGGAGCCTCAGGTCGCTGTGGTTCGCTGCAACGGATCTTGCGAGAACCGTCCTCGTACCAACGAGTACGGCGGATATCAGTCATGTCGTGTGAAGGCTGCCCTCTACAGCGGCGACACAGGCTGTTCTTTCGGATGTCTCGGATGTGGTGACTGTGTGGCTGCATGTCAGTTCGGAGCCATCTCGATGGATCCTGAGACAGGTCTCCCTGTGGTGGATGAGGAGAAATGTACGGCATGCGGTGCCTGTGTGAAGGCCTGCCCTAAGAACATCATCGAGCTACGCAACAAGGGACGCAGGAACATGCGCGTGTTCGTCAGCTGCGTCAACAAGGACAAGGGTGCTGCTGCCCGCAAGGCCTGCAAGGCTGCCTGCATAGGCTGCGGAAAGTGTGCGAAGGCATGTCCATTTGAAGCTATCACAGTGGAGAACAATCTCGCCTACATAGACTTCACCAAGTGCAAGCTCTGCAAGAAATGTGTGGCTGAGTGCCCTACAGGCGCTATCCATGCTGTAAACTTCCCTGTTGTGAAACCTAAAGTGACGGAGGAATAGGACCATGTTAAAGACATTTTCAATAGGTGGTATCCACCCAAATGACAGCAAGATATCTGCGGGCTGCGCCATAGAGGTCCTTCCGCTTCCTTCAAAGGTATATATCTCTGTAGCTCAGCATCTTGGTGCTCCTGCGAATCCTGTTGTGGCTGTGGGAGACAAGGTCAAGGCAGGTCAGGTGATCGCGGAGCCTGCAGGATTCATTTCAGCTTATGTGCATTCGTCAGTTTCCGGAACCGTGAAGTCCATCGGACCACGCAAGGATCTGGCAGGAAACAATATGACCCACATCGAGATCGATGTTGAGGGTGATGAGTGGGCTGACGGCATTGACCTCAGCGATACTCTCGTCACTGCGATTCCCGAGGACAACAAGGAAATCCTGGACAAGATCAAGATGTGCGGAGTCGTGGGACTCGGTGGTGCGACCTTCCCGGCACACGTGAAGCTCTGCCCGCCTCCGGGAAAGAAGGCGGACTGCCTCATCCTCAACGGTGCCGAGTGTGAACCGTATCTGACATCAGACTACCGTATCATGCTCGAAAGAAGCAAGGAGATCGTTGTGGGAGCTGCCATCATGAAGCAGGTTCTCGGCGGATGCCCGGCTGTGATCGGAATCGAGGAGAACAAGCCGGAGGCCATAAAGGTCATGACAGCGGCCGTGGCTGAACTTCAGGCTTCTGCCAAGGGTTATGACGGGATCTCCGTGATGCCTCTCAAGAAGAAATATCCGCAGGGTGGTGAGAAGCAGCTCATCGATGCCGTGATGAAACGTCAGGTGAAGTCTATGGGACTTCCTATCGATGTAGGTGCTGTGGTTCAGAACGTTGCGACTTCATTGGCAGTCTATGAGGCTGTGCAGAAGAATATGCCGCTCGTGACCAATGTGCTCACTGTGACCGGTGACTGCCTGCCGATGGAGAACCAGCACAACTATAAGTTCCGTATCGGAATGCCTCTTTCATATATCGCAGAGCATGCCGGAGGAATTCCTGAGGAGGCTGCCAAGATCATCAGCGGTGGTCCGATGATGGGTAAGGCAATCGCTAATCTTGACGCTGCCACTGTCAAGGGATCGTCATCGCTTCTTTATCTTACTGCGGCACAGACGGTGCGCGGAGTCGAGTCTGCCTGCATCCGCTGCGGAAAGTGTGCCGAGGCCTGCCCTATGGGTCTTGAGCCGTTCCTTCTCCAGAAGTATGCGCGTAACAATATGACAGATGAGCTGGAAGAGAATGCTGTTCAGGACTGTATCGAGTGCGGTTGCTGCCTCTACAGCTGTCCGGCTAACATTCCGCTTCTGGACATCATCCGCATAGCCAAAGGCGACGTCATCAGGATTATCAGAACTAGAAAATAATTGTTAATATATGGAAAAACTTTTGGTTTCACCGTCACCGCATCTGCATACGAAGACTTCGACGAAGTCCTTGATGCGTGACGTCGTGATCGCTCTACTTCCTGCAGTGGTGGTTTCCGTCCTCTTCTACGGATGGTCGGAACTCCTCGTGCTCGGAGTGAGCGTGGCTTCATGCGTACTGCTGGAGTACCTTATAACAAAATATCTCCTGAAGGGCACATGCACCATAGGCGACTGGTCGGCAGTCATCACAGGTGTACTTCTCGCCCTTAACCTCCCGGCCACAACACCTTGGTGGGTGGTATTCATCGGTGCCGTTTTCGCAATCGGTGTTGCGAAGATGACCTTCGGAGGTCTTGGACAGAACCTTTTCAACCCTGCAATCGCAGGCCGTGTGTTCCTCCTGATCTCCTTCCCTACATACATGACCGACTGGACCAAGCCTCAGGGCTTCATCGGCAATGCTGTCACTGACGCATACACCGGTGCGACTCCTCTGGGACTCGTAAGCGAAGGCGGTGCGGGAGCTGTCGAGGGTATGGACTACATGAACATGCTCTTCCTCAACATCGGAGGATCGGCCGGTGAGCTTTCCGCTGTGGCTCTTCTCGTGGGATTCGTATATCTGCTTGCCCGCAAGGTGATCAGACCATACATAACCCTCTCGATCTGGGCTACCGTGGCCGTGTTCTCCGGAATCTTCTGGCTCATCAATCCGGCTGAATTCACAGACCCTCTCTTCAACCTTCTCACCGGAGGTCTCCTGCTCGGATCCATCTTCATGGCTACCGACTATGTGACTTCTCCTATGAGCAACTGGGGCGGTGTGGTCTTCGGAGTCGGAATCGGTCTGATCACAATGCTCATCCGCTACTTCGGAGCATATCCGGAAGGAGTTTCATTCGCTATCCTCATTATGAACTCTGTGGTTCCTCTTCTTAACAAGTGGTTCCACACCAAAAAGTACGGGAGGTAAGAGATTATGGCTGTAAAATCATCATTCATCAATATGACCCTCTGTCTGCTGACCATCTGTCTGGTGTGTTCAGGACTGCTTGCAGGTGTGTATGCCCTGACTGCAGAGCCTATCGCAGCAGCCGCAGCAGCAAAGAATGAGGCTGCAATCATGGAGGTCCTTCCCGAGACTGCCGTAAAGGTGGAAGAGGAAAGGACAGTCGAGTTCGAAGGTGCGACATATGCATACAACCTTGCTTATGACGAGGCTGGAAACACAGTGGGATGCGCGATCAATGTGGCTCCAGTGGGTTTCGGAGGTCCTATCAGCATAAAGGTGGGCTTTGATATCAACGGTGTGATCTGGAATACCAAGGTGCTTTCGCAGGCTGAGACTCCAGGTCTTGGTGCAAAATGCGTCGAGCCTTCATTCTCAGATCAGTTCAAGGGTTTTGATCCGGCAGCGAAGAGACTTTCAGTGAAGAAGGATGGAGGAGATGTGGATGCAATCACCGCTTCAACCATCACTTCAAGGGCTTATGCTTCCGGTGTGGCTCTTGCTGCAAAGGTGTTCCATGCGATTGCCGGTACTCCTATGCTTCTGGACACCACCACCGGTGCAAGCAATTCAGACTGGCAGGAGGATGCGGAAGGCAAGAGCGGACAGAGCGAGTCGACAACCAAATAAAGGAGGAAAGGAAAATGGGAAAATTTCAACTTATAACTAAAGGTCTGATCAAGGAGAATCCTACATTTGTCCTCCTTCTGGGTATGTGTCCTACACTGGCCACAACCACTTCAGCCATCAACGGTATGAGCATGGGACTTGCAACCCTTTTTGTACTCGTGCTTTCAAACATGGCTATTTCGCTCATCGCTCCTGTCATCCCTGACAAGGTGCGTATCCCTTCATATATCGTGGTGATCGCAACCTTCGTGACCCTGCTTCAGTTCGTGATGCAGGCCTATGTTCCGGATATCTATGAGACCCTCGGTCTGTTCATCCCGCTCATCGTGGTGAACTGTATCGTCCTCGGTCGTGCAGAGGCATTCGCCAACAAGAACGGAGTCCTGGACTCTGCTCTCGACGGTCTGGGAATCGGTCTCGGCTTCACCTGCTCGCTCACACTTCTCGGAGTGGTGCGTGAGATTCTTGGAAGCGGCTCCGTGTTCGGCTTCAAGTTCATCGCAGGCGACGGCATCCTTGCATTCGTCCTCGCTCCGGGAGCCTTCCTCGCGCTGGCCTATCTCATCGTGATTTTCAGAAAGTTAACAACTAAAAAGGCAGAGTAGTCATGGAATATATACTTATCATAATTTCAGCGATATTCGTAAATAATATCCTGCTCTCCCAGTTCCTTGGAGTATGTCCTTTCCTCGGAGTGTCCAACAAGCTCAGCACTGCGACAGGTATGTCTATGGCTGTGTGCTTCGTGATCACTCTTGCGACAGTCGTGACCTATCTCCTGAACATGCTTCTGGTGAAGTTCGGACTTGAGTTCCTTCAGACCATATCCTTCATCCTCGTTATCGCTGCCCTTGTGCAGATGGTCGAGATAGTGCTGAAGAAGATCAGCCCTGCACTCTATGCGTCGCTCGGTATCTTCCTTCCTCTGATCACCACCAACTGCGCCGTTCTCGGTGTGGCTCTGACAGTGGTTCAGAAGTCTTCTCCGTTTGCAGCAGCTGCTGACGGCATGATGAATCTGGGTGAAGCGACCGTATATGCATTCGCGACATCCCTCGGTTTCGGCCTTGCGATGGTGCTTTTTGCAGGACTTCGCGAACAGCTGGCCCTTAACAATGTGCCTAAGGCTTTCAAGGGTGTTCCTATTGCTCTTGTTACTGCAAGTATCCTTGCTATGGCCTTCATGGGATTCTCGGGACTTGTTTAGAATTTATCAGAGAATAGAGATTAGGCGAGGATTGTTGGAGGTGACATGCCACCCCCGGCTAGGGGTCGCGAGCTCCAAGGCAAACAGCCCAGTGGGCTTTTGCAGCGAGCAGCCTGCGGCAGCAGGTCCGGCAGGCGGGGGTCGCGAGAACTACCACCCGCTGAATTGCCAGTCAAAAGTTTCTGGAACAAATCCCTTCGTTAACGTGACTGAAATATGGAAGCTGTAAAGTTATTGGAAAGAGCAGATGAGTTGAGGCGTGAAGGTCGGTTCGGGGAGGCAATCAATGCTTATAGGGCGGCGGCTGCTTCTGAAGACTGTCCTGAAGACATAAAGAAAATATCTCTCGCATCGGTCGAGTTGATGCAGGAGATAAACGGTTTTGTAAACGTCGACCTTATGAACCCATAAGGCCGACGTTTTTTTTAGGCGTGATTCATAATGCGTTGGGTATCAGGGTGTTTAGTGGTTTGGCTCGCATGGCGCGGACGTCGAGCCAAACAGCTTAAGTAGCTGTAAATCTATCGTTTACATGTCACGACGACGAACGCACTGTCACATAAAAATAATCGGCCACCGAAGTGACCGATTAATTGTGAAATATCTGCTGTGAGATATTAGAACTTGTAGCGGATACCAAGTGATGGATAGAAACCTCCGAAATAGAAAGGTTTGTCACCGGTAGAGAAACCGAGAGCAGGTCTGATGTCTAATGAAAGCTGAAGAGGGAACCAGAATGTATATTCAAGTCCTACCTGTCCGCAGACTGCCACGTTGAACCATCCGTTGAATCCGAGACCGAGATTGGCACCAGGACCAGCGTATACTCCCCACTCACCTCTGTTAGTCCACTGTGGCTGTGCAAGCATCCAGTTGTATGTTGCACCAAGGCTGATTGCATTGAAAGTGTAAAGTCCGAGGTCTGCCTCTACGAAGTTTGCACCAAGGGAGTGCTGGTAAGAAAGTTCTGCACCGTAACCGCCACGGAGACCGATTGCTCTTGGCTGAGCTACTGCAGCTGTTGCGAATCCAAGCACGAGGGCCGCAATAAGAATGATTTTTTTCATAATTATAATATTTTGGGTTAATGTTTTAATACATGTAAGGAACAAAGGTAGGTAAAATATCAGGATAGCCCATACTTTCATCCTCATTTTTTCCACTTATTTATCAACCATGCTCAGAATCTGTATCTCACACCGATCGACGGGGTCATGCTCCATGCGAATCCATGTCCGAAACCGACGATCAGCTGAGGCTTGACATCAAATGACAATTGCAGAGGAAACGGAAACGCGTACTCGAAACCGACCATTCCGGCTGCTGCGATGTGGAAATAGTTTTCTTCTCCGAACACCTTCATGCCCATGGCGGCTCCAGGACCGATGTAGAAGCTCCATTCTCCGACTTCTGTCCATTCTGGCTGAGCTATGATGAAATTGTATATCACAGTGAAGTCGAGGGAATTGAAGTTGTTGAGTCCCAGGTCCACCTCCATGAAGTTGGAGTTCATCGTGTGCTGATAGCTGATGTCCGCGCCCCATCCCAGCTTGGCTCCGACAGCTCTTGGCTGTGCTGCTGCAGCTGTGGCAAATCCGAGAATCGTGACTATGATGAGGATGGTCTTTTTCACTGGTGTGCTGAATGGTGTCTCTGTTGAATGCATAACACAAATATAGATAAAATCACTCCCACTGCAATGCTCTCCGTAATCTTTTTTGTATATTCGCAATGAATAAAATAACTGAAGAGCCCAATGTCGATTCTTAAGATGAATGAGAAACGGGTCAGGCCCGTGGTGTTTGCTGTTACAGGACTTTTCCTCTGTCTGACGGCCTTGTTCTTTGCTCCGGTGGATATACCGCATAAGCTCTGTCTTCCAATGGGAGTCCTTGTGCTGTCCTCTCTCTGGTTGACGCCATGGGAGATCTTCATGGCCCTGTTCTTCTCCATCCTCGGAGACTACTTCGGCTCCTGCGGCATCTTCCTCGCCCAGATGGGATCTTTCGCTGTTGGGCATATATTCTATATAATATTTTTCGTCAGGCGTTTTCATCGCAAGGTCGAGCCGGACAGAAAGATGACAGCCAAGGCAAAGGGATATTTCATGATGCTTTCCATCTGCGTACTGTCCCTTCTCGCACTTGTCTTCGTACGGGTGGTCCCTTGTGCTCCGGCCGGAGTCCTGCGTACGGGAGTCAGCATATATGCCGTGCTCATCTGCACCATGCTTCTTGCCGCCCTCATGCAGAGGAGCCTCCTATATGCACTGGGAGCACTTCTGTTCGTGATTTCGGACTTCATCCTGGCCTGGAACAAGTTCGTGGAACCGGTTCCGTATCGTGATATCCTCGTGCTCGGGACCTATCTTTCAGCCCAGTGGCTTCTGTTTGTCCGTGCTACTCCTTACAGGGTCAAGCATCCCGTCCATCTTCTAAGATTCTAAATGAAACTGCATATGAAACGTTATCTCTATTGTCTCCTCGCCGTTCTCTGCATGGCTGGATGCGCGCAGGACCCTTATGTCATCGTTCAGGTGGCTGATGCCCAGCTCGGCTTTACTGCTGCCGATGTGAGCCAGACCAATGGCACCGAATATGTCAACGACCTCAGTTTCGAGGTGGGATGCCTGACCAAGGCTGTGGCGCAGATCAATCAGATCAAGCCGGATGCGGTGGTGTTCACCGGAGACCAGGTTCATCGTTCTTGGGATCAGGAACAGTGGGACACCTTTGCCCAGATCATCTCCGGTCTGGATAAGAGCATCACTGTGCTTCATGTGCCTGGTAATCACGATGTGGTGCTCAGCGACAACGGAGTTGACTCCACACCGTTCACAAGCCGCTATGGTGATGACCGTTTCTGCAGGCTGGAGAATGGAGTCAGAATAGTCGGAATCAACACGAACCTCATCAAGTATGGCGACACCCTTGAAACCTGTCAGAAGGACTGGCTGAAGGAAGTCCTGAAGAAGGAGTCTCCTGATGAGGTCACCCTTGTGTTCGGCCACCATCCGTTCTTCACGACTGATATCGCAGAGGATGAGGGATATTTCCAGATGTCTCAGGAGAAGAGACGTGAATATTTCGACCTCTTCGCCCAGGAGGGTGTCAATGCCGTGTATGCCGGACACCATCACAGCACCCATGCAGGTGAGTATAAGGGAGTTCCTATGAAGACTCTCACCGCTGTCGGCGTCCAGCTCGGCCCCGACAAGTCCGCTTTCCGTGTGATCACCGTCGAAAACGGAACAGTCTCGGACGAAATTGTTGAAGTGAAATAACCTGAATCCTGTCTATGACTATGAAGCAGTCCTGTCTTTCTGTAGTTTTCGTCTTATGCCTGTTGCTTGTCTCATGCAGCACAGATACAGATAGTGTGCATGAACCCCATCTTGCAAAGCTGGATGATGTTCTGGAGATGGCAGAAGAATATGTCATAGTCAAGGAACATAGAATCAGCACCATAGATAATATGCTACAGTCTCGCGGTGTGACCATGTTGCAGCAATATCATATCTATGGACAGCTCTATGAAGAGTACCATACCTTCCAGTTTGACAGAGCGAAGAATGCTCTGGAGAATCAGATCCAGCTGGCCGAATCCCTTAAAGACCGCAAACTTAAGAATGATTCCATGCTTAAAAAGGCCCTTCTGCTCACTAAGGCCGGGTTCTTTCTTGAGGCAGACAAGGTCTTTGATACCTTGGATACCTTGAAACTTACTGATGGGCAGATGGTGGAATGGTACAATGCACGCCAGAAGTTCCTTCATGACTATCAGGAATATCTGCGTACATCCGATTTCGTGGTAAAGGACGCAGACAAGATAAAGTATTATCAGGATAAAGTCCTTGTGAATACACCTGCGTCGTCTCCGTTGAACCGGCATATGAGCATCCTCAGACTTATCGAGGAAGGGGAGTATGAGCGGGCATATGAGGAGAATTTAAGGTTTATACGTTCCTTGAGCGAGGATGAGCGTGATTATGCTGTCCAGACCTACTGGCAGGGATTCATATGCGAAAATCTGAATAGGGCCGAAGAAATGATTCAGTGGTGGGTGGAGTCTGCCATATGTGACATCAGGGGAGCTGTTAAAGATAACGCGTCTCTCTGCTCCATCGCCTTGAATCTCATCAGCCCTCAGGATACTGACCGTGCCTTCCGATATATCAGGATATCTTTGGATGATGCCGTCTTCTATAATGCGAAATTGCGAAAAGTGCAGATTGCCTCGACCATGCCATGGATTGAAAAGGAATATATTGCCGGCAAGGAGAGGCAGAACAAAGAGAGGAACGGCTATCTCCTGATCACGATAATGATAGCTGTGATGTTCATGTTCATTTGTGTGTATACAGTCGGATTGTATGCGAAAGGAAAACGGTCTGCCAAGCTCATCAAGAAAAAGAACAGTCTGCTTGCAGAGTATACGAGCTCTCTGGTCAAGGCTGAAGATGAATTGAGAAAGACCAATCTGGATCTGGTGGAGGCTAATGCAGCAAAGGAGGAATATCTTGGTCTTTTCCTATCCATGTGTTCCGGCTATCTGGACAAACTGAAGAAGACGCTTCCACGAGAGCAGTATGAAAACGAATTGAAGAATTTCTATAAGACCTTCGATACGTCCTTTCTTCAGCTGTATCCAAGTTTCGTGGATGACTTCAATGAGCTTTTGCGTGAAGATGGCAGGATGACTCTCAAGGAAGGCGAACTCCTCAATACCGAACTAAGGATATTTGCTCTGATAAAGCTGGGAATTACCCAATCCTCCCACATTGCTTCACTTCTGCGATATTCGGTCAATACCATCTATAATTACAGGGCACAGGTGAAGAATTCAGTGCTATCTGACAGGGAAAATTTTGAAGAAATTGTGCGAAAAATAGGTTCAAGACGTTGAGAATTTCCACTTCAAATTTTAAAGTGGATTTTCGTAAAGGCTTGATGTTTAATGTTATATAGTGGATATCCTTTCTTGGATGTCCACTTTTTGTCTGCGAATTACCTTCGATATTTTTCAGATGTCCACTTTTTTGACCCTTTTTTGGAGTTTAATATGCTGATACTCAGGGTGTTCCATATATCCACTCCACTAATTTTACCCGCTGCAATCCGCCACCGGTGGATGGAGACAAAAAAACCTTAGATTTGTATTGCCCATGTCTGTTAAAATGCGTGAGCAACACATAATACCAACACATAAACACTAACCTCATGAAACACCTAACTTATCGAATCGCCCTTATCTTTGCGATAATGGCTCTGAGCTGCGCCAATGCGTTTGCTCAGCAAGTGAAAGGTACAGTCAAGGATTCAGCAGGAGAGCCGGTAATAGGCGCGGCAGTCGTTGTCGAAGGCACGACCACCGGTACAACTGTTGACCTCGACGGTAATTTCGTGTTTAATACAGCAGTCCCTTCTGACGCTGTCCTTGTGGTGACTGCGATCGGCTACAAGGAAGTCAAAGTTCCTGTAGGAGGGGGCACAGTAAATGTCATCCTTCAGGTGGATGCCGAGATGCTGGAAGAAGTCGTGATGATCGGCTATGGCGTTCAGAAGAAGGCCGTGGTATCAGCCGCGATTTCTACAGTGGGAGATGACATGCTTGACAAAGTTGCTGCTGTCCGCGTGGATGATGCCCTCAAAGGTCTGACAGCCGGTGTGACCGTCACATCGACTTCAGGACAGCCTGGCGCAGGATCTCAGATCCGAATCCGTGGTATCGGTACCATCAACGATTCAAATCCTTTGTATGTGGTTGATGGAATGGCCATCAATGGAGGAATCGACTATCTCGCTCCAAGTGATATCGAGCGTATCGATATTCTCAAGGATGCGGCTTCTTGTGCTGTTTATGGTACTCGTGGAGCAAACGGCGTTATCCTTGTGACCACAAAGAAAGGCTCTAAGGACAAGGTTTCCGTTACATACGATTTCCAGTATGGACTGTCCAGCCCATGGCGTAAGCGCGAGGTTCTCAATGCAACAGAGTATGCTGTCATGATGAACGAGGCAGCCATCAATGATGGCAATGCGCCTAAATATGCAGATCCATATTCTTTGGGAGAAGGAACTGACTGGCAGGATGAACTCTTCAACTGGAATGCTCCTTCTCAGACCCATCAGCTCACAATCAGCGGTAACAGTGGCAAGAATCAGTATTTCGTTTCAGCGGGTTACTATTCGCAGGAAGGAATCGTGGGTGGAAACTACGACCGTTCGAACTACGAGCGTTTCTCAGTTCGTCTGAATGATCAATACAGTATATTCGATGCGACTGATACACGTTCTTGGCTCAATAAGATGGACCTCAATGTGAATGCGGCATATTCACGTACATTCACAGCTGGTATAGGCACCAACTCCGAGTTCGGTTCCCCTCTTGGTTCGGCAGCTGCGCTTTCTCCTCTCCTTAGCGTATATGTAGATCCGGCTGATGAGCAGGCTGTCATCGACAAGTACTATTATAATGACGCAGCCCATGCAGTGGATGAGACCACAGGCGAACTCCTCAACCCTAACTGGAGCGACTTCAACCTTATCCGTGACCCTAGAAACGGACGTCTCTTCACAATACCGGGAACCGAATTCCAGGAAATGGTCAACCCTCTTGCTGACTTGTCTCTTCCGGGAACAAAGAACAACTACGACAGACTTGTCGGCGGAGCTGAACTTTCTTTCCAGCTTTATGACGGTCTCACTCTCCGTTCATCTGTGAATGTTGATTTCTCTGTGGGCGGTTCTGATGGCTGGAGCCCTAACTACTATCTCTCATCAACCCGTAATCAGGGTTATTCCAATGTATGGGGCTCGATGAACAGGGGCCTTATCTGGCAGGTCGAGAACACCTTGACCTATACAAAGACATTCGCTGAGAAGCACAACCTTACAGTCATGGCTGGTCAGACAGCATTTTCAGAGACGGGAAGGAATATCAATGCTTCCAGAATGTTTCTGATGGAAGAAGATCCGAACAAGGCAAACATGGGATTTGCAACCAGCCAGCGCGAAGATAATGACGGTGGTGGAAGTCTCTATATAGATTATCGTCTTTCTTCACTCTTTGCGCGTGCATCATATGACTATGATAACCGCTATATGGTTCAGGCTACAGTACGTCGTGATGGATCTTCACGTTTCGGTCCTGGTCGTCGTTTCGGTATATTCCCTTCTGCATCAGCTGCCTGGAATATCAAGAATGAGCCATTCCTTCAGGATAATGCGAACTGGCTTTCAGCTTTGAAGCTGCGTGCATCGTGGGGAATCAACGGTAATGACCGTATCCCTGCATTCCAGTATGCTGCACAGACCGCCACAGGTAATAATTATGTCTTCGGTAGCGGCGCAGTCGGAAATGAGACCATTGCAAATGGTGTGAAGACGACGGTCACTCCTAACGATGACCTCGGATGGGAAGAGAGCCATCAGGCAGACCTCGGTCTTGACTTTGGCTTCTTCGGAAATTCTCTCCAGCTCACGGCAGACTATTTCTATAAGAAGACAGTCGATATGCTTCAGATAATGCCGGTTCCTACCTATCTCGGTGAGTCCAAGCCTTGGGGTAATGTGGGTACAATGGCAAACAGCGGAGTTGAACTTGATGTCAACTATCGTTATTCAGTCGGAGACTTCAATTTCTCTATCGGAGGTAATGCAACATATATCAAGACGGTCCTCATCAATGCAGGTAATGAGACTGGAATTCTTGATGGTGCGTCCTTCCATCAGATGGGAACCATCACCCGTGGTGAGAACGGCATGGTTTATCCTTTCTTCTATGGTTACAAGACTGACGGAGTATTCCAGAATTGGGATGAGGTCAATTCTTATGTAGGACCGGAAGGCCAACTTATCCAGCCTGATGCACGTCCGGGTGACTTCCGCTATAAGGATATCGACGGTGATGGCGCAATCACAGCTGAGAACGACCGTGTGAATCTTGGAAAGTGCGTACCGTCATGGACTTATGGTGTCAATGCAAGCATTGATTGGAAAGGAATCGACTTCTCTATGGTATGGCAGGGTGTTGCAGGCAATAATATTTTTGACGGAACACGTCGTACTGATATCCCTACCATGAACCAGCCTAAGTACGTCCTCAACCGTTGGACAGGTGAAGGCACTACAAACGAATATCCTCGTTTCACGACTACCGACCCTAACCAGAACTGGTCAAAGGCATCAGACTTCTTTATCAAGGATGCAAGTTATTTCCGTCTCAAGAATATCACTTTGGGATATACTCTTCCATACAACTGGACAAAGAAGATCTTCGTGAAGAAGCTTCGTGTATATGTTGCCGCCGAGAATCTTCTTACCCTTACAAAGTATGATGGTTTCGATCCGGAAATCGCAGATTATATGGACAGGGGTGTCTATCCTCAGGCACGCACATTCCAGTTTGGTGCAAGCATTACTTTCTAATCACCAGTAAAGAGATATAAGATGAAAAAGATATATTACATTTTAGCGGCTCTGCTGCTCTCTGTGACTCTCAACTCTTGCGGTGAGAAATGGCTCAATGTTGAGTCTCACGACAAGATCTTCATTGATGAGTACTATAATTCAGAGGCGCGTATCAAGGAAGCCCTCGTGGCTGCATATGACCCGATGCAGTGGTTTGACTGGGGAATGGATATGTATAATCCGGTTCCTATGATTTATGAAGTCATGGCCGATGATATCTATCCTGGAGGATCTGGTGTATCGGACAACCGTCACTACCATCTGATGTTCGACTATTCTGTGGATTCTCAGAATACTCCTGCGTCTGTCTGGACAATCGCATATTCGGGAGTGAACCGTGCCAACTGTGTAGCCAAGTATATGCCTGGCGTTCAGAATATTTCAGATGAGACAAAGGCAGAGTTCCTTGCGGAAGCAGTCGTTCTCCGTACATGGTATTATACACAGATGTGGAAACTTTGGGGAAATATTCCATATTATGAAACCAATCTCGAGTTCCCATATGCTTCCCCTCAGTTGAAGGCTGATGAGGTCTATAATGGCATGGTCGCTTCTCTTGAGGCAGCCATTGACTCCAAAGTCCTCCCGATGAAGCGTACTGCCGAAATAGGCCGTATCACTCAGGCTGCTGCAATGATGCTTTATGCGGAAATTGTTATGTATCAGAATGATAAGGACAGGATGCAGAAGGCACTTGACTACATGGAGGAAATAATCACCAGCGGTCAGTATTCTCTGGTTTCATCAGCAGACCTTGCAAATATGTGGGAGCCGGCAGGTGAGTGGAGTTCCGAGACTATCCTCGATATAAACTTCTTCAGCCAGGGTGCATACCGTTCATGGGGTAGCCCGCTTGCAGCCGGAGGTACTGTCCTTCCGACTCTTATGGGTCTGAACAGCATGGCAGGCAGCGCCAAGTATGGTAACGAGGGTTGGGGATTCTTCCCTATGACTGCCAAGGCAGCCAAGGCTTTCGAAGATGGTGACCTTAGAAAGGCTGTTACTGTTTATGAAACAGCCTCTGAGCCAGGCATGACATTCACTGAACGTTACCAGGAGACAGGATACCACCTTGCGAAGTATCTACCTCGTCTTGATGGTAATGCAGGTCAGATCGCTGACGCCACTTTGAACTATGGTACAAACATCCGTCTGTATCGCTATGCTGAGACTCTCCTCAATGCTGCGGAACTTATAAAGGTTCATGGATGCTCAGGTAAGGGAACTGCTGACGGTTATCTCAACGAGGTGAGAACTCGTGCTGGCCTTGGAAACAAGGCGGCTTCCCTTGAGTCTATCCTCCACGAGCGTCATGTCGAGCTTATGGGTGAAGGAAAGCGCTATTGGGACCTTATCCGTCTCGGTCAGGCCGCAACAGTCCTCACGCCGGCAAATGATGAAGGTGGATATCGTACAAAGTCTTGGTCAGAGAGCAAGAAGTATATTCCGTTCCCTCAGACTGAGATGGATGCAACTGCAAGTACTCAGTATCCTCTTACTCAGAACAACTATTAATCCTAATCTGAAAGTATTATGAAGATTTATAAATATATGATGTTGGCTCTGGCCGTATTGCTGTCTGCCGGCTGTGTCGAGGAGCAGTTTGAGGTGGATCCTGACAAGATCCCCCTGGCTTCTGAACTTGATGTGGTGACAGTCGTGGATCCGGAGACCAATGAAGTCACACTTTCCATAACAAATCAGGGAATGGTGCCTATATGGAGCGTAGAAAATGACGCTGTCAACGGTAAGGTAGTTACCAAGGATTATGTGGGTAATGGTATGAAGCTGGTTTTCAATGAGAAAGGCGAACACACCATCAACGTCAAGGCTTATAATGCCCATGGAGTCTCTTTGGGAGCGAAGCCGGTTACATTCGAGACACTGAGTTATATTCTTTATAACAAGGGACTTCCTGGATGGGATCCGGGTGAAGACAGCAACTTATGGATAGAGGCTGACAAGACTAAGATAACTCATTATTATGCACCTGGATGGGCTCAGATTACAGAGGGACCGAAAGTGGAGGTCAACGGTGGAGACCATACACTCACCTTCGCTCAGGCTACTACGGATCAATGGCAGGCTCAGTTCGCCTTCACTGAAATAGGTATTTCTACCAGTGCAGGAAAGAAATATGATTTCCAGGTTGTGTTGAACTCAAATGTGGCTCTTCCAGGAGTGACCATCAAGCTCACTCAGGCTGATGATGACAATGTGTTCTATTTCGCTGACCGCCATGAGGTGCCGGCAGGCAAGGATTGGGTGTATCAGGTGGCTGATTTTGAGGGTAAGGACATCAATGACCTTGACCTGTTCTTTGACTTCGGCGGTAACCCTGAGAACACGGTTGTGGATATCAAGCAGATAATTCTCTGTGAACATCAGGATCATCATGTGGTGGATGATGCAGGCGGTGATGTTGCTGTCAAGTGGGATGCGTCCATAGAGGCGAATATGTGGCCACCTGTGAATCCTACTGTCGAGCATTGGTTCTCTCCAGCAGGCTGGGGCGGAATGGAGACTCCTGCCGGAACTTTCACTGACAACGGTGACAAGACCTACACTATCGTTATGCCTGAGGGTATGGGACCAGACAAGTGGCAGGGCCAGACTCACTTCAAGAATACGGGCATATCCACAAGTTCAGACAAGAGGTATGACTTCCAGGTTGTCCTTCTTTCTTCAGAGGATCATCCGGGAGTGACAGTTAAAATAAGCAAGCAGGGTGCTGATGATGTCTTCTATTGTGAGGACAGACATGCATTGAAGGCTAATAAGGAATTCATATATCAGTTGTCGAATGTACGGGGAAAGGATATTGAGACCATCCAGTTTACAATTGATGTTGCTGGCGGTGCGGCAGGATCGTCACTCGTAGTCAGCGACATTATAATCTGTGAGCACCAGAGCGGTCATACTGTACCGGCTGTCGAATGGACTGCAGCAGAAGGTGAGAACCTCTGGGTACTTGAAAATCCAACCATCGAGCACTGGTTCTCTCCAGCAGGCTGGGGCGGAATGGAGACTCCTGCCGGAACTTTCACAGACAACGGTGACAAGACCTACACTATCGTTATGCCTGAGGGTATGGGACCAGACCAGTGGCAGGGTCAGACTCATTTCAAGAATACAGGTGTATCCACAACTGCAGACAAATTATATGATTTCCAGGTTGTTCTTCTGTCTTCGGAAGATCACCCGGGTGTTACTGTCAAACTCAGTAAACAGGGAGATGATGAGAAGACATTCTATTGTGATGGCAGACATGCATTGAAGGCAAACAAACCTTTTATATATCAGTTTGAAGCGTATGACGGAATAGATATTGAGACTGTTCAGCTTTCAATTGATGTCGCTGGAGGTGTTGCCGGATCAACATTGACAATAAGCAACATTATTTTACGCGAATCTAAATAATGGCTATATTCGGGCAGGGGAAGGCTCCTTATTGGCTTTGCCCTGCCTTTTTTGCCTAATTTTGTCATCCTGACTGCCCGGCCCTTGTCTTCCTGATCGCCGGAGAAGGATAGTTAAACGAATATAAAATGGGATTTAGGACTATATTTTTAGTAGCCGTACTGGCCGGCATGACAGCGGCCTGCGGAGAGAAAGACCCTCAGGGAGGTAATGCTCCAGAGGTAAAACTGCAGGTAACCCCTGCCGAGATATCTGTGTCATCAGCAGCCCAGGAGGTGATGCTGACAGTCGGCGCTGAAACAGACTGGGGAGTGACCTCGACAGATACGTGGTTAAAGACTTCACCTACTGGAGGTATCAAGGGCGAGACATTTGTCAAGGTGACAATTCAGGAGAACAAGGCTTTGGAAGAGCGCACAACTGTGCTTCTCTTCAGGTCTGGTTCGCAGAAGGTCGAAATCCCTGTGAAACAGCATTATAAGGTTCAGAATGTCGCAGTGGAGAATAAGGCTCTGCTGGATGCTTTGCTGGGGAGACTCGACAAGGATGGTGACGGCATACTTAGTACAAAGGAGATAGAGGATGTAACATCTCTCGATCTCTCTGGCAGCGGGCTCACGGATGTTTCCGAGCTCGCAGGAATCTTCCCTGACCTTGTGTCTCTCGACCTGTCAGGAAACAATCTCACATCCATTGACATCCGGATGCTTGGCAAACTGAAGGATCTGGATCTCACCGGAAACCCTCTGACTACAGTTTATGTGTGGTCAAACTTCACAGCGCCTGTGGGATTCAAGATACCTGAAGGTGCACAGTATGTCGAGCCCGAAATCCCGACTCCGGCAGGATATATACTCGTATGGAGGGACGAGTTCAATGACCCTTCGCTCACTATGCCAGACACCAGGGAGTGGTGGTATGAGACCGCAGAACCTGGCTGGGTGAATAATGAGCTTCAGACTTACGTTGCCGGACGTACCGGCGATATCGTCACTGCCGAAGTGAGTGACGGCACTCTGAAGATCCGCGCCATAAAGAGTGGAAGCAGGGTGTATTCGGCACGTGTGAACACAAAGAAGAACTGGACCTACGGCTACTTCGAGGCACGTCTCAAACTGCCGAAGGGCAAGGGCACATGGCCTGCATTCTGGATGATGCCTTCAGTTTGGTCAGGCTGGCCTGAAGGAGGTGAAATCGACATCATGGAGCACGTGGGATGTGTACCTACCGAGGTGTCGTCTTCTATCCATTGCAAGGCATATTATCACGCCATCGGCACTCAGAAGACTGCTGCCAGGAAGGTGGCAGGTGTGATGGATGAGTTTCATACTTATGCACTGGAATGGACACCGGAATATATAAAGAGCTATGTGGACGGCAAGCAACTGTTCTATTATAACCCTGAAGATTATTCAAAGGGAAGAAATGCTGACACCTGGCCTTTCAACAAGCCATTCGAGCTGAAACTCAATCTTGCCTGGGGAGGCGATTGGGGAGGAATGTATGGTGTGGATGAAAGCTGTCTCCCGGCAACATATGAAATAGATTATGTACGTGTATTTCAAAAACCTGAATAGCAATGAAGATTAGGAATATCATTTTAGGAACTGTAATGCTGATTGCTGCTTCCTGCGCGCCAAAGAACGAGACCGAACGTAAGGTTGATGAACTTCTGAGCAGAATGACACTTCGAGAGAAGGTCGGACAGATGAACCAGCTCTCTGGAGGAGCATGGCTTGTGGATCAGGCTGCAAGAGGAGAGGTCGGCTCGATTCTCAACTGTGTGGACCCTTCTGAGATCAATGCAGTCCAGAAGGCAGCGGTTGAGCAGAGCCGTCTCGGTATTCCGATTCTTGTCAGCCGTGACGTGATCCACGGTTTCCGCACCATCTTCCCGATTCCGCTTGGTCAGGCAGCGACATTCGATCCGGCAATCGTCGAACAGGGTGCGCGGATTTCAGCTATAGAAGCCACGGCAAGCGGTGTCAGGTGGACATTCTCTCCTATGCTTGACGTAGCTCGCGACCCTCGTTGGGGACGTGTGGCGGAAGGCTCAGGAGAAGATCCTTACCTTGATGTGCAGATGGGAGTGGCCATGGTGAAGGGATATCAAGGTGCTGACCTGAGCGACCCTACGGCAATGGCCGCCTGCATCAAGCATTTCGTTGGCTATGGTGCAGCTGAAGGTGGACGTGACTACAATTCGACCATGATATCGGAGCGTTCTCTCCGCAATACATATTTCCCTGCGTTCAAGGCCACAGCCGAGGCTGGTGCTGCGACACTTATGACTTCGTTCAATGAAATTGACGGAATCCCTTCCACTGGCAACAGATGGCTTCTCAAGGATGTCCTTCGTGACGAGTGGGGATGGGACGGAATGGTCGTTACAGACTGGAACTCAGCAGGCGAGATGATTGCTCACGGCTTTTCACGTGACCTCAAGCATAGTGCGGAGCAGGCAATCAATGCTGGCGTCGATATGGATATGATGTCCTATGGTTTCATTCAGTATGTTGAAGAACTCGTAAAGGAAGGTAAGGTCTCTGAAAAGGAGATAGATCGTGCAGTTCGTAATATACTGAAACTCAAGTTCGAATTGGGACTCTTTGAGAATCCTTATGTAGACGAGACCCTGTCTGCCAAGGTGGATTACGCTCCAGAGCATCTCGCAGCGGCAAAGCAGGCTGCAGTGGAGTCTGCCATCCTTCTTCAGAACAGGAACAATGTCCTTCCTCTTGACAAGGCCAGGACAATATTGGTGACCGGCCCATTGGCTGATGCTCCGTATGAGCAGATGGGAACGTGGGCCTTTGACGGACAGAAGGAGTACACTGTCACCCCTTTGGCTGCGCTTCGTGAGGAATATGATGTGATCTGGGAACCAGGACTTGAATATAGCCGTGACAAGGACAAATCATCATTCGCACGAGTACGTGCAGCGGCATCCAGGGCAGATGCAGCCGTGGTGTTTGTCGGAGAGGAAGCCATCCTGTCCGGTGAGGCCCATTCTCTCTCTGATCTGAACCTTCAGGGTGCCCAGAGTGAACTTATTGCAGAGGTCGCCAAAGCTGGCAAGCCTGTAGTGGTGGTTGTCATGGCAGGACGTCCTCTCACTATAGAACGTGATCTTGCAAACTGCGATGCCATGCTTTACTCCTTCCATCCGGGCACTATGGGAGGACCGGCACTCGCTGACCTTATAAAGGGAAAGGCTGTGCCTTCAGGCAAGCTTCCTATGACCTTCCTTCGTGACGCAGGACAGGCTCCTTTCTATTATAATCATAACAACACCGGGCGTCCATGTAATGGCACCGAGACCCTTCTTGAAGATATACCGGTTGCTGCCGGACAGACTTCCCTCGGCTGCACTTCCTACTATCTTGACACAGGATATGGTCCGTTATTCCCATTTGGATATGGACTGTCATATTCTTCTTTCGAGTATGACAAGCCGGTTCTCGAAAAGAATGTACTTGGATGTGACGATGTGCTTCGGGTAAATTTCACTCTCCGTAATACAGGAAAATACGAGGCTACGGAAGTGGCTCAACTTTATGTTCAGGATCTTGTCGGATCTGTGGTACGCCCTGTGAAGGAACTCAAGAGATTCCAGAGGGTCTCCCTGGCTCCAGGAGAAAGCAGGACTGTGACATTTGAACTCCCTGTCGGGGAACTGGCGTTCTGGAACATTGATATGAAATATCTCGTTGAACCAGGAGATTTCAGACTTTGGGTGGCAGGTGATTCCGCTTCCGGAGATGCTGTGGAATTTGTAGTCGAATAAATTTTATGAAACCTGCTCGTATTTCATTGGCAGTTCTGATCTTTCTGCTGATCGTCTTCATGGGAGGATGTGCAGAAAAGGAGGATCTTCCAGAAGATCCAAAGCCGCTTGTCGGATTTGCGGAACTTATCAAGGCATATCAAGACGGCAAGGTATTCGAGTCGGCTGAACATCAGTCCGGCAGTTGTATGCTGACTTTTGTTGATGGACATAGGCTTACCATACCTTCATCCTCCTTTGAAATATACGATTGCACAGAAAGGAAACCAGCTGAAGTTGAGGCGGTGAATGGCTGGTGGTCTATAGATGGCGTCATCTTGGGCGTAGAGGCAGACTCTTCGATTCCAGATGAGGATTCGATGCCGATATATGTGTATTTTGATGCCAGGACCCTATATGCTCATCTGAGTAACAGAAGCCTTCTCACCTTTCCGAGCAAGGTGCTTGAAGATGAGAAGAACAGACAGGAGGAGATTGCCAGGAGACAGAATATACCTGTCATAAGGATTCAGACCATGGGCTCGGCTCCTATTCTCGACAAGGAGAATTATGTGGATGGAACAATCACCATCTCAGACCCAGAGAAACTGTACAGCGATATATCGGAAGTAACTCTTGATATGGGGATACGTGGCCGTGGAAATTCGACATGGAGCTTCCCGAAAAAGCCTTGGAAGGTGAAATTGGACGAAAAGGCCTCCATATTAGGAATGCCGGCGGACAAGGAATGGTGCCTTCTGGCCAACTACGCGGACCGGACGCTGCTTCGAAATATAGTGGCCATGAAGATTTCTGAGATATGTGGATTCAGCTGGACCCCACGGATGGCCAGCGTTGAGGTATATCTCAATGGCCGGTATCAGGGTGTCTACACCTTCTGTGAGCATAAAAAGATATCCAAGGACAGGGTAAACCTCGATATTGATGCAGGTGACTGTTACCTTGAAATCGAACAGCAGCAGGATGAAACCACCTGCTGGTGGACAGGAATGGGGGTACCGATGATGTTCAGTGACCCTGAAGAACCTTCTGATGCCCAGCTCTCCTATATAAAGAAGTATTTCTCTGACTTTGAGGCTTCGCTCTATAGTCCCGATTTCGCAGATCCCCAGACAGGTTATGCTGCCTATATAGATGTGGAGTCCTTCATAGACTATTTCATCGTTCAGGAACTTGCCAAGAATACCGATGGTAACCTTCGCAAGAGTTCCTTCATAACCAAGGAGGTAGGAAAGAAGATGGAGATGTACCACCTCTGGGATTTTGACCTGACTTTTGGAAATAACGGCTGGTTCCTGCATGAGCCTGAGGGCTATTGGGTGAAGGATTATGCTCCGGACTGCAATCCAGGAGACAATTGGTTCAACAGAATGTTCAGAGACCCCGTCTTTGCAGACAAAGTTCGGAAAAGATGGAATGAACTGCTTCCTCAGCTGGAAACGATCCCGGATTTCATAGATGAGCAGGCACTTTATCTCGATAAGGCGAAAGAAAGGAATTTCCAGGTGTGGAGCATTTGGGAGTCTGTGGACTGGGTGAATTGTCCTTCGCTTGGGTCTTATGAAAAGGAAGTGGACTTCTTCAAGGATTTCTACACCAAGCGCCTGAACTGGTTGACAGATGATCTTAACAAACTATAATACCCATGAAACATATACGACCTGTTTTTCTACTTTTCATTCTCTGCACTGCATGTATGCCGGGGCAGAAGAATCTCGCGCCTGATGCATTTGTCCGCGTTGACGGTCAGTATCTGATCGAACCGGACGGTGACACCTTGTTCATAATGGGAACGAACCTGGGAAACTGGCTCAATCCGGAAGGATATATGTTCGGTTTCCGCAAGACCAATTCCGCCGGAATGATTGACCGGATGTTCTGTGAGATGGTGGGTCCTGATTTCACAGCAGAGTTCTGGAAATTGTTCAAGGACACCTATGTGACCCGTGCCGACATTGAATTCATCGCTTCGACTGGGGCGAACACAATCCGTGTCCCATTCCATTATAAACTTTTTACGGATGAGGACTATATGGGACTTTCGTCGGCTCAAGACGGCTTCAAGAGACTTGATGATGTCATAGGCTGGTGCCGCGAGTTCGGACTTTATGTCATCCTTGATATGCATGATGCCCCTGGTGGACAGACAGGAGACAATATTGACGATAGTTATGGCTATCCCTGGCTCTTGGAAAGCGAAACTTCCCAGCAGTTGTTCTGTGATATATGGAAACGTATCGCAGAATACTACAGGAATGAGCCGGTGGTGCTCGGATATGATCTGATAAATGAGCCTATAGCTCCATATTTCGATAATGTAGCTGAGCTGAATGCCCTTCTGGAGCCCCTTCACAAACGGGTGACTGCCATGATCCGGGAGGTGGATCCAAACCACATCATCATGCTTGGAGCACCTCAGTGGAACAGCAACTTCGACCCTTTTACCGACTGGACATACGACGACAATATCATGTACACCTGTCATCGTTATGGCGGTGAAGCATCAGCCGCCGCCATCGGAAACTTCATCGGATTCCGTGACAAGACAGCTCTGCCGATGTATATGGGTGAGATCGGTCATAACACAGATGAGTGGCAGGAGGCTTTCTGCGTAGCCATGCAGGAGAATAATATAGGCTACACCTTCTGGCCATACAAGAAGATCGTCAGCTCATGCTTCAGCGGAATCACCCCGCCTGAAAACTGGGATAAGGTCATTGAGTTCTCAGAGGCCCCCCGCTCCACCTATTTTGAAATAAGGGATGCACGTCCAGACCAGGCAACCGCCCGCAAGGCTATGCTTGACTTTATTGAAGCAGCCCGTTTCGAGAACTGCACCCCGCAGGAATCCTATATCCGTTCACTCAGGATGAAATAACCTGAGATGCTGCCCTCTTCGGAATCCGTCATCAAAAGAATCGCTGTGCTGGAGATTGTTGGTTAATAATGAAAATTAATTAATTTTACGTCCGATTAAATTGAGATTAATGAGGACGATTAAAATTTTAACCTTGTTTCTGTGCTTCATCTCACTCGAAATGTCCGGTCAAGGCCTGATGTTCAATGGAATGGAGAATCCGATTGATGAGAGGACTTCCTATGACGTTTTTGTGACCAGGAAGCCTAAGTTTAATGATGTGCTTAGAATAGAATTCTCCTTGTCCATGTATCTTCCTTCCGATTTCGGATATGTGTTGAGGATAAAGAATAACGAAGATGAGAGAATTTTTAATCTCCTCTATTCCGGAAAGGATTGGGACAATACCTGTCCTTTCCGATTGAATGAGGAGGGAAAATCCACGATAATAAAGGCTGACCTTCCCCATGATTATATAGAAATGGGTAGATGGATGCAGGTGTCATTGGAATTTACCATGTCAGAAGGGAAGGTCGTGCTGCGTGTGGATGATTTTGAGTATGAGACCAGTATCGCTCCAATGTCCTCAACCTGGCGCCCTGTCATCAATTTCGGAAAGAGCGATTATATGATCGATGTCCCTTCCATGGCAGTGAGGAATCTTACGATCTCTGACGCAGACAAGAGATATTTCTTCCCGCTGAATGAGTCGGAAGGTCTGGAAGTCAATGAAATCAGCAGAAAGACTTATGGTGCGGTAAGCAATCCCCAGTGGCTGATGCACAAGTCCTATAAATGGGATGAGGTCGCTTCGTTCTCCTCACAGACGCGGGCCGGGGTGAATTATGACCATATAAGGAAATGTCTGGTGTATTTTAACAGAGATTCCATCAGTGTCTATGATTTCATAAACAAGGAGTCGCGTAAGCAGGTCTACGAATCCCCATGTCCGGTGGAACCCTATCTGGGAAGCAGTTTTGTCAATCCATGTGATTCTCTGTTGTATGTCTATGAACCGTATGTTGAGAATGTCTCGTCACTTGTGCCTACGATGGCAGCCTATGATCAGGATGCTAATGTCTGGACAATAAAGAGTGATGATACACTGTCAATACGCTTCCATCATCATAGTTCATACCTTGATGAATCCAGGAAGAAATTTGTCTTCTTCGGCGGATTTGGCAGTATGATATATAATGGAGACTTCTACTCGTGTGACTTGAACGACTTCAGATGGCAGAAAGATACGCTGCCTGCGGGTGACCGGATATATCCGAGATATTTCACTTCACTCGGATATTCTTCTTCGGAAGATGCCTTATATGTCTTTGGAGGAATGGGTAACGAATCCGGGGAGCAGATAGTGGGAAGGCATTATTTTTATGACCTGTATCGACTGGACCTGAAGACAGGGGTCAACGAGATGATATGGGGAAAGGATCTTCTTCTCGACTGGAAGGAGGAGAATATGGTTCCGGTGCGTAACATGGTTCTGCATGATGACGGGTTCTATACGATGTGCTATCCGGAGTTTCACACCAATTCGTATCTGCAGCTCTTTTACTTTGATATAGCAAATGCCACCTATAGCAAGCTGTGTAATAAGATTCCCATCCGCTCAGATAAGATATCCACGAATGCCAACCTTTATTTTGATCAGGACCTGCGTCTGTTGATCCTTGCTGTCATGGAGTCTTCTGACGATATCCAATCCCGATTGAGAGTCTATGCTTTGTCATTCCCTCCGCTGACCGATGCGGAATATCTTGCAGCATCGCGAAAATCGCGTGTGTGGATCATTGTGGCAATATCTCTTCTGATCATTCTTGTGTCTGTAATTGTTGTAATACTCACTCGGGCAAGAAGGAAAGGTGTGGCAGACATGGAGAATTTGAGGATCCAGGGAAGAAAGCGGTACCTGACTGAGCAGAAACCAAATTCGATAAGTCTGTTTGGAGGTTTTTCTGCTCTGGATGTCAATGGAAATGATGTGCCGTTCCCATATCAGCAGAGAAAGTTGCTTTGCCTGATAATCAAGTACAGTCTTGATGACGGATTGTCCTCGGTACGCCTCAGCAAGATAATGTGGCCTGATAAATCAGAGGACAAGGTCAAGAACTCAAGAGGAGTGGCGATCAACCACCTGAGAAGACTGCTGGAGAATTTCAACGGAGCCTCTCTGGTTTATGAAGACAGCCATTTCAGACTGGAGTGCACAGGGGATTTCTCTTGTGACTGGATGGAATTCCGCAAGGAATCTGTCAAGGAGCAGCCTGATATGGATAAAGTGATGTCAATCGTCTCCAGAGGAAAGTTTCTGCCTTTCATTGAAGATCCGATATTTGACTCTTTCAAGGAGAAGACCGAGTCTCAACTTATGAATATGCTTGGAGTGGAGATAATGAGGTGTTACGAAAGGAAGCAGTATATTAATGTAGTGGATCTGGCAGAGGTTGTCTTCCAGACAGATTCACTCAATGAACAGGCTATGATATGGCAGCTGAATGCTTTGGTGAAACTCAAGAGAACTGAGGATGCTTTGGTCAGATATTCTGCATTTGTCAAGGAGTACAGCGCTATGTATGATGCTGAGTATGAGCATGATTTCAAGAGTCTCATAAAATGATATGCGGCGGGGTTAAATCATAAAAATAAAATTAATTTTAGAGTTAATCCATTAATAATCCTAAAATTAATCTGGGGCGTGTATGTTTGTGCCATTAATCACAAATACTACTAACCAATATTTTTATGAAAATCTCAAAAATCTCAAGTCTCATAGCCGGCATCATTGCCGCTTGTGCTATGACAGTGGGTTTTTCTGCGTGCCAGGAAGACCCGGTACCACAGCCTGAAGCAAAGGGTACTATTCAGGGAACTGTAATTGACAATCTTGGCAATCCTGTTGAAGGTGTAACCGTAGAGGTGTCAGATGTTGAGGGAACAGTCACTACCGCTGCTGACGGTACATTTAAAGTAGAGAATGTCGCTATCGACAGACACACCCTCAAGTTTACAAAGTCCGGTTACCTTGAGGCAAGTACTTCTGTTTCTGCTGCCAAGTTTGTTGACGGCGTAGCAACAGTGGACGTTACTCTTCAGATTGCGAATGCCAGGATTTCCGGAAAGATCCTTGATGCCCAGGCCGAGAACACACCTCTCGCAGGAGTGCTTGTAAGCATCAGTGAGACCAGAAATGTCACTACAGGTGAAGATGGAACATTCCTTTTTGAGGACCTCCTTATCCAGGATTATACTCTTACATTCACTAAGCAGGGCTATCCTACTGCGACCAAGACCATAGCTCCGTCTGATTTCGTTGATGGCGTGGCTCAGGTGCCGGACTTTACAATGGGAGCTTCTGAAATTCTCCGTGGTCTGACAATCAATGAACTCAAGAATGCGGAAGTCTGGTACTACAATGCATATCGTGGAGGTAGGAACGGTGATGACTACCCTCACTTCGACTGGTCAACAGACTTCATGTGTACACTCCATGGATTTGTAGGCTGGTGGGAAGAGCAGAATGAAGGAACTACAATCCAGATCAGAAACCGTCAGGAGGATGGCGACTGGGAGCGTCCGGCTGATGACAAGATGTTCGACTCATTCCTCTATGGAAGCAAGATGATCACCGAGGACAACAAGATTCTCACAATCAAGGCGAGAACTCATGCTGCCTCTGCCGAAGCTCCATGCCATTGGGGTGTGATGGTGGTAGACCTCTCAGATGCAAATCCTGCAGCAGTCCTCGTTGGAGACAAGCAGACTCTTGCCAGCGAAAGCTACACTGATATTGACTTCGATCTCAGTGCATATGTAGGTAAGGAAATCATAATTGCTATCGGAACCTTCCGTATGGAGACAGGAGACTACTGGAAGCAGCTCGTTCTTCGCCGCCTTGCATTCGGTCCTAAGGCAACTCATGAATGGGACTGGCTCGCCGGTACAGAAATCCCAGGTCTTGAGGGTTGGAAACTTACTCAGGAAATGGTTCGTTCAACTACCCCTATTGCTCAGACAACTATAACAGGTGTGAGCGAGGTGGGCGGTAACCGTGACAATTACAGAGATGCTTACCAGTCATGGAAGGATGCCGGTCATATCGGATACTGGTGGTCTTTCATGCCTGTCAAGAAGGATCCGGAGCCATTCCCAAGCGAAGGATTCGTCATCAAGACAAGACACGATGCATCTGTGGATTTCACCAAGCCTGAAGCTTACTTCTATGCCAAGTATGCAATTGCAGCAGGAGCAGACAAACTTGTTCTCAAGGCAAGGAACTTCAACAGCGCAAGTCCTACATACTTCGGTCTGGTGGCAATTACCGAAGATATGACCGTAACTCCTATCATTCCTACCTTCACTCCGGGAGAGGGCGTAGCCAATAACCTTGGAGAGGCTGTGGCTGGTCAGCTCTTCAAATTCATCAATGAGGATGGCGGTCAGGGAAATCCTGAGAAGTATGCTACCTTCGAGTATGACCTTTCTGCTTTCGACGGAAAGAATGTAGTTCTCGCACTTGGTGTAGTCAAAGGCGAAGACTCAGGTACAGAGGATAAGCTCTGCATATACAGCATCACTCTTAAATAAGCATCTTTCAAACATGCCGTTGCAGGACATCTTTGCCCTGCAACGGTTTTATAGATAATGAAAATGAATAGTCAGAAAGTACGGTTCCTATGTTCCCTCCTTCTGATTTGTCTATGTGTATTCTCCTGCTCCAACGAATCCGGTCCTCAGCAGGGTGGGGAGACAGACGCGGCAGATCAGAATCTTCTTCGTTCAATGGAACTGGTGGACGCGGCTGTCGGAAATTACTTTTCCAATGAGTCGATGTCGATGGCAAGGTACTATAATCCGTACACTCAGGTTTCTTCGCAGGAAAGGGCCAGCGTATGGATGTATACAAGTGCAATCGAGGCTGTCAATTCGATACTAAGAGCCCTTGAATCCCAGAAGAGGCTGGGACGGACCGCGTTGTATGACAAACATAACGCGAGGTATACCCAGCTGCTGGAAAAACTTTTTGCAGGTCTGCAATATTATAAAGGTTCCTTTACGCTTGTTTCATACACTCAGACCCGGGAGTGGTCCGTGTATGCCGTCAACCGTGCCGGAGCTCCTGGAACAGCTGATGTAAGCGGTATATTGAATGTTTATGATGATCAGCAGTGGCTGGTAAGGGAACTCATCGAATCGTATCACCTCACCGGAAACGAGACCTACCTCAAGGAGGCAGAATATCTGGCCCAGTATGTCCTTGATGGCTGGGACTGCTCGTTGAATCCTTCAGGGAAAGAATATGGAGGCATAACCTGGGGACCTGGCTATGTTTCAAAGCACTCATGCAGCAACGGCCCTTTCGTGAGTCCTCTGGTGTGGCTTTATGAAATATATGAGGGCAGTGAGGAAACTGTTACTTATGGATATATAAAGCCTGACAGGTCACGTGCGGTCAAAACCGTCAAAAAATCGGATTATTATCTTGAATTCGCAATGAAAGTCTATGATTTTCAGAGGAATAATCTCTTGAGAGAGGACGGCGTATATGATGATATGTTGGGAGGAGATGACACTCACGGACAGGTCGTCTATGAAGAAGTGGGCGGACAGAGATATCGCAAGCACACCAATCTTCATGGGCGTGTAGGACCGGCATACAGTTATAACAGCGGTACAATGCTTTCCGCTGCTGCAGATCTTTACAGAGTGACCCGGGACAGCAGGTATCTCAGTGAACTTCAGAGCCTGGTGGCGGCAAGTTTCAGGTATTTTGCCAGACAGGACAAAGAAAAGCAGGGCTTTTATTCCTATGATGTTTCCGGATTCAACAACTGGTTCAACGGGGTGTTGATGCGTGGTTATCTGGATGCCTATCCTTACGATATGAGTGCAGAAATTCCATTGCAGAGTTTCCAGGACAACCTGGATTATTCCTGGGAAAAGTATGGGTATGAGAGCATGCTTCCGACCAATCTCCTTTTGGGTTGGGGGTCAGACCGCAGCAAGCAGAATGTCGAGGGAATGTTCACTTTTGCATTCGCTGCTGAATATGCTGCCCTCGCCAGATTTAAAATAGAGTATTAGTATATGAAAGGTATAAAGTCATATCTTGGAATTGCCTTGGCGGTCATCTGTTTATTATGGATTCCGTTTACGGCATATTCTCAGTCCAAAATCACTGTCCGAGGAGTTGTCCTCGACTCCGATGCGGTGCCTGTGATAGGAGCCAGTGTGATGGTCAAGGGCACATCGCAGGGTGTCCCTACCGATCTGGACGGCAACTATGTCATATCAGTGTCTGCTGATGCAGTGCTGGAATTTTCTTATATAGGATATTCTTCGGTTCAGGAAAAGGTTAACGGCAGGACTAAGATAGATGTGGTTCTGAGCGAAGACAGCAATTATCTGGAAAGTGTGGTGGTAGTGGGTTACGGCACCCAGAAGAAAGGATCTGTGATCGGTGCCGTCTCAGGTGTCGGTTCAGATGATATCCTGACCACCAAGTCAGAAAATCCGCAGAATATGCTCACCGGTAAGATACCGGGCCTTCGTGTGTGGCAGAAAAGTGCCGAACCGGGAACCTATAGTGCCAGCTTTGATATCCGAGGCATGGGAGCCCCTCTCGTAATCATTGACGGAGTGCCACGCTCCGTGCAGGAATTCCAGAGGCTGAATGCTTCTGATATTGATAATGTGTCAGTGCTGAAGGATGCTTCTGCGGCCATTTATGGAGTCAGAGCAGGTAATGGCGTAGTTCTGGTCACGACCAAGAAGGGTGCAGAGGGTAAGGCAAAGGTGAATTATAGCGGCTCTTTCACTTTCCAGACCCCGTCAAAGATGCCCGCTCTCACAGATGTCTATGATGCCATGACCCTTTGGAACGAGAAGAACCTGAATGCAGTCATCGGTGGCTCGGTGATATTTACAGAACAGGACTATGAGGATTATCGGTCAGGCAAGAAGATGTCTTCTGACTGGAACAGCCTCATCATGGCGAAGATGTCTCCTCAGACACAGCATGACCTCAGCATCTCCGGAGGAACGGAGAAGATACAGTATTACATTAGTTTCGGATATCTGTATCAGGAAGGATTCTTCAAGTCCCGCGACCTCTGGTATGACAAGTATAACCTTCGCTCGAATGTCACCGCAGAGATAATAAAGGGAATGAAATTCAATCTCAACCTCAGCGGTCTGATAGATAAACGTCATACCCCTTATTCAAGTTCAGTGGACATCATCAGGAACTACTGGTCTCAGGGTGTCGTGAATCCGGCGTTTGCCGATCCGGATCAGACCATGCTCAATTATGCTGGTCTTGACCTTCAGAAAAATACAGTTGCCATGATGACATCTGATGTATCAGGATATAATCTGTACAATCAGAAATATTTTCAGTCATCGGCATCTTTGGAATATGACTTCGGTACTCTTACTGATGTGCTGAAGGGTTTGAGCGCTAAAGCACTCTTCGGCTATGATTTCAAATACAATCAGGATGAATCGTTCAGGAAGGAATACTATCTATATGCCTGGAATGACAAGACCCAGTCATATGATTCGCAGGTATATAACGAGAGTACGCCTAATAATCTGACGCGTGCTTCATATAATCAGCAGCAGACCCTGGCCCAGTTCATCCTTAACTATGACAGGACTTTTGCAGAAAAGCACAAGGTCGGTGCACTCATCGGCTATGAAATGCAGAAGCATGATGCGGATAATTACTACGCCTCAGGTGACCTGGCCTTCGGTACCCCATATTTCACCTCCTTGTCAGGAGACAACCAGTTGGTGGGAATAGACAAGGGGGCATTCTATGAGGTTATGTATCAGGCTGTAATAGGCCGTCTTAATTATTCATACGCAGATAGGTATCTTCTCGAGGCCCAGTTCCGTTATGACGGATCTTCAAAGTTCGCACCCGGCCACCAGTGGGGCTTTTTCCCATCAGTTTCGGCCGGATGGAGGATTTCGGAGGAGCCTTTCTTCAAGGAATCTGCCCTGTCCTTCATCAATCAGCTGAAGGTCCGTGCCAGCTATGGTGTGCTGGGAGATGACAACAGCATGAACTATGAGTGGATATCCGGCTATACATTCCGAGGAGGAGAGACCCCGGATGACGGAAAAGGCTGGTACCAGGGATACGCACCTGGATATATGTTCAACGGCAACTTCGTCTATTCTGTGGACCCGTCATCCCTTCCTAACCTGAATATTACCTGGCTTCGTTCCACAACCTTGAACATAGGAGCTGATTTTGAGGCCTGGAAGGGAAAGCTGGGAGCTTCATTCGACTATTTCCAAAGAATCAGAAAGGGAATATTCAGTCGTAATTCGGTGGGCTTGCCTACGATTGTCGGAGCTTCTGCTCCATATGAAAACCTCGACAGCGACAGTCATCTTGGTCTCGAACTGGAACTCTACCACAAAAATCGTGTAGGCGATCTTTCATACGAAATCAAGGCGATGATGTCCGTAACAAGGCAGAAGCATCTCGTAGCATCGCAGAACGGAGGTTACGGAAACTCCTATGAGAAATGGCGTAATGATAATCTGAATAACCGTTATCAGGGCGTCCAGTTCGGATATGAGGCTGCAGGACGATATGAGAGCTGGGATGATATCTGGAGCTATGACATCTACAAGGAGAACAATCTTCTTCCTGGAGACTACAAATATGTCGACTGGAACGGGGACGGTGAGATCAACGGTTATGATGCCCATCCGATCGCATTTGACCAGACCCCATGGATGAACTATTCGCTATCTTTCAATATTGCGTGGAAGGGGTTGGATTTCAGTATGTTGTGGCAGGGTTCGGCCTTGGGCTCCATGAAGTATTCCGAGCCTCTCTATAATATATGGGGAAGCACAGGAGGCGGAACATTGGTGCAGTATCTGGACCGTTGGCATCCTGTGGAAACCGGTGCGGACATATATGACCCGGAAACTGAATGGATACCGGGATATTACGGATTTACCGGGCACTATCCCGACGAGAATTCTTCATTCAACAGAGTCAGCACGGCTTTCCTGAGACTTAAAAGTGTGGAGATCGGTTATACCATCCCTAAATTCAGGAAGGCTCAGAATTTTGGTCTGAGAGTGTATGCGAATGCCTATAACCCATTGACAATCACTGCTGTCAAGTTTGTAGACCCGGAACACCCGGATAGCGATATGGGACGAATGTATCCTCTTAACAAGACTTATACTATTGGTCTTTCATTGTCATTCTAAACCGTTAAAATCTGTAAAAGTTATGAAGAAATCAATATTATATGTTCTTGCGGGGCTGTTCTTCCTGATGTCTTGTCAGGATATGTATCTGCCACCTAAAAACACTCTGACAGATGAAGACCTGATGTCCTCGGAAGCAGGACTGTCTATATATATGTCGCGTCTTTACAGTCAGATGCCATGGGAGGATTTCAAGTATATGGCACAATGGGGTCTTCCTCGCAGGAGTTCGTGGCTGGGATGTCTCGGAGTGGAAGGTACCGGAGAAGCTGTGAACCGTGATGGAGTGTGCACATCGTTCAGAGGAGAGGATGACCCGTGGTGGGGTTCTGCATACTCGCTGATAAGGGACGCAAACAAACTGATAGAGGGTCTGCCAGCCTTCAAGGAGAATTATTCCAATGAGGCTGTTTATAATGACTATATAGGACAGGCTTACTTTGTCAGGGCATACTCATATTATCAGATGGCACGACGTTATGGTGGAGTCCCTCTTGTGACTGAGGTGATTCAATATCCGGCTTCGAGCGATAAGCTGGAGAAGTACCGTGCCTCCGAAGAGGATACCTGGAATCAGGTCCTTGCGGATTTTGACATGGCGGCAGAACTTATGCAGCCGACCAGTGCCCTTCGAGGCTATGCAAACAGATATGTAGCCCTGGCATTCAAGGCGGAGGCTATGCTTTATGCCGGTTCGGTGGCAAAGTACAATTCGACCGTCAGCGGCAATCTTACAGGTATAGGTTCCAAGTCGGGTAACAGGGTCATCGGATTTGGCGATAATGCTCAGGAATTGTCCAAGAAGTGGTTTGCAGAAGCCTACAAGGCAGCTCGTGAGGTCATGACCGAAGGCGGATATTCTCTGTATAAGAAGGCTTGGGTCGCAGGTGACAAGACAGCCCAGTACAGAAATATGGTGGAGATGTGGTCTGACCTTGCAAGTCCGGAGAATATTCTCGTGCGTGAGTATGAATACCCGACGATGACTCATGGTCTGGATGCCTACAGTTCACCGTTCCTCTGGCATTCTCCGTTGGCAGGAGGAACCTGCCCGACCCTGGACTTCCTCGAGTTGTTCGATGGTCTGGAATACCATCCGGATGGAACGCTCAAACTGACAAGCGGTTCAGCAAATGACAAGGGAGAATATCTTCTTTTCGAATCTCCTATGGATCTCTTTGCCAATGCGGAGCCGAGGCTCAGGGCATATGTGATCTTCCCGATGGATGAATTCCGTAAGGAGGTGATAGAGGTGAGGGCCGGCATCTTCACAGGTGGCTCGGAGAATCATGTGCCGCTCTTGTTCGGTGATAACTATTCTTATGGTGCGGCGCAGATGAAATATGCTGACCTTCAGGCATATAAGGGCAGTAGCAAGACCTTGTATCTTGGTGCTCAGCCGACCTCTGGCATTGAGACGGTCGAAGTGAACGGACAGCAGATGCCTGCGACAGGTTCATGCGGAGTGTGGCAGGAATATTATGAGTCCACAATCACGGGCCTCCATATGCGAAAGTATCTGAATGAAGATATGACGGTGGAAGATATCGGAGAAGGCAAGTCAGCTCAGCCGTTCATCCTCATGCGTTACGCTGATGTGCTTCTGGCAGTGGCTGAGTCAGCTGTCGAACTGGCAATTGCCGGTGTGACCAGTCCTGTACAGGGAGATGACATGCTTGCTGTGGCGACCGAGGCGATAAATGATATCAGAGAGAGGGCCGGTGCGGACCTCCTGACATCCGGACTGTCAGCTGATGAGGCAAGCAGGAATATCGTAAGACGCGAGCGTCGCAAGGAACTGGCCTTCGAGCATAAGACCAAGTGGGATCTTCGCCGTTGGAGAGTCCAGCATGAAGGGGCAAAAGACCTTTTCTGGGGTGTGGAGAAGGATGCTGATATATTCAGCAGTGGATCGAAGTATCGTTTCCGTGCACTCTATCCGTTCTATTCCACAGTCAATGACAAGTACTTCTTTGATGCTCATTTCGTGAATGTTCGTCCTCAGGAATTCGAGTTCAACACGATAGACTACTATTTCTCGATACCGTCTGGAGAAGTGTCAAAGAGCGCATATATAGATCAGCAACCTAATAGATAATTCAAGATGAAGACAATCAAATATATATCGTTAATTCTATGTCTGATGACTTCTGTCTCATGCTCATTGTTTCAGCTGGACAACTATGAAGCGCCGTCAGAGACACTTCGTGGTGAGGTTGTTGATTCTGCAACGGGAGAGCCGGTGCTGACAGACCAGGGCTCGGAGGGAATCAGAGTGAGGCTGATAGAGACTTCCTGGGAGGGAAATGTCACTCCTCTGGATTTCTATTGCCGTCCAGATGGAACATTCCAGAATACAAAGCTTTTCGAGGCGGACTATAATGTCAGGGTGGATGGCCCGTTCCTTCCCATATACCTTGAGGATAAAGATGGTGTACCTGTGGTAAATAAGACACAGGATATACATCTAAAAGGAGAAAAATTCCTTACCTTTGAAGTGTCTCCGTTTCTTAAGGTTGAACTTGATGATATGGCGATGGTCAGTGACGGTGTGATTACGGCACGAGTGAAAGTGACCAGAGGCGTGTCTAAAGAAGACTTCAAGACACTTGTTTCCCAGAGCGGGAACTATGACGACTCCTATCTTAATATGACTGATATCCAGCTCTTTGTGAGCCAGTCCTCGTCATGCGGCTATAGGGCCAGAGATGAGAGGTGGTCAAATGAGATCAAATATACGGGAAAGGAGTTTGATACATCATTCGGAAAGACCATCACCATCACGTCAAATCCGAAGAATCCTATTCCTTCAGGAAGGAAGGTGTTCATCCGCGCGGCAGCAAGAATAAACTATGATACTCCTGCCGGAAGCGGAACCAAGAGGTGGAACTATTCAGAAACAGTAGAGGTTGATATTCCATAGAGATATGAAGTACAGAAATATATTATTTGCTTTAGTCTGTCTGGCTGTCGTGGCGTGTTCGCACAGGCCGGAAGCGTCGACGGGTGATCCTGTGGATCATGTCAGTGTCCTTGTGGGGACCATGTCCAAGCATTCGCTTTCCACAGGCAATACCTATCCTGCTATAGCGCGCCCCTGGGGAATGAACTTCTGGACCCCGCAGACAGGCACGATGGGGGACGGATGGACCTATTGCTATACTGCAGACAGGATCAGGGGATTCAAGCAGACCCATCAGCCCTCACCGTGGATAAATGACTACGGTCAGTTTGCCCTCATGCCTGTCACAGGAGATCCTGTCTTCAACCAGGAAGACAGGGCGAGCTGGTTCTCGCATAAGGCGGAAGAGGCCAGACCATACTATTATGGGGTCTACCTTGCCGATCATGATGTTTACGTCGAACTTACCCCTACGGAGCGGGCAGCAGCCTTCCGTATAAAATATCCGGAAGATGAGAAGCCATATCTGGTGGTGGACGCCTTTGACAACGGCTCATACATCAAGGTCATCCCTGAGGAGAACAGGATTGTGGGCTATACGACGAAGAATTCAGGAGGAGTCCCTTCGAATTTCAGGAACTGGTTTGTGATCGAGTCCGACACTCCTTTCGATTATGTACGTACCGTATCGGACGGATCAGTCCAGTCGGAAGAGACAGAATCGCAGTCCGCCCATTCGGGGGCTGTGGTCGGTTTCTCCCTGAGTGGGGACAGGAAGGTGAACCTCAAGGTGGCATCGTCATTCATAAGCATCGAACAGGCTCTTGTCAACATGCAGGAACTTGGCGACGGTGATTTTGACCGTATAAAGACTGAGGGACGTGCCCGCTGGAATGAAATATTGGGCAGGATCAGGGTTGAGGATGACAACATCGACAATATCCGCACCTTCTATTCGTGCCTCTATCGTTCAGTCCTTTTCCCTCGCACCCTGACAGAAACTACGGCAGAAGGTGAGCTGGTGCATTACAGCCCTCATACAGGCGAGGTCTGCCCTGGATATTTTTTCACTGACACAGGCTTCTGGGATACTTTCCGATGTCTCTTCCCTCTTCTGAATCTGGTCTATCCGGAGATGAATGTGAAGATGCAGGAGGGCCTGGTGAATGCATACAAGGAAAGCGGTTTCCTCCCGGAATGGGCAAGTCCGGGACATCGTGGCTGCATGGTGGGCAACAACTCGGCTTCTGTGGTGGCTGATGCTCATGTCAAGGGAATCCGCGGATATGACATCGAGACCCTTTGGGAGGCTGTGAAACATGGTGCCGATGCGGTCCATCCTCATGTTTCGTCCACCGGACGTCTCGGATGGGACTGGTACAACAGGCTGGGCTATGTCCCATGTGATGTGGGCATCAATGAAAGTGCAGCCCGCACTCTTGAATATGCATATGATGACTGGTGCATATATACTCTCGGTGAGGCTCTCGGCAGACCTGAGGAAGAGATCGGTGTCTATAAGGAAAGGGCCATGAACTATAGGAATCTGTATCGTGAGGAATTCTCGCTCATGAGCGGACGTAAGGCAGATGGCTCGTTCTCAGATAATTTCAGCCCGTTGAAGTGGGGCGGAGACTTCACGGAAGGCAATGCCCTGCACTATACCTGGTCAGTGTTCCACGACCCTGCAGGACTTATGGCACTCATGGGAGGGGAGGATGCGTTCAATGCGAATCTCGACAAGGTGTTTGAAATCCCTCCTCATTTCGATGACAGCTACTACGGCTTCACCATCCACGAGATCCGCGAGATGCAGATCATGAATATGGGTAATTACGCCCATGGAAACCAGCCTATCCAGCATATGCTCTACCTCTATAACTGGAGCGGTCAGCCGTGGAAGGCCCAGCAGCGTATCCGCGAGGTGATGGACAGGTTCTATACATGCAGTCCTGACGGATATTGTGGAGATGAGGATAACGGTCAGACCTCGGCCTGGTATGTCTTCTCGGCGATGGGCTTCTACCCTGTGTGCCCTGCGACAGACCAGTATGTCCTCGGAACTCCGCTCTTCAAGAAGGTCGAGGTAACCATGCCTGGGGGCAAGATCCTGAGTATCAGCGCTCCTGACAATGGAAAGGAGAATTTCTATATTTCAGACATGAAGGTGAATGGAAAGAGATATACCCGTACCTATCTTGAGCATGATCTCCTGACGGAAGGAGCCGATATACGCTACACCATGTCTGACCGGCCTTCAAAGACGCGCTCTGTTTCGATGGAGGACAGGCCATATTCATTCTCAAATTAAAGATAGCTTATGAGAAAACTTGTGATTTTTTCCCTTGCATTATGTCTGGCAACAGTTGCCGCAGGACAGGAATTCAAATGCGGCAGACCCGCTGAGGAGGACAGGCTGTTCAGGTCCGAGGCCGTTGAGGCCAAGATAGACGAAGTGACCCGCCTTCTCACCAATCAGAGGCTCATCTGGATGTTCAGGAACTGTTTCCCTAACACTCTGGATACGACAGTCCACTTCAAGGGAGAGGACTCTGACGGATTATACGACACCTTCGTATACACCGGCGACATCCATGCCATGTGGCTCAGGGATTCGGGCGCGCAGGTGTGGCCATATGTCCAGCTGGCTCCGGAGGATGAGAATCTTCGCCATATGCTTGCCGGGGTGATCAACCGTCAGTTCAAGCTCATAAACATCGACCCGTATGCCAATGCATTCAACGACGGCCCGACAGGAGGGGAGTGGCAGAGTGATATGACCCAGATGAAGCTGGAGGTCCATGAGCGCAAGTGGGAGATAGATTCGCAATGTTATCCGATAAGACTGGCTTATCATTATTGGAAGACCACAGGTGACGAGTCCGTTTTCGGACCTGTATGGCAGGAAGCCATCAGAAATATCCTCAAGACCCTGAAGGAGCAGCAGAGAAAGGAGAATCTCGGTCCATACCGGTTCCTCAGGAAGACGGATCGTCAGTTGGATACTAAATGCTGTGTGGGATGGGGAAATCCCGTGAATCCGGTGGGACTCATCGTGTCTTCGTTCCGTCCGTCGGACGACGCCACGACATTCGACTTCCTTGTGCCTTCCAACTTCTTCGCAGTCACCTCGTTGAGAAAGGCTGCGGAGATCCTGACCGCAGTCAATAAGGATGAACAGACTGCATCGGAGTGTCTGGAACTTGCAGACGAGGTGGAGAAGGCGCTGAAGAAGCATGCAATAGTCAGGCACCCTAAGTATGGAAAGATATATGCCTTTGAGGTCGACGGATTCGGCAACTGCTTCCTGATGGATGATGCCAATGTCCCAAGTCTTCTTGCCATGGCATACCTTGGTGATGTCCCTCTGAATGACAAGGTCTATCAGAACACCCGAAGATTCGTCTGGAGCGAGGATAATCCATATTTCTTCAGGGGAACAGCAGGTGAAGGTATAGGCGGTCCTCATGTCGGATACGATATGGCATGGCCGATGAGCATCATGATGAGGGCCTTCACGTCACGGAATGATGCCGAAATCAAGGAATGCATAGAAATGCTTATGCGTACTGATGCAGGCACAGGCTTCATGCACGAGTCCTTCGACGTGAATGACCCGAACCACTTCACCAGACCATGGTTCGCATGGCAGAACACCCTCTTCGGCGAGCTGATCATAAAACTGATCGACGATGGAAAGCTCGAGCTGCTCAACTCGATAGAGATATAGAAGAAACAGGCCTCTCAGTCATTGTCGAGAGGCCTGTTTCTTTCTGTATGAAGCCTGTCCTTCTTTCAGAAAGTCCATTTGGCACCTACTGTGGGGATGGCGTGGAAGCCCTTGTCAACGAAATTGGCGGACAGTTCCACTTCTGTTCCTACGCTGAGATTGATCTTTTCCCATCCCTTGATGTTGCGCAGGTTCACCCACAGCTGAGGCTCCGAACAGAATATGAAGTCGGTTCCCTGCCATGGACGAGGTTCCCTCCAGAAATCGAAGAAGCCGTTGAACGAGATCCAGTGGTTGAGGAAATCAAGGTTCCACACACCGGTGATCTGGAAACTGTGAGGCTGTCTGGCGCCATTCAGACCGATGGTTCCGGGAATGGCCTTATAGGCTGCCGTCAGAGACCATGTCATGGAGTAGTCCTTGTTGTGTCCGGAATATGTGGCTCCGGCAAGCCAGGCGTTGTTGAACGAGCCGGCTTCAGTGCTGAGTCCTCCGTTATATTCGATGTGGGCTGAAAGCCAGTTCAACCGGCTGTCCTGCCAGAAACAGAACTCACGTGATATCTCGAAATATGCACCCGCTGCCTTGGGGGTATAGTCCATGTCCACAAAGAAATATGTGCTTCCTGCGGCATCCGGACGGAACATCTCGACTGTTGAAGTGGCACAGTTGCGTCCGAAATCGTAGTGGAGCTGAATGTTTTGTGCCTCTGACCTGACAAGGTTCATAAAGGAGATTGCTGCGGCAAGAACCGCAATTCTGACGAGTCTCTTCATCGGTTAGGACATTTTGGGCTTACATGTTCCACGGTGGAGGCTATTCCACTGAAAGATATTCCTCGGTAAAATCAAGAAGGCTCTGGAGCTCATCGTTGTTTGAGGCGCTGATGAGTACGGTCAGAAGATGGTTCCTGCCTTTTGACGGGATGTCCATGCAGAAGAAGAAACATGGCTGTCCGTTGTCGGTCCACACATTGAATCCGTGTGCCTCGCGCTTCTGGAACTCGAAGCACATTATAGGCTCCTCATCTGACGAAAGGTCGTCTTCCGCGACCACTTCTTCATATGTCCTGCATGCCTCCAGATAGGAATCCGATCCCTCAGGGATGACTCCCCAGCTGATGTCTATGCTCCTGATATCCTTGCCGTTGGCGTTGATGCTCAGAGTGTATGACCTGGTGCCGTCTTCCTCGTTGAACTCGTCGGTTTCCACCTCCCATATTTCGGGTACCTGCATGGTTATACCTTCGTGGTATACCTGCTTTAATGCTACGTTCTTCATAATCCTTTTTTGTTTGAAATCCCGCTTACGACGCGGTGAGATGCAAAGATATGAAATTCATTTGGATATGCCCTCATTGCCGTGGGCACTTCTGCTGTAACTTACGATTATGACTCCTCCGAAGACCATCCCTGCTGCCAGGACCTTCTGCCATGTGAGTTCGTCCATGCCTATGGCGATGCTGATCACGATGGCGATTATAGGCTGCACGTAGCTGTACATGCTGACCAGGGTCGGTCTTATCCTTTTCTGCGAAACCGGTATCAGGAAATATGTGATGAATGTGGCGCAGATGACCAGATATGCCAGTTCGGCATACTGGACGGACGGGATGGCGGCCCAGTCAGTCGCTATGAGTCCCTTAATGGAAAAGGGGGTGGAGACGCAGGCAGAGAAAAGGAATATCCATTTCATGAATGTCACTACGGAGTATCTGGCGATGAGCGGCTTGAATATCCCCAGATACATCGAGAAACTCAGGCTGTTGAGCACGATCATGAATATTCCGAACGGAGTGCTTTCCGCCACTCCTCCCGGCGCGGATACACGACTGACTATCAGATAGATGATTCCAATGAAGCTGACCGCGACACCGCCGGCTTTCTTCATGGTTATCGGCTCCTTGATCACAAGCGCGGCGACAATCATCGTGTATATCGGTGACATTGCGGTCAGGATAGAGCAGTCCATCGGTGTGATGTAGGGGATTCCCACCAGGAAGGTGACCTGGCAGGTGAAGAATCCCAGCATCGAAGCCGCGAAGATCCTGATGTAGTCCTTCCTGTCGATCTTCTCCTTCGGAAGGAAGGCCGACACCAGCCAGAAAAGCCCTCCGGCCACCAGAGACCTCAAGGTGAATATCCCCAGCGGCGGAATGAGATGCCCGCTCGTGAGGTCCTTGCATACGATGATGTTGAATCCGAATATCGCATAGGCGACCAGCGCCGCAGCATGTCCTATGATTGAGTCCTTTCTTCCCATTGAATCCAGTTTTGGGGTGCAAATATAGGTATTATTCCCTACCGTTGTTCCCCACTTTTCCAGACACGTTGGGTCGGCCCTCTGTATCCTGTCCTCTGGGTGCTGTTCTTGGGATTCTGTCCTTTGTGTTCCAGGTTTGGATCAAAAAATGCCGGTATTTTTTGATCCAAACTGACAAAACAGGTCAAATCTCTGGTAAAAACGGACTTTTTCGAAGTTACAATCAAAAAATGCCGCTGTTTTTTGATCGTAAGTGTACCATGTCCCGCTGAATCGCGTGGTAAGCTATCATGAACAGCGTGGTAAGCATGTCATGCTCCGCTCTTGCCGTGTTCAGGAGATGCCCCTTGCATTTTTAATAGTCGTCCATATTCATTTTATGAAGGATGTCCATATGCACGTAATTGTTGCGGCGTGCAGGGAGGGTTCCGTTTATGACGCATTCTGCAAACTGAGTCATGACCTTAAACGACTGCAAGGATATGTGTCGGGTTATGAGGTATTCGATGTTTCCCTTCCTCAGACTTTCGAGATTCCTTTTCAGATCGTCAAAGCCGACTACGATGCGTCCTTTGTCAGGATTTTTCTCAAGATATTCATCAATGAGCCATACTCGCGAGTTGGTCATTGCGATGTGCTTGACGTCCGGGTGCTCGCTGAAGAACTTGCTCAGTATATTCAAGTTGTCTTCCGGCAAGTCCGGGTTGATGAAGACGGTGTGGACTATGCACTCCGGCAGATTCTCTTCAATGTAATCAAGAAACCCGTGTCTGCGTGGAGCGTTAGGGTCGGCCTTATGTTTTGCGTCACGGATAAGTCGTATGAGTGCGATCTCACGGACATCGCATCTGGTAGTCAGCAGGAAAGCTCCAAAGGAGCCGCTTTTATACGGATCGACTCCATAGTAAAGCATGTATTCCAGATCGTCGATCTTGTTGTCTACAAATGCATATGGGATATCCTTCCGGGCCAGTTCTGACGCAAAGTCAATGACTGCCTCCTTGAAGACGGCGTTCATGATCACCCCGGCAGGATTGCCTTGGAGTATTTCCTTGCTTGCTGAAATGAACGACTCCACATCAGTCTGGTCATAATGATGGATGTCGAGTGTGATTGTTCCGCATGTTACGGATGCAGCACCTTCGATGAATCCGTTGTATATCTCTTCCCAGTAATCTCCCTTGCTGTATTTAGGAATCAGGCAAGCAAAGTGATACTCTTTCTTTTTAGCCAGTGATGATGCGTTCGGATTTGCAGTATATCCCAGAATCTCGATGGCTTTTCTGACTTTTTCTTTCGTCTTGGCGGACACGCGCCCGCGGTTATATACGACTCTGTCCACCGTTCCTCTTGATACCCCCGCTGTTCTTGCTACATCAAATATTGTTGGAGTGGAATTGCTTATTTGTTTCATTGCAGTCAATTGTCTTCGAAAAGTTTACGCAAATTTATGAAATATTTGTTGTTTTAAAAAATATTGATACCTTTGCAAACTGAGTGCGCGTGCACTCAATGAAAAAGACTATATAAATTGATAACATACTAGTATGATGAAAAAGAAAATCACTATCATCGGAGCAGGCATGATGGGCTCTGCACTTGCTTTTCCAGCTGCTGAAAACGGACATGAAGTACATATTGTAGGTACTTGTCTTGATGATGAGATCATTGACGGCTACATTGCAACCGGTAAGCATGAGAAATTTTGTCGTCCATTCCCAGAAAATGTTCAATACCATTATTTTAAGGATTGGAAGGAAGTCGTTAAAGGTTCAGATTTCGTTATCGGAGGCGTTTCCTCTTTCGGCGTTGACTGGTTCCTTGAGGAAATTCTCACCCAGTTGGATCCGGATATGCCGGTGCTGTCGGTGACCAAAGGCCTCCGTGCTACCGAGGATGGAACTCTTCTTTCTTACCCCGGATACTGGGAAAGCGAACTTGCAAAACGTGGCATAAGCAGGACGATATGTGCCGTCGGAGGGCCGTGCACTTCGTATGAACTCGTTTTTATGGATCCTACTGAAGTGGGCTTCTGTGGTAAGGACAGCGATGCTCTGCGCATGATGAAGGAGGCGATGACACGTCCGTATTACCATATCTCCCTCACAAATGACGTGATAGGACTTGAAAGTGCAGTTGCTCTCAAGAACGCATATGCAATGGCAGTGACTCTTGCAGTGGGACTGAATATCCGCTGGCATGGTGAGGATGAGCCTCAGCACTACAACTCACAGGCCGGAACATTCTCGCAGGCTGTACGTGAGACTCATGCTCTCATGCAGATCCAGGGCGGAACATTCGAGTCTGAATGCATAGGCCTCGGCGATCTCTATGTGACCATATTCAGTGGCCGTACACGTAGGTGCGGAGTGCTGATGGGTAAGGGTCTGGACTATGATCAGGTGACTGAAGCCCTTGCAGGAATTACTCTTGAGAGTCTCGTGATTACCCGCGTCATGGGACAGGCTATCCGCCGTAAAGCGGAACTCGGCCTGGTGGATCTCAGGGATTTCCCGCTTCTGATGCATATTGTCGATATCCTGGATAACGGCAAGGCAGATGCCGATATGCCTTGGGAGGCTTTCACATATGAGCATATCAGATAATCTGATTCTTTGACTGAACATCATTGAAACGACTATGAAAAGAGTATTGACTATAGGTCTTTTGTTTGCAAGCATTTTTGCTCTGCAGGCAAAGGTGGAACTTCCTCCGGTCTTTGCTGACAACATGGTCCTTCAGCAGCAGGCTGATGCCGCTCTCTGGGGATATGCAAAACCGAATGCCAAGGTGACCATCACGACAACCTGGTCGAAGGCAAAGACAACTGCACAGGCTGACGCTGACGGAAAATGGTTTGCACGTGTAGCGACTCCGAAGGCTGGCGGACCATATGAAATCACCTTCAGCGACGGTGAGAAGACCACATTGAAGAATGTCCTCGTCGGGGAAGTGTGGATCTGCTCCGGCCAGTCCAATATGGAAATGCCTATGAAGGGCTTCTCGGGACAGCCGGTTTCCGGCTCGACAGACCTTATATTGGGTGCAAAGACCACAACCTTGATCCGTTCCTGCAACCTTGAGCGCATCAAATCCTTTGAACTCAAGAACGAATGTCCTGCGACTTGGTATGAGCACACTCCGGAGGGAGTGGCTGAGGCGAGTGCGACTGCATATTTCTTTGCAAAGAGACTTTATGAGACCCTTGATGTTCCTGTCGGCATAATCAATGTGTCCTGGGGAGGAACTCCTATTCAGGCATGGATGAATCCGGAACTCTTGAAGAAGGAATTTGCTGATGAGGTGAAACTCAACCATCTGGAGGAAAAGGAGTGGCCAAAGAAAAATGGCTTCAAACTGCCGGGTGTGCTGTATAATGGAATGCTTCACAGTATCATCCCGTTCACCGCTAAAGGATTCATTTGGTATCAGGGCTGCGACAACCGAATGAAATATGAGCAGTACAAGAGACTCCAGCCTGCATTCGTCAGGATGCTCCGTCAGGAGTGGGGCAACGATAAGATGCCTTTCTATTTCACCCAGATCGCTCCTTACAAGTATGAGGATCCGGACCTGCCGGAAGGTGGCTATATGATGTGGGCACAGGCTCAGACTCTCGAACTCATTCCTTATAGCGGAATGGCTTGTACACACGATGCCGGTGAACTTGCATGTATCCACCCGGCGAACAAGAAGGTAGTAGGTGACCGTCTTGCGTTCAATGCTCTGATGAATGATTACGGATATGATATGTTCGACGGAAAGACTCCGGTGCCTGTGAAATTCGAATTCAAGGACGGTGAGGCGATCGTTACATTTGACGTAGGCCGGAAGGGACTCGGACCGATCAGCACAGACCTTGATGGCTTTGAACTTGCCGGTGAGGACAGGGTGTTCTATCCTGCAAAGGGACGTTCGCTCAGCAGCAACCGCAATCAGATCAAGGTATATAAGTGTCCGGAGGTTCCGAATCCTGTTGCAGTGCGCTATGGCATGAAAAACTGGTCGGAGGCGACCCTCTTCAACGGTTTCGGCATCCCGGCGACTCCGTTCCGTTCAGACAATTGGTAGATTGCTATAATATGAAACTTAACAGACAAAAACTAACCATTATTGCTATGCTTCTGTCCATAGTGTCATTCGCCGAGAACGGGCACATGACAGCAGGCTTGAGCAATGTCCCGGCCTTAAAGGCCGAGGAAATCATGGATGGGCAGGGTACGGGGCAGCAGACGCCTGCAACTCTGACGCTGACTGTCCTTGACGCAAACGGACTGCCTGTCATAGGTGCGGCTGTGATGAAAGCGGATGGGTCAGGAGAGATTACAGACCTTGACGGAGTCTGCACCATCTCACTGTCCGGTTCCGATGAGACTCTTACAGTGGTCTGCATGGGTTATCAGACAAAGATTTTGACCGTGGGAGGGGCAATACCTTCTACAATGACGGTCTATCTGGAAGAAGATAACCAGCTTCTCACAGAGTCCGTAGTGGTCGGCTATGGTGTCCAGAAAAAGGTGAATCTCACAGGTGCTGTGGCTGCTGTGGATCAGGACCAGCTTCAGGACAGACCAGTGGCCAGTGTCGGACAGGCGCTGCAGGGCGTGGTGCCTAACCTGAACATCACCAACAGTTCAGGACGTCCGGGAGCCTCTTCAAATTTCAATATCCGAGGAAACACGTCTCCGAACGGAGGTAGTCCTCTGATTCTGGTTGACGGAGTCGAGACCGACCTCGGAAGAATCAATGCCAACGATATTGCGTCGATATCAGTTTTGAAAGATGCATCTTCTGCTGCCATCTATGGTGCCCGAGGAGCATTCGGAGTCATACTTGTCACCACCAAGAACGGTGATTTCGACAAGGCTCCTACCGTTACCGCCGACGCCCGTTTCTCTGTTTCTGCTCCTACAACATCGACAGACTACGAGACGCGAGGCTACTATCACGCAAAGATCGCCGACCTGTTCATGGAAACCTATTCCGGTGTTCCTTACACGAATTACACAAGCTATGACTACCAGCGCATGTGGGAACGCAGGAATGATGTCACTGAGCATCCTGACCGCCCTTGGGTGGTGACTGAACTGCGTAACGGACGTCTGGAATATGTGTACCTGGCCAACTTTGACTGGTATAACTACATGTATGACGACAGCCGTCCGACCCAGGACTATAATGTGTCCGTACGCGGAGGCTCGAAGAATGTCTCATATATGGTGAGCGGACGATACTATCATCAGGACGGTAT